>JANMMZ010000008.1:0-60293 GCA_031373665.1 Saprospiraceae bacterium | reverse complement strand
AGCAAGAAACGGAATATGCAGTACTCGTTAGTTTAATTACACCTAATATTACTGAAACAGTTGCGCAGGAACACATGGACGAATTGGAGTTTCTAGCACATACGGCTGGAGCCGTGACATTGCATCGTTTCACACAACGATTGGCACACCCAGAACACCGCACTTTTATTGGTAGTGGCAAGGTTTTAGAGATTTTAAAGTATTTGGAGCGGCACGAAGAGGTGTCTATGGTCATTTTTGACGATGACCTAACTGGCAAGCAAACCAATAACTTAGAGGAAACATTAAAGGTTAAAATCATAGATCGCTCTACATTGATCTTAGATATATTTGCCAATCGAGCCCAAAGTGCTCAAGCAAAATCGCAGGTAGAACTGGCTCAAATGAAGTATCTATTGCCGCGATTGCGCGGTCTATGGACTCACTTGGAGCGGCAGCGCGGTGGTATTGGTATGCGTGGCCCGGGCGAAACCCAAATCGAAACCGATCGTCGTTTGGTTCAGAACCGCGTCAAAGTACTGGAGCAAAAACTTAAAGATATAGATCGTCAATCGCAGACCCAACGCAAAACTAGGGGCGAAATGATCCGGGTAGCCTTGGTCGGCTATACAAATGTGGGAAAAAGCACTTTGCTAAACCTAATGGCAAAATCGGATGTATTGGCAGAAGATAAACTGTTTGCCACCTTGGATACTACGGTGAGAAAGGTGGTGTTTGATACCCTGCCATTTTTGCTGTCGGATACGGTTGGTTTTATCCGAAAACTGCCCCACCATTTGGTAGAAAGTTTCAAAAGCACCCTCGATGAGGTGCGGGAGAGCGACATTCTGCTGCACATAGTGGATGTAGCGCATCCCCAGTTTGAAGACCATGTCCGAACCGTACAGATGACCCTCCAAGAAATGAAATGCGGTGAAAAACCAACCTTGATGGTCTATAATAAAATAGAACTTTACCGCGAACGCTATTTTGACGATCTTTTGGACAAACAAACGAGAAAAGACTTAGAGGTAGAACTCAAAGAACGCCTCCAAGAAACCTTTGGCGAAAATATTTTTATCTCTGCCCATACCAAAGAAGGTATTGAAACCTTGCGTGATCGCATGACCCGCCTCATCAAAGAGGCATACGTGATCAGGTATCCGCATCAGGTGAGAAACTGGTAAAATCTATGCTACACTACACTGATCCTGTGCCGCATGAGCACGAACACCACCACGAAGAGCCTCATTTCCATCACTCCAATTTGGTGCGCGATATAGTGATCGGTATGGCCGATGGCCTTACGGTACCTTTCGCCTTGGCGGCCGGACTTACGGGAGCAGTGGCTTCTTCATCGTTGGTATTAACCGCTGGTATTGCTGAAATAGTGGCCGGATCCATTGCGATGGGTCTTGGCGGCTATCTGGCAGGACAAACGGAGGTGCAGCACTACGAATCTGAACTAAAACGCGAATACAACGAGGTAGAGCGGGTGCCAGAACGCGAAAAGCGAGAAATCATGGAGGTATTGGAGGCTTATGGGATCAGTGAGCCTTTGCAAAAGGCAGTGACCGAAGAGTTGTCACAAGATAAAGACAAGTGGGTGTCCTTTATGATGCGGTTTGAACTGGGACTGGAAGAACCCAACCCCAAGCAAGCCACTAAAAGCGCGCTGACCATTGGACTTTCTTACGTGGCGGGTGGATTCATCCCGCTGATGCCGTATGCTTTTTTTGAAAATTCGCATGTGGGACTTCAATACTCGGCAGTTTGTACGCTTATTTGTTTGTTGGTATTTGGGTGGTATAAAAACAAGGCTTTGGGGCAATCACCCGTAAAAGGAGCCCTAAATGTGGCATTGATCGGTACGATCGCGGCTTCGGCAGCTTATTTGGTGGCTAGGCTTTTGGTCGGGTAGTTGAGTGTCTTCTAGTCTATGCCATACAGTGCCTCGATTGTCACAATATAGAATTCGTCACATACTTTCCTAAACACGATAAAAAAAATGTTGTTTTTATGAAAAAAGTAGTAATTTTGCACCTGCTTTTTTTAAAAGCATTCATTTTTTGTACATAAAACTTTGATTTTCAAATAATTATAGTAAAATGGCTTTAATAGGAACGATTCGTAAGAATGGTTGGATACTCATTGCATTGATGGTGCTTGCCTTAGGAGGTTTTATCTTGATGGATGTGGTTTCAAACAGTCAGCGATATCAGGCTGGTGACGTAAACACCCTCGGCAAAGTAGATGGTGTTACCATCAAACGCTCTGAAACAGAAGCGTATCAAGAATTGGTTTACTCTAATTCACAGGGAAGTCCCCTGCAAGTTCGCGATCAAGTATGGAAATACTTCGTGGAAAAATCTGTCGTAGAAAATGAGGCAGAAAAAATTGGTTTGGGTGTATGTAAAGAAGAATTGGTTGATCTCCAGTTTGGCGACAACATCAGCCCTATCATCGCGGAGCGTTTCCGTGGCGACAATGGTCAGCCTAATCGCCAGCAATTGGCTAATATCAAAGGCGCGATTGAAGGTGGACAGTTCACCGATCCAAAAAACCGCGCTTATTGGGCTACTCAAGAAAAAGAAGTCGTTAAAAAGCGATTGGAAGATAAAATCATTGCGTTGGTATCCAAAGGGCTTTATACCCCAAGTTGGCAAGCCGAAATGACCTTTAAAGAAAATAATGAACGCCTTGATTTCAAATATGTGCGCATTGGACTTGAAAAAGTAACAGATGAGGAAGCCGTCGTTACTGATGCTGATTACAAAACTTTTTTGAGCCAAAATCCACACTTGTATGACCAAACGGAGGAAACTCGCTTGGTTCAGTATGTTTCATTTGAGGTAAAAGCAACGGCTGCTGACTCGGCTGATGCTCGCACTGCGGTGGCGAACTTGGTAGAGGGGCTTCGTACTGCTACCAGTGACTCTACTTATGTCGCTTCTAAAGGCGGCAACTACGATGGTTCATACAAAAAGAAAGAGGCACTGCCTGTTTTTGCTGCTGACAACTTGATGGGTGCTGCCATTGGCACTGTTACAGAGCCATTTTTGGACGGCGATGTATGGACTATTGCCAAGGTACTTGATCGTAAAGTGACGCCTGACTCTGTTCGTGCCCGCCATATCCTTCTTAAAGATGATCCTCAATTGCCGGGTAGCGCAGAAGCGCGTATTGATAGCCTTATGGGATTGTTGAAAAGCGGTGCCCGTTTTGATTCATTGGCCGTTAAGAATAGCCAAGATGGCTCTGCCTCTAAAGGCGGTGATCTCGGATTTTTTGGTGAAGGTCGCATGGTGCCAGAGTTCAATAATATTTGCTTCAACGTAGGCGAACAAGGAAAATTCTATAAAGTGACTACCCAGTTTGGTGTCCATATCATCGAAATCACTGGTAAGAAATTTATCAAAAATGAGACTGCTTTGAAGGCCGTTTATTTGACTAAGCGCATTGAGCCGGGTAAAAGTACCCAACAAGCCGCTAAGGATAAGGCTCAGGCGTTGATACAGCAATCAAAATCATTGGAAGCACTGTTGACCAATGCTACCCAGCAAAATAAAGAAGTAGTAACCAGCCCGGCCTTGAAATCGAGCGACTTTGCTATTGGTGTCTTGGGCTCTAATGATGATTGCCGCGAGATCGTTCGGTGGGCATTCGATGACAAAACAAAAGTAGGCAGTGTTAGCCCTCAGATTTTTGCTTTCAATGACGAGCAAGGCGGCTTTTTTGACAGTCGTTATGTGGTGACTTCCTTGAAATCCATTGCACCAAAAGGTGCGGCTACGGTCGAAACATTGAAAGGCTTACCAGAAGCAGTGGCTAAAGTGAAAAGCAATAAGAAAGCAGAAGTGCTAAAGACTAAGATACAAGGTACTGACTTGAATGCCATTGCGGCACAGTTCCAAACCAAAGTTGATACTGCTCGTGCAGCAACCATGCTTCAGGGCGGTGGCGAACCACGCATGATCGGTACTGCTTTTTCTTTGGCTAAAGATGCCGTCAGTGCTCCTATTGCTGGCAGTTCTGGGGTATATGTAATATCTCCTATGACCGACAAAACAACAGTGCAGACTCCTGCCGATTTGACTTTGTTCCGCAAACAGGTTACTTCAACTGCTGTATCTAACGTTCGGGTTGGTTTGTTAAAATCTATGATTAAGGCAGCCAATACAGAAGATAATCGCAGTCGCTTTTATTAAGCAATAATAAGGAATAGTATCACTACTAATCCATTCATAAAGTCCTAGTGACTTACAAAATGAGCCACTTCGAGTTAATCGAGGTGGCTTATTTTATTTACCTTAGGTAGTCTAGTACAATAGATTATCACTTTTTAAATACTTGAACGCCCATAAGCATCGCGCGTTGCGCTTTCCATTGTTCAAAAAATGACTGGATACAGTCTGGAGCAAGTTCGCTGGCAGCATTAAATAATACACAAATACCAATCCCGTCTTTGCGATTGAGGGCAATTTCACCTCTAAATCCATTCACATACCCAGCATGATAAACAATGGTATCGGAGCCATCATAAAGGATGCGCCACCCATGTGCATAATAGGCATTGTTGCCTTTAATCCACCCACCCATAATGCGGCGTTCTTTTTCGGTACTGATGCGTGGTTTGAATACTTGATCCAAGGCCGTATTGCTGATGATGTGTGGATATTGGCCCAGCAATACTTTGAGCCAAGCCCCCATGTCTAATATAGATGCATTGACCCCGCCAGCGGCAATGGCATTGTAATAGCGATTGGATATGGGATCAGGATTCCATTGGTAGCCGCCACCCAAATGCGGCCAAGCGTGATTGGGATCATCCTGAATACCTTCATAATGGCAAGATGCCCTATCCATATGTGCTGGCTTGAAAATACGATCCCGCAATAAATCGGCATAGGTTTTTCCTGTGGCGGCGAGCATGATTGGCTCAATGGTACAATAGGCCACGTTTTGGTAAGCAAAAAATTGACCTTCTTTACCACTGATAGGTGCTTTTTTGAAATACTGCTTCACGATGGCATCTACTTCATGATTATCCTCCAATAGGTTGGTATAAGCATGATAGGGTAACCCAGTCGTGTGGGAGAGGATATGGTGGATTTTGACTCGGCGTGCCTGCGCGGCGTCGCGCAAAGTAAACGCGGGATAATATCGCGTCACAGGATCGTCCCACTGCAAGAGGCTATCTGCTACAAGCATACCAGTGAGGACACCAGCGAATCCTTTGGATAAAGATCCAGTGCGAAAAATAGTGGTTACATCCACAGAGTCGCGCCCATTGGCGCGCTTTACCCCATAACCTTTGGCCCATATGATTTGGCTATCCCTCACAATAACCATGGCAGCACCAGGTGATTGGGTGAGGCGCATCCCTTCTGTGAAATAGGCATCATAGGCAGTGACAAATGATTGCCAAGCAGGTGCTAACGTTGGCATAACCAGTTTGCATGCTTTGTTTTCAGGTACTTTTGAAGCGGTGGCGGTGGCGTTACCATCTATACATCGCAGGCCAAAAATGGCCATTCCCAAACACGATAATACAGCGGTAAGACTGTTTTTTATATTAAAAATCATGGGGTAAAGGTAATTAAGGAACGGGAAAACAATAACTTATTAAATTTGATCTGATTCATTTACGCCCATACTACCCCTATTTTTACTTAAATAGCCCCACTATTAGCCTAAAAATAGGGTTGCCTGAACAAAAATTAATTCACTTAAAACTTACAAGTCATTATTTTCCCGTTCCTAAGAGATTTTAGAAGCACCCATTTTTAACTTTTGGCGCAACCTATGATTGAATCCAAGCCCTATTGCGTAGTTTTGCGCGTTCAATATGCCCATGACACACTACGCCGATATAATATTGCCGCTCGCGCTCGCCAAACGCACTTACACCTATTCAGTACCTGAAGGGATGGAAGCACTATTACAAACGGGTTTGCGCGTAGAGGTTCAGTTTGGTAAAAGTAAGTTGTACAGCGGATTGGTGGAGCGGATACACACCGAAAAGCCTGAATATCCAGTAAAATCTATTATAGCCGTCTTAGATGAGGTGGCGGTGGTGACCCAATCACAGTTGGCTCTATGGGATTGGATAGCCGAATACTACTGTTGTACCCTTGGCGAAGTAATGTCGGCAGCCTTGCCTGGCCACTTACGCCTGAGCAGCGAAACCAAGATCGTTTTCAATGAATCATATGGCGAAGACTTTTCAGATTTGGAAAGCGATGAATATTTGGTGGCCGAAGGGCTATTGATTCAAAAGGAAATAACGGTGGACGACGCCCGAAAGATCTTGAATAAAAAGACGGTTTTTCCTGTAATCCAAAGGCTGCTGACCAAAGGTGTACTTTTTTTGAGGGAGTCTTTGCAGGAGAAATTTAAACCCAAACGGGTATCGGCTGTTCGTCTTGCCCTACCTTACCAAACTGATCAAGCCTTACTCAAAGACTTGATGCCCGAATTGGCCAAAAAGGAGCGGCAATTGGAGATTCTCATGGCTTATTTGACCTTGGCGAAGCAACAACCTTTTATTCTGAAACAAGAATTGCTTTTCAAAGCGGATGTGTCGGAATCATCGTTGAAAACGTTGGTTAAAAAAGGCATATTGGAAATATATGACCGCGAAGTGAGCCGAATGAGCGGCTATGAAGACGATAATTTGCAGGCTGATGTGCTATCAGATCAGCAGGTGGAAGCCTTGAAGGCGATCCGCCTATGTTTTTCAGGAGAAAAAGAGCCTGTATTGTTGCATGGAGTCACGGGAAGCGGTAAAACGCGGGTTTATATAGAATTGATGCAAGAAGTCATCAAAAATGGAGGCCAAGTTCTGTATTTATTGCCGGAAATAGCCCTTACTACTCAGATCATTCAACGTTTGCAACGGGTATTTGGAAGCGACGTGGCGGTATATCACTCACGGGTAAATACCAATGAGCGGGTAGAGGTATGGCGTGCCGCCTTAGAAGGAAAACCTGTGATTCTAGGGGCTAGGAGTGGGCTTTTTCTGCCTTTTCGCAACCTACAATTGATCGTAGTGGATGAAGAACACGACAATTCATACAAACAACATGATCCTGCACCCCGCTATAATGCCCGGGATACGGCTATTTATTTGGCGCGGCAGTGTGGAGCCAATATTTTGCTTGGTACGGCTACGCCCTCCATCGAATCTTGGTACAATGCTACCCAAGGCAAGTACAAGTTGGTAGAAATGCCCCGTCGTTTTGGGGGATTGGAGTTGCCAGAGGTGGAGACAATTGACCTTCGAGTACAGCAGAAAAACAAGCAAATGCAAAGTGTGTTTGCGCCATTGTTGCTAGAAGGCCTACAAAAGGCAATAGATAACGGTGAGCAAGCGATCCTGTTTCAAAACCGGCGTGGATACGCACCCATGCTAGAGTGCCAAGTATGTGGGTGGAATGCCATGTGCCGTCACTGTGATGTCAGCCTGACTTACCATAAAAGTACCAATCGCTTGCGATGCCATTACTGTGGCTACGTGCAAGATCCTGCGGTGACCTGCCCGGCTTGTAGCAGCGGCAAAATCACACTCCGAGGGTTTGGGACAGAGAAAATAGAAGATGAACTCAAGATTTTTATGCCCAACGCCCGGATCGGGCGGCTCGATATGGATACCGCCAGTAGTAAAAATAACCTTGCTGCCTTGCTCAATGATTTTGAAGAACGACGCTTGGATATACTGGTCGGTACTCAAATGGTAACCAAAGGTCTCGACTTTGACAATGTGGGTATTGTAGGTGTACTTGGTGCGGATCAACTGACCAAATTTCCTGATTTCCGTGCTGGAGAGCGGGCATTTCAATTGCTTACTCAAGTATCTGGGCGAGCAGGCCGTAAGTACAAGCGTGGCAAGGTATTGATTCAGGCTTATGACACGATGCATCCAGTCATTCAGGAGGTGCTCACCAACGATTTTATGAAATTTGCGGCGCGTGAACTCAAGGAGCGCCATGATTTTCATTACCCACCCTATTATCGGCTTATAGCCATCCAATTGAGACATAAAGAACCCAAAGTCGTCTATGAAGCCGCCGCGCAGTTTGGAAAGACCTTGCGTGCCAAATTGGGCGCACGGGTGCTCGGGCCAGTACTGCCTAATATCCCGCGCATCAGGAACCAGTTTGGACAAGATATTTTGCTAAAACTAGAAAAGTCGCCAACCCTTTTGGCTGGCACTAAACAGTTGATTCGCGAATCGGTAGAATTATTGCTCGGCAAACCGGGGTTCAGCCAAGTTCAGG
This sequence comes from Saprospiraceae bacterium, assembly GCA_031373665.1. GTDB lineage: Bacteria > Bacteroidota > Bacteroidia > Chitinophagales > Saprospiraceae > M3007. Next base: position 52,035 of record JANMMZ010000008.1, on the reverse strand, counting down.
TAGTGGTAGATGTGGATCCGATGTAGGCATACATGGATGTTCGGTCTAAAAGATAAATGAAGTTAGTATTTTCTCCTTATTCGCCCATTCAGGGACGGTTCCAAATCCAAGCGACCTGATGTTTCGTACATACCAGACAAATAACTTATTCAGGTTCATGTCTCCACATCATTTTGTTACCCGCTGGCTAACACCAGTGCTGCGTCCAGTCTTTTCAGCCAATCACCTTTGGGCCATGCAAAAGGGAGAAGAAAGCCTTCGGTTGGAGTTATTGCGCAGGGCGGCGAAGACAGAGGCTGAACGGATGAGCATTGACGCACCTCCAAAACCTACGTTTCAGTATCACATATGGAAAACTATAGGTGATTCATACTTTGTATCAAGAGACAAATTCGTATTTTATTTAAGCGCACTTTTGTGGAAGCAAGTCAACTCTTATTTGTTGTACAGCCTTCTTGCCAAGTAGTTCGGTTTCCTAAAGATTGGTATTGATCTAAAAAATTTTATCAAGGCACGCCGCTTCTGGTATCTTGTTTGCTTATTCATTCAAAAAGTAATTTATGAAGCAATCAAGTATTCATTTCCGTGTTGTGCTATCCATGTTCCTTCTATTCCTTGGAGCCTTGGTTCTTAACGCACAATCCCTACAATTGCCACAGGGACAAAATTTTTCTTGTACTGCTAGCAGAAAAATTGGTATAACTGATATCCATGTCAAATGGAATGCTCCGGGTGTAAAAGGCCGAGAAGGCAAAATCTGGGGCACCGATATAGTATATTATGGGTACAGCGTATTGGGCTTTGGATCGGAGGTAAAATCCCCTTGGCGGGCTGGAGCAGATGAAAGCACTGTTATTTCTTTTTCAACTGATGTTAGCATTAATGGAAAGCCCTTGGCTGCGGGCAACTATGGTTTTTTCATAGCCGTTTATCCTGATTCTTGTGTCCTGATTTTCAATAAAAATGTGGATGGATGGGGTAGTTATTTTTATCGAGAAAATCTAGATGTTTTGAAAGTGACCACCCGCCAACAAAAAAACCAGCCGGCACTACAAGAAAGGTTGGCTTATAATTTTTATAACCAAACCGACAATACTGTTGATATAACATTGGAATGGGAGCGATGGAAAATCCCATTTACCGTTGCAATTGATACTAAGACTACCACACTCAATTATATTCAGAATCAAATGAGCAGCGGTATTGGTTTCGATCCGCCCAGCCTAGAAAGGGCTGCCGAGTGGTGCGCGGACAATAACGTTAATTTAGACCAAGCCCTACAATGGGTCAATACTGCAATGGATCCTAATTTGGGAGGGGTAATATCGTTCAAATCCTATTCCACCAAATCTAAACTACTGGCAAAGCAGGGTAAAACCAAAGAAGCCGACGAAGCGATGACCATTGCTATCGAAAATGGAACAGCCGTTGAACTACACGGGTATGGAAGGCAGTTGCTCAGCGATAAAAAACCCAAAGAAGCAATGGTCGTATTTGAGAAAAATCACCAAAAACAACAAGGCAAATGGCCCACCAATGTAGGCATGATGCGGGGCTACAATGGAATAGGCGACCTGAAAAATGCTTTGAAATACGCCAAACTAGCCTTAATTCAGGCCACAGACGAGGTAAATAAAAACAATCTAAAAAAATCAATAGAACGCTTGGAACAGGGCAAATCCTTGGAATAAAGTTCTTTTGCAAATATGCCATCGAATCATCAAATGGCCTTTATATCATGTTCTCCCGCCCACTTACTGAGATCTTGTTTGGAGAGCGCAGCGGCCATCAGATCAGGGAACAACTGGGGCGTACAGGCAAAGACGGGAATACCCAATCCAGCCAAGAAATCAGCGTTTTCGTGGTCATAATAGGGTGCACCCTCATCGTTGAGGGCTAACAAAGTCACCAATTGTACCCCACTGTGGTGGAGGGCGGCAGCGGTTTTGCGCATTTCATTTTGATTGCCGCCCTCTATCAAATCCGTTATGAGTACCATGACAGTATCGGCAGGCCGAGACATATTTTGCTGACAGTAGGTCAGTGCTTTGTGTATGTCGGTACCGCCGCCCAACTGTACCCCAAACAACAACTCTACGGGATCTTGCAAGACATTGGTGAGGTCAACCACCGAAGTATCAAACACTATCATCCGCGTTTGGATGGCAGGAATAGAAGCCATCACTGCCCCAAAAATGGCAGAATAAATGACGGAACTACCCATAGATCCACTTTGGTCTATACAAAGTACCACGTCTTTCATGGATTTGCGCTTTCGTCCGTATCCAACCCTGACTTCAGGAATAATCGTTTTGTATTCAGGTTGGTAATGTTTTAGGTTTTTTTTGATGGTCTCCGCCCAATTGATTTCATTGTGTCGTGGCCTCAAGTTGCGGGTAGAGCGATGGAGGCTACCTACAATGGATTGTTGGGTAGGTACCGCCAATTTTTGCATGAGTTCCTCCACTACCCTCTTCACCACTTGTCTGGCAGTGGCTTTAGTTCTCTCTGGTATGGCCTTACCGAGCGTCATCAGATTGGCTACCAAATGAACATCGGGTACGATGGCTTCCAACATTTCTGGCTCAGTGAGCATGGAGGTGAGTTTGAGCCTTTTCAAGGCATCTTGCTGCATGACTTTCACCACAGTATTCGGGAAATATTCGCGAATATCGCCTAACCAACGTGCCACATTGGGCGATGAAGCACCTAAGCCTCCCTTTCGGTCGCTGTTATAGAGGGCTTCCAATGTTTTGTCCACCCCATTTTCTTGCTTGGAAAGGTCGCAGGAAAGCGATTCCGCTGTTTCACTGCCCAATAGCAGCCGCCACCGTTTGATAATCTCTTGATCCATCATAGTTTGCAATAAGGCACAAAAATAGACAAACTGTCTGAGTAAGTACCTAACTTTGCTGCCGAATATGGAGAATATACTTAAAAGTTCGGTTAAGGAGAGCATCGCCGTGAAACAGGCGATATTGGAAGATGAGGCGCTCCAACTGCGGATTGGAGCGGCGGCATCATGCTTGGTTTCGGTATTTAAAGCCGGAGGCAAAGCCTTATTTTGTGGCAATGGCGGCAGCGCCGCTGATGCCCAGCACATCGCTGCGGAGTTGAGTGGCCGCTTTTACATTGACCGTCCGCCTTTGTTTGCAGAGGCATTGCATGTCAATTCTTCGTACGTAACAGCCGTAGGCAATGATTATGGCTATGATCTGATATTTGCTAGAATGACGGAGGCTGCTGGCCGAAAAGGAGATGCATTAGTAGCATTTAGCACTTCGGGCAACTCTCCAAATATCATAAAAGCCATTGAAAAAGCGCACTCCTTGGGCATGATTGTGATCGGGCTAACGGGGGCTTCTGGCGGAAAAATGCGTGACATTTGCGATTTTTTGCTCAATGTACCTTCTTCTGATACTCCTAGAATTCAAGAATCACACATATTGATTGGTCATATTATTTGTCAAGTGGTGGAGGTGGAAATGTTTGGTTAAACCTTGTGCGATTTTACAGAATTTACCAATTATGAACCATTGGTCATCGCAAAAGTGCGCATACTGATCCCCCCAAACGTGACTTCTTCAAATATGGTTGAGATCTGATCCTTGGTATCGCTGAGGCCAATGCTGTATAGCAATGGAATATAATGATCAGTGGTTGGTACCGATAGTTTGGCTGCCGCTCCCGCCTTTTCAAATTGGACGATACTTTGAAAATCTCTTTCGTTTAATTTTTGGTTGATCCATTGGTCGAACTCCACTGCCCAATCGAAAGGTTTGGGATCACTGGCCTGAAAACTGGGCATACTCAACCGCAGGTTATGCACAATATTGCCGCTGCCTATGATGAGTACCCCTTTTTTACGCAATGCTTGGAGTGATGCCGCCAAATCTAAGTGATATTGCATGGGTTTATAGTAATCAATGCTCAATTGAAATACTGGAATATCGGCATCGGGGAAAAGGTGAACCAAGATCGTCCATGCCCCGTGGTCAAGCCCCCAATCGTCGGTTTCGTGCAAAAAAGCACTGAGTTCGGCAGCCGATTTGGCTACCTCAGGCGCACCCGGAGCAGGATATTGGGTATCAAAGAGGGGTTGGGGGAATCCTCCAAAATCGTGAATGGTTTTAGGTTTAGGACTAACATTTACAAAACTGCCTTGGGTAAGCCAATGTGCCGATACCACCAAAATGGCACTTGGTTTTTGTTGTTTTTGTAGCATAGTCCCCCATGCTTTCAGGCTTTTGGTAAATGGGTTGTCTTCTATCGCATTCATGGGGCTGCCATGACCAACAAATAAAACGGGCATTTTATCAGAATTAGGCAGCGAAGCTGATACTTTGGCAAGATCTTGTAATGGCATGTTGTGGCATGATAATGGCAACAGTGCCATCGTTTTTAAAAAATCGAGTCTGTTCATAATAGGGTAAAATTAAATGTTGAAACATTTAATTTGCAAAAAAGTTTATTCCACGTTAATTTTATTAGAGTTGTTGCAGTGGGGCGTTTGAGCGAACCGACGACAAATTTTATTTTAGATAAGGCAAAATTTGCAGTCAAATGCGGGCGATTTGGCGAAAATTTTAACGCAGTATAAAATGAAATTTGGTTGGTTCGTGCAAACAGCACCCTACTGCAACAACTCTATTATACTTACTGCTATGCTTCACTTGCATTGATAGGGCAATATTGCTTGCCGCTTTTTAGATCAAATTGGTGTTACAACGCTTCGCAGAAAATAAACCCATTTAGAAAGGAGTACAGCCTCAAGTAGTTTTTAAAGAAAACCTAAAAGTAGTAATATTGTCATTGACCTCGGCCCAAATACGCCCCCCGTGCAATTCAATAATCTTTTTTGATATAGCCAAGCCCAAGCCAGTACTATCGCTGTGATGGTTGGATGATTTAAAGTACCGATCAAAAATAAAGGGCAGGTGTGCCACTTCAATCGGGTGACCGCTGTTACAAACTTTTAGGTGTAACAAACCTGGTTCCATGTAAATAGAAAATTTCACCAATCCACCCGAATTCACGTATTTAAATGCATTGGACATCAAGTTTTGAAGTACCCTATTCATCCAAAAAGCATCAGCATCCACCATCTGTACCATCTGTTCAAACTCTGTTAGCAATCTTATTTGCTTATCTTTAGCCCGTTCGCTGTAAGCATACAGGGTATCTTGAGCCATTTCAGTCAAGTTCAGCGGCTCTTTATTCAAGATAATTTGCCCTGCCTCCAGTTTTGTCAGGTCAAACAACTCCCCAATCATATGATTCATACGTTGGGCTTCCACGTGTATTATTTTAAGATATTTTGATTGGTCGGCATCGCTCAAAGTGTCCTTTTTTTGCTGCAACGTCTCTGAAAACCCTAAAATACTAGCCATAGGCGTACGCAGGTCATGCGATACATTGGCTATCATTTCTTTCCTGAAATTATCCAACTGTACGATCTGCTCATTGGCCGCTGCCAATGCTATTTTAGACCGCTGCTCTTTCAATAATATAGGCTGCAGCAGCCAAATAATACCACTAAACAACAATCCCAATACAACAAGGCTGAACAATAAGTTTTGAGACACCTCTTTGCGCGTAGTTTTCAGAAAAACATCAAAAGGTTCATCTGCCTGCACCAATGCCACTACTCGCCCAGATTTATTTTTAATGACCGAAAAAGCAGAAAGCCAAGTGCCAAATTCGTCCTCATACATAGGGATCGTAGCACCTTCGTGGTACATATCCATCATGGTCTGTGGATATGAGTTATAAGGATGCCTGAAATAAGGCTTTTCAGCAGAGGTCACCCCAAATTCGTAACGACTTACAGTGGAGTCAAACACAACGGTATATATCGGTGTTTTGAGCATGTTCGCCGTATAATTTTTACTCAATATCGTATGTATGCGTTGGTACAAAGTATCTTGATATTTGGTGACGATCGCATCTTTGGAGGGATATGTTCGCAGGAGTGCTTCGTGTTCATCCCCATCTATTTGTAAGGCCAAAGCATTGGTAATGCCCCTCAAGCGCATCAGGCTGGCCTGCTCTGCCTGCCTGACAGAGTGCCAATATGACCACACCAAGAAATAGGTAGTCAATATCAAAAAACCAACAGTAACGATGGCTAAAATTTGTTTATACCGAGAGATGCGCAATAAAAAAGAGTTTACGATTTTGTAAAATTAATAAACTTCGCAAAATTTATACCCAACACCCCAAGCAGTCAGGATATATTTTGGATCAGCAGGATCTTCCTCTATCTTTGCTCTAAGGCGGTTGATATGCGAATTGACCGTATGCTCCAATCCTTCAAACTGTTCGCCCCACACCAAATCAAGTATTTCTATCCGGGAGTAACTACGTCCGGGATTCTGCATAAACAATTGCAGCAGCTCAAATTCTTTTACTGTGAGATCTACCAGAGCACTGCCCCGCTGCACGGCGCGTTTGTCCAAATCCATGCTCAATTTGCCACGCACGATCTGGATAAGTTGCTTTTCCAGCACCACGCTTTCCCGTTTCGACCTTCTCAGTATAGCCTTCACGCGAGCCAACAATTCACCAGTGCCAAATGGTTTGGTTAAGTAGTCATCAGCACCTTGTTCTAAACCTGCTATTTTATCATTTTCTTCGGCCTTGGCCGTCAGCATCAAGATGGGCAAAAACGGGTGGGTATGCCTCAATTGACGACATATTTCGAGGCCATTGATACCCGGTAGCATAATATCCAGTACAATCAAATCAAAATTACCTGTACGAGCCTCATCCAATCCTTTCCACCCATTGTCGCAAAGTGACACAACAGCTGGCAGATCGCGCAAATGAATGGCAATCAACTCTGAAATATTGGGGTCGTCTTCTACAACTAATATGCGCATTTAACCAATTTTATCACAAAGGTATCCTTATCGCTGCACTCGTTCCCAAGAAATCTGTTTCTTTGCAGCAAAATAATTTCACCATTATGTCAGTATCAGAAAAATTAAAAGCAATGTTTTCAGAAAAAGCGAACAAAAACCTTGAAGAAGGTCAACAATTTTTAGCCGAAAATAAAGAGCGCGAAGGCGTAGTATCACTAGAAAGTGGTATCCAGTACGAAATTATGACGGAGGGTACCGGTGCAAAGCCAGGGCCAAGATCCACTGTTACCTGCCACTATCATGGCACACTGATCAGCGGCAAAGTATTTGACAGTTCTGTGCAGCGAGGCTCGCCAGCATCATTTCCCCTTGATCGGGTTATTGCAGGTTGGACCGAAGCCCTCCAACTCATGCCTATGGGTAGCAAATGGCGTTTGTATCTTCCCCCGCACTTGGCCTATGGCGACCGTCAGGTTGGATCTGACATTGGTGCCAATAGCACCCTTATTTTTGAAGTAGAATTACTGGGGATTTCGTAGGGGCATAAAAAAATCCTTGTCGAATATTTCTACTTGACAAGGACAAAACAAAAAACAAACACTATGAACAAATACTATAAATTTTTAAGTCTTTTTTCTTTTGGTTTAGGTTAATACGTCACTTTTTATAAAAAGTAACAGTGCAAAGTTACAACTGTTTGTATGTACAGCCAAATTTTTTTAACATTATTTAGAAAAAAAAATTCTTTAGAAAAGATCTAATTTAGTTTTACCACCTAATAAGGGTTCAGATTTAAGTTAATTTTGCATTTTATTACATTGATAATCAAATAAATATGATTTTTTTGTCGCAAACAAGACAAATATCTTCTAATGATTTTTACTTTTTACTTTTTTTAATAATCACAGTGATATCCTGCGGCAAAAAGGCAGAACAAGATACTGCAAATAAAAAAGAGGCAAAAGATAAAATTAAAGAGGAAGTATATGCCCCTGATGGAATGGCCGTTTTTAGAAAGTATTGTGTTACATGTCACGGCTCTGATGGAGCACTTGGGCTCAATGGAGCCAAGAATTTAACCGCCTGTAACCTACCCATAGAAGAGCGAATAAACATCATCACCAATGGAAGAAAACTGATGACTCCATTTGGCGCATTGCTTACCTCCGAAGAAATCAAAGCCGTAGCCGATTACACCCTTACTTTAAAAAAATAATACATGCGATGAATCATACAGATTTAATATTGGTTACTGGCGGGACAGGTTTTGTGGGCAAACACCTGATTGCATTGTTAGCAGACAAAGGCTATAAGATTCGAGCCATTTATAGGGGTAGTTCAAAAAAAGGAAAGCCCGATTCCACCCATCCATCTATAGAATGGGTGGAGGCCGACATCAATGACATCGTGTCGTTAGAAAATGCTTTTCAAGGCGTTACCCATGTTTTTCATTGTGCGGCATTGGTCTCCTTCTTCCCTCGCGAAGTAGCAGCTATGATGCATTCAAATGTGGAAGGCACTGCCAACATCGTAAATATGTCCCTTGAGTTTGGCATAAAAAAACTAATCCATGTCAGCAGCATTGCAGCCCTAGGCCGCAGTAAGGAAAGGCCAATTTTGGATGAAACCTGTAAATGGATTGATGGCAGTGGTAATAGTAAATATGCTATCAGCAAATATCGCGCAGAACAAGAAGTACGGCGGGGTCAAGCAGAAGGATTGGACGTAGCCATTGTAAATCCATCCGTGATTGTGGGTATTCAAGATTGGGATGAAGGCATGGCTAAGTTTTTTAAGCAGATAGACAAAGGATTGAAACTCACACCCTCTGGTAGTAGTGGCTTTGTGGATGTCAGGGACGTGGTACGATTCATGGTGCTCCTGTTTGAAAGCAATGTTTCCGGGGAGCGGTACATCCTCAATGCTGTCAATATCCCCCATCAGGAATTCTTTGGCATGATCGCAAAAAACCTTGGAGTGAAGCCTCCTTCCATCGTGATAGGGCCTGACCTTATGGAATTCGCTTGGCGGGTAGAGTGGTTGCGCGCTACCCTATTGCGCTCTGATCCCAAAGTGACCAAAGAAAGTGGCCGAGCCAGCGTATCTAACTACACCTATATCAACGAGAAGTCGGTCAAGGCTTTTGATTTTCAATATATTCCATTTGAACAAAGTATCCGCGAGATTGCGGAGGCTTATAGAAAAACATCATGAAGGCAAAAAAATCTTTTGGTCAGCACTTTTTAAAGGATGATGAAGCAGCAGTGCGCATCGCCCACGCCCTATTACAGGCAGTAGCGGTCGGCAAAGTGCTAGAGGTTGGGCCCGGTATGGGCATGTTGACCAATTACTTATTACAAAATAAGCGTTTTACAACTTACGCCGTAGAAGCCGACCGCGATATGGTGGAATTTTTGACCAAAAAATATCCTGAATTCGCCACCCAACGACTCATATCCAAAGACTTTTTAGACTTCAAACCAGAAGAGTTACTCGGTTCGGATAGTTTCTGCCTGATTGGTAATTTCCCCTACAATATCTCGACTCAAATACTCTTTTACATGCTCGATTATCGGGATCGAATTCCCGAAATGGTCGGTATGTTTCAAAAAGAAGTGGCAGATCGGGTAGTTTCACCTCCCGGCTCAAAGGTATATGGGATCACCAGTGTGCTATTGCAGGCTTTCTATACCACGGAATATCTTTTTACCGTAGAGCCCGAAGCATTTAACCCGCCTCCCAAAGTACGTTCAGCGGTGATCAGGTTGACACGCAAAGAAAATTTTGAATTGGGTTGTGATGAAAAACTATTCAAGCAAATTATCAAAACTGCCTTCAATCAACGCCGAAAAATGCTTAGAAATACACTAAAGCCATTTTTTGAAGGCGAAAATCTCATAGAAAATCCATTTTTTGAAAAACGACCCGAAACCTTGGGATGGGAAGAATTCGTCAAACTTACAAATGTTATCATGGATGCGCGTACTCATTCAAAGGGTCTCTGAGGCCTCTGTTACAATAGATGGAATCACCACGGCTGCCATCGGCATAGGTCTCTTGGTTTTGCTCGGTATAGAGCATGATGACGGGACAGAAGACATAGAGTGGCTTTCCAAAAAAATGGCTGGTCTCCGTATTTTTTCTGATGAGGCCGGCCTCATGAACCTTTCTATACAAGATATAGGTGGTGAAATATTGGTGGTCAGCCAATTCACCTTGTTTGCAAGCACCAAAAAAGGAAATAGGCCATCATACATTAAGGCTGCTCGGCCAGAAGTGGCTATACCACTCTACGAAAAATTTGTCCATACACTACACCAAGAGAGCAACAGACCCATCCAAACTGGCACCTTCGGTGCCGATATGAAGGTGCACCTACTCAATGATGGCCCCGTCACGATTTGGATAGACTCTAAAGAAAAAGAATAGGGTTGTATAAAAAAACAAAGCCATTTGACTTGCGTCAAATGGCTTAAAATCAATCTTCCTACCGTATAAATTTTGTGTTTGTAATCTGTATGTACAATCTAGTGTTTGTTTCTTGGATACTATGTATCTTATACAATACCTAAATGATTGTACATACAATTAATACGGAGTGCTAATAAATAAGTAACATGTACATATGGGTTACTCATCTTAATGAAATGTTATTGCGTTACCACCTTCAATATGGCCAGCCCATCTTTGGTTTGTACACGCAGCAAATATTGCGCTTTATTCAAACCAACGACATTAAGATCGAAGTAGTTTTCACCTACCGCCAATTGGATATTTTTATTCAAAACCGTTCTACCCAATAAATCCATCAACTCCACGGTCGCCTCACCAGCGGTGAGGGCGTTCAGCGTTATCGTTGTCCTGTCTTGAGCAGGATTGGGGCTAGCACTAAGAGCCGTCAAACCTGACGGCAGATCTTGTGTGCCCACCTCAAGGCTTCTAGTACCATTGGCAAACCAAACACCCCAGCGGCGATCCGTAATAAGTTGTGAAATATTGCCCTGTGGCTCTATTTTATTGGCTTTCAAACCCTGCAAATACAAATCCCTATCGCCCGTATTATCAGGGCTTTCAAACAAAATAGCGTTGTCCAACCGATTGAAATTAGGCCAGCCCAATCCACCATTATCCGTCACTATGACACCGTAGTCGCCCGTTTCGCTATTGGCCGAATAAATGTCATTGCTACCATTGCCTTCGTCAATGTAATCAAACGCGATAATGAATGGACTATTCTTTGCAAATGCTGGATTTCCAATGCTTGTTTTTTCTGGCAATCCGCTGAATAATTTTGCAATAAATGGATTATCACCATCCGAGAACTCATTATTTTTGCGTATTTGCACAAACCCAATATCCCAATAACTGAGGTCATTTTGACCGTTGGTCAATTCATTGTAAGCGTCGTACATCAAGAAATCGCCCGAATAATCAAACTCCAGTACATCAGCATACCGCACCTCGCCAGTATTGGTAGGGTCTTGAGAGTAGGTTGGGTTTTTAAGGGTAAAGACCTGATCTGTGAAAGGCGGTAGCAATTCATACACATAAATGAAGTTTTCAGATATTTCCCTGATCGCAGCCAAAAACCGTCCATCTTTTGAAATGGCAACATTGCGCCATTCAGGGTCAGCACTAAGGATACTCGAAGAGTACTCGATCGGATTTGCATTGTAATTGAAATCAATACCAACAATGTGCCCTTCTTCGTTTACAAATACCATTTGCACCCCATTGTCTGTCATACTTGGGCGACTTTTGACACCTTCATTAAATATAGTGCCTAGTACCGTACCATTGCCAAGCGCCAGATCAATATTTTGATAGTTATTGCTCACACATGCGATTAGATCTGTACCGGGGTTCGGGTTCAATTCGCCCAAATAATTGCCAGAAGGTTGGCTACCACCGATACCAACTGCTGTAAATGCTGCTGCTGCTGCATTGGCCACTGCGTTTCCATACAAATCATTGGCCGCTTGGATCACTGCAATGCGGCAATCCACAAACTGGCTAGATTTCACCAAATAATCCTTCAGAGCCTTGTAATATACCTTTTCTGCGCGCTCTTTACCCACAGCAGCATTCACCGCAAACAGGTAAAAAGCATGATTTACAATCCCGCTGTTGATATGCACACCACCATTGTCTTCATTGCCATTATATTGTTCATTGGTGTGTTTTGGTTGCCACCAGGGGCTGTTGCTGCTTACGCTGTTGTTCGGATCTTGTAGGCTGCGAAGGCAGTTATTAGGGTTGATATTGGCCTGCATTACGTCCTCCCCGATTTTCCAGTCATCGCGGTCAATCATGGCCGCAAATACATCAGCAAATGATTCATTGAGTGCGCCACTTTCGTCTTGATACTCCAAGTTGGCTGTTTTTTCAATCACCCCGTGGGTCATTTCATGGCCGCCTACATCCAAGCCGCGTGCTAGTTTTTTAAACGTAGATCCACCATTTCCATACCACATAGCCGCACCATTCCAAAAAGCATTTTCCATAGAAGTGCCATCGCCTTCTGATACGTTGATGAATGAAATAATATTACCGCCTACTCCGTCAATAGAGTTGCGATTATGGGTGTTTTTGAAATAATCATAACTCTGAGCCGCATTCCAATGCCCCGAAACAGCCGTTTTATAGTTGAAAAGGGTACTATTTGAAACGACAAATTCGTAGTTGAAACTACTTTGAGTCTCTGGAGAAGTATTGAGCGCGTCCACTGTCACAATAGCACCTACCGGTTCATTGGGCATATTGGAGGCATTCAGATTGAACATAGACTTGCTGGCATCTTCCATTACAACTTGGCTGCCCGCCTGCCAAGCACCAAAAGTGCGATCAATATCAAAAAGATCGAAACCATGTGCGTTCACTGGCCCATCTAAAACTTCCATAGGCTGGCTGATTGCTGGTACTATTGGTTTAGTTTCACATGATACTTCAGGTGATGACTCATGGCGATGTCTCGTCATATCGCAAGTATGGTCAAACTGATGCAACACTTCTCCACCCTGAGCATCAATAAAATAGATGGTGCGGGTCATTAAGTTTGGATGTGCCTCAATGTGCCAAGCCAAATGAGGATGATTGATGTCTTTTTTAGGGTGGTAAATCACCAACTCCGATCTAAAAGCCTCGCCGCCCAAAATCATCAGGTCTTGAGCAGTCCAGTTGTTTTTTACCCTTTCGATCCCGATCGCTTGTTTGACTATTTCAATAGCCGCTTGCGCATTCAAGGCTGGTGTTACGGTACTCAGATTAGGTGTCGGGAAATACCGACCATTGAGCATTTCAAACCCACCTTTCTTGGTGTGCGCGATCATTTCAGCACCATAGACTGGCACTCCTGCATATACTTGTTGCAAACGGACATGCTGGTTGCCCTGTTCGTCGGTTTCCGCTTTCGTCACCGAAAATTCAATCAACGGCTCTTTAATTGCCACAGGATTAAGGCTTGCCACATAGTCAATGGCGCGTTCTGCAAGGGGTTTTGATTCAGTGCCATCGCCTGAAGCGGCAGTTTTGCCCCTAAATACAATCGGCAACCCGTTTTCACCCTTGGTGATTTGGATAGTTGGATCTACGATACCTGCCTTTTGAAGCGGAGCCAAGGTTTTAAAATTTGCCTTTACCTGTCCAAATGGATTTTCCACAGCCGGTACCACTACCTTATCGTAGCGGCGGAGTTGTGGCCGGGCAGTTTCATTGCCCGTTGGTGGTGAAGGAGGCGTTATTTTTGCACTTTGTGCAAAAAGTGTTGCTGAAAAAGCCCAAAAGAGGGTGAAAGGGAGTAGTTTTTTCATCGGAATGAATTATTAAATGAATTGTTGAACGTAATGATTTAGAAAAAGGGGGACAACCCAAAAGGGGTCAAAAAAATGAATGCCAGCGCAAAAATAGGCAATTTGCCAAGAAATTATGAGAAATAGCAAGAAGCCCCTCAACAATCACTACAATATGGTGCACAATGCTTAATTTTGCGCGATAAAGTAGCCATTATGAGTTTAAGTCATAAAATATGAAGATAAAAAAACTTTGGTTAAAGAATTATAAGGGTTTTACTGAATCCAAATTAATTTCTTTCTGTGACAAGGAGGGAAAGGTGAATGAAATTACATTGTTGGTTGGTAATAATGGTACTGGAAAGTCTTCAATTTTACAAGCAATTGCTAGTGTATTAGGTAGTGTTGTCAGGCCAGATATGAAAAGAAAGCCATCCATGTTAAATTGGCCGGGATATGATTATAAATTGATGGCAGGCTTTAAGTCATCAAATCCTCAAGCATCATTAACTATGGCAATGAGTGCAGATGAACTTAATGCTACTAATGAGTATGAGGATAGATTGAGAACATCTCGATCTTTAAGAAATAAAGGATTGCCCTATGCACAACATGAATTTGATTTAAAACTTAATTATGCAGAAGACAAAGCAGAAGTTAATACCCCTGCCGAAATAGAACAATTAGGTGGTTATCAGACTGCCCTAAAGATGCGTTCTGAAAAAATTGGAGGGATGGAGTTATTTGATCGTGTTGGAACCATACTCTGGTACACCGAACAACGAACATCAACAAGTTTGTTTAGTGGGTTAGCAAGAACAAATAAGAATAACGACTTCCCTTTTGAAAAACTACAAGGTACTTTAGTTAATTGGTATAATTTTCATCGCGATAAAAAAATCAATAATTGGAACCTTCTACCAGGTCAAAGGGATTTGTATGAAAAATTATCAGGAAATTATCAAAAAATTTTTCCCAATCGCAGTTTTCATGGGGTGGTTCCGCGAATGGATCCGAACGAAATTTACCATGAACCAGATTTTTACCTAAATCATGGTGACAATAAATACGCTTTATCCGAAATGTCAGCTGGAGAAAGAGCTGTTTTCCCAATTCTATTAGATTTTGCAAATTGGAATGTAAACAATTCAATTATCATTATTGATGAGATAGAACTTCACCTCCATCCTCCACTACAACAAGCACTCATCCGTATGTTGCCAATATTAGGGGAAAATAATCAGTTTATCATCACCACACATTCTGATGATGTAGCATCTATGTTTTCCGAATCTCAAATAAAACGAGCACCATTATGGCAATAGAATTCCTTTTTTGCGAAGGACGGCTTCTTAAAGAAGAAGAGAAGAAACGAAAAAGCCTTGACCAACTATTGTTAGAAAAAGGCATTTTCCCTCATTTAGATTCGTTAATCGCACCTAGGATCATACCTGTGGGTGGTAAGACGCAAATAACAAATTTTATAAAAGGATACTTTTCGTCCCCAAAAGTTGGTGACGAACCTGCACTAAATGAATATTTTGCATTCAGAGATAGAGATTTTGACTTGCAACTAAAAACGAATGACATTACTAAACTGCACTTTCCAGGCTCAAAAAGAGTCGCCTATCTACACCGAATTACAATAGAGAATTATCTTATAAACCCCGAATCACTTTATCGTTTTCTATCCTCACAAAACGGTGATTTAACAAAATTTGGAATTCTAGTTTTGGATGATGTGTATGAGGTTATGGAAGAGGCAGCGACGCGACTCTATTATTACACTATAGCACGCCATACAATTGGAGAAATAAAAATTAACCGCCCTATCGTAAAATCTACTTGGACAAAAGATAGCGGACATCTTCCAATAGATTGTAGTGAAATGAGCTGCTTAAAAGAGATAAACCTCTTATTTCAGCCTTCGAAAGATTATAACACTACATTTGATAAAAAAAACATTCAATCTATATTTGAACGTAATCTGGAAATGTTGCCAGAAAATCGTTATCTAAATCGTTCAAATCCCAATGATAATTTTCTGACTTGGAGTCATGGCAAGGATCTTATTACATCTATTGAAGACGTACTTTCGGCTCGTTGCAGACATAACTTCACACTAGGTGATAAGTGGTGGGATTCTGCCCTTGAGTCCTTTAATTACGCTAACTTCCCTGACCTTGTCGAACTCCGCAATATAATAAACGGCACAACGCCATTAGAGCCCTTAACAACATAATAGATTATGATCCAGCCCACACCATACACCCCACACCACAAAATCCGCCTAGTCACCGCTGCCAGCCTTTTTGATGGCCACGATGCTGCCATCAATATCATGCGCCGCATCATGCAGGCCAGCGGAGCCGAAATCATCCATCTTGGGCACAACCGTTCGGTGGATGAGATTGTCAATTGCGCCATTCAAGAAGATGTGCAAGGTATTGCCATCACGAGTTATCAAGGTGGCCACACCGAGTATTTCAAATATATGCACGACCTGCTCAAAGAGCGCGGTGCGGGTCATATTAAGATATTTGGCGGCGGCGGCACTATTTTGCCTTCGGAGATCCAAGAACTTCAAGATTATGGGATCACTCGCATTTATCATCCAGATGATGGCCGTGCGATGGGTCTGCAAGGCATGATCAATGATGTATTGCAAAAATGTGATTTCCCAATTGGGTTTTCCATAAATGGCGAAGCGACCAAACTTTCTAATCTTGAAAAACTCGAAACGCCTGATGTCGCACGCCTGATTTCCATAGCCGAAAACAACCCAGCACTATACGAAAAGGAGATAGCCCCCAAACTCAATACAGCAAAAGATACCCAAACACCCCCAGTCTTGGGGATCACCGGCACTGGTGGATCAGGCAAATCTTCCATGGTGGACGAACTAGTTCGTCGTTTTTTGTTTGATTTTCCAACAAAAAACATCGCTATCGTAAGCGTTGACCCTTCTAAGCGTAAAACAGGCGGTGCCTTGCTAGGAGACAGAATCCGTATGAACTCGATCAATCACCCGAGGGTATATATGCGGTCTTTGGCGACTCGACAGAGCAACCTGGCCTTGTCTAAATATGTACACGCCGCCGTGGACATCTTGAAATCTGCCACTTTCGACCTCATCATACTTGAAACCTCTGGTATTGGACAGAGCGATACCGAAATCATAGATCACTCTGATGTGTCGCTGTATATTATGACCCCAGAATTTGGGGCGGCGTCACAATTGGAAAAAATTGATATGCTCGATTTTGCCGATGTGATCGCTATCAATAAATTTGACAAGCGTGGTGCCCTCGATGCCCTACGCGACGTGCGAAAACAAGTGCAGCGCAACCGCAACGCTTGGGACAAACAGGTAGATGATATGCCCGTGTTTGGTTGTATTGCATCGCAATTTAATGACCCCGGCGTGAATCAGTTGTACCGAAGGATCATTGACCAATTGAACGAAAAATGTCAATTAAACTGGCATTCTAATGTTGACACTATTGCTGCTCAAAGCGAAAAAATTTACATTATTCCCCCCGCCCGCATTCGATACCTAAGCGAAATCAGCGAAAACAACCGCAAATACGATGCTTGGGTGGAGAAACAGGAAAACGTGGCACGAGAGATGTTTGCACTTCGGCAATCCATAAATACCATTGAAAAATCAAACTATCCAAACAAGGACACGATTTTGGAAGGCTTGAATAAAGCATTCAAAGAAGTCGGAATCGGGATAGATGGCAGTTCGAGGCAAATTTTGGAAAACTGGGAGCAGAAACGCGCTAGTTATCTCACTGATGAGTTCGTTTATCAAGTGCGTGGCAAAGACATCCGCGTAAAAAACTACACTGAAAGCCTCAGCCATACTAAAATTCCAAAGGTCGCACTCCCAAAATTCAAAGATTGGGGCGAAATCCTGCGCTGGAATTTACAAGAAAATGTGCCAGGTGAATTTCCATATACAGCAGGCGTGTTCCCATTCAAACGCGAAGGAGAAGATCCTACCCGGATGTTTGCGGGCGAAGGCGGCCCAGAGCGCACCAACCGCCGCTTCCACTATGTGTCGGCTGGTTTGCCAACCGCACGACTGAGTACGGCATTTGATTCGGTGACTTTATATGGCGAAGACCCCGATCATCGTCCTGACATTTATGGGAAAGTGGGCAATTCTGGCGTTTCTATATGCTGCCTTGATGATGCCAAAAAACTGTATTCTGGGTTCGATCTTTGCGATCCGAAAACCTCGGTTTCTATGACCATCAATGGGCCAGCAGCCACCATCGCAGCATTTTTCATGAATGCAGCCATAGACCAACAGTGCGAAAAGTACATTAGAGAGCATGGTTTGCTGGAACATGTGGAAGCGAAATTGAAGCAAAAATACGAAGATCAAGGCCACAAACGCCCACAGTACCACGGCGAATTACCCGAAGGCAATGATGGACTCGGCCTTCTGCTGCTCGGTATCACAGGTGCCGAAGTACTAGAGTCAACTATTTACAATGAATTGAAAGCCAAGGCTTTATCCTCTGTTAGAGGCACTGTCCAAGCCGATATATTAAAAGAAGACCAAGCACAAAACACTTGTATTTTCAGCACGGAATTTTCACTCCGCGTCATGGGTGACGTTCAGGAATACTTCATTCAGCAGAAAATACGTAACTTTTACTCTGTTTCTATTTCAGGGTATCATATTGCCGAAGCGGGTGCCAATCCCATTTCCCAATTGGCATTTACCCTTTCCAATGGATTTACCTTTGTAGAGTATTATCGCTCACGAGGTATGAATGTGGACGATTTTGCCCCCAACCTATCGTTCTTCTTTTCCAATGGTATTGATCCTGAATATGCTGTGATTGGCCGCGTAGCGCGGCGGATATGGGCAAAAGCCATGAAGCAACTCTACGATGCCAATGAGCGCAGCCAGATGCTGAAATATCATATCCAGACGAGTGGTCGCAGCCTACACGCCCAAGAGATCGCTTTCAATGATATTCGCACTACATTACAAGCCTTGTATGCGATCTATGATAACTGCAACTCGCTGCATACCAATGCTTACGACGAAGCCATCACTACGCCTACCGAAGAATCAGTACGCCGCGCTATGGCTATCCAATTGATTATCAATAAGGAACTTGGATTATCGAAGAATGAAAACCCATTGCAAGGTGCATTTATCATTGAAGTATTGACTGATTTGGTGGAAGAAGCCGTACTACTAGAATTTGACCGAATCACTGAGCGTGGAGGCGTGTTGGGCGCGATGGAAACCATGTACCAACGCGGTAAAATACAAGAAGAAAGCCTGTATTATGAAACCCTAAAACATACGGGTGAATTGCCGCTTATTGGGGTAAATACGTTTCTTTCAAAAGATGGGTCTCCGACGATCCTACCTGCAGAAGTGATCCGAGCCGAAGAATGGGAGAAAGAAGCACAGATCAAAACCCTTCAAAACCTGCATAAAGCCAATACAGGAACAGCGAGTGATACCCTTAAGAAACTCCAAAAAGTGGCGGTAGAAAACGGTAACATTTTTGCTGAACTCATGGAGGCAGTAAAGTACTGCTCCCTTGGACAGATCACCAATGCGCTGTATGAAGTTGGCGGGCAGTATCGGAGAAATATGTAGCTTATAATACATCCAACAACCCAACCATCACCCCATAACTATGCTCCATTTGAGCAGATTGTGATTGACCAGCGTACAGTGCCTGCTCGCAGGTCTGCCACAAGGCCAGTACCTGTTGGATGGTAGCAGCAGATGCGCCTTGATCCGAAAGTCGTCGGCGCACATGTTCTTGGGTCATTTGTGCGGGCGCAATACCCAGTCGGTGGGCTAGTGTATTTTGCAATACCTTGAAAAGGGCCTCATAAAATGGGCGTGGCACACCGTCATTCAATAGTCTTCGAGTAGCAACCAAGGTTTGGGTATTGTCAGAGAAAGGTTGTGACACCGCAACGGTTTTTAAAGACTCCGGTTTTCGAGGTTTCTCCGTAGGTACAGACTGCGGTTTATAGGCCGCTTGCATGGAGGTCTGGCGGTTGCCAGTACCAGAGTAGGACAGTGCTGGCCGTTGTTTTTTATACCACAAAAAGGCAAACAGCCCTAAAAAAGGAATAGCAACTAAGAGCCAAAGCCAAGGTGTGGCAAAAAAACCAGTTGTGCTTTGATCGAGTTCCGAATTTGGAATAGGAACATCCTCTTGAGCCGCAACGGGCGGCTGATAGTTTTTACCAGCAGTCACACGAAGGGTATCGGGCTGGGTCATGGCAAGGGTTCTGTACCGATTGCTATCAGGATCAAAAAACACGAAAACGGGACACAGGGGATAATCGCCGGGTTCTTTTGGTAAAACAATGTACTCCATCGTCTTATTATGCAGGATTTCATCCACGCTTTCGTACTCTTCTTCTTCTTTTACCTTAGGTTCAAATACCTCCAATCCAGCACCGAGATTCAACTTAGGAGGTGTAAAACGCCGACTATCACCATTGCCTTTGAAGACGACTATAATTGTAATGGCTCCATCGGTGGTGACTTGCAGCGAATCCACTGCAACATCCCAATCGTATTTGCCCACTGCACCTGTAAATCCTTCCGGTACAGGCACTGGTAAGGCATTCACTTTCAAGGTAGTTGGAACTGTTTCTAGTACTACTGGCTTAGGACCCATCAACTGCCCAAAGGTACCGCCTTGCTCTACCCCGATCCTAATTTTTGCCTTCTCCAAAACCAAGTCGCCCGTTTCTTGCGGAAACAAGGCTTCTTCATGCAACATTTTGACGGCATATTTTTTCCCTTTCAGGGTTTGGTATTGTACTTTGGTATCAAACCGCCGCTTATCGCGGCCATAGAATCCTTTGAAGTCGGGCAACGCAATAATATCGGCACTTTCAATATTCAACTGAGTATATACCTTGATGCGCCAAGTAACCTGCTCCCCAAGGTAAACCTCATTCTTATCAAATTCACTGGTAATAAACAAACGATCATCAGATCCAGAAGAGGCAGCACTAAGCCCTTTAGGAGAAGTAGCAGGAATAACTGTTATCTGTAATGGTTGAGTTGTCAACTGTTTACCATTCAAACTTATGGTAGCCGAACCAATTTGGAATACTCCCGTTTTAATGGCCTCCAACTCATATACCCACCGTTGGTTGGCTGTAACCTTTCCATTGATCATAGATATCCCCGATACAATATTGGGTCCACCTACGACTTTGAAACCTTTGAATCGCGGTGCAACCATACGACGCCCCCCTTCATTGTCAAGTTTGAAACCTACTTCAAATATGGTGCCTTGTACCACTTCATTGGAGCGCACATTTGCTTGAAAGTTTTGTGCTGCCCCATCCAGAAAAAACACAAATGCCAGCACCGCTACAGCGAACCCGCGCAGCAAGTAAAAAGAAAGTTGTGTGTGTGGTTGCATCAGTCTGATTATATTCTAATCGTTTTAATTTTCTTCTTTTTCTTATCCTGTGTCGGCTGCGGTTGAGCCTGATCTTCCACCTTTTCCGAAGGCCTCCATTGTATATGCCCATTGGGCGTTCCTGTCACAAATATGATCACCGAGTCGGTTTTCATCTCTGAATCCTTGCCCTTTACAGTACCCGCGGGTATGGTCAAAAGTCCTGTATCCCTCGGTATCACTACATATTGATAGGCTGCAGAGACTTGATACTGACCATTGGTCATAACCATACTAGTTGATTGACCGCTACTGACTACGTCAAATTTGGCAGTATTCCAATCTGGCGGCACGAAGTTAAGAGTTTCTCCGGTATTCTCCAAATTAAAAGTAATATTAACAGGACTGCCAAATACAACTGTATCCGCGCTTACTTTTATCTGAAACGATAATTCTTGTGCAAAAGTTTGGTGAAAACCACCCCAAAATAATAAAAAAGCAAAGTATTTCATAAAAATTCTAGATTTTTCTGGCACTTAGATTACTTCATTTTTTTGAATTCCCGCTCAAAAATAGTTTCCAATTGTTCGGCTTTCAGGTTTTTACCTACTATCGTGCGATCTTTATTGAGTACATACAATTCGGGAGTATTATCCACAAAATACTTAGCATAAATAGCCCTATTGGTCGAGTCAAAAACATTGGTAAAAGTAAAGCCGCTTTTTTTCACAAAAGCCCGCCATTCCTCATCTTTGGTATTGACCCCAATACCGTAAAAATCAACCCCACGATCCTTCCATTTCTGATACAATTGCTCCAGTAAGGGGGCTTCTTTTTGACAATGTTCACAATCGGGGCTAAACATGAATATGACCACAATCGGAGCAGACATCGCATAAATGCTTTTCATTTGACCATTGACATCCATCGCCGTTACATCGGGCCCTTTTTTACCCAAAAGGCTGGCTTCCATTTCCCATACGTGCTTTTGCAGCGATTCTATATCCTTTGGAGTACTCCACGTGGCCAATTCTTTGGTCATGAAATTCTTCACGATATGTACATATACGGCTTCTCCATCCATTACGGTTGTCTTACCGTTTTCATATTGTAAAGCGATCCAGTTAGCAAAAAACTGAAAGTACTCTTTATAAGGCATTGATTTTCGGATCAGGGCGTCGGAGACCTTGATCAGGGAGTCTGGGTTTTGAGGGGTAAACTCTTTAATAAACCGCTTCAACTTATTGGTAATCACCGGAGTATGTAAGAGCCTCGTATCTGTAAAGTCAACACCATCCCAAAAATGATCACGAAAATTGATGATCTGCCTGATCGTGTCCAAATCACCGTTGGCTTTTCTGAAATCTATGAGATCTGGGTTTTGGCCCGCTATCTTAAACTTGGTAAACAAAGCCGTTGGGTGCGCTTTATAAAGACCCTCCAAATAGGCTTTTCGTTGGGCCAAGACCTCCATTTGTTTATTTTTTGCATCTTGATACTCCGACGATGTAGATAGATTTTTCTTGAACGCTTCCGCCAACTTTGCTAATTCTGGCTCTTGTTTCATCTGAAAGCGCACACTTTGGTAAAACAAATCAGTATTAATGGAGCCCTCTACTTGCAGCGTACTCGCAAAATCGGGACTTTTACCCCTTACCGTCATTTTCTGATCTTGATCTATCAAGACAGAAAAATTTTTGGTACTAGGCAGCAAAAAAGTATAAAAGCCTGGTGGTAATGGGTGTTCCCTGCGCAGGGTAAAGTGTCCAGTAGCATCTACTTGAGCAGAATCGGCCAAGTAGTTTTGGTCGCCATACGTACCCACGAGCCTCGTAATACCTGCGGGAATGCCTTCTAAATAGGCATCAATAAAAGTGCTGTCCTTGGCGGTGCCCAAAGAATCTTGAGCCTGAACCGTGGTAGAAAAAATAATAAAAAGGGCAATGAAAAAGATAATCGGTCTGTACATTGGTATTAAAAAATTATTTTAACTGTTTTTTATGGTTTGGTTTGGCCAAAAGCCTCTTGCCACGCTAAAATTCCGCCTGTGAGGTTTCTGACATTAACAAATCCGTTTGCTTGCATCATAGCCTGTGCCATACCAGAGCGTGCGCCTGAGCGGCAATGGACTACGATTTCCTCATTTTTAAAATCTTCTAATTCATACAAGGCATTGACGAGGTTACCAAGTGGGCGCAACTCTGCACCGATATTAAACTCTTCATGTTCCCAAGGTTCACGAACGTCAATAAAAGTAAAGTTTTCTCTGGCTTCCAATTTTTGGCGGAGTTCTTGAACGGTAATATCCATTGTTGTATTTTTTGAATTCGATTGTTTAATTAATAATAGAGACCAACCATCCGGCGATCTTATCCATCTCTGCTTTTGGTACTTTTTGAGCAGCCATAGGCACGAATCCGGGCCAATTGGCCGGTACAGGCTTGGCGACCAATTGCCCTATTTTTTTCTTGCTATACCCCTTTGCTGCAATGTCAGTCCAAGAAGGGCCTACCATCTTTTTACTCACATTATGGCAAGCAGCGCACCCATTTTTATCAAATAGTGCCTGTATATCTGCCGGAACATCGGGAGACTCCATGATGGGAGTAAACGCTAAAAGACCTGCGTACAAAGGTAAAAATAATAGTGTTTTTTTCATACTTCACAAAAATAATAAGTAATAATGATTTCGAAGCTCAAAAGAACGAATAAACACTCAAATTAGTCACATTTTCAAGGCTTTTTCACATTTCATTCAGTAAAAAACATATTTACGTCAATTAATTCCGCCTCATGTCGCTAATCCCGACAGATGGATGTAACTTTGCACCTCGAAAGTAGTCTGTAATAGTTCTTACTTAATTTTAAAACTTAATACTATGTTGTTATTCCTTGGAAATTTGGGAGCTACTGAAATACTCCTCATCTTTTTAGCCATGTTGTTGATGTTTGGCGGCAATAAAATCCCAGAACTCATGCGTGGTTTGGGTCGTGGTATCCGCGAGTTCAACAGTGCCAAAAATTCGGTTGAAGACGAAATACGTCAGGGCATGCGCGATGCTGAGAAGAAAACCATCGAAAAATAATCCATGCGTTGGTTGATTTTTTTACCTTTTTTTTTATTTCAGCAGGAAAACAAGCCTCCCGAACGTCAAAACATTGGTAAAACACCTAAAAATATCATATTACTGATTGGAGATGGTATGGGATTGACCCAGATCTCGGCTGGCCTTTACTCACATGGCAACCAGTTGCATATAGAGCAAATGCCCGTTACTGGACTGATCAAAACCCATGCATCCAACAAACTCATCACCGACTCCGCCGCTGGAGCCACTGCTTTCTCATGTGGGTGCAAAACCTACAATGGTGCCATAGCGGTGGATAAAAAAAAGCAGCCCTGCCGCACCATATTGGAATGGGCCAAACAACAGGGAAAGGCTTGTGGATTAGTGGCATCCTGCACCGTCACCCATGCTACGCCCGGTGCTTTTATAGCGCATGTGCCGCAGCGTGCGGAAATGGAAAATATTGCCGTTTTTTTTGTTGAAAACCCCATTGATCTTGTCATTGGAGGCGGCATGAAATTCTTTGAAACTCGCAGTTCCGATCGTCGCAACCTGACTGCCGAATTAAGATCAAAAGGCACTCATGTCAGCAATTTCAACCAAATAAATTTGCAAGATTGTGTTCCGTCTCCCGACTCCCCCTTTGTCTGGTTTAGTGCCAATGAAGAGCCTCCAAGTGTGGAGAAAGGCCGTAACTACCTGCCTTATGCGGCGCGAATGGCCGCACCATTCCTCCAAAAAAGAAGTAAAGGGAAAGGTTTTTTTATGATGCTCGAAGGCTCTCAAATTGATTGGGCCTGTCATAGTAACGATGCACCAAGAGCCATTTCTGAAATGCTGGATTTTGACCAAGCGGTTGGAGAAATTTTAAAATTTGCGGCAGCTGATGGCGAAACCCTAGTTATTGTCACCGCCGACCATGAAACGGCTGGCATGAGTATCGATCAAGGATCTGTGATGGATACCCTTGATATAAAATTTAATTCAGGCTATCATACGGCCTCTATGGTACCTGTTTTCGCCTTTGGCCCCGGAGCAGACCTGTTCAGTGGAATCTACGACAACACGCAAGTTTATCATAAAATGGCTGCTCTTTGGGGTATTAAATAACCCTATTGTTTTACATCTAAGGCATCTCGAAGGCCATTACCCACTAAGTTGAACGCCAATACCGTCATAGCAATAGCCAAGGCTGGTGCCAATGCCAAAAATGGCTTCCCTCCAATGGCGTACCCGTAGTTTTCATTCAACATATTGCCCCAAGAAGGAGCGGGAGGTTGTACCCCAAATCCGAGATAACTTAAACCCGACTCTACTAAAATTGCAGTAGCAAAGTTGCCCGCCGCCACCACCAATACCGGCCCCAACAGATTGGGCAATATATGCTTCATGATGATCCGGCGGTGGCCAAAACCCATACTCTTGGCTGCCTCAACAAAAGGTAGATCGCGCAATCCCATTACCTGCCCTCGCACTACCCTAGCCACGTCCACCCACATGGTAAGTCCGACTGCCAGAAAAATAATACTGATACCCCTTCCCAATGCCAAAACAATGGCAAAAACCAACAATAACGTAGGTATAGACCAGACAGTATTGATGATTAACATAATTATATCGTCCGTACGGCCGCCAAAATAACCGCCTACCGCTCCAATGATAAGCCCAATAGTCAACGAAATGAATACAGCAATACAACCAACCAGTAACGAAACCCTAAATCCTAATAGTAACCGACTCAAGATACAACGACCATATTTGTCTGTACCCAACCAGTAGGTACGCGATACCACCGGTGGCTCATCTTTTATTTTTTGAGCCAATCCAGATTCCGTTTCTGTAATGGTTTCACCTTGGGCATTTTTGAATATCCACTGCCCATTTTCTTTGCGAAGGCTATCGGTAACAGGGTATAATAAAGTTATTATTGGCCACTTCTCCAGTGTTTTTTTTGATCCTAACCGCTGAAATGTGATACTATCAGAACGGAGGATGATGGTACTCGGTTCGGCAGGGCTAATACGATGGTCTAAGGGTTTGCCCTTGGCAAATATCGAAAAAACGCTTGATTTGTTATCTGGCTCTTGTAATCTAAAACGAACGCTTGTAATTTGATCTCCCGGTGCTCTAAGGGCGGCTTCAGGTATTTGTTGATTGGCATCTGGACTATTATCAGGCACAAGGGCGTATCCAAATATAGCAATAAATATGGCTAAAAAAATAAAACAGAGCCCTGCCAATGCTGGCTTATTTTTACGGAGTCGAGCCCATGCTTTTTGAAATTCACTTTCAGCCTTCATCTTTTCCTCCAGTTTTGTTCTTGTCCACCATCATTTTCAGCCAGGAAGAAAGCAACATCGCAACACTAATAATAATCGCTAGCACCGTGGCTGTACCCAAAAAACCTAAGAAGCAAGCCATCAGGATAAATAGTAAGTTGGCTGCCACTAAAATACCTGTTGCCTGCAAATGCGTGCATTGAAGATCGAGCAACATGTGATGGATATGGGTTTTGTCAGGATGGAAAGGGGATTTTCCATGCACGATACGCATAATAAATACCTTTAATGTGTCAAAAATAGGCAAGATCAATATGGCCACAGAAATAGCAGGTGCCGCCGAGAAAACAATATTAGGAGGCGTGGAACGCAGGTAATTGGTTTCGATAAACTTAATAGCAAGAATAGAGCATACAGTTCCTATTAACAAAGAACCCGTATCGCCCATAAATATTTTGGCATGACCAAGGTTGTATTTCAAAAAAGCAATAATAGACCCCGCCAGCGAAAAAGCCAAGACTGCAAAGGCCGGATACCCTGCAAAATAGAACCAAACACCCCAAAAAGTACTCGCAATCAAGCCTATACTGCCCGCCAATCCATTAATGCCATCAATAAGATTAAAAGCATTGATGATGCCTACGATACAGATCATACTGAATAAAAAAGCCAATATTTCGGGCAATTCGGCCAATCCAAAAATTCCATGAAAATTACTGACAATAATCTTAGCTTTAAACGCCAAGATCACAGCGACCAACAACTGACCGACCAACTTTTTTTTGGGAGCTATGGGCATCAGGTCATCCATCACTCCTATTAAAAAAATAATGATAAATGCAGCCAATATATACTGTAGCACCCCAAAACTATCCAATGGAGTCCACAATACAATACCACAAATGCTGCCAGCGAAAATACCTATACCTCCTAACGATGGCGTTGGTTCCATATGTGAACTTCGCTCATTGGGCTTATCATACAGTCGTTTCTCCCTTGCTACCCTGATGATAACAGGTATGACCACATAAGTCAGTACTAACGAAGTAATAAAACCGAGTATAATTGCAAACATGGATTATATAATGGGACTAAAAACAATGGTTAACGTCAATATTAAAAATATACCAGAGTAAAAAAATTATTTTGGGTGCAAAGTACGTTATAATCTTCCAAACCATCCACATTCTGATTGTTTCATTATTTTTGCGGTTCATTTCAATCGCTATGGTAAATTTTTCAAATGCTGGGCCAGATCAACACCCCAATCCTTGGACAACACTCAATAGCCGTACCGCTTACGATAACCCTTGGATTAGCATTTCACACCGCGAGGTCATTAATCCCGGCGGAGGCAATGGCATCTACGGAGTAGTACACTTTAAAAATACTGCCATTGGTATCGTACCTTTGGACGAAGATCACAATACTTGGTTGGTGGGGCAGTACCGATATACGTTACAGCGTTACTGTTGGGAAATACCAGAAGGGGGCGGTTTGCGCGGAACAGATCCTTTAGAGGCTGCTAAAAGAGAGTTGAAAGAGGAAACGGGGATTACTGCAGCCTTATGGACACCATTATTGGAGTTGCATACCTCCAATTCTGTAACCGACGAATACGGGGTGGCGTACATCGCACAGGGTCTGACATTTGGAGCATCGGCTCCTGAAGAAACAGAAGATCTACAAATCAGAAAACTATCCCTTGAATCTGCCGTTGAAATGGTGATGCAGGGGGAGATTACAGATTCCCTTTCCATGATAAGCCTACTGAAAGTATGGGAATGCCTTAAAAGAGGAACACTTTAAATCATACAACGTAACGGTGAAACAATAACTTATACTTTTACGCCTGAATTATTTCTTATCACTACTCAATATCATACCAGTCCAATGATGAAATTTATTGCCCGCTACTCCTTATGTTTCGCCATTTTGGCATTCTTCCTTTTTAGTTCCCTCAGTTCTACACAGGAATCAGACAGCCCCACTTGGGGCTTCTTTGCGCACAAGCGCATCAATCGCCTTGCAGTACTGACTTTGCCGCCCGAAATGATGGTGTTTTTCAAACCCAACATTGACTATGTAACCGATCATGCCGTTGATCCAGACATGCGCCGCTATGCCAGTAAACATGAAGCCCCAAAGCATTATATTGATTTGGATATGTACAATGAATCAGGCAAATTACCTGCGCTTTGGAGTGAGGCAGTAGCCACCTACACTAATATATACGGAATCAATAAGCAAAATGACACTTTAGTACTCTGTGGTCTTGAAGCACCAGACACAACCATGCGTTTTCGGACTATGAACAACCTAAATGCAAAAAAATACCGTGGATTTATCATCAATACCGTATTAAGAGCCTTTAATAACGATGAAACCGCGCTTGCAAAAGATTCCGTAGTACTGTTGTATCAACAAGTTGGTTGGGATACTAAGGCATTGACCGAGATTCAGTCTGTTTTTTACAAGGAACATATCACTGAACATGGCATTTTGCCTTGGAACCTTCAATCTGCCCAGAGAAAACTGACAGATGCCTTCCGAAATGGTGATGGTAGAAGGATTTTGCAATTGGCAGCCGAAATGGGTCATTACATTGGCGATGCCCATGTGCCATTGCATACTTCTAGTAACTATAATGGTCAGAAAACAGGGCAACATGGTATACATGGATTTTGGGAGAGTAGAATTCCTGAACTTTTCGCAGATGAATCCTACGATTACTTCGTGGGGAAAGCTGAATACATTGCAAATACCACTCAATGGTTTTGGGAAACAGTATATGCTAGCAATACGATGGTGGATAGTGTATTGCTGTTCGAGCGCGAATTGCGCACCACTATTCCTTCTGACCGACAGATGTGTCCCGACATGCGCCTAGGAATCATGGTGGTTACCCCTTGCCGCGATTTCGCTGCTGCGTACCAAGAGTCTATGAATGGGATGGTAGAACGTCGAATGCGAGAAGCCATCCACGCAGTGAGTAATGCTTGGTTTACGGCATGGACAGACGCGGGTCAACCTGACATGCAAAAAATCACCATAGCCGGGCCTTCCGAAGAAGAGAAAAAGGAAGCAGTAGAACTCCGCAAAAAATTTGAGCAGGGCAAAATAATGGGTCGATCAGAGGATCATTGATGCCCTCCTTCAGCATAGTATCTGGCTCCTAATGTGACCCCTTCATGGCCAATTTGGTTCAATCCCCATCGGTCTTTTGTCTGAGATACCGACCCTTGGAAAGTACCCATGTGTAGGGCCTCATATTGGTCATAATCAATAGCCTGTCGAGCCAACAGTTTCTGAAAAACCTTAAATTGTTCCGCTATTTTTTGCCAGTCTTTATGGACGATGGCCTCAAATACCTTTGCCTTTGATCCGCTCCCATAAGCCACAAATCCAAAGCGTTTGCCAGCCAGTTGGTTGCCAGCCTGTGCATCGGCTTCTAAAGTACTCATCAGTGCCAGAAAAATGGAAGCCGTATATAAGTTGCCCACTTCTTGACTGGCACGTTGTGCTTTTTCAAGTTTTTCGATCACAAACCGCTTGTACAAGGCGGATTCGCTGACCGATTTCAAAAAAACTGCTTGTGCTTTTTCATAGGCTTTCCGTTCTGAATACTGTGTCTCCGAAGGCTCTACAAATCCGAATCGGATCTGATCGCCGTCCCAACTACCTTTTGATTTGCGTTCGGTTACAAATTGCTCCACATACATCCGTTTAGCATGAAATGCGTAGGGCAAATGAAAAACCATACGCGACCACCGCTCCGAAAGAGCAAGGTATTGATCGTCGCGGAATACTTTTCCAGAAACGGCTAGTGCTCGGAAATCAGCCAAGGCTTCCACCATCCTGTTTTGATAACACTGATTGCTGTATTGGCCATCGAAAACAGGCGTTTCGCTAAATTTTTCCCGGCGCGGCTTATAGAAATCATGTACACTCTCCATAGCCACGCCAAAAAGGCGGCGCACCGTCAGTAAGCGCGGATTCCACTTAATGAGCATGGCTACCGCCCCAGCTCCTTGGGTATATTCTCCTGATGATTGGAGTTCGTATTTGGCTACATCGCTGGCTACCACGATACCAATTCTATTTTTATCGGCTGCTACCCAATCCAAGGTATTTTGCAAGGCATCTACGGCTGCTATACATGCAAAAGTCATATCCACTACATCACAACGGCGAAAACAATCATTCCCATATTGTTTGGCATAGCGTTGGCCAAGCATCTCCACAGCATAAGTACCGGTAGGTTTTGCCATATCCAAAGCACTTTCAGTACCGAGGTAAATCCGCCCAATATTGTGTGGATCAAGGTGATTGCGTTCTATCAATTCGGCAATCGCTTCGGCAGCCATTGTAGCGGCATCTTCATGGGCATCACAAATGGCCATTTTATGGAGGCCAAGACCTTGCGAAAGTTTCTCATAGGGAATTTCCCGTTTTTCGGCCAAAGCCTTAATATCTAAATAAAGTTTTGGGGCATAAAATGCCATATCATCAATACCAATTGGAAGGAGCGCCATGCTTTAGATCTTGTTTTAATAAGCAATGTAATACAATACTCGTTGCGTCACATGGTATATGCTCCATGTATCAAACATTAAAGTATTGAAAATCAATGAATTACAAATAATCAACTGTTCCGTAGTTGATTACGACTGTGCTATAAACACAAAAGTGGTGGAAATGGTTAGGTAAGCGGCAGCAAAATTACTTCAAAATATTCAAACCGACCCCACATTCTAAACAACGTTTGGGGTCGCAATAACGCGTCTTGAGTTGAAGGAGTGCTTGGGTCTGATAGGCATTCCGCGATTTTGTGCCTAAATCAGCCCAGCCTTCTATGATTGTATTGGCTTCTGGCGGCACTGATTCTAGCAATAAAAGTGCACGTTTTTGGAGGTCTTCCAGACCTTTTTCACGTCCATAATGAAATAGAAATGGCACAATTGTATTAATAATGAGCAAATGTATAAAATCTATTCCGGGTCGTTTGCTCCGTTTGGCCGAAGGCTTATCCAATTGGTAATGTGTGAGCCAATAATCGCCCGGTTCGGCATCAATCAAGTGCTCCATAGCGCGGACGGATTCGGCTTCCAAAATTTTTGAAAACAAGTGGGCAGAACGGTGTACCAACGAAGCAAACTGAGCCAATCGCACCGTCGGAAAGTTGGCGGGGCGCAGCCTCAAAAACTTCCATTGTACAGCAGCCAATGGCGTTAGCCCATATTTATGGCGCAGGTGTTTGTACTCTTTGGCCAAAGTCTGGGCATATTCATCTTGAAAAACCTCGTCTAGCAATCCAGATTGTCCAAACAAGAGGGCTTCTACCTGCATGAGGTTGTTTTTATGCTTGGCCAATATATTTAAAGGCAAAGACCGGGCTAGGGCTTCAAAGGGATCGGCGTTTACTTTCAGCCCAAAATTGCGCGCCAAAGCGCGATAAAAGGACTCTTCCCAATGGTTTTCAGTAGCCTGCAAATAGGTAGCAATGAGATCCGTTTTTTGTTCGAGCCGCTCCACCAACAATCGGTCGAGCCAATTGAGTCTGATGATTTCAGGCACTTGAGCAAAGAAGGATTGACAAGGAATCCAAGCGCTTTCATGTTCTAATTGTTGCCAAGATTCATAAATCCGTTCCGGAATCCTATTTTTTAGTTCCAAACATGGGATTCGTTCTCCATTAGCCCTTAATATAGGTTGATCTTCCTCAAAAACCACGTGCAAGATCACATTGTCATAAGCCGGATCTATCTGATGTTTGTGGGTCATCCACTCACTCGACTTAACGTGCAACTCCACATTTCCAGCCCAAAGCGTACCATCTATCCGCGCTTTCGCATTGAAAAAATCGGGTCCAGCATGGGTATTCCATTCTCCTGGATGGATAATTTCAATGGGCAAACCTTCGGTACTCACCAAGTTTTGCAAGTCAAAACGGCGCCATCGCCAAAGAAAGTGTAGAAATGATTCACGCATGATATGATATTCAATAATCCGTGGATTGTATATTAAAGTCTCCCTTTCCCCCAAAATAGGATCAATATGAACCCAAATAAAGCACCACCAAGGTGCGCAAAATGAGCAATACCCGTCGAAAAACCTTGAACCCCATAGATCAATTCTAAAACGGCCATAATCGGGACGAAGTATTTGGCGCGCATAGCGACGGGCGGAAACATCAACCGGATTTCTTGTTCTGGGAAATTAAATGCAAAAGCCACCATGAGTCCAAACACTGCACCGGAAGCCCCGAGCATAGGTGCATTCCACATATAAGGATCCATACCCATGCTTTTCAACTCCCACCACTGTACACCCAAGTGCAAAGCCCATGCACCTATACCGCAAAACATATAATAAAATAAAAAACGCTTTGCGCCCCATATCATTTCGACCATAGAGCCAAAAAAGTATAGGCCCAACATATTAAATGCAATATGCATGATATTGCCATGCATAAACATATGCGTGATCATCTGCCAAGGCTGAAAATGCTGGGTGCCTGGCAAAAAAGCAGCCAATTGCAACCGACCTAAATCCCGATAGCCACTACCATCTGGGTCCAATTGTTCGCTGCCCAACAGTATGTAGGTACCTATGAACATTAATACATTCAGGATGATTAAGTGCCGGACGACACCCGACAGGGGCATTTGTACATTATAACGCATGAGAATAATTAGAATTTTTTTCGGAGGTCTTCCAAATCGAAAGATATAAATGTTTTTTTGCCGCTGGGGCTATTGAAAGGGATGGCACAAGCAAACAATCCATCAACCAAATCTTGCATTTCTGGCAGCGTGAGTGTCTGTCCGTGGCGGACAGCTGCACTGCGAGCCATAGATTGGGCTATGTTGTCGTCTGTACCTAAGTTTAAATCTAAGTTGTTTTTAAATTGTTCGAGCAGTTTGTGCAAAAGTTGCTCTTCTGACAGGGCGTGGGTGCTAAGGTCAGCCGGTGTACCATGTATCACAAAGGCATTGCCCCCAAATTCAGCCATTTCAAAACCCAATTGGTTCACTTCCTCCAATATACTGCGCATGATGATGGCATCCGCTGGCGACAACTCTATGGTTTTAGGAAATAGTACTTTTTGGATGGCCATAGGCTGTTTTCCCAAGGCTGTTTGGTAACGCTCATACAAAATACGTTCGCTGGCGGCTTGTTGGTCTATCAATAGAAATCCAGACCTAATATGGCTTACTATATACTGGCCATGTATTTGATACGGTATTTTATTGCTTTTAGAAAAAGTCTCTTGGTCATCATCGAACTCGATACGCTCTCCATCGCTACTTCCGGCCTCTACAGTGAATGCTTTGGTCACGGG
Organism: Saprospiraceae bacterium; assembly: GCA_031373665.1. Classification (GTDB taxonomy): domain Bacteria; phylum Bacteroidota; class Bacteroidia; order Chitinophagales; family Saprospiraceae; genus M3007. The sequence goes on along the minus strand of JANMMZ010000008.1, from coordinate 18,271 downwards.
TTGGTCTAAGGCATCTTGTTCTACAATCAGTGTTTGGCCTAGTATCTGCTCCAATGCTTGTACCGTCTCTTGAGCACCTCGATCTAGGGTGGCACCACCTTGTTCTCCACTGGCGGCGGTAAGGTCGAGTCCTTCATAGAGCCGTTGCCAGTTGCGCAAGTTGCTATCATGCCTTTGGGCATCATCGCCCCGCGAAGGTTTATAATCGGATATGGACATGCTGCGGTCGGAAGTGGGTCTAAGAGAAGGCTGTGGCATAGGCCGCTGCTGGAAAGCAGGTTCTTGTTCAAAGTCGAGCGTAGGTGTAATGTTATGCGTGCCAAGCGCGTGCCTCACTGTTACTTTCAAGTAGTTGTAAACGATTTTTTCATCTTCAAACTTGATCTCTTGCTTGGTTGGATGTACATTGATATCTACCCGCGCCGGATCGATATCCAAAAATAATACAAACAGCGGATAGGTATCGCCGGGCAGCATTTCCTCATAAGCCGAAACCACTGCGTGTTGCAAATAATTGCTTTTGATAAAGCGTTTGTTTACAAAGAAAAACTGCTCTCCACGCCCTTTTTTAAAGTAGTCTGGTTTTCCTACGAACCCGTTGATGTTCACCAAGTCAGTATCCTCTTTGACGGGGATCAGTTTCTTATTCACGACCTCACCGAAGAGTTTCACGATGCGTTGGCGCAGGTTGCCTGCGATCAAGTGAAACAATTCTAGGTCATTGTGATGTAGGGAGAAAAATATATCTGGATTGGCCATTGCCACGCGCTGAAATTCATCAATGATGTGCTTCATCTCGACATTATCGGCTTTCAAAAAATTGCGACGGGCTGGTATATTGTAAAACAGGTTTTTGACCGATAGGCTGGTGCCTTGGGCGGTCTGGCAAGCTTCTTGTACTTTCACCGTAGAGTCTTCAATCACAATGCGCGTACCCAGTTCGTCAGTCTGGCGGCGGGTGCGCAACTCTACCTGTGCCACAGCGGCAATAGAAGCCAATGCTTCGCCCCGAAAGCCCATGGTCTGCAAAGCAAACAGGTCTTTAGCGGTTCGTATTTTGGAAGTCGCGTGCCGTTCAAAACTCATCCGGGCATCGGTTTCTGACATACCGCACCCATTGTCTATGACTTGGAGCAGTATTTTTCCAGCACCCTTCACGATCAATTGTATCTTGGTGGCTCCTGCGTCAATCGCATTTTCCATCAGCTCTTTCACCACGGATGCTGGCCGCTGTACAACCTCTCCAGCGGCTATTTGATTGGCTACGCTTTCCGGCAATAATTGAATCACATCTGCCATGGGGCAAAGATAGGTGATTTCTTGATGCTTGGATATTTATTTTAAAATACATAAGGACATTAAGTTAAGCGTACACTAAGAAGACCTCACCCGTTCTTCATAAGCCTTAATGACCCTGTCTTGGTATTGCAAAGGGTGGTGCTTTGATACATAACTGCGCGATTTAAGGGCAATATCAAAGGCTTGAGGATCCAAATGCTTAAATTTTTTCCGCCAATAATTGACTGTCCACTGCATACATCGGCGGTCGAGCCAAGTGCCTAGCGCACCGCCCAAGCACCATTCTGCTACTTTTTTGAATATACTTGACTGCTTTAGTTCAGGCGATGCCCTTAGGGGATAGAGTGGAAGTATTTGCCATGCCCAGTGATTGGCCGATTGAAAATTTTGGTACGGCGTTTCGCAGTACATCGGCAATAAGGTGACGCATTCTGTGGCCGTAAAAAGGTTTTTTTCTTCTATTTCTAAGTGTTGTTCATCTATGAAATAGTTGATACAAAAGTATTTATGAGAGTTTAATAAAAATACTTTTTTGAACACAACCAGTAGTGTACGAGCCAACCATAATCGGCCAGGTGCAGTAATCATAAAAAAATCAATATCGCCATCGGCGGCCATACAGTGCTTGGAAAGCGACCCAGAAACACAAACAGACCTAATAAAAGGAAAGGCTCCAATGAACCGCGCCATGCGCCGCGCCATAGGCATAAACTGATCTGCCCTTTGGTTGAGCAGTATTCTTTTATCAGACCAACTGGCATCATCTCTAATTTGATACCAATCTCCAAACCGATAAATTTGTTGCTCGGCGACCAGATCCACCAGTTCAGCACGTAATATAATCGGCTCTAATGCTGGTATCTGCAAAAATGACCGCAACTCCTCTTCAGAGAGCGGATAAGAAAAAATATCGAAATAACACAGTGTTTTGAGTATGTTTTGGGACAAAACAGACTCGTTTACAGATTTAAGATTCGTAGCCATTGTGATCGGTTTATGCGCTGCACTTCAAAACTTGGAACAAGATACAGTAAAATTGTTTGTACAAACAACGGAAACGTATTTTTCTACTACTTTTGTCGCAGATAATCTTAAAACATAGTAGTTACTCGGTATATTTTTATGCAAACAATTAAAGGTCCTGCCATTTTTTTGGCTCAGTTTATGGGCGATACAGCCCCGTTCAATAGTTTGGAAAGCATCTGTCATTGGGCTGCCGATTTAGGCTATGTCGGCGTACAGATACCCACTTGGGATAGCCGCCTTATTGACCTACAAAAGGCCGCTCAAAGCAAGGATTATTGCGATGATCTGAAAGGACGGGTGGAGGCCTGTGGGGTACAAATCACGGAACTTTCTACGCATTTGCAAGGACAATTGGTAGCGGTTAATCCTGCTTATGACCTCATGTTTGATGCTTTTGCTCCTGAACATTTGCGCAACAACCCAAAAGCCCGTACTGAATGGGCTATCCAAACCTTGAAACATGCTGCCAAAGCCAGCCGAAACCTCGGATTGGATGCCCATGTCACGTTTTCAGGTGCCTTGATTTGGCATACTGTTTACCCTTGGCCCCAACGCCCCGCCGGACTGGTAGAGGCAGGGTTTAAAGAATTAGCATCCCGTTGGTTACCCATTCTAAATGCCTTTGACGACCAAGGCGTTGACCTTTGTTATGAGATACACCCCGGCGAAGATTTGCACGATGGCGTTACTTTTGAGCGTTTTTTAGAGGCTACTGGCAACCATAAACGATGCAATATCTTGTATGATCCTTCGCATTTTGTGTTACAGCAATTGGATTATTTGCAATATATTGACTTTTATCACGAGCGCATCAAGATGTTTCACGTGAAAGATGCAGAGTTTAATCCCACAGGAAAAAGTGGGGTATATGGAGGCTATCAGGACTGGATCAATCGTCCTGGCCGATTCCGTTCTTTGGGCGATGGACAAGTTGATTTTGCCGCCATTTTTTCAAAGTTAGCACAATACAATTATGCTGGATGGGCGGTATTGGAGTGGGAATGCTGTATCAAAGACTCCGAACAAGGAGCCAGTGAGGGCTCGCAGTTTATAGCAGACCATATCATTCAAGTGACCAACCGCGCTTTCGACGATTTTGCGGGTGGAAATATTGACCAAAACTTAATCAATAAAATAATTGGGATTTAAATCATGAAAAAAACGCTCATCCTCGGTGCCACCACCAACCCTGAACGGTATGCCTACCTCGCGGCTTTACGCCTGTTGAAATATGGCCATGAGATCGTACCAATCGGACTAAAAGAAGGCGATATTGAAGGGCATCGGATCCTGACGGGACAACCTGAATCAACGGACGTGGATACGATCACACTCTATTTGAACCCAACGAGGCAAATACCTTATTACGATTATATTTTTTCGCTTCATCCCAAGCGTATTATTTTCAATCCCGGCACTGAAAATGATGAATTAGAGCGCTTAGCCAAGGAAAAAGGGATCGAAACCGTAGAGGGCTGCACTTTAGTCATGTTGAGTACTGGACAGTTTTAGCACTACAATTTATGGGAAATACAAAATATGATGTGATCCTGCTCACTGAATCTCGCTATGAAAACCCACTCAATCCGGATTGGTATGAACAGCAGATTTTGAATGAAGACGGTGTATTGATCGCCGCTTTAGAAGCAGAAGGGTTGCGTGTAAAACGCCTCAATTGGGCAACCCCTGACTTTGATTGGACCTCCTGTAGATTGGCGGTATTTCGCACTACTTGGGACTATTTTAACAGAATTCAGGAGTTTATCCCTTGGCTCGATAAGGTGGGTACGATGACCCAACTGGTCAATTCCTATGAATTGGTGCGCTGGAATATTGATAAGCACTATTTAATAGACCTTCACAACAAAGGGATACACATCGTTACTACAGAATTGGTGGAGCATGGTGGATCACAGGATTTGTCAGTTTTTTTTGAGGCTTGGCACTGCGAAGACCTCATTATAAAGCCTTGTATTGGCGGTACAGCGCGACACACGTATAGAGTGGACAAACAGAACATTGCGGAACTTCAATTGTTATTCGATCAACTTGTGACATCAGAGGCGATGTTGATTCAGCCCTTTCAGAAAAACATCCTTTTACAGGGCGAATTATCCATCTTGCTCTTTGGCGGAAAGTATTCTCATGCTGTACATAAGATTGCTAAATCGGGCGATTTTAGGGTGCAAGATGACTTTGGAGGCACTGCCTTTGCTTATGATGCCACGGAATCGGAAATTGCTTTTGCCGAAAATGCAGTATTGGCATGCCCTACTATGCCGGCTTATGCTCGGATAGATGTTATTTATGATAATGATGGGCGGTTGGCCATTTCAGAATTGGAAGCCGTAGAACCTGAATTATTTTTTCGTTTCCGCCCAGAGGCGGGTGCTTTGTTGGTAAAAGAAATTATTAAGTGTCTGTAAAATAAATGTAAAGTGGATTCACTTACTCAAATTGTGTTAGGAGCCGCCTGCGGCGAAGCAGTAGCAGGAAAAAAACTTGGAAACCGCGCCTTGTTATGGGGTGCAGTAGGTGGTACCATCCCTGATCTGGATATATTTGCGGCCTTGTTCACCGACGAAATCGCAAGTACATCCTTCCATCGAGGATTCATGCATTCCTTCCTATTTGCGCTATTGGCTCCTTGGCTATTGGCCAAAATAACGCAGTGGTTTTATAGTGAAGAGATATACCGACGGTCTGGATATAAAATAGGCGCACTCATCACATGGTTATTGTTTTATTTGGGTGCGGCTACGGGCATCAATTTCATCCCTGTATTGCTGGGTGAGGGCTTGAGTTGGTATATTTTGACCCCAACTCTTTTGTTGGGTGGTTGGTTTGTCATCAAACTCTGGCGCGACTATTGGCGCAGCAACCTATCGTTGGTACAAGTGCCTTATATGACTTGGGTCTGGCTCTTTTTTTGGAGTATTTTTACCCATCCGATCCTAGATTGCTTCACCAATTGGGGCACTCAGATATGGCAACCTTTCAGCGATCTTAGAGTGCAATGGTGTACAGTCAGTGTAGTAGATCCTGTCTGCACCCTCCCATTTGCTGCATGCTTGATCTTATTATCTCGTTTTTCAAGGGAAAACAAGTGGCGATCCATCTTGAATTGGGTAGGTATTGCTTGGTTTGTTGGGTATTTATGTATATATACCGTATGGCACAAACACCGGGTAGATCAGTTATTTGTCCAGAAATTACAATCAAAAAACATAAATTATACGCGAATTTACTCCAATCCAACCATTTTCAATAATATTGTATGGTCAGGCATTGCCGAAGGCGATTCCGCTTTTTATTTTGGATTATACGGATTCAATGATCCTAAAGCGGAATTTGGAAGAATTTCCACCTTACCCAAAAACCACCACCTGCTGCGCAATGTACCTGTTGATTCGCGAGCATACCAGTTTTTACGGTGGTTTTCCGAAGGTTTCTACAACGTAGAGCCCTATCATGGTGATACCTTGCAAGTAAACGACCTCCGGTTTGGCCTGCTTGGTGATACTTTGACGGATAATAATTACGTGTTCCCGTTTTTAATTTTCAAAAATGAAAAAGGAGAATGGGATGTATCACAAAACAACCGAAATCAACAAGGCGTTGAAAAAAGCAAACGCTCTTTCGGTGAACTTTGGCGGCGGGTGAAAGGAGGGAACTAATTACGAATTACGAATTTTAAATTACGAATAAATCTAGTGTGGGTGTGCCTCTTTACTGATAACTGATTACTGTTCACTGATTTCTGTTCACGCCCTTTCGCAAGTTTCAATCACAGAGCAATTATCCAGTAGCACATTTCCTTTATAAAAAAAAGTGATCCCCGCCCCAAAAGATGCTTCAAAAGTTAGATACTTAATATCCGCAGGTGGGGTAAATGAAAAACTATAATTTTTCCAATCGCTGTGTGTAATCAAGGGAGAACTATCCAATAAGTAAGCCTTAGCACCTTTACTGGATCCGCCCCACACGCGCAACCTAACACTTTGGTTATGCCCTACATATTTAGGAGCATGTGCTAAAAACATGGAAAACTCATAACAAATGCCTTTTTTCAAAGGCGAAGACATGGCTTGACTGATGTCTTCCCGGGTACCATCTTCCCGAGTCACCAAGCCCACACAACTCTTCCCATCTTGAGGCTGGCAGGCCACGTCCCATGCGCCAGGCTGAATATCGGGTGTACTCTCTGGTGAACTTGTCCAACCCACAGGTGAAGCAGATTGCCTTGGTGTATCTTCAAAAGAGGGGTTTCTGAATATGATTTTTCCGGTAGGCTGCACAAATCCCAAGGACATCACACCACATAACAAGTAGGCAAAGTGTTTGATATTTATTCCGTATCGCATTTTATTAGTATTCTTAGTATTATTTTTACCTTTACTTATAGACGGCAAAGGTAAGGAATAAGTAACAGACCTCAAAAATGTCCCTTGTTTTCCTAACGCTACTTTTCAAGAAGAAATATTAGATATTATATTTCAACTAAACTTTTCCAGTTACCTTTGTTGAAGTTATTAGCAAAATAAACCAATCTATTATGATTCGCAGTAAAATTGCAGGCATTGGATACTATGTGCCAGAGCGAGTGGTCGCCAATCAGGATCTTCTATCAGTGATGGATACCACCGATGAATGGATTCAAGAACGTACTGGTATCCAAGCGCGGCGGTATGGCAAAAAACACGAAGAAACCACCACAACCATGGCTGCCAAGGCCACTTTAGTGGCTTGCGAACGGGCTCAAATTGCTCCCGAAGACATTGATTTCATCATATTTGCTACGCTGAGCCCTGATTACTATTTTCCGGGTTGTGGGGTGTTGCTCCAACGTGAATTGGGCATTACACACAAAGAAGTGGGCGCGCTCGATATCCGAAATCAATGCAGCGGCTTTCTGTATGCGTTGAGTATAGCGGACCAGTTTGTGAAAGGTGGTATGTACAAAAATATATTGGTAGTCGGATCCGAAATGCACTCGATGGGGCTTGATTTCAGTACCAGAGGCCGCAATGTAACCGTGATATTTGGCGATGGGGCCGGAGCCGTCATTGTACAACCCTCCGACGACCCAAACCGAGGTATTTTAACCACCAAACTTCACTCCAATGGCACCTATGCCGAAAAACTAGCCTTCATTAACCCGGGCTGTCACGGAGGCTACCATGCTAAAAACACTGGTGAAGAGGCCGTGGATTATGGCTATCCCGATACGGATACTTTTGGCGAGATATTTATGACCCCAAAAATGATGGAAGACGGCAACTATTATCCCAATATGGAGGGTCAATTTGTATTTAAAATGGCCGTTCAGAAGTTCCCCGAAGTCATATACGAAGCACTCAAAGAAGTAGGCTTGGAGGCATCCGATATCAATATGCTCATACCCCACCAAGCCAATTTGCGCATCAGCCAATTTGTACAAAAACAATTGAAGCTCCGCGACGATCAGGTTTGGAACAATATCCAAAAATATGGCAATACCACCGCCGCTTCAGTACCGATTGCCTTGTGCGAGGCTTGGGAAGCCGGCAAAGTAAATCCGGGTGATCTGGTTTGCTTGGCTGCCTTTGGCAGCGGTTTTACTTGGGCATCTGCGTTGATTCGGTGGTAAATTTAATTACCATATAAAATTTGTGATTTTTGTAGATTTGCGCCTTGGGAGCGTGTTCCCAATATTAAGTTTTACAAGTAATGAAAAATATTCAACAATACATTGACCAAAATAGGGAACGATTTTTAAGCGAATTGCTTGATTTATTGCGGATTCCATCGATCAGTGCCGATCCAAAATTTACGGGAGATGTACGCCGTATGGCGGAAGCCACTGCCAAGCACCTAGAGGCCATTGGTGCCGACAATGTCATGGTTTTTGATACAGAGGGGCATCCCATTGTGTATGGAGAAAAAATTATCAATCCTAAGTTGCCTACTGTTTTAGTGTATGGACACTATGATGTACAGCCAGCCGATCCTTTGGAACTGTGGGACAGCCCGGCTTTTGAGCCTGTGGTAAAAAAGACAAAGACCCATCCCAACGGTGCCATTTTTGCAAGGGGAGCCTGTGATGACAAAGGTCAGTTTTTCATGCACTTAAAAGCCTTTGAGGCCATGATGAATGCAGGCGAAGTACCGTGCAACGTCAAGTTCATGATTGAAGGGGAAGAAGAGGTTGGCTCTAAAAATTTGGAAAAATTTTGTGTCGAGCATCAAAAGAAACTCGCTTGCGATGTCGTTCTGATTTCAGATACCAGCATCATTGACAACGAAACACCCAGTCTTACCATTGGTCTTCGTGGGCTTTGTTATATGGAAGTAGAGGTAGTGGGCCCCAATCGCGACCTACACTCAGGCGTGTATGGGGGCGCGGTAGCCAATCCTATCAATGTACTATCGCAAATGATCGCCTCCTTGCACGATGCCAAACATCAAGTGACGGTGGAGGGGTTTTATGATGATGTCATTAAGGTCTCCAAAAAAGAGCGCACCATGATGAATGCCGCTCCTTACAACGAGAAAAATTACACCAAAGACCTTGGAATCAATGAGGTATTAGGCGAAAAAGGCTATACCACTGTGGAGCGCACTGGTATCAGACCCACCCTCGATGTCAATGGCATGTGGGGCGGTTACATCGGTGAAGGTGCTAAAACAGTGTTGCCATCCAAGGCCAATGCAAAGATTTCGATGCGTTTGGTACCAGATCAGGATCCTAAAAAGATAGAAAAACTGTTTCAAAAGCACTTCGAATCCATCGCGCCAAAAGCCGTAAAGGTAAAAGTAACAGCGCATCATGGAGGCTACCCAGTGGTAATACCGACGGATTCGATAGAATACAAGGCGGCTGAAAAAGCCATGCAAGCAGCATTTGGCAAAAAACCATTGCCCCAGCGGGGCGGAGGCAGCATCCCAATTGTAGCCATGTTTGACAAGGTATTTAAGGCAAAATCCATTCTAATGGGCTTTGGTTTAGACTCCGACGACATCCATTCGCCCAATGAACACTATGGTCTTTTCAACTTTTATAAAGGTATTGAGACCATTCCACATTTTTATCGTCACTATGCAGATATGAAAAAGAAAAAATAAACGTTTTCTTAACCATTCAAACAAATTAATACACATTATATGAAAAAAATTGCATTATTATGCTTTTGCCTAGCCATTTCGGCAGGCCTTTTTGCCCAAGGCAAACCTGCGAAACTTGCCACCGCTCAAGATAGCATCAACTACGCATTTGGTATGATCATGGCAGCCAATGTAAAACGCCAATTGGACAAAGATCTAAACTACGAAGCCTATAAAATGGCTTTTGAAACAACTTTGAAGGGTGAAGCACCTATGTTGACCCAAGAATTCGCCGAGAAAATCTTCGGAGAGTACAGCCGTTCGGCTCAAGCCAAGGCAACTGCACTCTATAAAGTGGATCAGAAAAAATTCTTGGAAGAAAACAAAAAACGTACTGGCGTGACCACTACGCCTTCTGGACTTCAGTATGAAGTGATGCAAAAAGGCACAGGCACTGAATCGCCTAAGGCTACCGATCGCGTAGAAGTACACTACCATGGCACTCTGATAGATGGCACTATTTTCGATAGTTCTGTAAAGCGCGGCACTACCTCTGCTTTTGGTCTCAATCAAGTGATCAAAGGTTGGACAGAAGGCCTCCAATACATGAAAATAGGCGACAAGTTCAAGTTTTTCATCCCTTCCGAGTTGGCGTATGGCGATCAAGCGCAACGCACCATCAAAAGCGGCTCTACCCTTATTTTTGAGGTGGAATTGTTTAAGATCAATCCATAAGGAACGCTTATCAGCATCCTAAATCCTATTTCAAACTAGGTTCTTCAGAAGACATGACGCTTTGTGCGTTATGTCTTCTTTTTTGTGCCTGTTTTTCAGCCTTTGTAAAATAATAGTAAAATATTTTTGGTTTTTTCAAAAAAAATCCCCACCTTTGTAAACAGAAACGTTTTCTCTCAAGCAAACACTGTTCGACCCTGCCCAAACGTGCGCGGTGCCGGATAAATCATTCTCTTTAGTGTGTTGCGATCCTTTTGATCGCCTAGGAACAAGTAATTAACGTTCCTGAAAGTCGGCTTTTTTTAATCCTACATGATTTGAATGCACTTGGCTGTCATCGTTCCGATGTCAGAAGGGCGATTTTTAACCAAAGTGGCCTTTGGAGAAGTTCTATGAATTTTATTCTTGGTTACTGAAACACTTCACATTAATGAGACAATTTCAAAAATTTTCAGATTTTGCACCCATTGGTGCAGAAAAACCCGTGCAACAGCACACAAGTCACCATAATTCCAGTCCTTTACTTGCGGGGGGGGGGGGCTTAGCCCCGTGTGCCCCAAAAGTGTTGTTGATGCTCTGCTTTTTATTGTTTATTCACCTAAAAACACTTAATGCCCAAGAATCAGTTCAATGCACTTTCCCTGCACCTAATACACCTACCTTGTGCCAGCGATTTGCCAGTATTAACTTTTTATGTACCAGCGCACCCATTACAACTTCTCAATTACCAACTGGGTGGTTCAATGAGCAGAAATGCTTGAATAATACTTTATTGGTCAATAGTTTCTTCGAGATTTCAAACTGTATTATCAAAATGGGGCCAAATGCGAAAATTGTTGTCACATCTGGCGGGAACCTAGATTGTCACGATACCAAAATCTTTGGATGTGGTGAAGACAATGGCAGTTGGATTGGTATAGAAATGATAGGTACCGGTTTTCTTGATTTTAGGCGAAATCATGTGGAGGATGCCACAATAGCGATCAATATCATCGAAAAAACAACAGGTTTGTACGTAGGAGATAACCTGTTTAACCGCAATAACGTTGACATTAGTGCATCAGGAATCAGTGTAAATGCCATTGTTGTAGGCAATACATTTGATTGCACTTCAAATACTTACACAGGAGACAGGTCTTCCGTAGGCATCAATTTAAGTGGAGCCAGCATGACTATTGGACTATCCCAACTTGGACAAAGTGGCAGTAAAAATATATTCAATCGGCACAAGATAGCAATTAAGGCAGTGGGTGGCTCTATTGCCAGAATAGGGTATTGCGATTTTAATTGCAATATTACACATGGCATATTGGGACTTGCAAGCACCATTTATGTAAATGAATTGGGTACTAATCTCGGATTTTATAACACTTTTAGATCTAACCAACAAGACATCAGGTCTGTCAGATGTAACCTTGAAGTGATTGGTAATGAGTTTTATGATTGCAGGACAGATAATATTCGTTCTGAATCGAATTTTACAGGCGAAGTTATCAATATTATTGACAACTTTATAGAAGTGCCATTGGCACAAGACCCAGGTGTTCTCAAAAAAACAGCCATATACTTGGAGCGTTCCACTGGCGCAGATGCAATCAACAACATAGAACGCAATGGAATTAACATTGCCGATTTTGGTACCGGTATTGCACGATCCGCCATCAGGATTGTGGGCAGTGCAGGCCAAACAGGGAAGTTAGATGTTAGACTCAATACTATTAATGCGGGGTCAGGAGGAAATCCACCAATCGCACTCAACAATACAAACCTTTGGACAACCCTGATTGACTATGAAGTTGGCCCCACCAGCAATGCTGAATTTTATGTCAACACCGTCAACCTAACGAATGTTAATAGCCCAAATTTTGGATTTAGATGGGGCTTTTACCTCCATGATTGGGACTCTCCAGGTGGGGCAGGATTAACCAATTTACTTCAAGGCAATAATATATTTGGTCAAGCAGACCCTGGCTTTGATTATGGATGCTGCGCTATGCATTGGGAAGATGCAGGCCCTTGGTATATTTACTCCAATGAAACTGGAAATACGCTTAGAGGATTTCATTTAACAGGTATGTGTGGGGTATCTGAATTCTTAAGCAATGATATGTATGACCACAAATCGCCATCCAACAACCTTAGTACAACTGCAGCCTTAATTCTTGATGGTGCTGGGACGTTTATTGGCCCTCAACTTTGTAGGAATAATAGATGGCACAAACCTAATTACAGTATTAACCATGGAGCTTTATTTCAACAATATGCTCAAGGAGATTTGTTGCTTAATCAATTTACTTACGATGGCAACGAGCCTTTACAGAAACCCAACCCAGTTTTTCCTTCTTTTCCTGCTAATGCTTGGTTTAGTCCGGAGCCTGGAGGATGCCCTGAGAACACGGACGGCCCCAATACTGCAATAGAATTGGATTTGCTGGAGCGTCAGATTATCAAGAGAAATTTAAGTTATTGGCCGACGGAGAAAGTCGAAGAATGGGAGGCCAGGGTATCAGTGTTAGGTAAGTTATTGCATTATCCAGAGTTAAAAGAGGGTGATCTGGATGTCAATACTTTTTTCAATACGCATATTAGCACTTCAGCAGGGCTTTTTGCCCAATGGGCCGAAAACTTGCACCTTAGCAAGAGCATCTCAACTGAGCAATTAGTTGCCTCTGCCCAAAACGCATTAACCATAGCTCAGGTAAAGCAAGATTTGGAGGTATTGGATCAGGCTTTGTCCGGAGGAAACCAGCCCAGTGTTGATTTTTTTAGTGTACGTGCAGAGGTGCTGGCTCAATTGGATCAATTGATGATTGACCGAACTACGTTACAAGATCAAATCGTCGCGCAACTCCAATCAGGATTGACATCACTGGAGTCATCCATTTCTGAACTTCCTGGTGAATATGTATTCGAAGCCAATCAGAAAGTAATCAACCGGTTAAAGGCGAAAAAATCTCGCGGTGAAGACTACACCACAGAAGACTATGATGCCCTTCGTGTGATTGCCCGACAATGCCCTGAATTGGCAGGGAAAGGTCGGTCTTGGGCAGTCCACCAACTTCCTTCCGGTGACCCTGATGCACGTATCAGCGATGGCCCGTTTCAGGGCGATTGTGAAGGGTTGTATGAGGGCATGGCAGACAGGGCCGCTCATTCCGATTTAGGAACAGGAATATCGGTATTCCCTAACCCTGCGACTGATCAGGTCTTGATTGGGTTTGAAGAAGCCTTTTCGGGTACGATACGGGTCACAGACCTGTTGGGCAAAGTCGTTGTTGAGGCCACTACCCTTACCTCCGAGCAGCGCATTAACCTCCCCATCAGGCATTTATTGCCTGGGCATTACCTTATTCGAACTGAAACAAACCTCGGTTTGAAGCATTTGGTACGCATTGCAGTTATCCGATAATCTCCATCTCCCCCTCATGTACTCCTGTGCATGAGGGGATTTTTTCATTTCATGTTGTTTTATATATGAAGCGTACATTCTATACTTTTATCTGCCTCCTCTGCATCCTGCTCAACACACCTCTACAAGCCCAGGACAAACATGATTTCAATTGGTTGCTCGGGTATCCGCTAAATATTCCAGGTCAGTTGTTTGGCGGCTCTTTTCTGGATTTTAATACCGGCAATGTGGACACCAGTTTTTTTGAGTTGAGAATTCCGATGGAAACTTCCATCACGGTATCCGATTCCGCTGGCCGATTCCAGTTTTATACCAATGCTTGCCGGATTATCAATGCCCAAAATCAGGTCATGGAAAATGGTGACAGCATCAACAGCGGCTATTTTTTTGATAATTTCTGCCATGGTAATTCAATAGGTTATTTATCTTTTCAGGGCGTAATGGCTCTCCCATACCCAGGGCGTACCAACGAGTATGTGTACTTGCATTGCCGATTATATCATACCATGGATACTTTTGATGTGCTTTATACCACCATAGACATGAATGCCAATAATGGGCTTGGAAAGGTGACCGAAAAAGCCAAAATCATGGAAAAAGGGTTTCTGTACTATGACTATACTGCTACCCGACACGCCAATGGGCGTGACTGGTGGCTTTTGTGTCACAAAAAAGGCCAGTTGAGTTTTCATAAATACCTGCTCGACCCGGAGGGATTTCATGGGCCGTACATCCAGAATTTACCATCTGTCAGCCCGGCCGATGCATTTATCTCCCTATCGGGTTTTTCACCGGATGGGACTAAGTTAATGGCTTTCTTCACCTCGGTAGAATACGCCGTCAGGATTTATGATTTTGACCGGTGTTCCGGTTTGATTTCTAACGAAAAAGTGATCAATCTCCTGCCAGACACCACGCTATACGCGCAATGGGGGTGCTTTTCACCTAATTCGCGGTATTTTTATATGACCAATTATCTGGATGCCGTTTATCAATTTGATCTGGAGGCCCCGGATATCAAAGCCAGTCGAATCCAGGTGGGGGCCAGAGACACCAGTTGGGTTTCTTTTTATGGTTACGGGACGGGGCCATTTGCAATGGCCTTAGCCCCTGATGGGCGTATTTATATAACAGGTGGCGGCGGCGCCGTTCATGTCCTGCATGTTATTGAAGAACCCGATCAACCCGGGCTTGCCTGTCGCTATCGACCCCAAGGGTTGAGCCTGCCTTCACATGCCAAATTCCTTCCTCCCAACAATCCCAATTATCGCCTGTACAACCTGAAAGGCAGCCCTTGCGATACACTAGGCATAGTCCCTCCGATGGAAGCCTATTGGCGTTGGGAGTTTGATACAGTTACCAATGCGGCAGCGGTTCAGTTTCGGGATTTGTCGTACCATGAGCCAGTCTCCTGGTATTGGGATTTTGGAGATGGAGCCAGTTCTACGGAGCAGTCTCCCCACTACACCTACCCATCAACAGGTACTTTTACGGCTTGTCTGGAGGCTTGTAATGCCAACGGGGTCTGTGATAGCCAATGCCATGATATTGAAATACTTACGGTCAATACAGGCACCCCTAAGCCCGATCCTGATCCGCTGCTTCGCATCGCTCCCAACCCTGCCAATCAACAGATACAGGTGCATATTGAAACCAAGCGCGTAGAAAGTACTTCTGTTCGGATCCGATTAATCCATCCCAATGGGACGCTTTTAGAGGAAAAACATTCAAACCTGAATGGAAGCGGTGATTTTATTTTCAATACCCATTCGCTCGCCTCAGGCATTTACCTCATGCAGGTATGGCTTGAATCAGGGGAGATAGAGACTCGGCGCGTTGTTGTTATTCACTAATTTATGAGTAACTATCCAGTCGGTCATTTTTGAACATTATTTAAATTTTTGTTAATGACTTATGTGTTTAATTTAAAATTATTTAAGAATTTTATTCTGATTAAATATTCAATTTAAATTAAAAACAGTCATTTGTTCTGATTTTCAAAAAATGAAGTCCGACCGGCTGGATAGTTACCATACCCAGTTTTTGCGCGGCAAAGGGCGGCAGCAGGCTACCCTAGACTTGGGCTTGCATCCGCCTGGGGTTTATTTGGTTCAGGTGCGCACGATCAAAGGTTGGGTAGTGAAAAAGGTGATTCGGCAGTAAAGACATTAGGAACTCCGCAAAGGGTTTTGAAACCGTTTCTTACCTTTGCCCCATGCTTGCACCCGCCACAGCCCCGTTGCTGTATAAAGAACTGTCAAAAATAAAGTCAAAAGAAGCCTTGTCCATTCGGGATCGGATATTGGCATGTGCCAATTTGATAGAGCGATTGTTCTTTGAAGCCACCAAAGAAGAGCAAATCGCGTTCAGTAGTTTATTCGCTCGAATCAGTTATGCCGGACAACGATTCCAAATGGAGCCCGATACCATACAGTTGGCGCAAATGTTTCGGTGGACTTCCAAAAAAATCAGAGAAGGCAAAACAGTCACCGCCCAAGATGAACTATTGGCCATAAAGGCTACCGCAACAACCATAGAAGGCTTGTATAAAGTATCCATTCCAGATATGATATCGGCATTTTGGAAAGACGAAGTACTCACCTTTCCACAAACCAAACTACAACGGAATAAATCTGCTGAAATACCACTACTACGCGTAGTAGTCATGGAAGATGATGAACCCAACAACTGCCTCATTGGTTACGACGAAGATCAACCCGGTGAGCGGATCAGAATCAGGTACGGAATACCAGATCGCAATGAAAATTTCATGCCTACGATCCAGATCATTCGGAAAGCATTCAAATTTCCAGTGACCTTACACCTGCTGGAAGTATTAATAGATGAACACGGCGAATATGCACCTGCCGTTTTTATCATTGAACCAGACTACCTGATGGATGTTTCCGCCATTGCGGAATGCTTCAAAGACACTGGTCCGGATCCATATGCATGGCTGGTCAAAAAATTTCTTCCGTTTGAAAATACCGACGCGCTGCTGATCGGAAATATTGCCAATTTTTTCTTAGATAGGTTGCTCAATAATCCCGATGCCCTTTGGATAGACACCTTTAAAGAGACCTTCCGCAACCACCCTTTCACCTATGCTCCCATGACTGACCCAGCGGTCAAGTCAATATCGGGCAAGGCCCAGAAGCATTTTTTGAACCTCAAAAACATGGCTGCTCAAGGCTTTGAAAAAGAGGGCATCGCACCAGAAAAATGCTTTCTAGAGCCTTCATTTTACAGCAACATATATGGAATCCAAGGGCGATTGGATTTGTTTTATAGGGAAGGGGAAAAATCGGCAATTGTAGAGTTGAAGAGCGGTCAGCCTTTCAAACCCAATAATTATGGTATTGCACGGAGCCATTTTACCCAAACACTCCTCTATGATTTGTTGGTACGTTCCGTGTATGGCACAAAATCAGATTCAGTCAAGTACATCTTATATTCTGGTGTGGATGTCAACCAATTACGGTTTGCCCCAACCATTATTTCTGAGCAGCGGGAAGCCCTTCAATTGAGAAACCAATTGATTGCTATCGAAAAACTTTTGGGTGAAGTGGAACCCGGCACCGAGTACATCGCGTTGTTTGGCAGGTTGCGGGCGCATTTGGGAAAAGGGTTTATGGAGCGCGATTTCGGGCAGTTTGAAATGGTGTATTCCGCCCTATCGTCTTTGGAAAAAAAATATTTTAATGCTTTTACAGGATTTATAGCGCGGGAGCAATGGCTTGCTAAAGTCGGCGATCCAGGATCAGAAACGGTCAATGGTCATGCTGCTCTGTGGCGCGATGCTTTTGAAGACAAAAACCAGCGTTTCAGTATGCTCAGCCACTTGGAAATCTGTGAAAACAAGGCCGACCAAGCAGATGCAGTCATTATTTTTAATAAAACTGATCAGACCAATCCATTGGCTAATTTCAGAATCGGTGACATTGCGGTGCTCTACCCAGCACTATCTGAATCGGATACTGTATTGAAGCATCAAGTCATCAAAGGTACGATTACCCGACTCAGCAAAACCCAAGTAGAACTTCAATTGCGCTATCGCCAACACAACCTAAAGCCTTTTGAAACGAGTGGATACTGGTGTCTTGAGCCCGACTTGATGGAAACCGGTTTTTCAGCCATGTACAGAAGTCTTTTTGAATGGGCATCGGCACCGGCGGCACGTAGGCGTAGCGTACTTGATCC
The DNA here is from genome assembly GCA_031373665.1 of Saprospiraceae bacterium. GTDB lineage: Bacteria > Bacteroidota > Bacteroidia > Chitinophagales > Saprospiraceae > M3007. The sequence continues at coordinate 519 of JANMMZ010000008.1, read as the reverse complement.
TGTCGTTGCCCCCGTAAGGATTGACCCCTCAGCATCTCTCAGCAATTTTTCTCCACGCACTGGCACACCCGCCCCCGGTGCTACACAGGTATACACGACTAATCCGGAGCGGTGGAAATCCCTCAAAGGATTCACTAGAAAACTCAGAAAAAATCAAACAGAAGCAGAAGCAGTGCTTTGGCAATTTCTAAGAAAAAGCAAATTGGAGGATGAACGCTTTAGACGACAACATCCCTTGGGTGGTTTTGTGGTTGACTTCATCAGTTTGAAACATTACTTAGTTATAGAAATAGATGGTTTAATACACCTAGAACAACAAGAAAAAGATCAACTCCGAACAGAATATATCAATGAAATGGGATACGATGTGGTGCGATTTACCAACGATCAAGTACTGAATCATACGGATCAAGTATTGAAAGAAATAGGTAGATTGGTTTCTCGAAGCGTACACAACTCCTCCCCCGACCCCTCCTCTGAAAAGGAGGGGGGGCGTAGAGGGGCGCCCTACGTCCCCTC
>JANMMZ010000123.1:0-14101 GCA_031373665.1 Saprospiraceae bacterium | reverse complement strand
ACCAATGGTTCGCCCAAATGGGCTTGCGATCTATTTATGCAGAATTGACTAGGAAACGACATTAACGGAAACCGCCGTGATACGAGAGTACGTCCGGTGGTGTGGGGGGACGGCGGCTAAAACCGCCTCCCACCCGATTAGTGATCGAAATGTGGTTTTACACTAATCCCGTAGGGATTATATGTAATTTGTGTGCTTTTTTACATGTAATCCCTACGGGATTAGTATGAAATCATACTATATTGGCCTATAAACATATATTCCCTACGGGAATTTGGAAGCGGCTGGATAGTTACGGCTTTTTACTAGGTAAGTAACGGTAAAAGGATAGTTGTTTTTTCAACGCAACTAAATGAAAAAACTTATTTCGATATCGTTTCGAAGAAAAAAACCATGAAATCACTGAGGTCTCTGTGTCCATTCCAATATGAATATTTCGGCTTCTAAGATTGTTATTTCCCGATCCAGATCAATTAGATGAAGGAATATTTCTTCCAATTTTTCTTGAACTACCAAACTTATCTGGCCATCCATGGCACCTGATGATGACTCTGCAATACCATTGATCAATACATCGTACTGTGCAAAACAAATAAAATGATTCAATAAAATGAATAAAAGCGTAGGCAAGGCTCTCTTTAAGTGATGTCTGTAATGATTCATCATGGGTACTTTTTAATAAATGCAAGTAGGGCTTGAAGGTTGTCTTTGAGTATAGATGGGGGTTCATAGGTCATTTGACTTAACTCAGCCTCTAAATAACTAATCAACAAAACTTTATTACTCATGAATACACCCAAGAAAATACCTCTAAATTCGAATAAATAGTCTTCGTTGAGGGGTTTTGTTGATAAGACATGGAAAGCAAGGGGTACTATGTCCCATTTTCGAGACTTATCTCTAAATTTAGACGACAATGCGGAGAAGCAAGCCAGCGGGGACTTCTGGCTTTCTTCGGATCCATCCCCTCCTCCCTCAAAAAACTGATCCACTAAGTGATCAAATAAGAAATTATAACACTGATCACATCCCATTTCAGCCAACAGATAAATACATTTTATTTTTACTCCATCATGGATAAAACTATCCACTACCATGCTGGCCAACTTATCATATAGTTGGTTTTCAGCCATTTTATAATTTTTAAATTCCTCGGTTGCCTTAACAAAGTCTAATTTTGCCTGTTGGGTCGAAATTTCCATTGGAGTCTTGACGGTATCTATATCCAAATAAGGGTATCGTATTGGGCCTTTACATCGGCTACGGGCAACAATCCCAAACCAATAAAGGTTAGGATAAAGAGATGATGTTTCATAAAAGAATACATACTTCTATAAATTTAAGTTGCGTAAAACACATTACTTTTTAGTCTCTATAATTTCAGATGTCCCTTTATCATAGTCAAGCCTATGTTCAAAAATTAAGCCCGGTTCGGTGACGATGATTTTATCAATACTGACTAATTTATAATCACGTATGACGCGCTCCTTGGTGATGTCGTTATAGTCAATCAACATTCCATAGGTGCATTTTTCCCATTTTCCATTCCGCTTCCGACGACAAATATAATCAATTGAATCGAACGGAATGCGATATAAAAAAACAAACTTATCTCCCGATATTATAAAAGCGGGGATTCCAAATGACCAATCAAAATATGTTGAGAGAAAGACAGTATCTATTCGACTCTCTTTTTCAAACGTAATGACTAGACTGGACATTCGTCTTGTAATGGAGATCATTCCGCCATCTTGTTCTTGACAAATGACCTCTTCCCAAGGCGTAGATGGAGAAGGCACTGCAGCAGGAGCGGTTTGTGTGTGGGCAATAGTAGCCGCGCGCACAAACATAAGTATAAATAAGTATTTCATATCAGTTTTATTGTCCATAGAAATATGCATGATTATCTGAATCATCATACCAGATTAAGAGAATTTTATTGTTGGCAGCATCAACGTAAGTGACTTGACATCCAAACCCACTAACTGATGATGAAACGCAATCACCTAAAGTAGATTGTGTCGTACCATAGGAAGGGTCAAAATACAGATTGTTTCCTAAAGGTGGGACATGTTGATGGGAAAACAGCAGCCTTTATTTTTGCGGCGGGCAGCGGCGGGGTGGGTATATTAGGATCTATAACAGTATGCCAGTATATTTACCGATTGGCAAAAAATTTCAATCTGCGAAAAATTAGTCAATAGTAATACTATCATAGGTTTATTTTTTTCCATAAGTATTTGCAAATTTATTGGTTACAATTTTTATACTTTTTGAGTCAGTGACAACATGCAATACATTAAATGGTTCTTTAATAAAATCCAGAATTTCTATGTTTTTATCCTTATAATCAATAATGTAAAACACCGTATTGATATATCGCTCGGAAATACTTTTATTCTTTAGCCATTCACTTATCCCAACTATAAACCGTTCAGAGTCAATCCAATTCAAATATGTCATTCTAGTAGGATGATTCCGAAGTTGATTGGTTGTGCCTAAATCATAAAGCATCTCTATATCTAATGTAGGATAAAACCCACGCTCGGCATCATTTAATACACCGATAAAACTACGCTTAGTTGAATACTTATAAACGAGCGCTACTAATTTTTTGGATTCAAAATTCCAACATTTATTTATATCAGCATGTTCCCAAGATTGGCCATTTATTACGTAGTTTTCCTTCCATAGTAAATTGCCCTCTTTATCGTAGCCACTCAATATAGGAATATTTTGCCCATTTGCATCTTGCCCTACTGAAAAAAATATGATTGTATTACTTCGATAATGCAACTGCCCAAAAGGCATGGTTAATTTAGAGGTATCACTATGCTTAACTAATGTACTATCTATGCTTAATATAGATAAATTTTCATTAAGTGTAATTTTTTTTACACTATTCCCCTGACTAACAGCAACAGTCGTATTAAGACGATCCGACTCTATGTCGTAATCCAGAAATAATCCACCGTTAAATGGAGAAAATGTAGTGATGAACTTTAAGCGACTGTCAAATCCAACGAAATTATGGTTATACTCTTCTCCCTCTGTCATTAAGACGTATTTGCCCTCATTGATGGGGAAAGCCCCTATATATGGACTTTGAAAAACAAGAGAGTCCAGAACTACTAACGACATGGTATGGTAAGCGTACGAACGAAATATTGAAGTGCCTTTAAATTCATCAATTTGTCTGGTGACTATTCTTCCATCGAATACGCAGATCATTTCTTCCATAGGAAGAAATAAGTGTTTTTTATTTTTCATGGTTATTATCCCTCCTTGAAAAGCAAGTAAACTAATTACTTCTCCGCCATGCATATCTTGACGGGTATATTTCGGAATCCCTTCTACTCTTTCATCTAATTTATTATAAAAAAATATTATGTGTTCTTTAATTACAACATCAAAAAATATATTTGTAATGCTATCTTTAGTGGGGTCAAATACGGCTTGACTAGACTTTTGCCAGTTCGGCTTTAAGTCAAACGAAAAAATATCGTTGGCATCGTTAATAGGCTTCGAAACCTTGGCCAATTCTTGGCCAAAGCATGAAATTCCAATTCCTAAAAGAGACGATAGTATTAAAAAAATAAATTTGAATTTAAACATGATCAAGGAATTAATTAATATGGTTAATTATTGATTATTTGCCGTTTCTTTTCCCATAGGGGTCAACCCAGTTTGTCTCAAAACTTGAGACAAACCAAAAAAAGATTTATTTTAGTGAAAATTCTTTTTCGTAGAAGTATGAGCGACGCTGTCGGCAGTAGCCAAAAATGGCCAGTTTTGAGTAAGTATTTGAGTGATAAAGGCAAACAGCCATAAAACAGTCAAAAAGATGTTATTTGTTTTCATAAATATAAATTTTATTGTTATTTTTTTTATATGTTACAATTTTTTTATCAATGAATTCTGTATATAATTTAGGTGAAAATAAAGGCTTTGTTGTTTTGTTTTTTCCAGACCATATCTTAATATTGTCATTTAAAGGCATTCCAATCAGATTATCATCTTCTTTATAAATTTGCCATATGCTTAAATTTGACATGCTCACTTTTTCTATAAGATTGCCATCAGTGTCATATACCAGAGTATAGTTGTACTCCGGGATGCCTTCGGCTTTTTCCCAACCCATCAGATAAAGTAGATTGTCAGTTACCGACATAGAGAAAACATGGAAATTATCTGGAATTTTGATTCGTGTGCTCTTGACTGCATCGAAATTAAGATCACTGATACACCAAGAAATGAGACTTCCATCTATCGCATCTTGATCTGTTAAATGTACCTTATTATCTTCAATAAATATGCTGTTATTCAATCCACAACTCTCTAAATTTGGTTTTAACCTCCTTTTGAGTTTGAGATTTGAATCATATATATCGTAGGCATAATTACAACCTCCTCCTTCTACGGCCATCGGAATAGTAATGAGTACAGGAATCGAAGGCAAACTGCCTTGATATTGCATTAAGAATGATCCGCGGCTGATACGCACAGAATCAACGAGCGACAGATGGCCATTTTTGGCAATACTATATTTGGAAAGTATTTTATGTCCATCTATATATTTATTAGGCTCATCAAGGGTGGTGTCGCCTCTGATAAATTCCGAAAAATAAGCATAGTGGTCATCTAAGTATATCAGTTCTGAATAATACGCGCCATTGGGAATAGTAATCGTATATTTATTCTGAACTATAATTTTATTTGGGTTGGGAATATTGGGGTCTCGGTCAATCCTACCTCTAGTAAGTAAAAATTTTGAGCCATTTCGGCCTAGGTTTTGGGAAACTATTGCTTGTGTATTTCCGTCAATATAAAAAGAATCTATCAGTGTCACCTGTGCAGACAGCGTTTGTGTATAAATCTGTACCAATAGAATTAGAGAAAGTATCCTAAGATACTTATTGTGCAAATATGACATGTTTTAAACTGTTTTGTTGTGAATTATTATGAATCATAAGCCATTTAAGTGTCAGATAGTATTAGAGGATTAAGTGACAACAGTATGACTTGAATCTCTAGTTATTATTTATCTCCCACAAAGGTCAACCCGGTTTGTCTCAAAACTTGAGACAAACCAAAAAAAGATTTATTTTAGTGAAAATTCTTTTTCGTAGAAGTACGAACGACGCTGTCGGCAGTAGCCAATTTCGGCACCAGCGTTGCGTAAGTGTTCCAGGTAGCGGTAAAGAGAAGCGCGGGAAATGTCAAGTCGGTCAGCCAAGTCGGTGGCAGTACCGGTAGCGCGACGGCAAATAAGGGCATCCATCCTTTGAAGGAGGCAGCGGTGTTCATGGAATGTCATACAAATTGGTTAATATTGTAAAAAAAGAGTGAACTACATGAGGTGATTGTTTATGTTTTTAACGACTTCCTGAAAAGATGCTACAATATATGCCTGAATTTTTGATTTTTGCAATAGGTACTGAGAATATGTGCATAATTTTCTAGTATTCGTTCTGGTACTCAAAGAAAACGACATCATTTTTTCCTACAAAAGAAAAGCCCATCCCCGAATAAGATCAGGAATGGGCTTTTTAATAGAAAATACAAATGTAGGAACCGTTCCTTAACGTTCGATCACTACCTTCACATGCGAAACATTCGCCCCAGCGCGGATAGTCAAGGTATAAAATCCTGATGCGACAGTGCCGTAATCCAATGATTTTTTCAAAACACCGGCCTTGAAATCTGATGTTTCCCGTCCGATCAATTGACCAAGGGCATTATGCAATTCAAAATAAATGACTTGCGCAGGTGTTGCCTGCATATCCACCTCAAACCTACCTTGGTTCGGATTGGGATACAGTACGAATCTGTTAATCCAAGCCACCTCTTCCGTGCCGACTACTGTGATCGTAATCGTCTGTTGTAGCGTACTGGCGCCACATACATTGATAGCAGTCAGCGTGACTGTATAAGTACCAGATAAGGCATAAGTATGCGTGGGGTTCAGTTCATTGGTGGTAGGCGTTCCATCCCCAAAATTCCAAGCATAACTGTCGGCATTGGTTGATTGGTTGCTGAATGTCACCATACCCCCGATGATGGATTGACCAAAGGCCGCATTAGGGAAAGCAAATACAGTGACCGCTGAATCAAATACAGTGGTTTGGGTGCCAAATGCATTGGTACTGGCCAAGGTAACGGCATAAATACCGGGTGTGCTGTATGTCACGCTCGGATTCTGCAACGTAGAAGATGGTGGCGTTCCATTTTCAAACGTCCACTGCCATGCGGTAGGATTGCCGGTTGACTGATCCGTAAATGCAACCGATAGCGGCATGCAACCATTGGCTGGGTTAGCCAAAATACCCGGTATTGGGGGCGTACCACTGATGGTGATTACGGCGGTATAGTAAACCGTACCGCAAGCATTGGTAGCGGCTAAAATGACTGTATAATTACCAACGGTACTATAATTATGCACAGGATTTTGATCCGTTCCAGTGGTGCCATCGCCGAAATCCCATAGATACGAACCAGCGTTGATAGAGCCATTGTTCATCACGGCCGAAAGCCCTGCAGTTTGATAAGTGAACTGAGCCGTAGGAAGCGCGTTTACGGTAATATTGGTATAAGCCGTATCGCTACCTGCACTGTTAGAGGCAATCATCGTCACCAAATAAACACCGGGCAGATCCCACACTGAAATAGGAGATGCTTCGCTAGAACTAGCCGGGGTTCCATTTTCAAATGTCCAAGCAAATGCAGTCGCATTGGTGCTGGCAGTATTCGTGAAATGAACGGTGAGTGGCCCACAACCTGCTGTCTGATCGGTGGTGAACGATGCCGTTGGCGGCGTTACAATGGTAATCAGTTGATTTTGAGATACACTACCACATATGTTAGTAGCGGTCAGGATAACACTATAAATGCCATCTTCCATGTAGGTATGCACTGGGTTGGCCTCGGTAGAGGTACTGCCATCGCCAAATGACCAACTGTAACTACTTGCTCCAGTACTGGTATTGGTAAACGCAACGGTGTTGCCACTGGTTGTACCACTAAATGATACCGAAGGGGTAGTCAATACGGTAATAAACCCAGTTTGTGAATAAATGCTATTGCCCGCAGTGGTTGAAGCAGACAAGGTGACATCATAGGTGCCCGGTTGCTCATAGACCACTGTAGGATTCTGGGCAGTCGAACTTGAAGGACTTCCACCCGGGAATGTCCACGCCCATGCGGTGGTATTATCTGATGACAGATCCATGAATTGAACCGTCAGTGGCGCACATCCTGTGGTGATATTGGCCGTGAAGCCTGCGTCAGGTTCTGTAATGATCACTACATTTTGAGTATAAGTAGTGGTACCACAGAAATTGGTAGCCGTCAGTACCACGGTATAAGTACCATCGCCTGCGTAAGTATGCGAAGGGCTTGGTAGGGTGCTGGTATTCCCATCGCCAAAGTTCCAACTATACGAATTGGCATTGGTAGAACTGTTGGTAAACGTAGCTGTAGAACCATTGGTAACGCTCGTAAACCCTGCATTGGGTACAGTGGTTACAGTTACCAGATTCATTTGACTGACGGTAGTAGTCCCAGCGGTATTTCCAGCCGTTAAAGTAACGGAGTAACTACCAGGCGTGTTATATACCACGCTCACATTTGGCGCACTTGAAGTCGAAGGATTTCCACCCGGAAATTCCCAAGCAAAAGTAGTCGCATTACTGGATGAAGTATTGGTAAATTGAACCAATAAAGGTGCGCAGCCCAAGGTGTTATTGGCCGTAAAACCTGCTGCGGGCGGTGTTACGATGACTACTGTTTTAGTAGAAGTTGTGGTTCCACAAGCATTGGTAGCAGTAAGGACTACTGTATAAGTGCCATCAGCGGTGTAGGTGTGTACTGGATTTGTTAGCGTACTGGTATTGCCATCACCAAAATTCCAACTATAAGTACTGGCATTGGTAGAACTATTGGTAAATGTAGCAACAAAACCATTGCTCGTGCTGCTAAATCCTGCATTGGGCGTACTATTCACTGTAATGTAATTAGTCCGTGTGATCGTATTAGATCCAGCCGAGTTGGTCGCGGTCAAAATCACCGAATATACTCCCGGTGTATTGTACGTCACCAAAGGATTAGTCGCTGTAGAACTGGTTGGGGTACCGCCTGGGAACTGCCATGCAAAACTCGTAGCATTAGCCGAAGAAGTATTCGTAAACTGGGTCATTAATCCGGGGCAACCACTGATGTTTGCACCCGTAAAATTGGCCGTTGGTGGGGTAGTGATCACCACTGTTTTAGTACTAGTGCTAGTACCGCAAGTATTGGAAGCCGACAATACTACCGTATAAGTGCCATCGGAAGCATAGGTATGTACTGGGTTGACTAGCGTACTGGTACTATTGTCTCCAAAATTCCAACTGTAGGTGTTGTTACCGCCTCCGGCTACACTGGCTGTTGTATTGGTAAATGTCACGGTTGCGCCCGCAGTAGTATTGGTAAATGCAGCGGTGGGAGGGCTTGCTACCGTGATGTAGTTGGTTTGTACGAAGGTATTGGTGCCTGCACTGTTACCCGCAGTCAGGGTAACTGAATAAACCCCCGGGGTAGAATACAGTACTGTTGGGTTGGCTACAGATGAGGTGGCGGGGTTTCCTCCTTGGAACTCCCAATTATAAGTAGTAGCCGCACCCGTACTTTGGTTGGTAAACTGAACCGACAAAGAAGCACAGCCACTGGTTGGTGTAGCACTGAAATTTGCCTGAGGGGCAGCAAGCAATCCCACTGTTTTAATCAGTGTAACATCTCCACACACATTGGTGGCGGTGAGCGATACACTGTACGATCCCCCTACACTGTAAGTATGGGTTGGATTGGACAAAGTACTGGTGTTACCATCCCCAAAATCCCAAAGATAAGTCGTCGCATTGGTTGAAGTATTGGTAAAATTGACCGTCAGGCCATTGACACTGAAGTTAAAACCTGTCGTGGGTTGGGCTCCTACCGTGATGTAGTTTACCTTAGTGAGCACATTATTGCCAATCGTATTGATAGCAGTCAGGGTGACACTATAAGTGCCCGGGCTTAGGTATGTTACGTCTGGATTGATCTGTGTAGAAACCTGTGGACTACCTCCTTGAAACTGCCAGAGATAGGTCAGTGCATTGGAGGTTGATAAGTTATTGAATTGTACATCAAGCGGTACGCAACCAGCAGTGGGTATTGCCGAGAAATCGGCCGTGGGTGCGGTATTGACATTGATCGTACGGGTAGAAGTGCCACATGAATTGGTGGCTGTTAATATAACCGAATAGGTGCCACCTATATCGTAGGTATAAACAGGATTCGGGTCGGTACTGGAGTTGCCATCGCCAAAATCCCAATTGTAACTCATATTGCCGCCGCCCGTGGTGGTATTGATGAATGTCACCGTCGTACCGACTACGCTGGAAGTGAAGTTGGCTACTGGAGCCGCAATAATAGTGATGGTTTTCGTCTTAATAACAGGGCCTCCGGTGCCAGCAACCGTGAGTTTCACGGTAAAAGTACCCGCATTCGCCCAAGTGACTACAGGGTTTTGTGCTGTAGAGGTAGCAGGGCTACCACCTGTAAACATCCATGAATAGCCCGTAATAGTACCCGTAGAAAGGTTGTTAAACTGTACAGTCTGGTTTTTACAGCCAGGATCCGGATCCCAGTCAAAATCGGCTACAATAGCCTGACCACCAGAACAAACCGTCAAGCAGTTAGAGTTGATTTTGGTGGGCAAATAAGCATTTATTGTATTGATAGATCCTGTACTCCAGTTATTAGTAGTGGACACAAATGGGCACATGATAAAATCAGGAGGACAGGTGCCACCGCCTTGGTTATCATGGTTACAGTTTAAGTTATGCCCTATTTCGTGGGTGGTCATACAGCGCAATTGTTCCCCATCGTTAGTGAAATCTTGCAAGCAATGGTACTTAAAAGAAGTACAAAGTGCATTCACAAAAGCAATCCCCACCGTACCACCAGAGAAATCTCGATTGGTCCATAATTCTCCAAGATCGTGGGTAGTACCGAAATTTCCAGCCTGAGCCCAATCTCTAAAACTATTGAGCAAAGTGCCAGCATTCAAAGAGGTTGTCCAAGGATCCGTACCAGTGACCACAAATTGAGTCACAATGACGAATTCCAGATTATGGATAAAATTGCCCGTATAGTTGCCCTGTACGTCATTCATTACCGCAATATTATGGTTTTCTACTTGTGTAACAGAAGAGAAGTATTTGGTAAACATGGACTTGTCAGAAGCAATAGCAATATCCAATTCATAACAGCCCATTTCGGCCTGTCCATTATTGTTATGGTGAGGGTCATCGTCGGCATGCTCTTGCATGGATTCCTCCATTTCTACTGCCTGACAGGTGGCAGCGGTATTGCGGATCACCGAAAGGCGTTCATACACCACAAAAAGATCATCATCGGCAGTTGGATCAAAATACCTTAGTGGCTCAATGAAGTAAGTCTTGTCGGCTTCATGAACATAACCATATATAAAGCCTTCATCCACGGTGAGGCGCACCTTGCCGCCGCCATTGAGGTCAGTACCTTGAAATGCCTTTTGTTCGGTTGGATACGTTTCAATAATCCCATTATCAGTCTGCACTTGCAGTTTGTACTGTCCGGGCTTGGTGATCCTACTTGGATATAGGTTGAGTTTCCAATCGTGGTCGCCCAAGTGAAGTTCTGTAATATTGGATTCTGTGTTTGATTTGACGTGGCTATCAAAAGCATTTGCATCAATACGATAGACTTCCGATTGGGTAAAATTAGTGCTTAAAACAGAGGGGTTCTGAGCAATTAAAGTGCCATTAAATGATTGAGCATGTGATAGTTGTGCAATAAACAACACAATACATGCAATCGCCCATTGTAGGCAAGTACGTTGATAAAAATTCATAAAACGCAGTAAGTAGGCTTAAAATATCTGTGAAAGAAGATGTTGTCACGAGCCTTTTGTACCGCGAAAGTACGATGATGGTGGAGTTTATGGAATAAAATCTTAAAAAAAGAGGCGAAATGAAAATAGGTGACGTTTTGGGAGAGAGGGGATAAACGCTCATCCCTCAATTTTACTTTGTCACTTTGAAAATTCAGGAATATTGGGTCGCCAAATTCTAGTATGGGTTTTATTAGTAAACGGCTGTTGCCATTTACCCTACTTCAATGGCCTTATCTAAATTCCGACGTAGCGCTCAAAAAATGCGGCCGCAGGCAAAATTTGGGTTTTTAAAAACTGTTTGAGCCTTAACTTAGATTTGAGGCATCGCCTCCGAGCAATTATTTGGCGAGTTTTTTTAAAAATCTAAATTTTAGCATTTTTTGAGCAGCGGAGTCGTGGAATTTAGATACAGCCAAGTCTTTTGGGTTACTTTTTTGACGAAAAAAGTGACAAAAGCAAGGAAGCCTGTAGTGGTCTTGGTAAACTGAAAATTAACCCCTGCCAAGACTGAAATGTAACAGAAATACTTGAGTTTCAGTTAGTTTGTGTAGTTGTCTCCGTTTCACTACGAAATGAGAAATCGAGGGGAAGTTCGGGCTCAACATCATTAAAGTGACAAAGTAGAATCAATCCACCTTCAATACCTCAATCTCTTCTGATTTCCAATCAACGGCCTTATCCAGTTGATAACCTTCCAGTCGGTTATGATAAAAGTACAGCACTCTGAAATTATTAGATATGATATTGCCTTCTTTTGTTATATCTAAAGGCTTCTCAGCGTGATAGATACCTAAGTTTTTAGCACCAGCATCAATGATTTCGGCCACACCAAGGCTGAGTTCAGGCGCCAGTTTTATTTTTCCGCGCTGTTCCATATGTTGTAGCTTCTCCAGTATCTGGGATACCACGCCTTCTACTGCCTCATAAGGAAATACATAATCATCGGGAGGAAGTCGCAAGACACCAAAAAGATCTAGTTTTGGATTGTCATGAATTAGTATTTCAAATACCGCATAAGCCACCAAGTGGCTACTCAATACTACATTTTCAACTTGATAACGCTCAGAAACCCGCTCCGAAAGCAGTTTAGTATATTCTTCTTCCCGCTGCCGATCTTCATTGATCCCGCCTTTGGAGTAGAAATATTCTCTGATGTCTAGTTCATTGCCAAATTTATCAAAACTACGGCCTTGGGCATCCACAAAATTACCCAATACATCCATAGGACGGCCAACACTCAGCGTAATATCGCTGGTGGTAGAAAAAAATCGCCATATAAATCGGAGGATACTCCGTACACTTTTACCTTCATCTTTCAGGAAAATGTAATTCTCCTTTCCAACATCCCGCAGGTGCTGCTCTATCAAAAATGGAGCCTCCAACACAAAATTATAACAGATCACCAAAGGTACAATGAATACTTTTTTGTCACTGTCCTTTTGGCACATTGACCTTTGGGCTTCCACACATGTACCCAGCAAACCCATTTTAAGGTCTGTTTCTAGTACTCCCGATCTGGATCGAGTACCACCCGGAAAAAACAGGCTATTGACCCCGCGCTGTATGCTCAAAGTGCTCATACTTTTGAGGGTTTCAAGGTAAATCCCGTTCTTTTTTCGGCGATCCACCCGATAAGCCCCCAAGCGGTTCATAAAATAAGCCGCAGGACCAAAATTATAAAGATTCAAGCCAGCACCATAACTAAACGAAGGCAATCCAATGATTTGATCCATGGCATAACCCACCAATATGGAGTCCAGATTGCTGCTGTGGGTAGGTACGATCACAATAGTACCGTGTTCAAAAATAGAACGTACCGTTTCAGTTTCGCCCACTATATTAAGCCTTTCATACAAGTTTCGGCGGCCATTCCATAGCCCACGAATGCCTTTTCCCACGGCAGCATTGAAAATACGATTGAACAACGCCGTCAAAAATCGTTGCGCAAACCTAAAGGTAGATATTTGGAATGTACCCACGATCTCTTCCGAGTATCGGTGAATAATCTTTTGAAGCAGGTCTTCGGCTACCTTTTTAGATTCTGCATCGTCGCGATCCAAACTCTTTTTGATAAATTTTTTGCTAATCTTATTCCAAAACTGGCGTTCGTTTGGCGGATCTACCTTCCATGGCGACTCTTTGATCCTGATCCGCTCTTGGTACATCGTTTTCACGATCACGTCAGAAAGGTCTTTCCGATGCTTGGAGGTGATTTTTTTAAAGGTAAATTCGTCAATTTCGCGCAAAAAATCAGCCCTGTCCTTACTAAGCAGATATATAGGCCAGTCTTCTATCTGTTCTATGACACGCGGATAGGTTTTTGTCTCTTTTTCCATGTTATTTCCCTAGAATGGATTGGATGTATTCCAGTATTTCGTCTCGTCCGGTACGCCGTTCGGCGGAGGTAATGAAATAAGGCGGTAAGGTTTCCCATGTTTCAGATAACTTACTCAAAAACATGGAAATATGTTTGTCTAAAGTCGTTTTCCCGATCCGATCAGTTTTCGTAAACGCAATGGCAAACGGGATTTTGTAATGCCCAAGAGCATTCAGGAAATTCAAATCAGTGCGAGAAGGGGTAATATTGGAGTCAATCAAAACAAAAGCCGTTGCCAGTGTTTTTCGGTTCATCAAATAACCCTCTATGATTGACGATAGGTTTTTATGCTGCTTTTTGGAGACTTTGGCATAACCATAGCCCGGTAAATCAACCAGATACCAATGCTTATTGATTAAAAAAAAGTTGAGCAATTGTGTTTTTCCAGGCGTGCCAGACACCTTCGCCAATCCCTTTTTAGCCGTCAGCATATTAATCAATGAAGACTTTCCTACATTGGAACGACCAATGAAAGCAAACTCCACCCGACCATCGGTGGGACAAACACTCTCCTTAGGGTAGGAGGCAATAAATTCTGCACTGTTGATAATATCCATAACTTCGAGGGGCGAAGGTACGGGATTCCTTGTTGATGAGGGCAGTTATTTAAATCTCTTTCTTGCGTGTACTTTAGTAACGGTAAAAGAATAACTGTTCTTTTTAGGTAGATTGATTTTTGACCAAATAACTATCTTTTTGGGTGAATAGTGGGGCTATTTAACTAAAAAGATGGGCAGTTTGGGCGATAAGCAATCAGTTAAAAAGGATAA
>JANMMZ010000107.1:0-95706 GCA_031373665.1 Saprospiraceae bacterium | reverse complement strand
GTCATCGTTAGCCATACGGCGTACTTTGAACTTCACTGGTCCACAGTTATCAGTAGAGCCACTGTTGAGGTTAGAGGCTTTCAAGAAAGCAACACCTGCAAACTGGCATCCGTCAGCACTTGGCAGGTAACAATCGAATATATCGTCGCCACCCAAACCGATGGTTGTCACTTGATCAGCCACCGGTACTGGTGGGATCAAATCGGCAACCGTCATCGCAAACTGACACACTGAAGTATTGCCGCAGCCGTCAGTAGCCGAGTAACTCACTGTGTAAACACCCAATGGCAAACACTGTGTATATGGGAACACCGCCAATGTATCTGGATTCCACCAGTTATTGCCCGCAAAATCAGCCAATGAACCTGGTACCGTGAACGTGATGATGTTGCCGTTCGCAGGGTTTGTTCCCGTCACCTTCGCTTGTAGGCTAGTGATGTTTGAGCAGCCTTCTGATACAATCATATCTGGTAGGGCTGCTGTCGCACAACAGTTGAATGGATCTGTACTTACTGTCACCGCTGGTGGACAAGCAAATACTGGGCCACCTAAGTCTAAGATCTGTAATCTTTGAGATTTAGACCGAGGGTTGTTTGGCCCCAATGGCTGACAATTATCAAGAATACTCCAAGCACGGATAATTGTGTAAGCACCAGCACAACCTTGATAATAGGTATCTGTATAGTTGATCTGAGCACCACATAAAATGCTGCCTAAAACAGAAGCACCATCTAAAGTTGGGCTTCCTGCCTGTGCAGGTGAAATTGCGTCCGGATTCAAATATGTGCTTTCGCAATTTATTGTAACATCTGATGGGAATATCACATTGGCTAAATCAAATGGTGTTAATGTAATCGTCTGTGAACAAGTAGATTGGTTACCCCATGCATCCGTTACGATAAATGTACGGACTATTTTACCTCGCGGTGTGTTGCACTGACCTAGGTCAGTGTAAACATCATCTATCACACGAGTGAAAGTGGAACAATCTATTACGCCTACATTACCCGTATTGGCTATGCCTATATCTTCGCTACATGCAATTGTTATATTTGCAGGGCAGACCAAAGCAGGAGCCAGTTTATCCTCAATCGTCACCGTACCCCAACAAATATTGCCACCATCAGCATGGACAACATGGTAATAGTAAGTTTTGCCGATATCGGCTGCTGTCAACTTTGCAAGAACCCATGGGCCATTGCCGTATGGAAGGGTTTTGTCCAGTTCTACCAAGTAATCATCGTAGCAGGAGTAGGAACCTTCCAACACATCGTCTGCATTCAATAAGTGCATACAGGTCTCATCAAGGGATACAATCACTAGGTCATCACAAACCAATTGTGATGGGGTCTCTACAACTTGTACCACTTTGGTGATTTTTTGCTTACAACCAGGGTCAGCAGTGGCATCGTTCATGGTGCCGCTGCCTGGCTGTAATACGCCATTGATGGTTAAGGTATTGGTTGCTGATCCAGCATCGAAGGTGGCCATAATCGTGTGGAATCCTATGCCCAAGGCTGCTGCATCAAATATGGTTGTCACCACTCCGTTCACCATTACTGATCCCGGTACGATTCCACCCGCTGCATTGTTGTACTCGCCCACTTCTATGGTGAATGGAGGCGTATTCAAACAGAACGGATCCAACAAATTCAGGAAGTATGGATTTGGGTAACATGCTTTGTTGACAATCGTTCCAGTACTGGCGGCTGGTGCCATTCCAATACCTGTTGCATTGCTCACACTGATGTTGTAACCCACACACTCCGTAAAGCGACCGCGCAAGGTATAGTAAATCATCTCATCCGCTTCGTCCGTTGTTCCGTCGTTGTCGTTGTCAACTCCGTCTGCGGTACCTGCGGTGAACGCTGTCCCGAGTGACAGAAGAACAGGCGATGCCGGCGGGTTCGAACTGGTAGATGTATAGAATCCAAGGCCATTTTGTGTGCTGTTCGCTGTGACAGTCCAAGTCTGCATGGCCAAAGACTTGATCGTAATCATGTCTTGGAATTGGCCATTGTTCTCGTTTGTCGCATTATCCAAACACATCGTAGCGACGTTGTATTGTGGCGTACAAGGCGCAATACCTTCTACAACTGTTACCGTGGCCGTGCAGGTAGCGAAATTGCCACATGGATCGGTCACTTTCAGTGTCACTACGTTGGCACCCAAATTCGCACAAGTGAATGGCGGGTTGTTACCCGGTGCCACTGTAAATGTCAAGTATGGGAAGGCCGCACAGTTATCGAATGAACCATTATTTACTGCCAATGGATCAAGGATTCCTTTACCATTTTTATCCAAAGTAACAGTAGCGGCTTTGCAAATTGCTGTTGGCGCTTTTGTATCGCGGACTGTGATTACTTGTACATGGACCAATTGATGTGTTGGTGCAAAACCACCCGCAATCAATGCATTGTCTGCACAATCGCTAATCGTCCAAGTGCGGGTAAGCGTATAATTGTAATGGCCGCAATTCGCAGGATTTGGATCCTGTGTGCTCACCTGATTGTACGCTACTGTCAAGGCGCTTGGTGCTGTACAGTTGTCGTTGACATCTGCATTGGTCAGCGGGGTACAAGCACCTCCTGTGCGTGGAATACAGTTCGTTGGAACCGCATCGCATTCGACCGTTACATTGCCTGGCATCAAAATGTCGGCATCAAATTCAGGCTTCTCGGTATCAATTACCATCACTTGGAAAGTGCAAGTAGATATGTTACCGTTGCCGTCATTGGCAGTATAAGTAATCGTCTGTGGCGTTGGCGGACAGGTGATTGGCACCACGGAACCAGAGAGCGGGCCTCCTGTCTGCGCAATGGTTACAAATGTTGCACACTCGTCCGTTGCCGTTGGGATAGACCAGTTCAATTTACCGCTACATTGATCTGGATCGTTGCCGATCATTACCATGGAAGTTGGGCAGTTGTTAAATACTGGAGGCACTGCATCATTGATCGTAATCGTAAAGGTGCGTGTCGAAACACACTGATTAGGCAATGTACCCAGCGTGGCTGTCACAGTGACTGTATAAACCCCTTCGGTGGTGGTTGCATTGAAGCCTGGGATAATTGGGTTCAAGCCTGTTGCAGTACCATTTGGCATACCCGCTCCGGCACCACCGCTCCAAGTGTAAACGGTTGCGGCGTTCGTTGGCGTACTCGTCAGGGCCGTTGGCTGGATCGTTGGCTGACCGGGGCACAATGGGCCGATGTTGGCAATTGGAGCCAGGGTAAGCACAGCCCCTTCAACAACCGTTACTGAACCTGTACTGGAGCAGCCATTTCCGTCCGTTACTGTTACTGTGTAAGTCCCACCGTTCAAACCCGTTTGGTTGGCCGGATCGCTGGTTGCAGGTAAATTTGACCAATTGTAATTGTAATTACCCTGTGTATTGGTCACAAAAACGCCCACCGTTCCGTCGTTCGAGACCGAGCAGGTTTCGTCCGTTTTGCTCATCAACAATATTGGCAATGGATTGACAATCAATTGTATGACCTCAATGGAATAGCACGCAGCATTGTTGCTTCTTTCAATACGCGCCCATATATTTGCTGTTTGACTGTTGTAAATATTGGCCAGCGGGTTCTGATCGGTATTCGCATCTTCCAATGAATTGTGGAATGTGACAATTAATCCATTTGGAACCGTTCCACTGAATGAATTCGTTGCAACCAACTCCGCTGCATTGAGTGCATCGAAATCGAAATCGCCCATGAGCATTCCCTGACCCAATGCACAAGTTTTTAATGTAATCGCATAGGTCTGCGGTAAAATACAATTGATATTAACGGGCGTTGGATCATTCTCACCCGGATCACTCGGATTTCCATTGCCATTTGGATCAGGATCACTTCCATTGTCAGATACGTCTGTGACCGTTGTATTGCCGGGCGATGTACCTGTTACAGTAGCCGTATTGGTAAAGGACGTTGCTGCGCCACAATTTAACAAATTGACAGTCAGTAAAATAGCCCCTTTATCCGCCACATTGATAAAATTACCGGCAGCCAACAAGTTGTTGTTGCCTATACCATTATAACTACCATTTACAATGTAATCATCCGAAGTCAAACTAACGACAGATGTAACACAAGTACTTGGGAATGCGGCAACTAAATCATCTACGACCGCCAAATTGCTGATTGTAACATTCCCTAAGTTTTCAATATTAAACTCAAGGGTTACATTGACGCTTCCATTGGGTTGCGTTTGCACTTGTACCGTACGTTTGGCTACACCAACTACTGGATTTTGAATAAATATAATTGGTGTGGTACTTTCCTCATCAGGGTTGTTATCGCCGTCCGTACCGTCAGGATCAGAGCCATTGACCGATACGTCTGTTACTGTTGTGCCGCCAGGTGATGTACCCGTTGCGGTTGCTGTATTCGAGAATGACGTTTGAGCAGATCCGCAATTGGCCACGTTGACCGTCAACAACACCGCGCCTTTGTCGCCGACCGGAAGGTCATTGCCTGCGGCTAGCATATTGTTGTTACCTGTGCCGTTGAAGGACGGATTTACGATGAAATCGTCCGAGGTTAGGTTCATCACCGTCACCGCGCAACTCGCAGGGAAAGTCGCTGCCAAATTATCTGTCAAGGTCAATGCGTTCAGATTTACATTGCCGAAGTTCTCCAAATTGAACTCAAAGGTCACATCCGCAGAACCGTCCGCATTGAGCACCGTTTTTACATTGCGCTTGGCAACACCCAACACAGGATTTTGAGTGAAAGAGACAGGCGTCGTGCTGCTCTCATCAGGATTATTATCGCCGTCCGTACCGTCGGGGTCGGAGCCATTGACCGACATGTCTGTTACCGTTGTGCCGCCGGGTGATGTACCCGTTGCGGTTGCTGTATTCGAGAACGACGTTTGAGCAGATCCGCAATTGGCCACGTTGACCGTCAACAACACCGCGCCTTTGTCGCCGACCGGAAGGTCGTTGCCTGCGGCTAGCATATTGTTGTTACCTGTGCCTGTAAACCCAGGATTGATGATAAAATCGTCCGATGTCAGGTTCATTACCGTCACCGCGCAACTCGCAGGGAAGGTCGCTGCCAAATTATCCGTCAAAGTCAGGGCGTTCAAATTTACATTGCCGAAGTTCTCTACGTTGAATTCAAAGGTCACGTTCGCTGAGCCGTCGGCGTTTAATACCGTTTGGACCATGCGTTTGGCGATACCCAAAACAGGGTTTTGGGTGAACGAGATCGGCGTCGTGCTGCTCTCATCGGGGTTATTATCGTTGTCCGTACCGTCAGGATCGGAGCCATTGACTGACACGTCTGTTACCGTTGTGCCGCCGGGTGATGTACCCGTTGCAGTTGCTGTATTCGAAAACGACGTCTGTGCAGATCCGCAATTAGCCACATTGACCGTCAACAACACCGCGCCTTTGTCGCCGACCGGAAGGTCATTGCCTGCGGCAAGCATGTTGTTGTTGCCCGTGCCGTTGAATGACGGATTGATGATGAAATCATCCGAAGTCAGGTTCATTACTGTCACCGCGCAACTCGCAGGGAAAGTCGCTGCCAAATCATCCGTCAGGGTCAATGCGTTCAAATTTACGTTGCCGAAGTTCTCTAAGTTGAACTCGAAGGTCACAGCCGCAGAACCGTCCGCATTGAGCACCGTTTTTACGTTGCGCTTGGCGATACCCAAAACAGGGTTTTGGGTGAACGAGATCGGCGTCGTGCTGCTCTCATCCGGGTTGTTATCGTTGTCCGTACCGTCAGGATCGGAGCCATTGACTGACACGTCTGTTACCGTTGTGCCGCCGGGTGATGTACCCGTTGCAGTTGCCGTATTCGAGAACGATGTCTGACTTGATCCGCAATTAGCCACATTGACCCTCAACAATACCGCGCCTTTGTCGCCGACCGGAAGGTCATTGCCTGCGGCAAGCATGTTGTTGTTGCCTGTGCCTGTAAACCCAGGATTGATGATAAAATCGTCCGAAGTCAGGTTCATCACCGTTACTGCACAAGAGGCTGGGAAGGTTGCTGCCAAATCATCCGTCAGGGTCAATGCATTCAGATTTACATTGCCGAAGTTCTCTAAGTTGAACTCGAATGTGACGTTCGCTGAGCCGTCGGCGTTTAAGACCGTTTGGACCATGCGTTTGGCGATACCCAAAACAGGATTTTGAGTGAAAGAGACAGGGGTCGTGCTGCTCTCATCGGGGTTATTATCGTTGTCCGTGCCGTCTGGATCAGAACCATTGACTGATACGTCCGTCACCGTTGTACCGCCAGGTGATGTGCCCGTTGCAGTCGCCGTATTCGAGAACGATGTCTGACTTGATCCGCAATTAGCCACATTGACCGTCAACAACACCGCGCCTTTGTCGCCGACCGGGAGGTCATTGCCTGCGGCTAGCATATTGTTGTTACCTGTGCCTGTAAACCCAGGATTGATGATAAAATCGTCCGATGTCAGGTTCATTACCGTCACCGCGCAATTGGCAGGGAAGGTCACTGCCAAGTTATCCGTCAGGGTCAAAGCGTTCAGATTTACGTTGCCGAAGTTCTCCAAATTAAACTCGAAGGTCACGTTTGCACTGCCGTCCGCGTTCAAGACCGTTTGGACCATGCGTTTGGCCACACCAATGACAGCACTCGTATTGATACAAATAGTTGCCGTCGTTTGAACAGAATTGCCACAAGCGTCTGTCGCTGTGAAAACGACAGAAAGTGTAGCACCGTCGTTGCACAAGGCTTGTGCTGCAACTGCATTGTAGTTATTCGTCCAAGTTACACTGCTACAAGCATCCGTTGCAGTTGCACCTCCGTGAATTGCAAGCCAATTTTGTACTTGTGGCGGGATCGCACCATTGATACAACCATTGATGCAGGCCAAATTCACCGCCGGAGTACCAATGACTGGCGGCGTAATGTCGTCTATGTAACTCAGCGTCTGAGTACAGGTCGCTTTATTGTTGAACTGATCGAGGAAAGTATAAGTACGTGTAATACTGTGTACACCGTCTGTATTGCAAAGTCCCAAATTATTGTCATAATCAGATGCACTTATCATCAAATTCGCATCCAAAGTACAGTTGTCGCTCACTGCGCCACCTGCACTTTCAAAAGCAGCCGTTGTAGTAAAGGGCGCGGGAACTGCCTGACCACAGGTCAAGTTTACAATATTTATCGGGCAGGATACGATTACCGGGGCAACATTGTCTGTTGCCATCAACATAACAAATGCGATCGCAGTACAGTTGTTTGCATCCGTAATGGTGATGGTGTAATTACCCGCCGCCAAATTACTAAGCGTGTGAGTCGTTGCTACCTGATTGGTTACATCTGGACTGGCAGGCGTATGGCTCCAATCGAAATCGAATGGACCTGTACCACCTACCGCTGTTACAGTGGCAGAACCGTTGGTTCCCGGTATGCAAACAGGGTCTGTTTTGGCTGTAATAGAGGCTGAAAGTCCGGCAGGGTTGGCCACATTGGCGACAGCTAATGCCGTACAGCCAACATTATCTGTTACAATGACGATATATGCTCCTGGTGCAAGACCGCTGATCGCAGCGAGGTCGTTGTCAGGATTTTCAAAACCATCGTTGCTCCAATCATACGTATAAGACGATGTACCACCGGCAGCGACAACAGTCGCGCTGCCACTTGAAACAGAACAAGTCGCGTTGGTTGTCCCCGTAATGGTGGCTGTAACAGCTGAGGCAGCCTGTGAAATCATGACAGAAGTACTTGTCACACAACCATTTGCATCGGTAATAGTCACCGTGTAGGTACCTGCAACAAGGCCGGTCACAGTGGCAGCATCGTTGTCTATCATTTCAGGTCCGTCGTTGCTCCAGTCATAGGTATAAGGTGCCGTACCACCAGCAGGAACCGCTGTGGCACTACCTGTTGTACCTCCAAAACAGGCAACATTTACAATGTTAGTTACCGAGGACGTCAGGGTCGCCGGATTCGTTAATACGATCGTAGTGACGGTCTGACATAGGTTTGCATCCGTAATGGTGACGGTATAAGTACCTGCGCTCAGACCCGTAATCATCGAAGTGCCGTCACCGGTCGGCGTGCCATTCCAATTATAGGTATAGGGCAAGACGCCACCCACCCCTTGAACACTTGCTGAACCCGTTGAAGCACCATTGCACAACGGATTTATACCTGATCCTACAGCAGTCAATGGCTGCGGCTGCATAATCATCACAAATGCGACCGCTGTGCAGCCTGTTGCCGTTTGCGTAACAGTAACCATATAATTGCCCGGAGCAAGACCTGTCACAGTGGATGTGCCGTCTCCAGAAGGTGTGCCTGTCCAATCGTACGTGACAGGACCTGCACCAATCACAGTTACACTGGCTGTACCATTGTTTTGGCCATTGCATGTGACGTCTGTTTTATTATTAATAGAGGCATCAATGCCTGTTGGGTCATCCAAATCAGCCACCGCAATCGCTGTACATCCATTGGCATCCGTTACCACTACGAGGTATGAACCCGCAGAGAGGCCCGTAATCGCATTGGTACCGTCGCCTGTGGGGGTGCTGGTTCCATTCCAATTATAAGTATAAGCAGGTGTACCGCCTGTAACGGTTACAGTTGCAGCCCCTGCTATTCCACTTGTACAAGTTGGGTTAACAGATGCCATTGTCGCAGTCAATACAAGCGCAGGTTGTGCAATGGTAGCCTGTGAAGTCGTAGTACAGCCATTGGCATCCGTTACGGTAACAGTGTATGTCCCTGCGGCCAAACCACTCATAGTGGCCGGATCCGTATCGATTGTTTGAGCACCATTATTGCTCCAGTCATACGTATAAGGTGCAATGCCACCAGAAGGTACGACGGTCGCAACTCCATTACTTTCTCCACGACACAACACATTTGAAACAACCGAAGCTGCTGCTGCGACAGCGGCGGCCTCGTTGATCACTGCTGTACCAGTGGTTGTACATCCATTGCCATCTGTAACAGTAACCGTATAAGTGCCTGATCCTAATCCACTTATCGTTGCCAAATCGGTGTCGGGCGTTTGAGGACCATTGTTGCTCCAATCATAAGTGAAGTTAATCTGTCCACTCGTAACAACCGCTACCGCGCTGCCATTGTTGGTGTTGCCTTGTCCTGCGACACAACTTTCGTCGGTTTTATTCACCAATACAATCGGAAGTGGCAATACGACCAATTGGACAATATCAATTGCATAACAACCTGTTACCGAGTTTTCTACCCGCACCCAAACATTGGCCGTCACCGAGGTGTAAGGGCTGGCCAAAGGGTTCAAGTCATTGGCAGCATCACTGTATGAATTGTGGTATGTAACCACTAAATTAGGGGGAACAGGGCCAACAGCGGTATTGGTCGTGACCCAATTATTTGCCTGTGTAAGGGTAAATTCTGACATAATCATACCCGCACCCATTGCGCAGACTTTGAGCGTATGGGTATAAGTGATCGGGCTTGGCAATACATTCAGCGTCACCTGCGATGTTGCGTAACAACCGGTAGCGATAATTTCTACCCGAGCAAATACAACGTTTCCGTTGTAAGCCGTGTGGGGGCTATTGAGCGCATTGATATCGTTTTGTGCATCTGCCAAGGTGGCGTGGTAGGTAATAGCGATTCCGCTACCGCTATTGACCTGCGAATTGGCCAATGCTAAATTGAACAGACCAAAACCACTTCCAACTGGTACTTCCTCACAAACACTCAAGCTTGCCGGGTTGGCAGTAGGCCAAGGATTGACCTTCAGTAAGAGTGTTGTTGTGTTAAAACAGCCCGTTGTTGCATCCTTAACTCGAGCATACAGGGTCGTGTTATTGTTGGCTGTATAAGGACTGGACAAAGGCGAAGCGCCCGTATTTGCATTGGCTTGTGAAGTATGGTAAGTCACTACATTGACATCTTGTGGATCCACGAGGTTATCTGCCAATGTGAGGTTGAAACTTCCAGCGTTGCCGCCAGAGACAGTCGCACAAACAAACAAAGTAGCGGGCGCAACTACCGGAAGGGGCCGAATGGTAATGAGCACAGATGAAACACCTGGTGCGCAAGTCCCTGTCAGATCGTTGGTCGTAAATGTAAGGGTCACTACACCAGCAGCCTTATCCGCAGTACTGGGTATATACATGGCATTCAATGCCGTATTATTCGGTGAAAAAGTACCTGTCCCCGAGCTCGTCCAAGTACCACCGGAGGTAGCACCTGATAAAGTCGCTGTCACATTGGCATTTTCATACGGACAAATTTCATTGTCGGTCGTTGTTACTACTACACTGGGGCATTTGGGCAAATTATTAGAAACCATTGAAATCGGAGCGCAATGACACTGGAACGCTCCAGTCGCAGTAACGAGTGGTATTTTCAATAAAACACCACTTTGTGGGTCGCAACCCGCAAAAGTGCCAGTCAGGGTAATCAGCGAGCCAGCCGCTCTAAATCCTGTAATGGTTTTGGTTTCTACCAAAAAAAGCGGCATTCCCAATGCATCGAGGCAATATATTTCGACAACGATCGAAGAATCCGCAGCCAATGGCAGGTTCAAGATTCTAACTTTTGCCGTGTATTGAATCTGTCCGTCAAGGCTACAAGCAATCGAGAAATTTTCAACGGCCAACTCCATCTTCTTAATCACAACAGACGTCTGGCCTTCCCCTGCCAATGCGCGTACTTTTGGGCAAACAGTCGGCGCACCACCGCCGGGAGGATTGGGACAAGCAATATTATCATATACAGCGATGATTCGTCCTGTGATGTTATCATTGACCGTACACGCTACTTCTTGTTGCGGTTGTACCAACATATTAAATACCAGTGGTACGACACTTGCATTGGGTATGGTCATATTGGCTGGCAACTTGAGTCGAATGATTCTACGACCGCCTGCACCAATAGTTTGATCTATGAAAGTGGGGCAATTACCCGCAGGAAGGGTTGTACAAGTGAAACTACCCGGTACTACATCCAAAATAGACGGTATTGTCAAAAAGACTGTATCGGCTGTTCCTGTAAATGCATTGAGGTTATCTACTACATTTACGTCTGCGAGTTGTAGTGTAACACTTAGTTTTTGGGCATAACATCCAAATAAGTTATCCGGCGAGCCCAAATTGATCGCAAATGTCCCTTCATAGGTTGGCTCTGCGCCGAATATCCTGACTCGCGGTGACAAGAAGGTTACGCCACTTCCATCGGCTGTTCCGCCACAAGCGGCATTGCCCATGGGTTGGAATGAAATGCGATCACCAGACAAGTAGTCACAATTGGTACGCACCCTAAACCGAACCTGAGCCTGGCGATCTTCTCCACCCGGGAAAGCGATGACATTGGCATGAATTGTACCGGGCAATGTATCATTGATACCTGTATGAGCTGTAAAATCAACGGAGATCATCTGCCCCGCAATAACAGGTGTGACCGTTTGCCAAATGCCAGAATTAAGCGGGTATTCAATCTCTACTGTATTGCCTTGGAGCTGCATATTGGGTGGCAATACCACATTTACTGCCGGATCAAACAGATCTGCTTTTTGAGAAGAATTGATCCTAAAATTGAAAATAAAATCTTCACACATCATCGCAGGAAGTGATGCTGCCAAAAAATCACCTTGTACGCGCGCCATGAAAGGCAATATACGCAAAGTCGTTTGTGTGACAGGGCAGGCATATGTGGTAGGATTGGTCGGATATGCATTACAATCCCAACCTTGCTTGAGGGTCATCAGGTTGTCTGTACAATCATTGTATCGGACACACACCTCCAACAATAGACTGGAGCCTCCAGGAAAATTGGTGGCCAATTTGATCCATTTACCATTGGAATAAGAAAGCAGCGGAAGTACAGTGTTGGTCGCGACATTCCGAACGGATACAACATCCATCGAGCTTAGGTTGTCTTCGAGAGCTAACCAAATATAACCACTTTCACGTGTCAATGTGGTATTTTTGATTTCGACCTGAAAGCACTCGATCGCTTTTGCCCCATACACGAAACCAGTAAGGTTGGAAAGCGTATGTTGTGGCGCACCGCCTTCAACAGTACCGGTTAGTGGGCTGGTGATGACGTTTAGCCGACACGCAGGCACCGCATATCCAAAGCGATCATAGTTCCAGGTAGTGCGAAGTGTACCGTCGTTTGCATTAGCACACCCACTGTTTTTCAGGTTAAATCGCAGGCTATAACCTGTCTGTGCAGGATCTGTACCTGCCATATCACTTACGGGCCAGTTACCCGGATTCGTCCACGTGAGCGTTGTGCCCGAAATACTCGGTGCAGGCAGATTAAACGTTCCGGTGTACCAAGGGTCGTCGGTTGGATTTCCAAATATAGTCAATACCGGCTGTACTGACGGGTCATAGGTGTCCCCATTCTGAATCTGTACACTGACAGATTTCAGTATTTCTACGGGCCTGATTTCATTCGGGTATTCGTCAACAAGCAGCGTTACTTCATTGTTGAGTGCACCTGAAACGGGGTAAGTACCGCAACCCATGCGCGCTCCTGTAACCGGCAGCGGCTGAGGCTTTATGGCATGTAGATATAATTGCGGCACAAAACTGCCGCAGGTAAATCGAGGAGAGCCACCCGGCAACGGGTTGCCGGCAGAACTGGCTAAGTTAAAAAATGCAGCAAAGGCACCACCGGGTGAAGTGGGTGTAACCGTCAAGGCTGCATTGTTCAAGACAACAAAACGCGGAGTAGCAATGATACTATCACCGGGTTGCATCATACCACTTGGAAGGATTGCGTTGAAATTCCACATCATGATGTGCCTGCCCGAACTTACACTATTAGAAGGAGCAGGTAAAGCGCCTGTAGTAGTCGTACCGGTGCTGGCATCAAAATACCGATAGGATCCGCTCCCATAGCCGAGCAAGTTACTACCACCCAACTGCGCATAAGAGACTTCCATATAAGCATTGTCAAATGTAGCCGTTCCCAGATCGCCCCCCTTCATAATACTCGACATGGTGAATCGCACGGTGTCACAAGGCATGGCTTTTAACAAACTCAACGCAGGCAAGGTACTTGGATTTGTTACGCGTGTTGTACCTGTATGATCTGTGTAACCCAAAGTAGTCCGCTGTACTTGAAGCGCACCGATTGTGATCCCTCCATCGGGGCACTCCGGACATCCAACACATGCGGATGCACCTATACAACCCGTGGGTTCAATGTTAAAAGTGCCGCAGGCCCATTTCTGGATACAGGCACAGGCAACATCACATTGATAGGATACTTCATAAGAAAAATTGAGCGGCGTCGTATTACATGCATAGGACATTTGGATAGATAAACACATCCCTTCTCCATTTACGAAAGGCCCTTCTATCATCACCGTACTGCCTGTTGTGCTGACGGTTGCAGGAACACCATTAATGGTAGCAACACCTGTAGCGGTCACCCCCGCAGGTAGGGTGAGTTGGTATCTGATTTTGTTGGTTGGGCAATTGCTCCCTGGTCCTCCGATGGTACGAGCCAAGCATATTTCGGCATTGAATACTTGGCCATCAGTAACTGTTTTAGGCACATACAATGCAGGGGTTCCAATAGCCCTATTGGCAAATGCAAAGCCAGCAGGGCCAGTTGCATTCAGCATCGCGCCGCATTGATCGGAGTACATCGCACTGGGCAATAAACTGGCGGTTTCATTGAGGGCAGGGCAGGCAAGGGGGCAGGTATATTGGAGCGTAATCCGCAAAGTGACAGACTTGCCTTGGGGCAGGTCGTCAAATCGGCCATCGAGGTCTACATCTGCCAAACCATTTGCTCCGTCGGGATCGCTTGTGAACTGATTTGCATTGAGGGTAATAGAAGTACCGCTATTGCCGCCTGTAAAAGAAACCGGATTGGGGTTGCCGACCATCGTTACTGAAACTGCTGACCAATTGGCTGCTGACCAACCAGTTGTACTATTCATTCCTGCCTTGAAGACCATATTGAATGCCGCTGCGGCATTGGCTGGCCCTGTACCGTTGTTTAGAAACGTGAGTTCGACGATCGCATTTGTACACAGATTTGTTGATTGCACCACATTGGTACTGATCGCGACGTTTGGACTTCCGCTTGTCAATATAAACTCTCCAGGGCCAAAAGGCTGTGGAGTCTGGCATAGAGAGCCATTACAGCCCCAGTTGGCTGCGTAATTTGAAGTGAATGTGCAGGATTGTACAACGACCGTACGCAATACTGTGATTGTCTCCGGATTATTCAGTTTGCCACCTGGCAATGCGTTGCTATAGATCCGGTATTGCCTCACACCGGCTACGTTGCTAATGAGGGTAGAGGGAATAGCGTTCACGACAACATTTGTCGTCGTCATCCCGCTTTCTGTTATAAAAAAATCAAGGCTGTCTATTTCGCCTAACCCACCATTTTGGATCAGGATAGGTACCGTAACAGGAACGCCAATCGTCGCGCTCGTTTGTGGATGTGTGGTCAAATTCAAATCGGCCTCCAACACATCGGCGACAACTTCATTAGAAGTCAGAACTGAATTAAACGTGACATTGACGGGAAAAACAACGGTACCCAAGGCAACCGAACAATTCGCCCGGACTCGATATCGAAAGCGAATTTCATTGGCGTAGTTGATAACACCGTCTGTTGCAGCAATGGTAAAAACTGGGTTGTTTGGTGCACTGGATGTCTGAGTGATCGTTAGCCCACCTGTTTGCGACACGAGTGCGACACTTCCGACAACATACTGAAAACCCGTTGCAATCGGTAATGAGACAGTTGCATTGGTACCATCGGCACCAAATTGAACCACGACTTCTAAAGCCGCAGATCCTGAACACTTGTTGATATCAGGAGAGTTTGCTGCATTTGGGTCAATAATATTGACTTGGGCAAGCAGTGGCGAAATGCCAAATAAAAAGAATAAGACTATACTTATTCTTCCGAAGATAGAATAACTTTTCATAGAGAATATTTGTTAACTTGGATTAAATAAAAAATAAAAACTCTTACCTAAAAATATGTTTTGTGTTTTTTAGATACAACTACTCTTTACTAATATACCATAGAAGAGTACAATCACGAGAAGAGCGATTCAAATGCAAAAGCATTTAAAAGCAACTTGTTATGACACGACAAAAAAGGAAAGAAGGAAAACTACTACGAGAATGTTTGTTTAGGTGTATTCATACGATCAAGAAATAAACTGCTAGTAATAATAAGCATTCTAATGCAGATGAAAATACATTTAAATCTGCATCAGAAAAACCTACGTGTGTTTGTTATTTGCGCAACTTTTATGGTTATTCATCAATACCTGAGTGGCAAAATTTAATAGCGCAAAGGTAGTAATATCACTAATTGTAGTCATGGGTATTATGCCCAGATGAATGACGATTCTACCCTAATCTATGATTATTTTACCCAAACATGTATATAATGCCCACTAGTATCAAAAAAATTCTTTACTTTACTATCAGTATTTGGTCAATAACTTTGTTGCAGAATGTTATATACTGCCTAGTTTATTGCCATATAAAGTGTCAGGATTTTAAAATATTAAAGAAGTGTTCAAAATCGAAAAGTAGTAACTGTTGTAATTAAAAAAATCTCGAATTTCTAAAAAGTACGTACTATTGTACTACAAACACTAAATATTCAACATAATTAAATGAAAAGAATCTTAATTGGGTTTTTATTTATTGTCTCCATTACAATAAATTACGCTCAGAAAGAATACAAAATTGAGTCTTTGACCGTTGCAGACGGGCTCTCACAAGGATTTATCTACAGTATATTTGAAGATAGCCGGGGATATAAATGGTTTGGTACTTTCAATGGACTCAATCGCTACGACGGCTATCAGGTCAAACGTTTCATCCCGGACAATTCAACTCCGAGGTCTCTCAAAGCCAATCATATTTATTGTATTATAGAAGATGAGCATGGCCTACTCTGGTTAGGTACGGATAAAGGATTGGTCATTATGGATCCATATTCAGAGCAGTTTGTTCATATGACTGATGTAGATCCCAAATTCCCGCTAACAGATGTGGTTGGGGTGGATATAAGAGCAGGTCGGATTTGGGTTTCTGGTCGGGTGAAGGCAGCAGCAAGCGTTGTAAATAGCCTAATATATACTGTCACACCCGCGTCTGATTTAGCCCGTTTGATTCGGGAAAACAAATTATCTCCCAGTGCCTTTAACCTTCAATTCATTGACTTCCCGTCTGGTTACAAAGGGCCGGCCTTATGGGTACATATCCCCAATAGCAAATCCACGGATATTCTTTTTATAGATCAATTGGATCAGCTGGGCACAATCAATGTGAACACCTTGAAAGCAGCAAGCGCAGATCCGCGTTTGATTGATTATCCGCGCATGGGTCCCTTTGGGCTTTTACATTTTCCTGTCGGAAAGGCCGGTCGTGTTTTCTGCATACTTGAAAACACAGCCAATAAGCATACGATAAATAGTTTGGCAGAATTTATACAACCATACGGTCAAACACCGCTCTTTTATCGAATTGGTGATACGGTAATCTCCCAACTTGATACAATATTAGCAGGGGAAAAAAGTATTTCATCCAATAGCAATATCTTTCAGCAACAATTCAAACCCTTTTTCACATTAGACCAGCCATCATCCTTCTGTGGTATGGTTGACCGAAATAACAATTTATGGCTGGGTACTAATGGTTTTGGGGTACGAAAAATGAGACAAAAAAAGTTGAGTTTTAAACAATTTTTACTACCCCCGAGCACGTTTAATTTTAATATTCTGCCAGATGGGCGGGTTTGGCCAGGTCGAAATTTTCCATTTGAAGTACTCAACCAATATACAAACAAAGTAGAGCCAGCTCCTTGGAGCCACCTGTACAGTAAAGGAATGCGGGTTTTCAACTTACTTATGACCCGATCTGGAGATTGGTGGCTTCCCACTAGCAAAAACAATCATCTATTCATTCAAAAAAAGGAACGCCATACGGGTCTGTGGAAAGAAATTCCTATCGAACTACCCTACTTAGATAGCGGTACTATTCCGATATTTGAAGACCGAAACGCCAATATTTGGATCAGTGCTATTAATGGTAAAATTGCGCGCATTCGCCCAGATGACAACCAAATAGATTACTGGTCGTTTGATACAGGTTTCCAAAAACAACAGCAAGGAATCACCTTGCAAAGCACTTGTATCGTAGAAGATACACAAGGAACATTGTGGCTTGGGTCTAATCAAGGTCTGGTTAGGATAGAGCATCCTGAGGGAGCACCAGTTTTCAAGATTTGGCACAACTACGGCCCCAAAGGAGTGTTATTTAAAAACGATCAAATTTCAAGCATTTACCCTGATCCAAATCAACCCCACTTGATTTGGATCGGTACATTCGGAGGCGGCCTTCATTGCTTTGACAGCCAAAAAGAAACCGCTACTATATACGGTGAAAAAGATGGTTTGGCCGACAATGTAGTCTATGGTGTACTGCCAGATGCTTTTGGGTATCTTTGGCTCAGTACCAATCGGGGACTGTCAAGATTTAATCGCCAAAACAAGATATTTTACAATTTATCCTCAGATGACCAAAAACTTAGCACAGAATTCAATACTGATGCTTTTCGCCTATTACCATCGGGAGAACTCGCCTTTGGCGGGCTGGACGGGCTGTTCTTGGTTCGTCCGCTCCCAGAAAATCAGAATAAACAGGCCAATATCGTTGCCATTACGGAAGTAAAAATCAACGGCATTCTTATAAATCCTGCCATTGAAGCACCTTTTATACGTTTCACTGACCAAAATGAGGTATCGCTGCGGCTTCCTTTTGACAAAAACAGTATCACAGTTGAATTTGCCGCCCTTCAAACCAGTAACCCGCTCTCTGCAAATTTTCGTTATCGGCTACTGGGTTTTGATGATCAATGGATCAATGCAGGCGCACAACGCACTGCTAATTTCACCCTAATCCCGCCTGGAAAATATACCCTTGAAGTCCAAAGTGTCAATTCCAAAGAAAACTGGGAAAATGCACCGATTACCAGACTCATTGTAACAATCACCCCTCCTTGGTATCGCAGCTGGTATGCATGGGTGCTCTATGCAGGTATCTTTGCAGGGCTGATTTATACATACTTGCGCTATGAACGAAGGTATATTATACTCAAATACAAAGAAAGCATTCATCAAAAAGAAGTGGATCGCCTCAAATCGTTGGATGAATACAAAAATAGATTTTTCGGCTCTATTTCACATGAATTCAAAACACCCCTTGCGATTATTTTGGGTCATGCGAAGCGATTGCGTTCAAATAATGACCAGCAAAATCTCACTCAAAGCACAGAAGCAATCATCCAACAGGGCGAAAGTATGCTTGATATGGTTACTCAAATTATTGATGTTACGAGGTTAGAACACAATGAAATAGAGTTAAATTGGCGGAATGGGCTGATCAGTGCCTATATAAACTACCTTGTTGAATCACTACGTCCTTTGACAGATTTTAAAAATATCCAACTCATCTTTGAGACGACTGAACCCGACCTACAAATAGATTTTGACCCGACCCGCCTCAAGTATATTGTGAATAATTTGTTGAGCAATGCAGTTCGACATACACCCCAAGATGGACAGATCAGTATCAGTGTTCATGCCCATGAACAAGATCATATACTACTTGAAATACAGGACACTGG
Source organism: Saprospiraceae bacterium (assembly GCA_031373665.1). GTDB lineage: Bacteria > Bacteroidota > Bacteroidia > Chitinophagales > Saprospiraceae > M3007. Next base: position 77,077 of record JANMMZ010000107.1, on the reverse strand, counting down.
AGAAGGCATTCCTCCCGAAAACCTGCCTTATATTTTTGACCGCTATTTTCAGGGTTTCGATAGTAGCAATCCTCAAGGGGAATTGCATTTTGGTATTGGCCTTAGTTTTGTGAAAGATTTGGTTAGCCTTTTTGGTGGAACCATATCCGTAAACAGCCAACTAGGGCTTGGTACTCGATTTTCAATACTGCTTCCAATCAAAAACGTTGCAACACCTTTTGACGCCTCCTCTTTGGCTCCCATCCACACACATACATCATTTACACCAGTTCTATCCAATTCGCAACTCCCCTTATTACTGATAGTAGAAAATAATCCCTTTATTAACGCATTCCTTCAGTCGACACTCTTACCGCACTTTACACTTGATTTTGCGTCTGATGGTCTGTTGGGTTATGACAAAGCCATCGAAACGATCCCCGACTTGATTCTGACAGATGTTATGATGCCTGGCATAGACGGCTATGAGATGACATCTCGACTCAAAAAAAATGAATTGACCAGTCATATACCGATCGTCATTTTAAGTGCACGGTCTGAATTGTCTGATCGACTAACGGGCCAACAATTCGGTGCCAATGCTTATATTGGCAAGCCTTTTGATGAGCAAGAACTGGTCTTGACCCTGCAAGGCTTGTATAACCTACGGCTCAAATGGCATGAGCGATATGCGGATTTGATGACGAAGGAGGGTTTGACGAGCCTTGCTCAAACACCATTCGATCAAATAAGTAGTATTACATCACAGACCGGAGACCTCCATACCGATGCGTTTATGTGGAAAATTTACGATATTTTTGAATTAAATTACGCTGACGAAGACTACGATTTATTCCGCCTTTGTTCTGATCTTAATATGAGTAAATCACAAGTTCAGCGCAAACTCACTGCGTTATCGGATCAATCCGCTATGCAGCTATTGCGTCAATTCCGCCTTCAGAAGGCATATGAGATTTTGTCAAAAGATGGATCGAAGAATGTAAAAGAGGTTTGTTTTATGGTTGGATTCAAAGATCCAGCTCACTTTTCTCGACTTTTCTCCCAAACATTTAATATCGCTCCTTCTAATGTAAAACAAGGATTGGCCTCTTCTCCGAAGGAGGTTGCTCCATTCCCAAAGGACTGAAAAGAACATTGGTTAAATAACTATACAATTTTCAAATTACTTTGAGCGGTTTGAGAAATTTTTAAGATGAATTGGATCAAATCTACATGTTGATGAACCGTATTTTGAGGTTTATCAAACCCCACCCTAAAATAAGAAACATCTGGTTAAAGTCAATAAAAATATATACTTAAGAAGCCAGCCACAAACAAAGCAACCCAATCCTCAAAAGAGCAATTGGGCTGCCTTGGCTGTACTTGACTATGGTCAAGATTAAAACGCACAAAAACTAGTCCACTCGTATCATTTTCTTAGTGGCACTGTCTCTGTCTGTTTGGAGGGTGTAATACAATACCCCTTTAGCATTGGCCAAAGCCTTATCTATGGAGATGGTGTTCATCCCTTTGGAATACACCCCTGTTTGTTGGTGTACGATCCTGCCCATTTCGTCAAATATGCGCAACGTAGCACTTGCGGCATAAGGGAGATGGAAACCGATTTGAGTCTTGCTCACAAATGGGTTTGGTGTATTTTGATATAATTCAAAACCGACACCTTGTACCATGATACCATTAATGCCTTTAAAGCGCAATGCCACAGATTTTTTGCCTGAATTGCTATATGCTTCTGCTCGGGTAATCGTACTTGATACACTAAACATTTGGCTTAATTTACCAGAATTGACTGCCCTAAATCGAACCTCAAACATTGATTCCTCTCCGCCACCATTAAATGATGTTGTGATTGCATCAGCAAACTGACCAAAGTTAGCCATTGACATGCCCTCAGAGATCGGTGTAATATCAATGACCTCCAACCCTTTGTACTTCAAGGTGAACTGATACCCTTTTACTATTTCTGTAGCCGTAAATTTGACGGTGTATAGATTGCCCGATTTCACCTCTTGATCGTTTATATCAAACAACAAGGTGCCTGTGGTACGATCTTCTACATTCATCAAAGCATTTGCTTGAGCCGAATTATTAACATCGCCTATTTTTATGGCCACAAAATCTTCGTCGAAAGAACCATTTTGTGCATTTGAAACAGAGATGGTTTCTGGGAATGCAGAACCAAATGGATTGAGTGGATCATTGAATATAAAGGCTTTATCCACAAATCTCCATGAGGTATTATTGGGGAAATCTGTATAAATGCCTAAAATCAATCTGCGCAACTCGACAATATCAAAAGTAGTGATGCTGCCACTGCGGTTGGCATCGGCAGCAATCTGCTTGTAAGGCGATGTCAAAGGCTCTATACCCAGTATATGTTTAGATATTAGCACCAAATCATAGGTTGAGACACCATTTAAGTAGTTTTCATCTTCAATAGGGCTAATCATGTAATTTCCAGATACTGGCAATACATTGGAGAATATATAATCACCTTGTACGTCGGTCAAGTCAAACAAATTCACAGGGGGCAATGCTGGGTGGCTTCCAGTAAACTCAACACCAGCCTCTTCCAAACCATCGTTGGTCTCAGTGGCTAATTGACCTGCCACACTCAATACATCATCGCAGTTTTGGTTGTTGTCTTGAACAGTAAGTGTTGCTTCGCAGAAGTCAGCATTGCCAGCAGCATCCATCGCCCATATTTCTAGGGTTTGTTCGCCCTGGTGGTCACAATCAAACTGAACACTCGTCTGCGGTGTACCGTCAGAGTTGGTCGGGAATCCAGTGCCAGTACCACTCACCCTAATGGCATATTGCAATTGTTGCGACGGGGTACAGTTGTCTTCTGCATACTGGATAAAATCAGCAGCCCAGAATGGCAATGTCATGCCATTAGGCATAATATTAGTATTCAGATCAAGGCAAACAAGGGTTGGTGCTTTGCAGTCTTTGACCTTGAATTGATAATCACAAACCACATCATTGCCACAACCATCACTGATGAGCCACTTGATTTTGTGAGTACCATAAGGCAGTTCAGGTATCGTAAATGTGGACTCTGGAGGGTTGAGAGAAGCCATGTTTTGAATGGTGTTCCACCGAACAAAGGCTTGCTTGCTCATACCTACCGTTTTTTCAAAGATTACAAATCCGTATTTTTGATTAGAAGGCACAGCACGTTCATCAAAACTGCGTTGAGTGCCATCTGTCAGATCAGCATCACCATCATTATTACCGACATAAATCCAGTTAAATCCAGGCAAACTTGTGCTTGCAATTACTGTTTCCATCACCCCGTCTTGATCGGTATCCAAGAATAATTCATATTCGATATTGATATTGGCACCACTGCATGAATCTGTCGCCAAAATCGAAAGATCCGTAGGTCCTTCGCAAAGATCATGGCTCATCATTGTAGCATCCCACCAGTAGTCGGCTTTCCAAAGGTCTGTACTATTTGCGGTAACATCGCAGAAAACGACCGTTGTATCGGGGCATTGTGCCACTGGATCCTCTGTGTCAATGATCTTGATGATTTGTTTATAGCGATAACAATTGGCATTCTGATTGTAGAATGTTGAATAGTTGGTGGCCAATGGATCGGTTGGATTAATCTTCACATTAGTTGGTGCCCACGGTGCTGGTGTACCCAATGGCGAAACGGTAGGCCCTAACAAGTTTGCTGGGGCGTTTGTCGTATTCGACGGGTTAGGATTTGGCACATAGATACAATCCACGTTTGTATTAAATGTACACCAGTTGATCACTGTCCAAGTTCGTTCTATCTTAAAGCAAGCATCTGGCACTACGGTAAATATCAAATCTTCAAAAGAAATACCCAATAACTCACAGTCTTCACCAAAAAATTCGGGTTGCCCATAAATGCCCGTTCCATCACAAACTGTAATGATGCGGTCGTTGGGGAATTTGACGTAATAATCCTGCTCATAAGTCACCACCAACCTTTGACTGCATTGGCTTTCTTGGCCGCCACAGTCGAATACTCGGAAAGTTCGGACAATAGTACCCCTGTTACAAACCGTATCAAAGTTTGTTTTATTAATAGTGAGCGTGGTGGTATCCAAACAGCAATTGTCGGAGGCGATGACATTGCCATAATTAGACAGGCTTTCGTCAAACAACTCACAACTCACCGTGACATGGGCTGGTGGGGTACATATTGGCTTGACCTTATCTTCCACCAATACCTGTACCATACATTCACTGGTGTTACCGTAGCAGTCCGTCACGCGGAATATCACCCTAACCGAATCACCAATATCAGAACAACAGAATTGTACCGATGGGCCAAAGTCATTGCTAGCACCACATTGACTATTCATACGACGAATCATGAGTGAATCAATACAACAATTGTCGAATGTGCCGCTATTCACCGAAGATGCCAGCATTTGTGCAAAGCCACCTACATTTAACCCTACTTTCGTTACTTGATCGCAAACCACAGTTGGTGGCTCTACATCGCGGACTGCAATACGAATCTGCTTAATATTGACATTGCCACAGGCATCCATCACGGTGTAAGTCACATTGTATTCTCCAATGCCTAAGCCTGGAGCAGGGATCAAACCACCATTGGTGGTATTGCCTACGGGGGTTGCTACTGTAATAAATACAATCTCATTGCACGCATCGGTAATGCTCGCAACAGGCAGATGCCCTGTAGTAACACATTGGCCTAATACATTCGTGTTGGTAGGGATAATGTACCAATTATTGATAGGATCATACGTGAAACCAGAGAAATCAATCACTGGTGGCACATCATTGACATTGATATACTGAATATGTGTCACATTGATGGGCGCACCTCCCCCAATCGGACAGAAATCAGTGATTCGCCAAGTACGGATAATAGAGGTGTTTCCTGGGCATTCGCTGCCAGTTTCATCTTCATAAGTGATGGTCAATCCACATAATGCCGTACCATCGGTCGTAATATTTAGACCATTCAAACGAGGCCAGCCCGTATTATCAGGATTTAAATTTGGCGGTGCTACATCGCAAGTATAAGTTTGGTTGATCGGGAAAATCACATCCGAAACTTCTCCACGATTGACCGAAATCACTTGTGAGCAAGTGGCAGAATTGCCCCAAATATCAGTAATAATCCAACTCCGTGTTACGCGCAATCGTAAGGTAGGATTGGCGGCACAACTAAAGTCTTGCAAGGCATCATTATACTCAACCAATACCTGCGAACAGTCTGTATATTGAACCTGTCCAGTTACAGTCAGGTCAAATGGGTTTTGAACACAGACGAGGTCAATATTGGGTGGACAAGTGAGTTTAGGGGCTAACTTATCTTCAATTTTTACCTGACCCCAACAAATATTACCACCCGAAGCATGCACGACACGATAGTAATATGTTTTACCAATGTCAGCACCCGTCAATTGACCTGAAACCCAAGGGCCATTGCCATAAGGCAGCACTTTGTCCAGCTCTACCGTGTAATCATCGTAGCAGAAATAAGAGCCCTCCAATACATCATCGGGGGTCAAAAAGTGCATACAAGTTTCATCCAAAGAAACATGAACTAAGTCATCGCAAACCAATTGTGAAGGCGTGTCCACGATCTGTACTACTTTGGCAATTTTTTGCTTGCACCCAGGGTCAGCAACAGCATCGTTCATTGTACCGCTGCCTGGCTGTAATACGCCATTGATGGTCAAAGTATTGGTTGCGGATCCAGCATCGAAGGTGGCCATAATCGTATGGAAGCCTAATCCTAAAGCAGTAGCATCAAATATAGTGGTTGCTACGCCATTTACCATGACCGAACCTGGTACGATATTGCCTGCTGCGTTATTATATTCACCGACTTCGATGGTGAAAGGCGGCGTATTCAAGCAGAACGGATCGTTCATGTTTAAGAAATACGGATTCGGATAACATGCCTTATTCGATATGGTTGTCGTAGTTGCGCCAACGCCTATGCCAATTGATCCAGCATTGCTCACCGATATATCATAGCCTTTACACTCTGTGAAACGCCCTTTCAGCGTATAATAAATCATCTCATCTGCTTCATCAATCGCAGCATCGCCATCATTGTCAATACCATCTGCCGTACCAGCCGTAAAGGCAGTACCGACTGGAATCAACACTGGAGTCGCTGGTGGATTGCCCGCGTTGAGGTAGAACCCAACCCCATTTGAATTAACATTTGTTGCAATACGCCAAGTTTGCATCGCCAAAGCCTTGATCGTGATCATTTCTAAGAATTGACCATTGTTTTCATCAGTAGCATTGTCAAGGCAACTCGTCATCACAAAATACTGTGGTGTACAAGGTGCTATGCCTTCACTGACAGTTACGACCGACGAACAAGTACTAAAATTGCCACACGGATCGGTCACTTTCAACGTAATAGTATTGGTTCCAAGATTGGCACAAGTAAAAGTAGTTAAGCCGATGATCTCGTAGGTGAGTACGCTGGCAGATGCACAATTGTCAAAACTTCCATTATTGATATCCGCTGGAACGATGCTCACCTTACCCGTTTTATCCAAAACTAAAGCAATATTTTTACAAATTGCAGTTGGCTTGGTCGTATCTTGTACTTGGATCATTTGGGTATGTTTCAACATGTTTCCAGCACAGTCAGACACCGTCCAAGTACGCGTCAAGTTATAAGTATAGTGTGCACACAATGCAGGATTTGGATTTTGAGTGCTCAATTCGGCATAACTAATACTGATATTGGACGGCGATGTACAGTTATCATTTACATCCGAATTGGTCAATGGAGCACAAACCGAAGGCCCATGATAAACACAATTAGTGGGTAGTTGATGACAATTGACAAGGGTGTCATTGGGCATAATAATATCAGCATCCAATTCGGGCTTTTCGGTATCCACCACCATCACCTGAAAGGAACAAGTGGATTGATTGCCTGCGGCATCGGTAGCCACGTAAGTGATTGTTATTGGCGTTGGCGGGCAAGTAATTGGAATGGTAGTCCCAGACAATGGCCCACCTGTTTGTACCACTGTACCTGGTATAGGAATACCTGGAGCAGAAATCGGCAATGGAACACAATCATCCACGGCCACTGGTGGTATCCAGTTGACTTTTCCACTACATTGATCGGGATCGTTGCCGATCATAATCATTTGTGTCGGGCAACTGAGGAAATCTGGCTCGTTATCATCTATGATTGTTACTGAAACCGTACAGGTCGTGATATTTCCATTGACATCGGTTACCGTCACGATGATACTGGTCGAACCATTTTGGATATTACCAAATGCCAGACCTGGAAGCGGATTTTGTACCGTGCTGGCTACGCCGCAATTGTCAGCTTCGGTAGTGATACCCGTCACCAAATCTGGAACAGAACCATTACAACCCTCTACGGTAATCGCCGCTGGGCAAGTAAACGTCGGCGGTGTTACATCGCGCACTGTTACCGTGGATACGCAAGTGCTAGTGTTGCTCGCACCGTCGGTGATTGTCAAGGTCACATTATTTTGCCCCACTTCTGTGCAATCAAAATCGGTTTCTGAAATCACGTACGTCAGCGTCGTGGGGCAATTGTCCGTTGTGCCACCTTTGACTTGGGCAGGCGTGATCGTGACTGCTCCGCTGGCATTTAAATCCACTACAATGTTCTGACAAACCGCTGTCGGCGGCTGCATATCCATGACGGTGATGGTGAAATTGCAAGAAACTGTATTTGCAGGTGTCGCGTTGTCGGCGGCTACGAAAGTCACTGTTGTTATACCAACAGGGAATAGACCTCCTGATGGTAAGCCCGCTGGTTGTGTTAATGTAAAATCACAGTTATCTGTGCCAATAGGAGGCGCAAAGGTGACATTAGATCCACATTTCGCTACATCATTGCCTACCGTAATATTTGCAGGGCAATTGATTAAGGTCGGCGGTTGATTGTCCACAACGACGACAGATAAACTACAAGAAGATGTATTTCCTGCGAAATCTCCGATCACGTAAGTGACAATTGTCGTACCTACCGGAAAGATGTAATCAAATACGCTTATTCCAGTATTTACTCCATTGAATGCGGTGGACTGGATACCCGCGCCACAGTTGTCAGCAATAACACTTGGGTAAAATTCTGGAGAATTGAAAGGCGTAGTATAGCTGCAAGTACCAGGCAGTGTATTCACTGTTCTGACGGTAGGATCGCAACTTATTGTTGGCAATTCATCGTCAAAAAGAGTAACCCTGCTAAAGCAAGTACTTGTATTTCCTACGGCATCTGTTACGATGAAGACCATGAATTGAGTATCACCATTACCACTACCCGATATAACAGTACCTGCTGGCGGCATTTGTGTTACTGTAATATCCGTCGGGAAGGTAGAACAATTATCCATTGCTACCAGATCTGGGATCATATTAGGAATGAGCGCACTACAGTCTCCTGTACCATCTGAAGATGTATTGACCGTTATAAATGGTGGGCATGTACTGATAATAGGTGCTTCTCCATCTACTATGGTGACGTTTAAATCACATAAAACTGTATTCCCACCAACATCTATGACCGAGTAACTAAAATATGTTGTACCAAGTGGCAAGAATACTGGCTGAGTTGGACCATTTGTCTGTAAAATATTATAACTACAATTATCAGATACTACAAATGCTACATAATTTTCCACTATTGCACCGCAAAGGTTTGGATCTGTATTTATGGTTACATCATCAGGACAATAGACAATGGGAGGCTGATTATCAATTACTTGTATAGTAATAGAGCAGGTTGCTGTTAGTCCGACACCATCTGTAACCGTAAAAATAACGATGGTATTACCGATAGGTAGAATAGCGTTTTCAATCCAAGGGCTTGGCGATCCTAGCAAATCATTATTCAATGTTACAGAGCAGTTATCTGAATAAATCGGACTAAATTCAGTGCCTTGTGCTATGTGGTAACACTGATTTTGATCCGTATTGACCGTTCTAATGGCAGGGTCGCAATTAATCATAGGTGGTTCAGTGTCTATTAAATTTAGTAGCATGACGCAACTACTTACATTGCCTGCTGCATCTGTTACTGTAAATGTTACTGCCTGCACATAATTCGGACTTCCACCAAAAATCGTTCCCGCTGCTGGGGTTTGTATTACCGCATTTAGCGGAATGACCGTGCAATTGTCCATCGCTGTAACACCTGCGGTGAGATTGGGTACAAGTCCCATACAATCACCTGAACCGCCCACCGACATATTGACATCTATATTTGTTGGGCAAGTGATTGTTGCTGCCTGATTGTCCGTAACTGTTACCGTAAAAATACATTGAACTGTATTTCCTGCATTATCTGTTGCTTGAAAAGTCACGGGTGTGATACCCAATGGGAAAATGCCCCCAGACGGGAATGCTGGTGTTACATTCGTCACAACGACTCCCGAACAGTTGTCCATCGCGATTGCTAAAGGATACGTCACAGAGGCATCGCAGGTGCCACTTGTTGCAGACATCGTAATATTTGCAGGGCAAATAATCGTAGGCGCGATGTTATCATTTACCGTCACGTTCACGCTACACGTTGAAGTATTCCCGTTTACATCTGTCGCAGTTAATACGATGACTTGACTATTGCCGTGACTTTGCAAAAACAGTAAACCTGCGGCAGTATTCTGGGTCACGTTACTAATCCCACACACATCTGTTGCAGTCGTCAAAGCAACAAGATCTGGTATGGTTGACAAGCAATTTGATACCGTAATGGTTGGAGGGCAAGTAATCACTGGCGGGGTCACATCATTCACAGTTACGGTAGAAACACAATTATTGACATTTCCAGCCTGATCTGTTACCGTCAATACCACGTAATTCAAACCCTCGTTTGAGCAATCGAAACTTGTTTGGTTTGCTATAAGTGTCAAATTGGCTGAGGTGGTGCAATTGTCTGATGAGCCGCCATTGATATTGGCTGGCGTGATCGTAGCAACACCCATAGCGTCGAGATTTATGGTAAATCCGGCACAAATAGCCTTCGGCATTTGGCGGTCTTCAACCGTGATGGTGAAGGAACAAGTGGCAAGGTTATCGGCGGCATCGCTGGCCTCAAAAACTACCGTTGTAGTACCCACAGGGAATAAATTACCGCTCGCAGTAGTGGATGCAGAGGTCAATGCCACTGTTGTGCCACAATTATCCGTCCCGATCGGGTTAGGGAATACCACGTTGCGGCCGCATTGATCCACGTCATTTCCGACTGTGATGTCGCTAGGGCAATTGACAAAAATGGGGGCAATATTGTCTTCTACCGTTACCATTACAGTGCAAGTTGCTGTGTTCCCCTTTGCATCAGCAGCCGTAAATGTAAGTATTGTATTCTCAAGGGGGAAAATAGCGCCTGCAAGGGTATTCGTATTGGGTGCTGGAGCATAATTGTGCGTAAATGATACGGTACAATTGTCCATTGCCACAGGGTTGAATTCTGTAGCCAAGGCTTGGTATTGACAATTGGCATTGGCATCTACCGCACGCGTAGCAGGAGCGCAGTCTATGGTTGGTAATTCATCGTCCTCCAAAGTCACAATGGTCGTGCAGGTACTGAAATTACCCGCCAAATCTGTCACGGTAAACTGTACGATTTGGGTTGCGCCGTGGATTCCACCAAACAATTGACCCGCTAAGGTGTCTTGCACAATAGTCAAATCAGCAAAGGGCGTACAGTTATCAAAGGCAGACAATGAATCAATTAAATTAGGAATTTCGCCCAAGCAATCTCCTATCGGTAGTCCATCTGAACTAAGCACTATCATATTAGCAGGGCAGGTATCTATTGCAGGTTTTTGCATATCCATGACCATGACATCAAATGAGCAAGACGTTACATTGCCCATATCATCCGCGATTTCGTAGGTTACAGTGGTCGTTCCCAACGCAAATTCAGCACCCGATGCTGGGCCGGCCAACTGGGTGATGGTAAATCCTGAGCAATTATCGCCCAAAACGGGCAAAGAATACGTTACCACAGCGGTGCATTCATCTTTATCTGTTGCAATGGTGGTATTGGCGGGGCAAGTGATGATCGGCGCAATGGGGTCTTCGATGTTAATCGTAAATTGGCAAGTTGTGGTATTGCCGCTCAAGTCAGTTGCGCGCCAAATATGCGTATAAGTGCCATTGTAAGCATAATAATTGGCTCCTGAGCCAAATCCAGACATCAGATCGGTTTCAGTTCCTGTACAATTATCGGTTCCAACCGGAGCCGTATAGGCTACAGTGACACCACAAGGGCCTGTTCCAAGTAGCGTAAATGGATTAGTGTTGCTACCAATGAGCGTACCATCGGTTTCGACCGTAAGGTTTGCAGGACAGGTGATTTGTGGGAACTGTATGTCTTCGACTGTAACGGTAAACGAGCAAACTGCTGGGCCATTGCCTGCTGCATCTGTGTAAGCATAACTGACTGTTGTGGTACCAATTGGGAATATTTCGCTTGAACCCAATCCGCTTTCGAGCGTACCCGTCAGCGTGAGGCCATCACAATTGTCTTCAAATAATGGTAAATCATAGGTAACCACTGCACCACAAAGATCATCGCCATTTGAAACCGTAATATTGGGAGGGCAAGTACCGGGAGTGACTTCTGGTGCTGCTTGATCTGTCACAATTACGCTAATGGCGCAAGTAGCTGTTTTGCCCGTTGGGTCTGTTGCTGTCCAGATCACGGTTGTGCTTCCGGTTGGGAATATAGCACCTGTGAGGGTACTGGCCGAAGGTGCTGCGGCATAATCGTGCGCTAACGTATTCACATCACAATTATCGTTGGCGACGGCATCAAATGCGGTGGCTGCTTGCGTAAATGCACACGCAGCATCGGCTGCAATTTCAAATGGCACAGGGCAAGCAATCGTAGGGAATTGAGTATCCAAAACCAACACTTGGAAAGAACACTCGGAGGTATTGCCCCGCCCATCGTCAGCGATGTAAGTAATCGTGTGCAATCCAACGGGGAAAACACTGCCTGAAACGGAGCCGCCAGATTGCGTCACCGATACCGTTCCACAATCATCTGATGCCGTTGGAGTCGTCCAATTGACTTTGGCCGAGCATAGATCAGGGTCATTGCCGACCATGACCATTTGTGAGGGGCATTCAAAAATTGGGGCTGAAATATCTTGTATCGTTATTTCAAATGTACGTGAAGCCGAACATCCCAACAAATTAGCCGTTACCGTTACTGTATATGTTCCTTCTGCACCAGAAGCAATGAATGCTGGGATATTTGGATTTAAACCCGTAGATGTACCATTGATCAATCCAGCACCCGCACCGCCTACCCACGAGTAAACCGTATTAGGATCAGCTGGTTGTGAAGCAAGCGTCGTGATCGGAATGGTTACCGATGGGCAAACCGGGCCGAAGTTTGGAATTACATTTAGGTTGAGTGTACCATTGGAGCCAATGGCTACATTGACTATTTCGGTACAACCATTGGCATCGGTGACCGTAACGGTGTATGTACCAGCAGCGAGACCAGTTTGGGTTGCGCCGTTCAAGCCGCCAGGCCATGTATAAGTATAAGGCGCAATACCACCATCTGCATCCACTGTACCTATGCCATTTTGAGCACCTACACAGGAAGTTGGAAGTGCTTGCACGACGGTTTCAGTCAAGTCGGTGGGCTGAGCGATAGTGACGGAAGCAACCACAGCACATCCCATAGGCATAGCACTATCTGTGATGGTCACAAAATAAGTACTCGATGCAAGTCCTGTTCGGGTAGTGGTGCCAGCAGTGCCGCCTGACCAGTTGTAGGTATAGGGCGCAGTACCGCCTGCTGGGGTAACAGTGGCTGTACCATCGTTACCACCAAAGCAAGTGACAGGCGTTTGGTCTGTTATCAATGCAGTTGGGCCACCTGGACTAAGTATATTAACCGAAGCAATAGCGGTACAGCCATTGGCATCTGTGACCGTAACTATATACGAACCACCGATCAATCCAGTTGCAATCTGGGTGTTTTGCCCATTTGACCACAAATAAGTATATGGGGAACTGCCGCCCGCTGGATTGGCCATAGCACTACCGCTGGTAGTCCCGCAAGGGGCATCCGTCAGTTTGGTGGTAGTAGCCGAAACTGGTGTCGTCGGTTGTATGATAGTAAATGTTTGCTGATAGGTACACCCATTGGCATCAGTTATCACAACTGTATAAGTACCTGCTGACAGGTTATTGGGGTCTTGCACGTCTTGTGCAGGCGCCGACCAATCGTAACTGTAAGGCGGTGTTCCACCCATTGGCGTGATGTCAATTGAACCCGAAGCATTTCCAAAACAAGCCACATTCACTACGGATGAACCCGAAATGGAGGGTAAAGAAAGTGGTTCAGTAATGACAGCCGTGGCCGTACCTATACAACCATTCATATCAGTCACCGTCACGATGTACGATCCTGCTGTAAGTCCAGTGCGCAATGCGCCCGAAACCATGCCGGGCCATGTGAAAGAATAGGGTGCCGTACCACCGCTTGCTCCTGCTGTGGCTGTACCATTATTTCCACCAAAGCAGCTTACATTGGTGGTGCTGACGATATTGGCTACTATCACTGTTGGCTGCGTAAATGTAATAGAAGTGCTGGCTGTACAGCCATTGAGGTCTGTCACAGTTACCCGGTAAGTACCTGCGGTCAAACCACTTGCAGTAGGCGAAGTACTTATCGTTGCATTGGCCGAGTTTTGCCAGATATAGGTATATGCAGGTGTGCCGCCACCTGCGGTGATTGTAGCAGCGCCTGTATTTCCATTAAAACAAACAATGGGTGTCGAATTTGAAATGGCGGCTGTAACCAATGGCGGATTGACCAAAACAATAGTTGTTACGGTTTGGCATAAATTGGCATCTGTCACAGTTACCACATAAGAACCAGCGGTCATGCCTGTTGATGTGGCAATAGTTTGACCATTAGACCATAGATAAGTATAAGGTGTCACGCCACCAACTGGTGACACGGTGGCAGTACCATTTGAAGCACCATTACACAAAGGATTGGTTCCTGTAGTGGTGGCAGTGATTGCCAACATTGGTTGTGTAATCGTAACCGAAGTAGAAGCGGTACAGCCGTTTGCATCTGTAATCGTGACGGTGTATGTACCCGCCGAAAGTCCGCTTGGGTCCTCCACATCAGGGGTACTACCGCTCCAATTGTAATTATAGTTAGGTGTGCCGCCAATGACAGTGATATTCACTAAACCATTATTTCCGCCAAAACATAATACATTCGTCTGTGAAGTCACAGCAACACTCAATACCGTCGGTGCAGCAGGAATAGTCGCAGTGGCCGTGGTGGAGCAGTTATTATTGTCCCGAACAGTGACCGTGTACATGCCTGGTGCAAGCCCAGTTAGGGTTTGCATAAAGATACCATCAGGCCATTCGTAGGTATAAGGCCCCACTCCTCCAGAAGCGGATGCAGTGGCCGTGCCATCGTCCACACCGTTACAACTGACAGGTGTGGTACTTTGAATATTGGCAATTACAGGTGTCGGTTCTGTGATGGTCACGCTCGTGACGGCTTCACAACCATTGTTATCGGTTACGGTAACACCGTAGTTACCTGGGCCTACGCCACTCAGCACTGGACCGAAGGTCATATTAACCCATTCATAAATATACATAGGTGTACCACCAGTGGCCAACACGGTTGCACCGCCAGTCAATTCACCTGAGCAATCTACGTTATTAACGGTGACAGGCGCAATATTCAAATTGGCTGGATTAGTGATGACGGCTGTCGCAAGTGTGGTACAACCATTGGCATCAGTAACCGTAACTACATACGAGCCAGCCGCAAGGCCAGTGGCTGTTTGAGATGTTTGGCCATTGGACCAAGCAAAAGCATAACCTGGTGTGCCACCAGCGGGATTGACAGTGGCTTCACCTGTTCCCGTACCAGTACACTGTGCATTAACAATATTAGAAATAGTAGCCGAAACAGCCGTCGCAGGTTGTGATATAACGACCGATGTCGTGTTGGTACAACCATTATTATCAGTTACCGTAAGGTTATATGTTCCAGCAGAAAGCCCGTTCGGGTCTTCTACGTCGGGTGCCGGACTACTCCAATTATAATTGTAGTTAGGTGTTCCACCTGATACGCTTATTTGGATAGCACCTGTGGCATTTCCAATACACAATACGTTGGTTATCAAATCAGTAGTTATCAAAATGGGGGCAACTGGTTGCGTAATCACCGCTGTGGCGGTGGATTGGCATCCATTGGCATCTGTGGCGGTTACGACATACGAACCAGCGGCAAGTCCCGTCCGAATTGGACCATTAAATCCCCCTGGCCAAGCAAACATGTACCCTGGTGTCCCACCAGAAGCATTGGCAGTGGCTGTACCATTAGTACCGCCATTGCAGGAAGCAGGCGTGGTTGCGGTAATACTGGCTACGACCAGCGTTGGTTGCGTGATGACAAATGGCACTTGCGAAGTACACCCATTCATATCTGTCACAACCACGGAATAGGTTCCAGGTGCAAGATTGAGTATAGTGGGGCTTGCACTTGCTGCTTGGATGACGGTATTTCCTGCATTTCTAAACTCATATGAATAAGGAGCAGTGCCACCTGTAGCCCCAGCAGTGGTGGAGCCATTGGCAAGGCCATTGCAAGATACGTTGGTGGTGGACACAATATTGCCTTGCAATAAGGCAGGATTAACAATATTGACTGTTGCCAATGCGGTACATCCGTTCATATCCGTGACGGTCACAACATATGAGCCAGCCGCAAGTCCAGTGGCCGTAGCGGTATTTTGTCCATTAGACCAAAGATAAGTATAAGCAGTCGTTCCTCCTGCGGCAGTGACTGTGGCCGATCCCGTAGGTGTTCCAGAACAAGAAGCATTGGTAGAGGCCGATATAGTGGCTGTTAATATACCAGCGGGCTGTGTGATTATTTGCGAAATCGTAGCAGTACAACCATTAGCATCAATAACAGTGACGGTATATGTGCCAGCGGTTAGTCCAGTTGGGTCTTCTACGTCGGGTGCATTCCCACTCCAATTGTAGTCGTAATTGGGTGTTCCTCCCGAAACCGAGAGATTGATCGCACCATTGTTGCCACCAAAACAAGATACGTTTATCACAGGTGCTACGATGGTTGGCACTATTGGTGTAGGCTGGGTAATGGTGGCTGTTGTTGTTCTTGAACATCCATTCACATCGGTCACTGTGACCGTATAAGTGCCAGGTGCGAGGTTGGTAGCCGTGGGGCCATTTTGGCCATTGCTCCATAGATAACTATATCCGATACCAGGCGTTCCACCCGTAGCAAATACGGTAGTAGTACCATCATTGAAACCATTGCAAGTCACATTATTGGTATTTAAAACAACTACATTGACTGGTGTTGGTTGAATAATGGTTACGCTGGTTTGACCAGTACAGCCAGTTCCATCTGTAACTGTCACCCCATAAGTACCTGCTGTGAGCCCTGTTGCATTAGGGCCAGTTTGGCCATTAGACCAAGAGAAACTAAAGGGGGCTGTTCCAGTCCCTGCTTGCACCATTGCTTGGGCTGTTCCAGTATTTCCACCAGCACAAAGTACATTGGTGAATGAACCTATAATGACGACAGGTGCCGATGCAAACGGGATGACGGCCGTTGCGACTTTTGTACATCCGTTGGCATCTGTAATGGTAACGACATAAGAACCTGGGCCAAGATTGGTGGCATTGGGTACTGTTTGGCCATTGCTCCACAGATATGTATAACCAGGGACACCACCAGAAGGGGTGACGGTAGCGGAGCCATTGGCAGCATTGCAAGCGGTTGGTGTTGAGTTGACAATAGTTGTGGCGGTCAGTACAGTTGCTGGCTGATTAATTATAACGGATGAAGTAGATGTACAACCATTACTATCTGTGACCGTAACAGTATATGTTCCAGCAGCGAGATTATTAGGATCTTCTACGTCTGGTGCTGGAGCCGACCAGTTGTAGTTGTAGGTCGGCGTTCCGCCTGTTACCGTGATAAATATAGCCCCCGTTAACTCATTTCGACATGCTACATGGAGGACAGAATTTAGGGTAATTGTAATGGCGGCCGGAGCAGGGTTGATAGTTACGAAATCGGTAGCAGTACAGCCATTGCCATCGGTTACTGTGATGTTGTAAACACCAGCACCCAACATCGTTATCGTTGCTGCGTCATTATCTGGATTTTCTGAGCCATCATTGCTCCAATCATAGGTATATGGCGTTGGGCCCGAGTTTATGGCAACTGTGGCCGTCCCATTATTTAGACCAAAGCAGGTCAACTGCGTAGCAGTGGCATCAATAGCAGGATTTTCCAATACCACCAATTGAACGATGTCGGTGGAGTAACAGCCATTAGCATCCTGTACACGTACCCAGATATTATTGGTGACCGATGTATAGGTAGTGGGTAGTGGGTTGGTATTTTGTTGTGCATCCAACAGATTAGCATGATAAGACACTGTGAGTCCAGCAACACCACCTGTTGCTTGAATATTTGCCTCTGAAAGTGTGAACATAGCTGTTAAACCGTCAAAGGAAATAGGGCACTCTTCCAGAACTGCCGCATACGCCCGCGGGCGAGGACGTACTGTAAGCGTTATCAAAGAAGTATTGAAACACCCTGTTGCGGTATTGACCACGCGTGCATACTTGGTAGAAGAAGGAGAATTAATGATCCCAGGCAAGGCGTTTGCGCCTGCTTGCGCATCTGCTAAGTTGTTGTGGTACGTGATGGTGATACCTGCTCCACTATTGACCGTGGTATTTGCATTGGTCAATGTAAATGTACCAATACCACTTCCAAGTGGGTCATTTTCACAAACTGCCAGTGTTGCCGGATTGGCTGTCGGCAATGGATTTACTTTCAAAGTAACCGTTGCAGTATTGACACAACCAGTGATCGGGTTGCGCACACGAGCATATATCACTGCATTATTGGCAGCAGTATAAGGACTTGTTAAAGGGGAGACGCCAGTATTAGCATTGGCTTGTGTGGCATGATAGCTAATAATATTCCCTCCAACCGGATCCACCAATGAATTGGCATTGGTCAGGGTGAAAGTGCCATTGGTACTACCCGAATTGGCACAAACAGTCAACATAGAATTGACAACGGCTGGCAATGCCCTGATCGTGATCGTAGTGGTTGCCACGGCAGGGATACAAGTGCCTGTTAGGTCATTGGTCGTAAACTTTAAGGTAACCAAACCCGCAGTTTTATCTGCCGTACTTGGGGTATAAACGGTCGTCAATGCTGTTGGATTGGCAAATGTGCCAGTCCCCAGCGTCGTCCAAGTACCTGCATTTGCGCCATTCATTGGCACAGCGGTAACCGTTACGGTTTCGTTGGCACAAATGTCATAATCATTGGCGCTTACAGTGACAGTGGGGCATTTACTCAGGTTTTTATACGTGAACATCGGCATTCCGCATTGGCACTGGAATGTTCCGCTAAATGTTGTGGTGGGGATGACCACCTTCACACCATTGACTGCATCACAACCACCAAACGTACCCGTAAATGTGGTTAATGATCCAATGGCTTTTGCGCCTACTATATCTAATATCCGAACAGGGGCCCCTGTTACATTTCCGTTTGCATCCAGACAGTATATTTCTACTTGCACAGTTTCACCAGCAGCGAGTGCTATATTCTGAAGGCGTACTGGAATGGTGTAATTAAATGTTCCGTTGGCATTGCAGGCAATTGCTGGATTTTCAAATGTAAACTGACGTTTTTTGAGTGTTAAAGGTGTTTCACCCTCACCTGCCAATGCCGTTATTTTGGGGCAAATCGTGGCTGGGGGAGGATTTGGGCAAGCAATATTGTTGTAAACCGCTATGATCCGCCCCGTTATTTTGTCCTCAATCGTACAAGCAATATCAGCCTCTGGCTGAGCTTGAATTCTGAATTTGATCGGCACCACACCACCATTGGGGATGATCAATCCAGGTGGTAATTTGAATTTCAACACATTCCGTCCTCCAATAACGGTGGAACTAACAAAAACAGGGCAGTTGGCCGTAGGCACAGTCGTACAGATAAAGCTGCCTGAAACATAATCAAATACTGTTGGGAGGCTAATATAAATGGTATCGGCTGCGCCTGTCAATGCATTGAGTCCATCCATACCATTGAGGTCTGCCAACTGTACAGTTACATCAATGTTTTTAGGCCCACATCCTTCTATTACATTATTGGTTCCAAAATTCAGGCTAAACGTACCTTCATAAGTAGGTTCTGCACCCAAAATCCTGATTCGTGGCGATTTAAATTCGGTCCCACTTCCATTCGCTGTCCCGCCACAGGAGCTCTCTGCTGATGGTTGGAATGTAATTTTATCACCCGAGAAAAAATCACAAGTTGTTCTCACCGTAATACGCACCCGTGCTTGGCGATCTTCCCCCAGAGGGAACATGGCTACATTTGCATTGACTGTACCGGGCAATGAATCATTGATCAGCGTGTGATTGGTCAACGCCACCTCCAACATTTGCCCACTAATCGTCGGAGTAGCATTTTGCCAGTTGCCTGAGTTAAGCGGATATTCAATTTGAACAGGCGGTATTAAGAGCATTCCATTGGGCAAAGTAATTTTTACACGCGGATTCCGGATGTCACCCTGTTGCGAGGAGTTTATTTTGATGTCAAAAGTAAAATTTTCACACATCGAGGCTGGGAGCGGAGAAGTTGCAATGAAATCTCCCTGAATTGCACTCTCCCGAGGAATGATATTTAATGTAGTCTGTAGTATTACTACTGTGCAAGGATAGGTGGTTGGATTGGTGGGATAGGCATTACAATCCCACCCCTGCTTGATGCTTAGGGTATTGCTGGTACAATTATTATATTTTACGCAAACTTCTAAAGTACGGCTGCTCCCCCCTGGCCAAGTGGCAGATATTTTCACCCATTTTCCATTTGTATAAGACAACAAAGGTAGCGTTGTATTCGTACTCAAGTCTTTGACCGACACCACATCCATATCGCTTAAGTTGTCTTCCAACGCCAACCAAACATACCCAGCTGGATTGCCCGATGTAGTATTTTGTATTTTTACTTGAAAACATTCAATCTGTTTTGTAGCATTGATACTACCTGTCAGGTTCATTAAAGAGAATATTGGCGCGCCACCAGTAACCGTCCCAGTCTGAGTAGGTGCTGTAACAGGTACTTGACAAGCCGCAGGGCCATAAGCGAAGCGGTTGTAATTCCAGACAGTCAGCAAAGTACCATCTGCAGTATTAGCACAACCTGAATTTTTGAGACCAAATTTGATTTGATACCCAGTAATACCTTGATTGCTCCCTGCCATATCGTGGATAGGCCAAGTGCCTGCGCCTGTAGGGTTAGTCCAAGTGAGCATATTGCCCGAAATCGTCGGAGCAGGTAAGTTGAAAGTCCCCATGTACCATGGGTCATCTGTTGAACCAAATACCATGAGAGTGGGAGTTACCGAAGGATCATAAGTGTCTCCGTTCAAAATAGTAACCTTGACGCTATTTACCTCAAATAAAGGGCGAATCTCCATCGGGTACTCATCATTCTGTACCGTCAATTGGTGATTGATGGCTCCGCTGACTTGATACGTACCGCACCCCATACGCGCACCTGCTACCGGATTGGGGATCACCATCGGGTTGTGGAGATAGAATTCCGGGATGTTATAGTCACAATTAAACCGAGAATCTCCGCCGGGCAATGGATTTCCAGCAGATGATGCAAGGTTAAAGTACTCCACACGGGCATTGTTGGGGCGTGTAGGAGTGACCGTCAACCCGCTATTGTTCAATACTCGAAATTTTGGACAAGCCACGATTCTATCATCGAACCGTATTTGCCCGCCTGGCAAACTTTGGATAAAACTATTGAAATTGAAAATAAATACATGGCGACCACCAATCACCGTCTCCGTAGGAGCTGGCAGGGCAATGCCTGTCGTCGTGATACCCGTACTTTGGTCAAAATAGTCGAACGTACTACCCGCCGCAATGTATTGCAGCAGGTTTGCACCTGCCAATTGGTCGTATGAAAACTCCAAAAAGCCATTATTAAATGCTGCTGCATTGCCTGTGCCACCATTCATCGTACCATTCAAGGTAAATTTGAATTCGTCACATGGCATTCCTTTGAGTAGATTACTTGCAGGAATTGCGGCTGGATTGACAATCGTAGTACCGTTGTGGTCTGTAAAACCAAGTGTAGTACGGCGAATGGTAGAAGTAGTCGAAGTCAGACCACCATTTGGGCATGGGCCACAGCCACCGCCTAAAATGGTAAAGTTACCACAACCCCATTTTTGCACACAAGAACACGTTGCATCACAAGTATAAAGGGCTTCATAACTAAAATTCAAAGGCCCGCCGCCACACACATACATCAGCTGCACGGTGAAGCAGGTCGTAGATCCGCTGTATGTACCCGTTACCGTAGCCACCCCACCCGAAGTGGTCACTGTAGCTGCTGAGCCATTGATATTACCCACGCCTGTTGCCATCACATCGGGCGGCAATACAATATTTAGTGCAAAAGAATTGGTCGGGCAATTGCCCCCTGAAAATGTGCGTTGAACACAAACTGTCACGTTAAATTTTGCCCCATTTGCCACCGTGCTGGGAAAAAATGCTTCCGAACCACCCCCTGTATTCACAAAATTAAATGCTGTCGGTGCGGACGCACTAAACATCATACCGCACTGATCGGTGTACATAGCCCCTGCAATGAGCGCAGCCATATCACTCGCAGCCGTACAGCCTGTCGGGCAGGTATATTTTAAAGTAATTTGGAAGGTAACGGAGCTGCCCTGCGGTATATCATCAAACTGACCATCTAAATCCAAATCGCTCATGCCACCCGTAGCAGCACTCGAAAACTGACTACCATTGACTGTAATAGGAGTACCACTCATACCACCAGTAAAAGTGACGGCATTGCCCCCTCGCGTGACACTGACAGCCATATAACTCGATGAAGACCAACCAGTTAGGCTATTCATCCCAAATTTGAAAGCATTGTTAAAGGCCGCTGCTGCGACTGCAGGGCCAGTTCCATTATTTGTAAATGTGACATCTACCACGGCATTGCCACAAGTGTTGGAATTAGACACGATGGTCGAAGTAACGTTCAGATTAGGCGCACCCGTAGCCAAAACAAACTCTCCAGGTCCAGTTAATGAAGGCATTTGGCAAGACATGCCATTGCAGCCCCAGTTCGCCTCATAACTCGACGAAAAAGTACAACTTGTCAACGTAACAGTACGCAATACCGTAATACTTTCTGGGTTGTTGAGCGATCCACCAGGCAAGGCCGCAACAGGTACCTGATAGGTCTTCATCGTACCCATAGTACTAATCAAGGTAGCAGGAAAGCCGCCTACTGTCACCGCAGAGGTGACCATACCTGATTCTGTAATCTTGAATGTGATATTATCCGTGACACCCAATCCGCCATTTTGGATGACAATCGGTACCGTCACTGGAGTGCCAATACTCGCTGTTGCAATCGGGTGTACCGTCATATTCAGGTCAGCATCGATGATGTCTGCTGTCACTTCACCAGTACTCGTGCCATTGAAGTTGACCGAAATAGGAAAATCAAGTGTCCCAGTTGGCGTGGTACAGTTTGCTTTTACCCGCCATTTAATACGAATTTCGTTTCCACCATTGATAGTTCCGTCGCCCGCTGTTATGTTAAAAACTGGAGCATTTACAGGCCCGCTGGCATAAGCAACGGCCAATCCACCAGTCTGTGATACCATCATCACTGAACCCGGAATGTACTCTACTCCAGTAGGCATGGTGACCGTAGTCGCAGCAGGATTGCCTCCAGTACTTATAAACTGAATGAGTGCCGACAGTTCGGTTTCGCCCGAACACTTACTGATATCAGGTGTGTTAGCCGCATTGGGGTCAATGATATTAGCTTGGGAAAAGACTTGTACCGAAGAAAGTCCGACCAAAACACAAATAGTTGAAACAGACCTAAATATGGTTGAAAGCCGAAGGTTAAAACTTGTAGATTTAAAACTCATGAGATTATTGATAAAAAATTAAACTTACTAGGGACACACTTTTATCCAAATATACACACTGATTACAGTATGCTATAGAGCAATGACACGTACGTTATTAAAAAATTAATACGTGTAAATTTTTTGTTAGTCACATAAGTGACCAGCGCAAAACCAATATTAAGTGTTTGAAAAAGGGAAGACTTGCTATAAATGCAATGTTATAAGTAGCTAAGGTAAGAACCTTTTGAAATATTTGTAGGGTTTTTATGTTTTTAAAAACAATGTTTAGTGGCGAAACATTTAATGTCGCCCCTTCTAATATAAAACAAGGTGGCCTCATCTCCTCAGGAGATTGTTTCATTCCAAGCAGACGGAAGTCAATATTGGAAAAATAATAGGTATTTATTGTATGTGTCCGCTATTTTTTACTAGAATACTCATCCAATATTTTACGCTCTTCAGCACTCAAACTTTCTATCCCACGCTGGTGTATTTTTTCCAAAATCCTGTCAATGCCCAATTGTTTGTCTCGCTTTTGGGCATTGTATTTGTCTTCAATGGTTTGAAATTTTTGACCACCACTCATAGACGGAAAAAACGTACCACCACTTACCAAAAGTGTGTGGGGCTTAGTGACAATGACGTATAGAAATATTAAGGTGGGAATGGCGGTAGCCATGATGGGAAATATGTTGTTGGATAGCGCCGATTTATCTATTAAAACAGCAGTCATCAAGCCTATCAAAGCACCGCCTAAATGGGCTTCATGGCCTATATTGTCGCGCTGAGATTTGATCCCATAGATCGAGTACAGCACAAACACAATGGCATATAGCCAACTGGGCAGATAGAGGATGCCAAAGAAGCCGATTTCCATGCCCGGAAACAAGGCAATAGAAGCAAAAATAACGCCTGAAACTGCACCAGAAGCCCCCACGGCACTGTAATCGCCGTGATTGCGATGGATGTACAGGGCGAGCAGGTTGCCTCCAATCAGACTGGCAAAATAAATAATAAAAAACCGAAATATGCCGACGTGAAACTCAAGCCCCTCATAAAATGCATGTAGGGTGAGCATATTGAAAATCAAGTGCACCCAACTGACATGTAAGAATCCCGAACTAACGAGTCGCTTGTACTCTTTATGGATCAAAATACTATCCACATGAAAGTGATGCCCTTCAAAGAACGCAAATTCTTTGAAGCCCTTGTACGTAAACAAGACTGTTGTGATGATGAGCAATAAGCCCGGAATTCCGATGTCTTCCATTTTTGGGACTGATATGATTGTTTCTTAGATTGAAGCGTCTAGTCCAGATGAATATTCTATAATATATGCCTATTTCATACGACGATACATCTTACTGTTGATAAGGCCCATACGCTGCATCCAATGGGTAAAGGAGACACGTAGCACCCCAATACCATAGGTCATACTTCGCTGAAAATTGATACTAGATGCTTCTTCAAAGTACTTGGTCGGGCAAGTCACTTCCCCAATATCAAACCCAGCATAAACAACCTGCGACAGCATCTCATTGTCAAATACAAAATCGTCCGAATTTTGATTATAATCAATGGTTTCCAGCACTTCGCGACTGAAAGCGCGGTATCCAGTGTGGTATTCTGACAGTTTATAATGGATGAGTGTGTTTTGTGCAAACGTCAAAAAACGGTTGGCAATATATTTATACATGGGCATACCACCTTTACGAGCACCCATACCCAAAATCCGCGACCCCAACACCACTGGGTAAAGATCTTCTCCAATGATGTTTGTCATGGCAGGGATCAGTTTAGGCGTATATTGGTAATCGGGGTGCAACATGATGATAATGTCACCACCAATAGCCAAGGCTTTATTATAAAGTGATTTTTGGTTTCCACCATAACCTTTATTTTTTTCATGCACAATGACGTGCTGAATACCAAGACTATGAGCCAGTTCAGCCGTATTATCACGGCTATTGTCGTCGCAAAGAATCACTTCATCCACAAGGTCGAAGGGAATTTCTCGATAGGTCTTTTCCAATGTTTTGGCGGCATTATAAGCCGGCAGCACTACAACGACTTTTTTTGATTTATACATTATCCGTATTTCGTTTGAGCCGCAAAAGTACATGATTGCACGAAATAAAATTGGCTTTTGGAGCAATTTTATTCAAAAAGTTCGGACACCGTGTTGAATTTATCTGTCAGACTTTGCGATTTATCATTTTTAATTAGAACTATCTTACTAGCAATTTTCGGGAATAAACTTGATTAACATCTCTGATTTTTATCACATAGATTCCGGGGTTTAACGCGCAGGATACTTTCTTAAGACTCGATTTATGGAGGTCTTCGTAAACCATTACTCCATTCATATTGAAAATTTGCACCGTGCATTCTGATGGATTATCTATCGTAAATACTCCATCTGATGGATTTGGGTAGATCATCCCTTTTGAACTCAATGAAGCACCTTCATTTATGGATACCTGATAATCAGTCCAATAGTGTTCCCTCGCTGTAAATATCCAATCCGCAGTACCCTCTTTGAAATACACATCAGCATAGTCTAAGCATTCTGAATTGGGCAAGTACTTATATTCAAATCGAATGCCCTCAATATCCTCAAAGAAAGTATATACAATCTCTAGAATGGAAATAGTACCAGTGTCATTATAATCATAAAAAAGCCTAGCACCAAACACCCAATCTTGCAGGTCTGGATTCCACCTGAATCCAAAAGCAGTGCGTGAATTGGCCACTAAATCATAAACAAAACTATCTTTTTCGACGTTTTGATTAGTGATATTATTATAAATTAAGACCAATGATACAGAGTCAAAATTGTTGTAATGGTAAGTAGTCGTTTCGTATGGAATACTTGAAAAGTTGTATCGTAAAACAGACTTGACCAGTTTATTTGTATTGTCGTATGCTAGAACCAAATACTTATTCTCGAAAAAATTCTGGGCAAAGTCGTCCCAAAAAGCATAAGTCAAAGTATCCGCCAGATCATTGCTATCATAAATAAATCGCTCTCGTTCCTTATTCTTAACAATACCTGTCAAGAATTCTGGCTCTAAGGTAATGATAGAGTCCAGAAGATCGGTATTACCGCGATAATAATACAGAGTTCTGTCTCGTATTTTCACGATATTCGTGCTAAAATCAATCCTTGAATACTGATGCAACACGCGCCTGCCCAAGGCATCAAACCGGGTACTATCAATATTTTGAAGGACGAATTGGGCATTTTCAATCTCATATACGTATCGAGTTTCTGCGGCACTGCCATAGTAATAAAAATACGCTTTGCCGAACAACACAGAATCTGTTGGGCTAATAAATCCATATGTTAAAACAGAATCAATTACACAATCGGGGCCGCGCTCCGCTACTGTAGGACGGCGATTTGGCAGATGCCGCCGAAGACCATCTTTGAGTGAATCAAAACGATTTTGTGCAAAAACAGGCAAAGACAATACGCAAATCATTGCGCATAAAAAACTCATTTTCATAATTTTATAGTTTTAAAAATTAGTAATGTACCTAATAATCTTAAAACCGTGTTTTGAGTCACTTATGAAAAGATCTTCCTAAATCGAACCCCATTTTTATGAGGTGTCACCACGTCGGGATGACACCCCACAAAAAAGGTCACTTTTTATCTATTCATGCGCATGAGCATGCTCTTTCGCATATTCAGTGGTCAGTTTTTGCTGAATATCGTTCGGAACGGCACCATACTCTGCAAATGCCATACTAAACTTGGCCTTGCCTTGGGTAAGAGAACGAAGGGTAGATGAATATTTGTGCAATTCTTTCAAGGGTACTCGCGCCTTGATTACTTGATAATGCCCCTCGGCATCCATGCCCATAATGATGGCTCGGCGGGTCTGCAAATCGCCCATGACACTGCCCATTACCTCAGAGTCACACATGACTTCAAGGTCATAAATGGGTTCTAAAATCTGAGGGCCGGCTTTATGGAATGCTTCGCGAAAAGCATAGGTGGACGCTGTCTGGAATGCCATGTCATTGGAATCCACATCGTGCATTTTACCATCATAAATACTCACGCGCACATCGCGGCAATATGATCCCGTGCAAGGCCCTTCCTCCAATTTTGACATGATCCCTTTCTTAATGGCATTGATGAATCGAGAATCAATAGAGCCGCCCACGATAGCCCAAACAAAGGAAAATTTGCCGCCCCATTTGAGGTCTTCTATTTCAATGTTCCTCACCGTCAGTCCACTCGGATTGGGCATTCCTTCATGATAAGGCTCTACGCGCATGTGTACTTCCGCAAATTGGCCAGCACCGCCTGATTGCTTTTTGTGGCGATAGTCTTGGTTGGCCTCTTTAGTGATCGTTTCGCGGTAAGGGATACGCGGTTCTATATAACTGATACCGACTCCAAAATTTTGCTCCGCTTTGACCCTCACCACATCCAAATGCATTTCACCTTGACCATATATAATCATTTGGCGCAATTCGAGGCTTTGCTCCACCGAAAGCGTGGGGTCTTCTTCCTGAATACTGTGCAGTGCATGTGCCATTTTCTCCACTTCTGCTTTGCTTGGTGGCACTACTGCCATCCGGATGCGAGCACTAGGGAAGTGAATCCGCTCTATTTTAAGATCAGAACCCTTGGGATTCAAGGTTTGGTTGCTGTGTGATCCTTTCAGTTTCACAACACAACCAATATCCCCGGCACGCAATTCGGTTACTTGATCGCGGTTTTTGCCTTCACTTTCAAACAATTGAGTGAATCGCTCCAAAGTGCCGTTGTCGGCATTGGTCAGTTCGTCGCCCGCCTTGAGTACCCCACTGAATACTTTAAAATAGGAAACAGTGCCGATTTTCGGCTCGTTGACAGTTTTGAAAATGAATACACAAGGGCGGGCCGAAGCCTCGCAAGGCTTAGAACCACCACCTTCCAAAGCGGCGGCAGGCCGTTCGGCCGGGCTTGGGCATACATCGTGTATGAAGCCCATGATACGACCACTGCCCATATCTTTCAAACCAGATGCACAAAACAGTGGAAAATATTGGCGATGCGCCAAACCAATGGCCAGCCCTTTGGCGAGTTCTTCTTCACTCAGATTGCCTGATTCAAAATAATGCTCCATTAGGCTTTCATCGTTCTCAGCCGCCGCCTCTACAATGGCATTGTGCATTTCATCGGCGCGGGCTTGGTGTTCGGCTGGGATGGGCTTTTTTTCGGGCTTGCCTCCTGTAGTTGGAAACACGTACATGACCATGCGCAGCGCGTCTATGATGGCATTGAAAGAGGCGCCTTGATTTACAGGAAATTGAAATGGAAGAATGCGAGCACCAAACCGTTTTTTGGCTTGATCCAAAGTCATTTCAAAATCAGATTTTTCGTGATCCATTTGATTCACCACAAACACGGCTGGGGTTTCAAACTTATCTATGTATTCCCATAATAGTTCTGTACCAACTTCTACGCCACTGCGAGCATTCAACAGCATGACTGCTGTATCGGCTACCTTCAATGCTGTTACTACCTCACCCGAAAAATCGTCGAGCCCGGGAGTATCCAAGATATTGATTTTAGTGTCTTTCCAAGAGCAATGCAGCACCGAGGCAAAGAGGGAGTGACCTCTCTGTTGCTCAAGTGCAGTATAATCGCTCTGGGTGTTGCCTTCACCGACGCTTCCACGTCTGGTGATGGCTTTGGCTTCAAAAAGCATGGTTTCGGCAAGGGTGGTTTTGCCGCATCCGGCGTGTCCACACAGGACTACGTTTCGGATTTTGCTGGTATCGTAAGCAGCCATAGGTAAGAACTATTGGTTTGGTTAAAAATGGCCGGAAAAAAGTGAGGATAAACCTATCTCAAGCATTTTTCCGGCGTGGATGTAAACGGATGAAAAACATGAAATTGAAATTTTTAAAACTGAACAATTCTGATTTCAGGTCGAAAAGTAATATGTATTTTAATTCAACCTAGCATTTTGCGAAAATAAATTTTACAAAAGGTGGTTTTGGCGGATTTTAGGCGATCTAAACACTCAAAAACCATTTTTTGAAAACCTGATCCTTGAAAATGTCTGTAGCTTGTGCCTACATTGACGGTAAGCGTACTTAGATAAATATATCTAAATATCAACCATGGATTATATTAAATTGGCTGGAAAATAAGGCCTTTGGCCAACGGCCTTATTTTTTTGAAGATCCCCGGTGCAGAACGGGTCTTGAATATCAGTATGGCCATCGCAAGTGAGTTGGCCGTGATGCGCGAACACTTAGATACTGTGGAACGGCTCTTAGGAGGCGGGGCCTACTGTTTCCACTTCAAGGTCTCCACCAAACGCTCTACATCTTGTTTCATAAAATTAATGACCGGAGCAAGGGAGTCGGGACGGGTTTTGGTGTTGAAATACAGTGCGCCCCTAAAAAAATGTTCTGTGGTATCGGTTAAAAAAAACTGGTAGGAACTAGCGGCCGCACCTTCTACATGAAATATGAGCCCGTGCACATTGTCAGAAGGGCGATGTATGGGTATTTCGTCAATAAAACTGGCTTTGATATTGTGCTGATTGGTCATTCTAAACACATCTTCGACCAGATCATCAAAATCTTTACGACTTTTGATATCACTATAACTGCAATAAATTTTAGCATTAAGACTCGGTACAACTAGATTAAACCAACAATTGGAATTTGGTTTTTTACCAAAAAAAGTAGTATCTTGCTCCACCTGAGCATACACGGGCTGCTCAAAAGTAAAATCGCAGTAGGAGGCATCAAAAGGCTTATAGGCTTTTTCAGGGTAGATCACACGGGGATAGGCGCGAGGCTTTGGCACGGTAAGGGTGTCATCACAGGCTTGTAAAAAGCAGATGAAAACCACTATTGTAATAGATAATGCAATAAAATTTCGAGCCATTCTTCTATAAAATAAGTTTACTAATCTTCCACATACACCACTTTGTGAAGCAATCGCAATCCGAACGTCAATTCTATCGAAACATTGCGTATCCGCCTTTGCGCTATCGTGGTGGTGCCTGATTGATTGAGTGGATCTATGACATTGGGTATGGCTGGCTGTGAGTATTGGAGGGTAAAATCGGGAGAGATGGAGAGTTTTAGTTCGCCACCGATCAATTCTGAAAATTTCATTTCGAGACCAGCCCCAGCCGATACCCCGCCCATCCAACGGTTCATATAAAATACATTGGGGTAAAAAAGGCGATTGATGGGATTGTTAGAGCCCAACTCATCAATATTGGTGCTGTACGTATAATCACCGCGAACACCACCAAAATAATAATACTTAGAGCCTTTGGCCTTGTTCCAGTCTCGCTTCGCTTTTGCTCCGAAAACCATGGAAATATTATTGAATCGAAACTCCTCAACAAATTGCCGTCCGGGTGCACCTGATATAATATTTACATAGCGAAATCGGGTGGCACTCCCCTTAATATGGTATCCAATCTGCATAAATAACGATGCGTTATTGGTCTCATTATTAACGGTTTCAATACTGATGGCACCATGTGGAGCAAACAGGAGTTCCCGATCAAAGGAGTTGTCCCAGCGTTGCGAACCGATGGTCAAGCCTCCCTGTAGTACATAAGCCGTGGATTGTGCCGATACTGATAGGCTTAGCATGAGCGATACCATAAAAATGAGTAAATTGCGTAGTGCCATATTATTCAGATAAAAAGGATAAGTTATTATTTTACCGTTATTTAGAGGGCAAAAGTACAAAAGAATTACCCAATTACCATGTATCGCTTTCCAGGCAATGTCCGAATGACTGACTTGAACTCCAGCCCCAGCACCAAGGCTGCCAATTCTCCAGACGATAATTTTGAGGATATTACCAATTCATCAATGGCAATTTCGGGTTTTTGCCGGATGATCTGGACGATATTTTGCTCGGCATCGGTCAAATCAAGGAATAATTGGGCTTGAATGACGCGAGGTTTTCCGCTTTCAGCCCATTGCATAGCCACGGCTAAATCGTGGGCGTTTTCGATGAGTTTGGCCTTGTTACTTTTAATGAGTTGGTTACAGCCCGTACTTTTAGGATCATTGGCTCGGCCCGGTACCGCAAATATTTCACGCTCATAGCGGGCTGCGAGATCGGCAGAGATCATAGAGCCGCCGGAGGCAGCCGTCTCTACCACGATTAGGGCATCGCAAAGCCCTGCAATAATACGGTTGCGCATGGGGAAATTTTCGCGATCTGGTTTGGCTTCCGAAAGGAATTCGGAGAGCAGTCCCCCGTTTTCAACCATCCTTTGGGCTACGCTTTTGTGTTGTGCCGGATAAATAGACCCCAAACCGTGCCCCAAAACCCCTATATTGGGTATATCAAGGCTGGTAGCCTTTCGATGTGAAGTAATGTCAATACCAAAAGCCAATCCACTGACGATGAGTACATTGTAAGCGCGCAGCCCTTCTATAATGTCTTCGCATATAGCACGCCCATGCTCGGTTGGCTGGCGAGTACCCACCATCGCTACGATGCGCGAAGCAGACAATAAATCAAGATCAGAACCTTTGAAATAGAGTAACGCAGGACAATCATTACATAATTTTAGGCGTGCTGGGTATTTGGGGTGGGTGTAAAAGAGGGCTTGTATGTTGTTTTTCTCTATAAACTCAAGTTCTTTTTCGGCTATGTCAAGCGCAGTAGAGCCCTCTTGAATATAATCAACCGTGAGTGGCCCTATACTCGGTATTTTGAGCAACTCTTTTCTGGAGGCTTTAAATACCGCTTCTGCGCTACCGCAATAACTCACCAATATCTTGGCAGTGATGGCTCCTACCTGCGGCACCAAGGTCAAAGCAATCTGATGTTGAAGGCTGTCCTGCATTTTTTTGGAACTAGAATTCTAAATGACGTATTTTTGTGCAATAATTCAAATCATACATGAAGTTACCGAAAACTGATTCGCTTATACTATTCGCATTTTTGGGTTGTGTGGCCTTATGGGCTGTTTCAAAGTGTTCTGCACGCCGCTCCGACCTTGTGCGCCACGTCAGCACCATCGCTGATGAACTGGAAGATCGCCCGGTGAAGCACGATACGATCTATCAACCACCCCCCAATGCTACCCCGCAATCTACTCCTGCATCACCGCCGCCATCCGCACCGCCGCCGCCACCTACAACCACCCCCATGCCTACCCCCGGCAAGGCTCCCGACCGACCTGTGGTGCAAAGTACACCCAGTAGTGCCAAACTAAGTCCTACGCCTGCCACGGCTTCAAAAACAGACAAACCTGCTGCCCCTAAAGATGGGCAATCTATCCTCTATGTCACGATTGATGAGCTAAAACTGCGGAAAACGCCCGGACTCAAAGGCGATGTAGTCACGACGCTTAAACTATATGATGCCGTCACTTTTTTAGGCAAAAAAAGCGAAAAAGCCGAAGAAATAAGCCTTGGCTACGAAAAAGTAAGTGATCACTGGGTTAAAGTGCGCACCAAATCGGGTAAAGAAGGCTGGGTTTTTGGTGCTGGTGTACACTATTATAAAATGAAACGCAAAGGTGTCATGGATTGAAAAACCATAAGTACTGAGTATCCAAATCAATTAGGTGTCCTGCTCCATGCTGTTGCCATCCCACTAACCTACCATCAAGGCTAATTGTTTGGTTTTGCTAGGTAGGCCCTGCACTTGTTGCGTTTTTATCTTAGCCGTTTCTTTGATATCAAATACATAACCTTCCCGTATGAATTGTTCATATTTTTGTTTGTCAAACTGATATAGTTTAGCCGGCCGGTGTGCTACACCCGCTTGCATCTCTTCACATTCTACCAATAGATCCATCGAAAGGAATTTTTTCCTAAAATTACGCTTATCCAACCCTTCGCGCAAACCCAGCACTGATTCATACAGATGTTGTAGCTCTGTGAGGGTAAATTTAGGTGGTAACAACTCGAAACCAACGGGGGCAGAACGCACTTTGCGCTTCAACCGACGCAGGCAACTCTCCAAAATAAGGTTGTGATCGAAGGCCAAGTCGCCCACTTCTGAAAGTGAATACCACTGTACCGTTTGGGCAAATGAAGAAGGGGTAAGTGCAAACTTACTGATCTTTACCAAAGAGTAGTAAGCAACAGTAATGACCCGACCCAATGGGTGACGATTGACCGCCCCAAAGGTTTTGACCTGTTCCAGATATACTCCTCGCAGACCTGTCAGTTGCTCCAATACCCTTGCCGCTGCTGTATCCAGATCCTCATTAGGATAAACCAAATCACCGGGCAATGCCCACTTTCCTTGAAAGGGGTGTGCCCCTCGTTGAATTAATAGAATCTTCAGGTCGCCACCATCAAAACCAAAAATCACGTTGTCAACGGAAAAAGCCGATTTGAAAAAACTTTCGACTTCACTCATAAATAGGTTGCTTATAATTTTTTGCTTACAATTATAGTTCGCCTCAAAATTACATACTTATTATATTTCGTACACCATAAGGCGTTTTTTATCTTTAAAAAACCGTTAAATTGTCTTAAAAATTTCATTTGGAGGTGTTATTTATCATATTGGCTTGGTGCTATTTTAAAAATAGCCTACTTTTGTGCCATTCAGGGCATTTGCTTAACCCAATAGTGATACATGCAAATAGATATTGCGGCACATATAGAAAAACTACTTTTCTTACACGACTCCCTCGTGATCCCATCTTTGGGTGGTTTTACGGCTACCCGTACGCCCGCTTCTGCTGATTTTGCAGGGGGCACGGTCAATCCTCCAGCGAAAACACTTTCTTTTAGTGAAAATTTAACGGTGGATGATGGCATTCTCGTGGATGAATTGATGCGTACCCACAGTATCAGCGCAGAAGATGCTCGCAGTATCATCAGCGAGTTTGTGGAAAAGACCCATCAATTACTCGGACAGCGAGAAATCGTGACCCTGAATGGTGTCGGACGCTTGTATAAGAACTATGTGCAAAAAATTCAGTTTTTGCCCGATGCCGCCAATTTCAATACCGCATCTTATGGGTTACCACCACTTCAGTTTTCGCCAATAGCTCGGTCAAGAGAAATTGAAAAACCAATAGAGCCAAATACCACCGCCCCTACCACGACTCAAGTAGCAACTGTTGCGCCGACCAAAGCAGCACCTGTATCAGTCGTAACGGAGGTGCCTCAGCATAGTAACTCTAATGGTAATAATGTATGGATCGCCCTATCCGTGTTTTTCCTTTTAGCGGCATTGGGTGGCGGATACTGGTACTGGAAAAAGCACAAAGAAAACCTAGGTGATCAGCCAACGCCCATTGTAAAAACAGAAACACCAGCCGAACAAATCAGGAAAGCAGCAGACGAAGAAGAACCCAAAGAGCCGGAAACCGTAAAAGAAGCCTTGGACAAAGCAGCATCTGAATCAGTAAACAAGAAAATAAACGATGCTCGCAACGATATAGGTGGTAAAACATGCATATTGGTGGCAGCTACCCTTCAGGACAAAACCAATGCAGATCGCCTGAGAAATATGCTGAAAAATGCAGGCTACGAGGTCTATTATTTACAAAAAAGCGGTTATCAAGTAGGTATTGAGTTCAAATACACCAAATATGCAGAAGTACAAGACCGCATAAAAGAACTTCAAAAACTAACTGGAGAACAACAAATTTGGATCAAGAAAAAATGAGCCTCCTGAAAATCGAACACATAGGCATAGCAGTAAAAGACCTTCAAAACAGCAACGAACTGTTTAGAAAACTGCTTGGTGTAGCCCATTATAAAACCGAAAGCGTGGAGTCTGAAAAGGTGACGACCTCTTTTTTTCAGGTTGGAGACTCAAAAATAGAACTACTGGAAGCCTCCGACCCTGATAGCCCTATCGGAAAATTTATAGAGAAACGCGGTGAAGGTATTCACCATATTGCATTTGAAGTAGCCGATATTAAAGTCGAAATAGCAAGACTTGAGGCAGAAGGTTTTGTAGCACTAAACACCGAACCCAAACGCGGAGCAGATCAAAAATGGGTGGCTTTTTTACACCCAAAGTCAACCAATGGGGTATTGATAGAACTTTGCCAGAGCATGTAGTTGGCTATAGACGCCTCTCCTTCAGCAGGATTATAGCAAGGAGTCAGGTCTAATAGAATACTCCACACCCTTCCGTACAATTGGTACAAATATCAATTTGATCGCGTCCTTTCAGGATAGCGCGTCTAAAATCCACGTACGCTTGGCTGTGCCAAAGTTGCTTGAATGTGGCTTTTTTTAAGTCACCCAACCGATGTATCGCATCTTTATCAAAACAGCAAGGCACCACCAATCCATTCCAAGTAATCACACAAGAGTGCCACAACTTCCAGCAGTGGTTATCCAACGCAAAGTTGACATCCCAAGTGCCGTCGGCCTGCTGTTTATAGCGGGCATACTGTGATTGGGTAGGTATTAGTGGATTCCCATTTTTATAATCATACACTTGAGCCGATTTTAGTTTCACCTCATCTATACCTATTTCTCTGGCCAACTTGTAAATTTCTGGTATTTGATGCTCATTGGGCTTGACGACCAAAAACTGAAATATAATGTGCGGATGTTTGGCACCCAATTGTTTTTTCCACTTCACTACATTGCGCGCACCTTCAAGCACATGTTCCAAATTGCCCGCTATACGGTACTGTTCATAGGTTTCTTGAGTAGTGCCATCTACCGAAATAATGAGCCGATCCAACCCCGATTCTACCGTAAGCCGTGCATTTTCATCATTTAAAAAATGTCCATTGGTGCTGGTAATCGTATATATTTTTTTTTCATTCGCATGGCGCACCATATCCAAAAATTTCGGATTGATATATGGCTCACCTTGAAAATAAAAAATCAAATACAATAAATCCTGGTGGAGTTCCGCTATGGTTTTCCTAAAAAAATCCTCTTTTAAATTCCCCGTTTCACGGGTAAATGATCGCAACCCAGAAGGACACTCCGGGCAACGCAAGTTGCAAGCAGTAGTTGGCTCCATACTCACCGTCACTGGCAACCCCCATTGTATGGGTTTCCGAGTCCATTTGGTGACATAATAAGATGAAAACACTTTGGAAAGGTTCCAAAGCCGTCTTAGTGTTAGTTTGCCAATAAAATTAAGCGTATCGTTCCAATATATGTTCATAAAGAGGGTCATGTAAGTAACCGGATGCAAAAGTACTAAATTTCTGTAACTCTAGTACTGACGAATAGCCCCTCGCACCCCTCTCAAAAGCCCCCTCCACACCAAAGATTACCAGATCCAAAACTGCCAAACAAGAATTAAAAGAAAATTTGTAAATTTGCATCCAAATATAAACAGTTGAAAAAGAACATTTATACATGGTTGGTGGCGTTGTTGCTCCTAGGGGCAATGGTCTGGAAGTTATATCAAAACAAACAGTCTTTGACTTCAGAGGCTGCCTTATCGAAAGTGGCACGTGCTTCTATTCCAGTGGAGGTAGCCACCCCCACCTTGGAGGATCTCTCCAATGAACTTATTGCTGATGGCATTTTTTTGCCGGCCAAAGAAATGTTTGTTATTTCGGAGACCGCTGGCCGCGTCTTGGAAGTACTCAAAAACAAAGGAGAATGGGTGAATGAAGGGGAGATCATCGCTAAAGTTGACAATGAACTCTTACAAATAGAATTGGAAGCCACCCAAGCCAACCTTGCAAAATTGCGCAGGGATAAAGAAAGGTTGGGCAACCTGATAGAAGGAGAAGCCGCCCCACGCAATAAAATTGAAGATCTAGAATTGGGCATTCTCATTGCCGAATCCAAAGAAAAAGGCTTAAAAAAGCAGATATCCAATACCAGCATCAAAGCCCCCATGACGGGAACCTTGGGGATGCGATTTATAGAGCGGGGCAGCGTGATTGGCCCAGGTATCCAGATCGGTCAAATGACCAATTTGGAAAAACTGTTTCTCATGGTAAAAGTAACCGAATACGATGTGACCAAAGTGCAAAAAGGGCAAATCGTGCAGGTTCAAGCCGATATTCACCCTGAAATGCGAATACCCGGCCGAGTAACTAATATAGGATTAAGGGCCGACAATGCATTCACTTACGATGTAGAAATAGAGGTAGTCAACCCCAAAGCAACGCCTTTGCGTGGGGGTATGCATGCCAAAGCGATTTTTACATTTCAAGCCAACCGAAAAGGCATGACTTTACCTCGGAAAGCCATAGCGGGCAGTCTTCAAGAGGCAAAAGTATATGTAGTCACCTCAGATTCTATAGCAATGGTAAGAGCCATCACCGTAGGGAGTATCAAGGGCGATAAAGTAGAAATACTCACAGGGCTAAGGCAAGATGAACAAGTCGTGGTGAGTGGCCAACTGAACCTCAATGATGGGGTCAAAGTGAGCGTAAAAAAACACTAGGGTAGTTGCAACCATCGTATCAACCCACTAAAAATCGTTTTAAAAGATCGTAAAATGGGGAAATTTTATCAATCTATACAGCCCGTACACCAAGAATTCATCAAAAAACAGCACTTGTTTTTTGTGTCCACCGCACCTTTAGATCCCAACGGGCGCATCAACACAAGCCCAAAAGGGTTGGACACTTTTCGGGTTTTATCCGAACACAAAGTGGCTTACATGGATTTTATTGGGAGCGGCAATGAAACCTCTGCACATACCCTTGAAAACGGACGGATTACCCTCATGTTTTGTGCCTTTCAAGGGCCACCCAATATACTGCGTCTCTATGGGCAAGGCTACACTGTATTGCCCGGTTCGGAACAATGGGAACAGTATGCACCTGCCTTTGAGATATACCCAAGTTCACGCCAAATCATTGTAGCCAATATTGATTTGGTGGGTACTTCTTGTGGATATGGAGTGCCCCTATACGAATATGTGGGTGAGCGCAAAATTCTGTTTGATTGGGCCGACAAAAAAGGAGAAGCTGGGCTTAGTGCTTATATTCAAGAGAAAAATTTGAAAAGCCTTGATGGGCTACCTACTGATTACGCAAAAAAATAAAACCTATGCGATTTTTTACCATCATTATCCTATTACTGTTCCCTTATACAGTTGCATTCGCACAGAAGGCCATCACTTTGGAAGATATTTGGAAAGAGGGTGCTTTTGCACCCAATGGGATTCCGGGGTTTAATTTTCAGGATGATGGGGTGCATTATACCCGCTTGGAAAACAACGCCATTGTGCAGTACGACCTTAGAAATGGCGAACAGACAGCAACACTGTTTGCTCCACACATGGTGGTAGAAACGGCCAAAGGTTGGAAAAAATCATTTGACGGGTATCAATTCAGCAGCGATGGCTCTAAAATACTATTGGCTACTGGTACCGAACCCATTTACCGTTGGAGTACCCAGTCAGAGTATTTTATTTTTGACCAGAAATCAAAGGCTCTTTCTAGGCTCAATTTTGGAACAAAACAACGTTATGCCACCTTTTCTCCCGATGCGAACAAGGTCGCTTTTTTCATGGATAATGACCTGTATATCAAAGAGTTGAGTACTGGAAAAATAGCCAAAATAACCCAAGATGGAAAAATAAACGAAATCATCAATGGAGGCTCAGATTGGGTGTATGAGGAAGAGTTTGAATTGGTCAAGGCTTTTGAATGGAGCCCTGATGGAAAGTACTTGGCATATTTCCGATTTGATGAAAGTGAAGTACCAGAAATGACCATGGAAATGTACAAAGGAGGCGTTTATCCAGAATTGGTTAAGTTCAAATACCCAAAAGTGGGCGAAAAAAATGCCCAAGTCACAGCCCATATCTTTGATGTAGCGGCTGGCAGAGCCACTAAAGTACAGATTCCTGATAGAGCCGAAGGTTTGGATGACTACCTGCCCCGGTTGGTTTGGGTTCCGGGCAATCAACTCTGCCTCACTTGGATGAATCGCCACCAAAATCACCAAAAATTATTCCTCGCAGAGGCGGGTTCAGGGATAACAAAACTCCTACTGGAAGAAAAAAACCAGTGTTACATTGATCTGCACGAGGTGTGTTTTTTACCCAATGGCAGCGGATTCATCGTACAAAGTGAAAAAAGCGGATTCAATCACCTTTATCTACACGACCTGTCGGGCAAAGAAGTGGTAGCCCTCACCAAAGGCAATTGGGATGTCACCGATCTATACGGCGTGGATACTAAAAATGAATGCCTTTACTACCAAGCCGCTGCCGAAAAACCTATGCAGCGCGAAATATATCAGGTCAATCTGAAAGGACAAAAAACAAAAATGATCGGACAATTGGGTGGTGTCCAATCGGCTCAATTTAGCACCACTTTCGATTATTTTGTACACACCCAATCCACACTCAACAGTCCCCCTCAATACCAAGTTTTGGATCGAAAAGGCAATAAAATCCGTAGTTTAGAAGCAAACGAAGCATTGGCTGCTAAACAGATGGAACATGGGGTTCAGCCCCTCACTTTTTTCAATTTTAAAACCACTGAAAACGTTGATTTAAACGGGTGGATACTCAAACCCAACGCACCACAGTATCAAAATCAGAAATTGCCATTGTTGATGTTTGTGTATGGCGGCCCCGGTAGCCAACAAGTGCTCGATCAATGGAAAGGTAATAATTATTGGTGGTTTCAGATGTTGGCCCAACAGGGCTATGTGGTGGCTTGTGTGGATAATCGGGGTACTGGAGGTCGTGGAGAGGCATTTAAAAAAATAACGTATAAGCAACTTGGTCACTACGAAACCATAGATCAAATAGAAGCCGCCAAATACCTTGGCACCCTACCTTATATAGATGCTGGGCGCATAGGCATATTTGGCTGGAGTTATGGAGGCTACATGTCAAGCCTGAGCATACTCAAAGGCAGTGGCACCTTTCAATCTGCCATCGCCGTCGCTCCAGTGACCAATTGGAAATGGTACGATTCCGTATATACCGAGCGATACATGCAGACCCATGCAGAAAACAAAGTGGGATACGAAGAAAACGCGCCCACCAATTTTGTGGAATCGCTATCGGGCAAATACCTATTGGTGCATGGCCTTGGCGATGACAATGTGCATTTCCAGCACAGTGCCGAAATGACCAATCACCTCATTTTGGCCAACAAACCATTTGACTCCATGATCTATCCAAACAGAAATCACGGAATCAATGGGGGCAATGCTCGCCTTCATTTGTATGCTAAAATGACTCGATTTTTAGAGGAGAGTTTGAAAAATTCGCGCCCTTGATTAGTTGAAGCACACCACCTTCAAGGTGGCGGATCCATGACTTGACTCAATGCGCAATAGCCATAATCCATTAGGCAACCCCGGTTCTAAATCCCAAGTATTTAGTCCTGTCGCCGTAGTAAATTGGTTTTGGCTTACCAATCGGCCAAGGGGATCAAGCCACGAAATGGTGAGCGACCCTTCATTGGGGGCTCCAATGTAAGTTAACTGGGTGCTGGCTCCAAATGGATTCGGAGCCACTTCGATATTATCCAACATATTGTCACGCGGTTCTGGATATTGTCGTATGATGAGGCTTCGCTCATGAGTATCTAAAGCCTGATCGTCAAGTGTCCCCCCCAGCATCCGAACATATAATTTCATTTGTTGGCCTTGGCTGAATTGGTTGGTAATATGCGCTTGTTCGGTAAAAATCAATCGAGCCCCCGGCAACAAATCCATATAAAGATGTTGAGGCTGTATGGCATCGTTGCATTCAGCAAGATTGAGCCGTCCATCCATGATTAGAGTGGCATCTCGATCCAAGCGAATAGTCCCTCCTGCGCAGAGAGCCAGCATCCCCATCCCATTGTCTCCATAATGCATGGTTTTCCCCTCCAACACATGTAAAGAAGAACCCGTTCTGAATTGCATACAAGAGTGAAAACTATTGAAAATTGCATGACCACCATCAAACCGAAATTCGTCGCCACCTTCAAAAATCAGGTCAATAAAATTAAGGCAAAGATCTCCTCCATTGATCTCTAAATTCACCACATGTCTCAATGTGTCATTATTGAATACTTTTCCACCTTTGAACTGTGTAAAAGGTTGAAATTCTAAGGTCTGAAACTCCTCCACTCTAATATTAATAGTACGCTGAATCAGTTCGTTAGGATCAGGAAAGACGTAAGCATAAGTGGGGTTTGCTGGAGATGGATAAGTATTTTCATTGTGTAAGACCAAGTAATTGGTGTTCCAAGTCTCTTGGACTATATCACTAATATTTACATTGTATTCTCCATCAGTATTTAGAAAAGTGGCAGGAACAGGGACATCGCCAAAAATAGTGCCCAATCCATTCCAAGATTGTAAAGGTGATACCTCTAAATAGTATAGACCCAGCGTCTTGCCGACTAGGCTCTCGGTGGAATCAAACAGAAATTTGATGACTACCGTATTCAGGTATTGATCCTGAAAATATTCAGATGGGAAACAACCATGACCAATAAGCGTATTATCGTCTCCAGTGATGGTGTTCTTTAATTGGACATCTTGGAAACGGGTTGTTTTTCCTGAAAAGGTCTCATTTGGGATATTTATACCGAAAAAAATACCATTACAAAGGTTTTCATAACAGTCACCACCTGTTTGTAAAGAGTCAATACTTGGTTCAATGTTACTATAAAAACCACCATAAAAAAGTTCATTTGGTGGCATCGGCATAGTCAATGAATCTAGGTTGGTATATCGTATATACAAAGGCTCTGTCGGGTCAATTTGGACTAATGGAATAATGAATCTTCCATTTTCGACTGTACCTTGAATACAGCGACTAGAGTCCACTGGCCCATCCCAAGTATTGTTAGTAGTCTGATAAATGAGCCAATCCTTTGGTTGGGTTACAAAAAAATTAGGATTGAATGGGCAAGGGCCAAACTCAGTGTCTGTAAAGTTGGCATAAAAACTCTGAGCGGTATTATGCCCATATGAAAGACACAATAAGGAGACAAGGAATAGATTTTTCATGTATAGGGAATTAGTTTATTTAGTTACTTATACTGCAAAATTATATTTTACGATTAAGACCCCACGTTATTTCACCGTCTTTGACTAAAACTGGCCAAAAGCCTAAAGCCCAACACTTTTACAGTGCTGGGCTTTAGGAGTAAATATAAGTAAATTAATGGATTAAGCCAACTTAACCTCTATAGCAGTAATACCTTTTTTGCCACGTTTGGTTTCAAAAACAACGGTGTCTCCGTTGCGAACCTTCTCTATTAGTCCAGTAGTATGTACAAAGACCTCGTGTCCAGTACCTTCTTCAACGATGAACCCGTAACCTTTGTTTTCGTTGTAAAATTTAACAGTGCCCTTGTGCATGTATTAAATAAAATTAATGTTTAAAACTAAAGTTTAGCCTTTACTTCATTGATCACATACGATTCTACAATATCACCTGGTTTGATATCATTGAAGTTTTTGATGGTTATACCGCATTCAAGACCAGCCCTAACCTCTTTAGCATCTTCTTTGAATCGCTTAAGCGAAGCCAACTCTGCATTTTGACCGGGATTGCCGGGATATACCACGATACCATCACGAATGATACGGATGTAGTGATTCCTGCTGATCTTGCCTTCTTGAACGAAACTACCAGCCACTGTACCGATTTTAGAAATCTTATAGACCTCTCTAATCTCAACTTGGCTCATGATCTCCTCTTCTTTAGTAGGCTCCAACATACCCTCGATAGCGGCTTTCACCTCTTCGATGGCTTCGTATATGATTGAGTACATCTTAATTTCCACGCCTTCTTTTTCAGCCAACTTACGGGCAGAAACGGATGGGCGAACTTGGAAACCAATAATGATCGCATCGGAAGCAGAAGCCAACATGACATCACTATCAACGATCTGACCAACCGCTTTGTGGATCACGTTCACTTGTACGCGATCTATAGATAGTTTGATTAATGAATCGCTCAATGCCTCGATAGAACCATCCACATCACCTTTCACAATCACATTCAGTTCTTTAAACGTACCCAATGCCAAACGACGGCCAATTTCTTCAAGCGAAATACGCTTAGAAGAGCGGTTAGACTGTTCGCGAATAATTTGAGCGCGTTTGCTTGCTATCTCTTTTGCTTCGCTATCGCTATTGGCTACTTTAATTTTTTCACCAGCCTGTGGCGCACCTTGAAGTCCCAATACCATAATAGGCTGGGCTGGTCCGGCACTCTTTACCTTTTGGCCACGCTCGTTGAACAAGGCCTTAACACGACCAGAGAGTTCACCAGCAAGGATAGGGTCACCAGTACTGATAGTACCGTTTTCTACCAATACTTTGGCTACATAACCCAAACCTTTTTCAAGCGATGCTTCCAGTACTGTACCCACGGCACGACGCTTTGGATTGGCTTTCAACTCAAGGAGTTCAGCCTCTAATAGTACTTTTTCAAGGAGTTTGTCAACATTCAAACCGGATTTGGCAGAAATGTCTTGGCTTTGGTACTTACCGCCCCATTCTTCCACGAGGAGGTTCATTTGAGCCAGTTCGTTTTTGATACGCTCTGGATCGGCACCAGCTTTATCTATTTTATTGATGGCAAATATCAAAGGTACCCCAGCGGCTTGCGCGTGGCTGATCGCTTCCTTCGTCTGTGGCATGATACTATCGTCGGCTGCTATCATAATGATGGCAATGTCAGTTACCTTAGCACCACGGGCACGCATAGCCGTAAAGGCTTCGTGACCCGGTGTATCCAAGAACGTAATTTTGCGATTAGTACCTTCTTCTACCACTACCTCATAAGCACCTATGTGCTGCGTGATACCACCGGCTTCGCCTGCGGCCACTTTTGCTTTTCTAATATAATCGAGCAACGAAGTCTTACCGTGGTCAACGTGACCCATGACGGTTACAATAGGTTGGCGCGGTACGAGGTCAGCAGGATTGTCTAATTCCTCTTCCACGACTTCCAACTGCTCTTCGGCACTGATGAATTTTACTTCAAATCCAAATTCACTCGAAACCACTTCAATGATTTCGGCATCCAAACGCTGATTGATCGAAACAAAGATACCCAAGGTCATACAAGCCTTGATTACATCTGATGGCTTCACATTGATGAGTGATGCCAAATCTGATACAGATATAAACTCTGTAACCTGTAGTATTTTTTCGTTTTCGGTCTTCTCAATCGCGGCCATTTCTGCGCGTTCGCGGATCACATCACGTTTGTCACGACGACCTTTTTGGCGTTTACGGCTGGCTCCTGCCCCCATACGCGCCATTGTCTGACGGATTTGGTCTTCTATATCTTTCTGTGAAACTTCTTTTGGGGCATCTTGGCGACCTTTACCCTTGCGATCACCTTGGTTGCCAGCCATAGAGGTCTGCAAGTTTTCAGCAGTAACTGGTTGGCCAGGGACTGTTTTGCGTCTACGCTTGTGGCGGTCGTTGGCATTTTGATTATTTGTACCAGGAGTACCAGTACCTTGGCCACCGGCTTGTGGTTGTCCGGTACCTGGCGGGCGATTACCACCCTGTCCTTGGCCACCACCAACCCTTGTACGATCGCCACCTGTACGATTTGGGCCACCTTGCCCTTGACCACCTTGGCCTTGGCCGCCACCAACTCGGTTGCGGTCGCCGCCACGATTTTGGCCGCCTTGGCCTTGGCCACCGCGATTTTGGCCGCCTTGGCCACCACGGTTGTAAGTGCCACGATTGCCGGGTGCTGGGGCTGGTTCTACTTTTTTAGGAACATTGAGGTTTATTTTCCCCAATATCTTCAAGCCACGCAATTGTGGGGCATCGGTACGATGTATATTATCTTCGCCACCGCCTTCTTCGCTTGGACTTGGGGTCGGAGTATCTTTCGTTGGATCAGATGGAGTAATAGGCGGAGTAATTTTCTCTTCAACCTTTGGAGTCTGTAGGGATGGCCTGTTTTCCTGCCTTGGAGCATCTGCTTTAGGCGTTTGCCTGACGGGCTGGTTTGGTTGTACTACTTTTTCAGCAGGTCTCTCGGCTGGTGGCTGAGGTCTTTCTACTGGCTTTTCAGGCGGCTTAGCAGAACCTTGCCTTGGCCTATCCAAATCTATTTTACCC
The DNA here is from genome assembly GCA_031373665.1 of Saprospiraceae bacterium. Classification (GTDB taxonomy): domain Bacteria; phylum Bacteroidota; class Bacteroidia; order Chitinophagales; family Saprospiraceae; genus M3007. The sequence continues at coordinate 32,084 of JANMMZ010000107.1, read as the reverse complement.
AAAATTTTAAGTTTGGGTATTTCACGTGGCTGTAACCGTGATTCATCCTTCCGCACTTCTGTCAAAGCAGGTTGTGGCGGCGCAGGTACTGCAACTTTAGGGGCTTCTTCACGAGGAGGAAGGAAGGAGGGGCGTGGTGCTGAGGGCTGCGAGGGCGCAGCAGGAGCAGGTTCTTTTTTAAGAACTGGACGTGCCAGTTTGTCGGCCTCCTGTTTGATAGCAATATCTTTCTGGAACTCCTTTTTGAGGATAACCAGCATATCGTCGGTGATGTCAGCGGTAGGTTTTTCTTCTACACCGGGAAACCCTCCTTTATGAAGGGCATCTACGATGGTGTGCAAACCAACGTTGAATTCTCTTGCTACCTTAATTAATTTTACTGCCATGCAGATGTATTTTCCTGCTTATACAAGCGGATGGGATGAGTTACAGTGAAAAATTGAGGTATAAATGAATTACACTACAATATTTAATTTGCATCATCCTATTGAAAAATGGATTTGTGAACGACCAAAGAGGCATTTTTGCCTGAATTACGAGATGTTAGAAGGCATTGAAATTTAAAAGGTTAAGAAACGAGTAAACAATGACTTATCATTTACACGCTCCCAAAATAAAAAACGCGCCGCAAAAGTACGAAAAATTTAAATAGAAATTGGCAATTAGCACTGCTAATTGCATTTTATTATGATTATTTTTCTTCATCGAACTCTTCCGACAACACCCTCAGAAGATCCATAATGGTCTCTTCTTCAAGATCTGTACGGCGGATCAACTCTTCTGCCTTGAGTTCAAGTACCTGACGGGCAGTGTCGCAACCTATGTTTTTAAGTGCTTCTATTACCCAAGGCTCTATGGCATCGCTGAATTCTTCCAAATCAACGTCATCAATTTCGTATTCAGCCTGATTGCGATAAACGTCTATCTCAAAGCCCGTCAAACGGGTTGCTAATTTGATATTGCTACCTGCTTTACCAATAGCAAGGCTCACCTGATCTGGATCAAGGTAAACGGCTGCGCGTTTGCGCTCCAAATCCAACTCAATAGAGGTAATCTTGGCTGGAGTGAGGCTACGCTGAATGAATAGGGTGGTATTCGAAGTATAATTGATGATGTCAATATTTTCGTTGCGCAATTCGCGAACGATACCATGAATGCGACTTCCTTTCATACCCACGCAAGCACCCACTGGATCCACACGGTCATCGTGGCTTTCAACGGCTACTTTTGCGCGTTCGCCCGGAAGGCGAACAATGTTCTTTATTTCGATTACGCCATCTTCGATTTCGGGCACTTCTGCTTCCAGTAATTTGCCTAGGAAATCAGGATCTGTGCGGCTCAACATTACATAAGGGGTGTTGTTGCGCATTTCCACTTTGCGGATAATGCCCTTCACCACGTCGCCCTTTCGGTAATAATCGCCTTTTATCATTTCGGTACGGGGCAACACCAATTCATTGTTAGTGGCATCGTCGAGTACCAATATTTCTTTTTTCATGATTTGGTTCACTTCACCCATCACCACTTCGCCGATACGCTCCGCATATTTGCGGTATATTTCGTCTTTCTCGAGTTCCATAATACGGGAAACGAGGGTCTGGCGGGCGGCCATGATGGCGCGGCGACCAAAATCTTCAATAGAAAGTTGCTCATAGCACTCTTCGCCTAGGGCTACGCTTTCATCAAGAGATTGTGCTTCGGAAACGCTTACCTGTGCCAATTCGTTGGTTACCTCACCATCGTGTACCACTTGGCGGACACGCCAGATCTCTAGGTCACCTGTATTGGTGTTTACGATCACGTCGAAGTTGTCGTCGGTACCATATTTCTTTTTGATGAGCGTACGGAATACGTCTTCCAATACGCGTACCATCGTGGGACGATCAATATTTTTACCGGTTTTAAATTCGGCAAATACATCAATTAAATTTACCATATTTTATTTATTGATTTGTTGCAGTTGTACAAAACTAGTACAGCGGCTAAAATGTCACTTTTACGATTGATTTGTCAATTTGTTCAAAAGGGATTGGTTTTTCTATATCATACACCTTTTTCTTCTTTTTCTCATCGCGTTCTGTGATGGTTTGTTTGATTACTATCTGAACGTCGTCGGAAGACAGAAGGATTCCAGTCTCTTTGGTTTTATCTTGAAGGCTGATTTCAAGGGTGCGACCGATGTTTTTAAGGTACTGTCGCTTGAATTTGAGCGGACGACCGATACCAGGACTGCTGACCTCAATGGTGTATTTTTCACCAAGCCATCCGTTGGTATCAATGTAACTTTCAAGATAACGGCTGAGTTTTTGACACTTTTCAAAGGTCATTCCAGAGTCGCTATCCGCAAAAACAGCCAATTTTGGGCCAGCCTTGACCTCGATTTCGACGGTGAAGCAATCTGCAAAGGCTTCGTCGGTGCTATACTTTTCTTCGAGTAATTGCCCTATTTTTTCGCTTAATTCCATGTATAAAATATTGAAATTCAGGTTATTACAAACAAAAAAGGGAACCGTGTGGTTCCCTCTTAATGAAGTACATACAGAATTCTGGCCGCAAAGGTAATATAATATAGTCAACTGTGCAAATAAACGAATTTATTTTTCTTAGCGGCTTGAACTGCCCTTCTAAAATTTCAATATTATTACAATCATACACTGCGCAAATGAGTACATGTTTTATACCTTTGCGCGGCGTTTTTGATTTGACTTATTGAAATGGACAATAACACAGCCAATAAGTTACTTTTTACTCGTTCCTAATAATTAATATTTTTTAATCCCTCTGGGGATCTTAACTACACTATAATAAATATGAAACGTTTTAGATCAGGTGTTTTGCACGGACAAGAAGTAACGGATTTATTCAACTATGCCAACGAACATAACTTTGCGCTTCCAGCGGTCAATGTTACTGGCACCAATACCGTCAATGCCGTGCTAGAGACTGCTGCTGCGGTCAATAGTCCTGTGATCATCCAGTATTCTCATGGTGGTGCTGCTTTTTTCGCGGGCAAAGGCGTGAGCAATGAAGGTCAAAAGGCTTCTATTTTGGGAGGTATCAGTGGGGCTCAGCACGTACACGCTATGGCCGAGGCTTATGGTGTTCCGGTTATTTTGCATACCGATCACTGCGCCTTAAATATTATTGATTGGGTGGATGGGCTGTTAGATGCTGGTGAGAAGTTTTATGATCAGCATGGATACCCATTGTACAGCAGCCATATGCTTGATCTTTCTGAAGAATCTTTACACGAAAATATTGAAATATCAGCCAAATACCTGACACGGATGGCTAAAATGGGAATGACCCTCGAAATAGAACTCGGCGTAACGGGTGGCGAAGAAGATGGCGTGGATAATTCTGATGTGGACTCATCGCGCCTATATACTCAACCGCACGAAGTAGCGTACGCGTACGAGGAATTAAGGAAAATTAGCCCTGATTTCACCGTGGCTGCCGCTTTTGGCAATGTACACGGGGTATATAAGCCCGGCAATGTGAAGTTGCAACCCGTCATTTTGAAAAACTCACAGGACTTTATTCGGGAAAAATATGGCCTGGCCTCCAAGACTCCAGTCAATTTTGTGTTCCACGGTGGTTCTGGGTCTTTGCAGAGCGAAATCAGGGAAGCCATTGAGTATGGTGCTGTAAAGATGAACATAGATACCGATATGCAGTGGGCATTTTGGGAAGGCATACACAACTACTACAACGCGAAAAAGGGATATTTGCAAGGCCAAATAGGCAATCCTGATGGCGATGACAAGCCGAATAAGAAATACTACGATCCACGCGTTTGGTTGCGCGAAGGCGAAAAAAACTTTATTACGCGCTTAAAGCAGGCATTTGATGACCTGAATTGTATTGGCAAAAACGCATAGAATAATGATGGCGACATCAAAATAATGACGTAATTTTGCGCCGCATCAATCCGAACAAGAACCAACCATCATTTAGTATTTATTCAAAAACGAACAATATCCTTTCATGCAAGACTTAAAAGTACGATATAGCGATGACGATTTGCTTGAATTCAAGGGAATCGTAGAGGCTAAGTTGACTCAGGCTCAAGAAGAACTCACTACCACCGAGCAGAAGATTGCCGACCTGAATGAAAACGGGTTCAATCAGCAAGGTGGTGACTGGTCTGACGATTCTGGTGCGCATACCGACATGGAAATGATGCAACGCATGATCGTCAGGCAACTGCGCCATGTTCAAGATCTTAGAAACGCCCTTTTGCGTATTCAGAACAAAACCTATGGTATTTGTATCGTTACGGGTCTTTTGATAGACAAGAACCGCTTGCGCTTGGTACCACACGCCACAAAGAGTATTGACGGCAAAGCCATGTCAAGTAGTGGAAAACCCATCCCAAACAACACTATTTCTGATCGAGATCCCTTCGAGGATGATCGCGACCAACCCATGGGAAAACCCGTGGAAGATCAGGTGCGCATGTCTGGCAAAAAAAATACCCGCCAACACGATGGGGATGAATGGGAGCCCGATAATGACCATATGGAAAGCAGCGCTTCCTTCCGTCGGAAAAATGACGATGATGACGACACCTAAATAATCTCCATCATTCATCGTAAGAGACCTAAGTACCTATCGCCGCTTAGGCTTATACTTGGCGGCTTCCAAAAACTTTTGGCTATCGGTCACTTTCAGGAGTTGATCCATGGTGGTCGTAGGATTGCGCTTCATGTAGGATTTCACGATCTGCCAACCTACCCAATTGCCGACCTCGCCTGGGGCTTCTTGAAAAAGCACTGGCGCGTTGGGGCTAGGGCTAACCAATTTGCGAAGTTTGCGCACATCGGTAGAGTACAGTAAATTTTCATCGAGCAGTCGTGCCCAGATTTCCTGTTCATTGGATATACAGCCATCCAACTGGGCTTTGGTGTATCCCATCTTGAGGCTATCGGGACTATCGGGCAATAATACATCGGCAATGTACAGTTGTTTGCCATTGTCCAACATTTGATCCAAAAGCCGCTCTCCGGAAGGTGTATCCAAAATATTTTGTGCCAAAGCCTTGGCCAAACGGACGGTCATGTATTCTTTTTTAAACTGTCGTCGTATGTATTCAGGAGAGGTGTTTTCAAAAAGTTGGTAGATCGGGTAGTCTTCTCCCAAAAACATATCTAATCCGATTCCACAGAGGCTATCGCCAGCAGTAAAAGCATCATTGGCGTAGTCGGTTATCATGGTAAGTACTTGTGGCACAGGCTTTTGTGGAAAATAGTACTTGTAGTATTTAAACATTTGGGTCAGGTCTTTTTCAAGCCATCTCAGGTCTCCATAAACGACCTGTACCGTATCGTATAGATGGCGCACTTCGGGTGCTGTTATGAAGTTTCTAATGGTTTTTGCAGGTGTGGGTTCCCGATCAGATGGGTCATTAATTAAATGAGTTGTATATAATTTGAAAAAATCAGGGTACTTTTGTGCCAGATCTGGAAGTTTTGCGTCTAACTGATTGGTATCCAAGGCAAACAAAGCCTGATCGAACCGTTGCAAATGGATCTCAACAGGAATGCCAGAAACATCGGGAGCAGCAGCCCTTGGGGAATCACCGGCACCGCAAGATGATGATAATAAGGAGAGGAGTGCCGCAAATAAAAAAATACGTGTCATGTAGTATAGAGTAATTGTATCTGTGAAAACGAGTTGATTTTTAAATTCATTCATTGTTCTAAAATTTTTCAAACTGCAAAAGAACTACCTGCTATGAAAAAAATTGCTTTTAGTGTCAGTTTTTTCCTGTTTTGTTTTCTTCATGTGTCCGCACAGGACGGCGCAAAGTTCCGATTTGGCTTTCAAGCCAGTCCGGGTATATCGTGGTTAAAGACCTCTGACAAAAAATTAGAGAGTGCTGGAACCAATATCGGATTCAAAGTTGGAGCCTTGGGAGAGTATTATTTCCAAGAAAACTATGCCCTTATTTCTGGTATTGGATTTGGTCTAAATCAAGGCGGCACCATTCAAAATGGTTATCCACTTGGTATTTTCTGGAAAAACTCTGAATTGAGCGTTCCCGGCAAATTTGATACCCTTTCAGCCAATGCAAAATTGCATTACCGTGTCAATTATGTGGAAATTCCTTTTGGATTAAAAATGAGGGGCGGTACCAATGCTGATGCGCGTTTTCGTTTTTATGCGGAGATCCCGGTATTTACCCTTGGTTTTGTGACAAAATCATTGGGCGACATCCGTGGTACCAACACACAAAACACCGAGGATGAAGACATTCGCGATGACGTGAATGGCCTTTCCCTTTCTTGGGGTCTTGGCGGCGGCGTAGAATATGAGATAGCCACACATACCACCTTATTTGGTGGATTGAGTTATCAGCAGCAGTTTACGGATTTGACCGCTGATGATGGGTTTGTCTTGAAAGCAGCCAACCAACCATTGACAGCAGAAAAATCAAAAGGTACTTTTGGTATTGTTTCCTTGAGGCTGGGCGTATTCTTCTAATTTATTGATGCATTTTTTCAATGTTTTAAAATTTCCCGGTGTCGGGGCGGCTGTTCGCTGCCCCGACATTGGTCGCTCTGTGCCTATTCGGTATTGGCTGATTTTGATCTTGTGGCTGTGCCAAGGCTTGGATCTTGCTGCACAAGAGATAAAAGCGCAGGCTACCTTGGACAGCAACTATGCCGAAACAGGAAACCCCTTCGTCATCCATATATATTCACCTAGAGCAGTAGGCCAGCCCTTGGAGATTGATTTTTCCGCTTGGGATTCGATTATTGATAGGCAAAATATATTGAGCCAATCGGAGGTGACCCGTACTCAAAACTTAGATGCGTTTTATATAAGTATCCGCATGATTCACTTTGATGAAGATACTTTAAACCTGCCCCCACTAACACTAAGACTGAATGGCGGACAGGTAGCCACCACCAATCCGCTCCAAGTAATAGTATTGGCCACTCCTTCGCCTGATGATCCTAAAGATATGGCACCCATCAAAGATATAAGGGCAGAACCTAAGACTTGGCGCGATTATTTGTCTTGGTGGATTGCGGTTGCCTTGATTCCTTTGTTGGTATTAGCCCTGTTTTGGTGGTATGAGCGGAGGAATAAAAAATTTGGCCCAAGGTCGCGGCAATTTTCAATGCCACCGTATGAATTGGCTCAAAGGAAATTAAAATCATTAGCAGAAAAACAACTGTGGCAGCAAGGCCATATAAAAGCCTATTACGCAGAACTCACCTATATATTTAGGGAGTACATAGAGCGGCAGCATCGGTTACCAGCCTTAGAGTCCACCACCGAAGACCTGCTGCGGCGTTTGAAAACTGGTGGCTTATTTGAGCCAAGATTAGGTGCCATCGCCCAGTTATTGACCCATGCCGACCTTGCAAAATTTGCCAAAGGGATGCCTCCAGAAGCATTTCATGAGGAAAGTTTTGAAATAGTACAACGTGTAATCATGGAAGACCAAGGAAAGACATAATTTTTTTGTCCTTCTAAGCCATTGATTTTCAGTGTTTTGAGTTGAAATTGAAAACTTTTCTTACCTTGTTTTTAATTTTTGGCCTATTTTTTGTCCCATATTAGACATCACATTTAATCCTTTCTTTTAATCCCCGTTGTAAAACGGATTTCCCGTATAGTCTGAAAAGGTTTTTTTAATATCTGACATCAACTTTTATAGTAATCCAAACTAATTGTTTTCCATGAGTCTTGTTACGCGTATCGCGATTACAAGTGTACTATTCTTTTTGTTGTTGACTATACGGCTATCGGCACAACCGATTACATTTTCATTGCCTTTTGTCAATAATGCTGCACCCAACGTCATATTAAATATGCCCGTTAAGGTGACTGGTTTTGATAGTATTACTTCCGCACAATTTGTGTTGTCTTGGGATCCCCAAGTACTAAAATTTTTAACTGTTGACAGTTATAACCTGCCCGGTCTCGGCGCGGACGACTTCAATGCTACTTTCGCTGCCGACAGCGGATTTGTTCGTTTTGCTTATGAAGCAGCAAACCTTGATTTTGGTGCCAGCGTTCCTGACAACAGCACTATATTTAGGTTGCGGCTCAAAGTAATTGGAGCCCTCAATACTAGTTCCCCTGTTAAGTTTATTCAAAAATTACCTGTATATTATGAAGTGTCCAGAATAGAAGGTACATCATCCATAATCTATAGTGATACAGCCATTGTGAGCGACCACGGTTTTGTGGCAGTGGGCTATACTGTGGATGCACAAGAGGAAATTTTAGAAAATAACATTCCATTAGAAATATTTCCAAATCCTTTTTCTGAGGCTGTAAATGCCGTATTTGAACTGCAAAAGGCAGCAGAAGTGGAATATTCTATCGTTGACCCTACTGGGAAAGTAGTGTTAAAAAATAAAAAATGGTATCCTGCTGGGAAAACTGGCATAGTAATTGAAAGTACAGCACTACCCAATAAAGGGTATTATACTCTTATAATCCGTACGGGTGATCAAAAAGCCATCCGTCAAATCATTTGTTTTGAAAAATAAGTTATTTCACTTTTATCCCACGTATTTGTTAAAGATGAGACCGATTACTCTACTTTTTTCAGCCTGTCTGATTTGCCTATCTACTTCGGTATTTGGCCAATTGACCACCTCTTTCTCCCTTGACCCATCCACGCAACCACTTTTCCCGATAGGATCCAAAGTATCGGTACAAGTGAAAGCCGCTTCGGGTTTCAACAGTTTGGTAGGATTCCAGTTTCCGATAGGATTCAATAAAGATGTCCTAAAATTTGACTCCCTCAACTCTTATGACGGCCTTCCGAATTTTACTGCTGGATCTTATAATCCACAGCAATCACTCGGAAAGATTTCCGTCTCTTGGGGAAACGACTTTTTTAATTATCCATCTGGAATAACACTTCCGGCAAATGGCTTGATGTTCATCATTCATTTTACGGTATTGTCTGTAGGTTCTACCAATTTGAATTTGATTCCCAATGCTCAACCAATCATTGAGGCCACTAATTTAGCTGGTACTAATGTAGGGATAAATTATCAAAACACTGGCTTGGGCGTAACCACTGGCGATGGCACAGTGACTTACACCGGTTTTAAGGTAATTGCCAATACTTTGTATATCCCACAAGGTATGCGTGGCTGCATGCCCGTGACGGTCAATGACTTTGACAACATCGTTACCATGCAATACGCCATGCACTGGAATCCTGCGGTGCTACAATACGATTGTATTAGAAACATCGCCTTGGGCGGGTTAGCCTCAAAGGTAATAAACCCTGATGCTGGTACCCAACGAGTGGCTTGGGACGACGAAACAGGCCTTGGTATCACCCGGGCTGATGGATCACGCATTTACGATATTTGCTTTACAGCCATTGGCCAACCTGGTCAACAATCTGCCATCACAATAGATGGTGTAGGCATTGCGATGGAAGCATTTAATAGCAGCAGTGTTAATGTATGGACAGCACCTGCCCATCCTAATGGCGCTACCCCTGTCGGCAGCACCATCAATATTATCACTATGCCGCCTCCTCCGGATGCGGTGACGATCATGGTGGATACCATCACTGCCGTTGGTACCATCAATAATACTTGTGTACCGGTGAAAGTGAAAAACTTTAACACGGTGACCAATGCGGAGTTTACCCTCTTTTATGACAATACACAATTGACTTTAGTAACCCCTATCACATTGGGTGGCCCACTAAGTTTGGCTGCTAGCAATCTCAACACTGCTACTGCTGGCCAGGTGCGTTTCACTTGGTCAAATGTTGCGGGTGTGACTGTTGCTAACAACACTGCTATCTTCAGTGTCTGCTTCAATTCTGGAGCAACTACTGGAACTTTCCCACTTGAATTAAGGTCTGCTACAGGTACCAACATATGTGGCAACCCTTGGAGTGCCATCGGCGCAGCCCGCAAAAATGTAGGCGGCGTACCGATTAAACTAGAAAATGGTTTTGTAAAATTGCCAAGCGGTGCTTCGGTTTCTATTACCAAAACCAACCTGAACTGTGCCAATGTAAACAATGGTACCGCTCAAGTAAAAATGTCGGATAACTCCACCCCAATCCTAATCAAATGGGCTGGGCCAAGTCCAAGTATCAATGCAGGCAATATGGGTTCAGCCAACTTGACTAACCTTGCTGCAGGTACTTATACCGTGACAGTGACCCTCACAGGGGGTGCTACTCAGACTGCTTCTACTACGATTACGTCGCCTCCGGCGTTTGTGTTCCCAAATCCTGTGATCAATCCTAACAATTGTTTTGGCGGCTCTATCGCAAGTATCACGACCAATGCAAGCGGTGGTACAGGTGCATTGACTTACGTTTGGGCTGGCCCTGCGCCATTCCCAGGTGCTACTACGGCCAATATCAGCAACCTGAAAGCCGGCCTTTATACTGTAACCATCAGGGATGCTAACCAGTGCTCTTCTACTTATACGGCCACGGTAACAGATCCGACAGCAGTCACGTTATTAACTAGTAATATCAATGTTACCAATCCCGCTTGCTTTGGTATCAACAATGGTTCTATCACAATTGCGGCTACTGGCGGTACTTCTCCTTACACTTATACTTGGAGTAATACTCAAAATGGTGCCACTATTTCAAACTTAGGTACTGGGTCTTACATACCTGTTATTACGGATGTTAAGGGTTGTTCTTTCACGGCTCAAGCCATTATGATCACGACACCATCAGTTTTATCGGTAACGCTAAATAGCAAAAAAGACGTTAAATGTAAAGATGGTAATGATGGGGGTGCAACGATTACGGTCACTGGTGGTACGCCATTTGCTGCCCCCGCTGCTCCTTATACTTACTCTTGGAAAAATGCATCTCAATTCAATGTAAGTGCGCAGCAAAACCCAAGTAATCTGCCAGCCGGCACTTATACTGTATTGGTAACAGACTCGCGCGGCTGTACTGCCGTATTGAATGCCCCTCAAGCAACTTCAGTAACAATTGATGAGCCAGGTAATACACTTACGGCTTCTGCTACAGTGACCAATACCCAATGCTTCAATTCAAATACAGGTGCTATCGCTTTAACTATTGCAGGTGGTTGGGGGAATAACTTGGTGTCTTGGTCTCCAAGTATACCGGGTGGCACCAACCCTATCAATATACCACAAGGTACTTATGTGGCCACCATCACTGACTTAAACGGTGAAGGTTGCTCAATCACTCAAACAGCAGTAGTTGATGGCCCTGATGAAGATATAACAATGGGTACAGTTTCCGTCACAGGAGTGGCTTGCTATGGTGCTGGTACTGGTGGTATCGTGATTGTACCAACAGGTGGCAACATGGGTACTTATACGGCACAATGGTCTTATCCCAACAACCCAATATTGAGCGGATTGGCCATTGGCCAATTAGAAGGTGCAGATTATACACCAACCATAACGGATGCCCTTGGATGTACAAAGGTATTCCCTGCCGTGACTGTACCGGAACCACTTTTTCCTGTATCTATTGGTGCTGACTCCGTAATCGTTGATCAAAATGGTAATGTGCTGGGTAGTATTAATATTTCTGTAAGTGGTGGCACTCCTGGTGCTAATGGTTATTCCTACAATTGGGCAAGTGGTGAACAAACACAAGATCTAACCAACTTGTCAGCAGGCACTTATGTTGTGACTGTGACTGATGCCAATGGTTGTTCCTTGATCCAAGGTTTTATTGTAGATCAGGCAAATCCACTCGAAGGTGCTACACTGGTTACTTCGGTACAAGATGCTTGCGCTACTGATGGCTGTATCAATATTGCCATCGCACCTGCTGCGCCTAAGCCATACAATATCAAGTGGACTGGCCCTACGCCGGGCGAAATTGTGGCTTCTTTTGACAATGCAGTTTCTATTTGCAACCTATTGGCTGGCACTAATTATAGTATCACCGTGACGGCCAGCAATGGCAGTACCTTGGTATTGCCAATACAAATGGTTGACCAGAAAGAAGCACCAAACTTTAGTTCTACCAGTGTGAATGCGTTTGAAGATACTCCTTCTGGATCAGTAGATATCATTCCTGATGTCAGCAATACCTTGAGTTACCAATGGAGTACAGGTGCTACTACAAAAACTATCCAAACCCTGGCACCGGGCACTTATACAGTGACTGTCACAAATACGGTAAGCGGTTGTACCGCAGTACAGGAGTTCATCATACTTGCGCAGTTTTTGCCATTAGATGTCGACAACGATGTGGCTGGTAATATAAATCCTAAATGCATAGGTGACACCAATGGCGCAATAGGCATAACGACTACATACGGTAAAAAACCGTACGTTTACTTGTGGTCAAATGGTAGTACCACTGAAGACCTTTCAGGTTTGGCCGCTGGCACTTATACGGTAACTGTGACTGATGCATTCTCCGCTACGAAGACTATCACTACTACTTTGGTCAACCAATCTAACTTAGACGTAACCAATGTAAACGAATTGTCGCTTACTCCGGGTGGATATCAGGTAACTGGAGATGGAATCTGTGATGGTAAGGCCTTGGTGATATTCACTGGACAAACAGGCTTGGCCAATATCCTTTGGAGCAACGGTGCCAGCACCCCACAGACGAATACGCTTTGCGGTGGCGCCTATAGTGTGACCGTGACTGACCAAACAGGATGTAGCAGCGTATGGGCAGATTCACTGACCAGCCCTCTAGGCATCGTTAGTTCCACCCGTACTGTCAGTGGTATCAAATGCCACGACGAATGTAATGGTATTGCAGGTGTTACTGTCAATGGCGGGGTACAACCTTACTCTGTGAAATGGTCGAATGGATTGATAGATCAACAAATATTTGCTGGTGAAGAGTCGCGCGCCATTAATTTGTGTGCCGGCATTTATACGGTCACAATCACTGACGATAATGGCGTAACAAGGATAATCAATGATATCACCGTGGTAAACCCTGACCCAATCACTATTACTTTGAGCAGCCCTATCGAACCAACTACATTTACATCTTGTGATGGACAGGTGATGGCAGTATTAACTGGTGCTACTGGTATCGTACGTTATGAGTGGACTTCAAACCGTATTGGTAAATTTGGGGATACACAATTGGCAGACAACCTTTGTCCAGGCGAAGTGATTCGTTTCGATGTAGAAGATTCAAACGGTTGTGCTGCTTTTGCTTATGACACTGTGCCTACGCCACCGGATGGTTGTAATATTGGTCGCCCAGTGATCACACCAAACGACGATAATTTGAATGATTTCTTCATTATTACCTGTGCCAACAACACAGAAAATACCGTAGAAATCTACAACCGCTGGGGTCAGTTGGTTTTTGAAATAAAAAACTACAATGATTCCAACCTAACTACCCGCTGGAATGGTACCAACAAGAATAACCAACCATTGCCAGAAGGCGTTTACTACTACGTTTATACCTACAAAGATGATAGTGGCACCCAAGTGGTGGAAAAAGGCCACATTAATCTAATGCGATAGTCAAGATGATATTGGGGTGGCCTCCTCTAAAAGCCACCCCAATAATTTTGAAAGTTTTTTTAAAATTCAATAATATTGGCATATTTATTGCCTATATAGTAATGTGAAAATACCCAACAAACGGTAGATTTTACAATCATTTTTTAGGACTCTTTTTTGAGTCCATTTTATATTCTTAATCAACATTTTATCATCCCAACCACACATATCGATTTACGATGAGAAAGATATTTTTTACCCTTTTCACCGCTTTCCTTGCGGTTACAGCATTCGCTCAAGAACCAGCCATTTACTCACAGTACCACGTTTTTCCGGTATTGGTCAATCCGGGGGCTACTGGATTTGATAACAAATATCAATTGGTGGCCAATGCACGGAGTGCATGGGCAGGATTCCCCGGCCGGCCTAACAGTTACACCGTGATGTTCAATGGCCCAGTGGGTGATAAATTAGCCCTTGGTGGTGGCCTGTTTTCAGAACGCCTTGGCGATTTGCGCACTACCCGTGCACAGTTGAACTATGCCTTCCGCTTTCAGATTGAAAAGGCTAAAATTGGCCTTGGCCTTTCTACAGAATTTTTAAATCGCCGTGCAGATAACGATTTATTGAGCAATCCAACGCTTGATCCAGGCGATCCAACCATAGAACAAATGGTAGAAGGCGAAAATATTTTTGATGCTTCTATGGGCGCACATATTTTGTACGACAAAAAATTGATGATTAGTTTCGCTGTCCCCAATGCCATCCGCGCCCGTCTTGACGAGGTACCAACAGTAGGTGGAAACGAAGAAAAAAGCAGCAAACTATTTGAGCATTATATGTTCCAACTAGGCTATATTGTAGATGTGCCTTCTCAAAATTTCAAGATAATTCCTTCTCTTTCTATGCGCAAATTTAGGGATACGCCTTATCAGATTGATTTAAACGTTCAGGGTCGTTTCTTGGAAGAGAAATTGATCGCAGGTTTGACTTTCCGTCCAAGTTACCAAGGTACTGCTACCCTATTACTTGGTTCAAAATACAAGCAGATGGAAATTTACTACTCTTATGATATAGCATTCTCTGGTTTCCAGTCTTATAGTTCTGGTTCTCACGAGATTAGTGTGGCCTACAACCTAAAGCGCAAATCTAAGCCCGGCACAACTGAAGCACCTGCTGAGTTGTACAAGTAATACTTATATTGGATTTGAAGGATTTCTAGTCCTTCGGTGAAAATGACACCTAGTCATTTCTTAGCGATTCATCTCCTTACCTTGATTCAAAAGAACAGGGTAAGGAGAAAGAATCACGCCTTCTAACACTGTTTTATAAGTCCGAGGTTTAAGTTTCACGAAAAAATTTCGCCAAATTTTGTTGATTATTTTAGGTTGTTAGATTTCGGAAATTTTAAAAATTTCCGAAACCTCAATACCAAATAAAATTTTGACAATGATTTTCTTAAAAAAGAGATTCGTCTTGTAAGACAGCCTCAATGTTCTGCGCATGGCTCAAAGGGAGCCGAATTTTCAAAGTAAATAACGGTAAAATAATACACTATCCATTGTCGAGCACGATAAGGGTAAGGTATTGTAATGTCATCAGAAACAGGTTTGTTCCAGTTTCTATGGCTGTGGCATGTTCAAATAATTGACCCAACAGGTATAATATGTTGGGTAGTAAGATAGATGTCTTTAACAATTGGTTTTTGGGATGGCCTCTTGACGAACGCGTCAGGGGGCTTTTTTCTTTTTATATTTTCCAAAAAATATACGACCTTTGCGAGGGGAAGGAACTACGATTTACACAGTCTGAATTGGTTGGTGGCGAAAAGCCACCAACAGAAAAACATAAAAAATGTCTGATATTTTTGAAAAAGTGCGGCAAGCACAAGAGGCCATCACAGCGGCTGAACCCACCAATGCAGAGGCATTGGAGTTGTTTCGTATTCAGTATTTGGGAACAAAAGGAGAAATCAAGGCATTGATGGAAGAAATGAGGCAGATACCCAATGAGCAGAAGCGGGAATTTGGTCAGGTGATGAATGCCTTGAGGCAGTCGGCAGAAGAGAAACACCAAGCCTTGAAGGAGCAGATGGAAGTACTCACCGCGCAAGCGAGTGCCAAGCAATACGACTTGAGTGCTCCTGGCGAATCAGTGCCTACTGGATCGCGACATCCGATCAGTGTAACGCTCAATCGTATTGTGGATATATTTACCCGCATGGGCTTTAGTGTGGCCGATGGGCCTGAAATAGAGGATGACTGGCACAATTTTACGTCCATGAACACGCCCGAAGACCATCCTGCCCGCGATATGCAAGATACTTTTTATGTGGTGGATGCTCCGGGGATGTTGTTACGTACGCATACCTCGCCAGTACAAGCGCGTGTGATGGAAAGTCGGCAACCGCCCATTCGGATCATTGCCCCTGGGCGGGTTTTTAGGAATGAAACGATCTCGACGCGTTCGCACTGCCAGTTTCATCAAGTGGAAGGGCTTTATATTGATGAGGGGGTTTCATTTGCTGATATGAAGCAAACCTTGCTCTATTTTGCGCAGCAAATGTTTGGGGCTACTAAAATCAGGTTGCGCCCTTCGTTTTTTCCATTTACGGAGCCTTCGGCTGAAATGGACATTTGGTTGGGTACCGAAACCGAAAAGAACTACCGCCTCACCAAAGGTACGGGCTGGTTGGAGATTTTGGGCTGCGGTATGGTAGATCCTCAGGTTTTGATAAACTGTGGCATTGACCCTGAGCGATACAGCGGGTTTGCTTTTGGAATGGGTGTTGAAAGACAGGCTTTGCGACTGTACGAAATTGGAGATATTCGCCTGCTTTTTGAAAATGATGTGCGCTTTTTAAAGCAGTTTTCTGCTGCCATGTAAGAAATATAAATTATGCTATTATACAACGTTACCGTAACAGTAGATATAGAAATACATGAAGATTGGGTAAAATGGATGCAAGAAAGCCATATACCTGATGTCATGATGACTGGCATGTTCATGTCGTACCGGATGTGTCGCCTCATCGGCCACGAACACACAGAGTCTGAAATCTATACTGTTCAATATTTAGTGAAAGACATGGCGCACCTGACTCGATACCAGCACGAGTTTGGCCCCGATTTGCAACAGGAGCATCGAGAGCGTTTTGATGGCAAATATGCTGCATTCCGTACCGTAATGGAGGTATTGGATCACAATGAAAAGATTGAATAGACACGAGTTCCTATTGCTTGGATACCACAATCAATTTCAATTAAAACAGCCATAAAGCAAGCAGAATCAAATGATTTTACCTATTTTATGGCTGTTTTTTATAGATTCCTAAAACGGCAAATCGTTGCTGTCAACTGGTGGCGCATCATTGTAGTTTGGGAATGGATCTGTAGGGAAATTTTCATTTCCAGCCGTACTTTTATGGGTTTCTTCTTGACCTCCGCCGCCGCCTTCTCCGGTGGCTTTGTCCACCCGCCAAGCATTGAGATTGGTCAGGTATTTACCGTTCCATTCACGTCCACGCAGGTCAAAAGAAACCTTGATCGCGTCGCCTTCCTTAAAATTATCCAAAATACCGCAACGCTCTTGCACTGCTTGAAATTTGATTAACTGTGGGTAATTGCCATCGGGTATTTCCAACACAAATTCGCGGGTCTGAAAACTGGATGATCTTTGTTCCGTTGGGAACATTTTATGTAGTTTGCCTTCTACTTCAAAAGCCATTTTGTAAGATATTGATGAGTGTATTAATTCAATTTAAAAGTCGGAATGTAAAACCCAGGATAACTATTCATCAAGGTGGGTCTCCATTTTTTAGCCGTAATAACCCTTGTTTTGGGCGCGTAAATGAATAATTCAGGGCAATCATCGTAGATGATTTCTTGTAGTTTGACATAAAGTTGGTTGCGCAGGTTATTATCGAGGGTAGTCCTATGTATATTGATAAGGCTATCAACTACTGTATTTTTGTAGTGGCTGCGATTGGTGCCATTGGGCGGTACCGCACTGGAGTGAAATCGGTCATAAAAATCGTAGGGTTGAGACTGCAAACCTGCTGCGCCCATCACCATTTCATAGTTGGCTACTTCACCACCTGACCGCTCTACAATCACGTTGGGATCGGCTGGTACAATCGTCATATTAATCCCCGCCTGCAAGGCATTGTCTTTGATGCTATTGGCTATCATATTGGGAACGGGAGCCTTTGAATTTAAGACCTCGATGTTCATCTCCGTAACAGTGCCATTTATTACTTTATCCACCGTGCCGTTGCCATTGGTATCGGTCCATCCAGCCTCCGTGAGCAAGTCTTTTGCCTTTTGAAGGCTATAAGGGTAAGGAATAATGTTTTTTGCAAAATAAGGCATGGAGGCTGGTATGGGGCTCACTGCACGAGCGCCAAAACCCAGTTGAATTTCCTTAAGGATATACTCGTAATTGATTACGTGCGCTATGGCTTGGCGCACTCGTTTGTCTTGAAATTTTGGAAGTGTCAAATTCACATATATTCGAGCATATTGACCAGAGGCATCAATGACGTGAAAATCATAGTTTTTGTTGATTTCGGGGTCAGCCTCCCATTTTTTAAAACTGGCAGGAGTAAATGACCCAGCCACCATGTCCAATCCTTGGGTTTTAAGCATGTTCTCAATGCTTGGTTCTTCTTTCACTACTTCAAACGACAACCGTTCTGGATAAGCACCCAATAAAGGATTGA
Source organism: Saprospiraceae bacterium (assembly GCA_031373665.1). Taxonomy (GTDB): domain Bacteria; phylum Bacteroidota; class Bacteroidia; order Chitinophagales; family Saprospiraceae; genus M3007. The sequence continues at coordinate 13,921 of JANMMZ010000107.1, read as the reverse complement.
TGTTCACCAATTTGTCGCCCCACCAATCCGTTTTCCTTAGTAAAACACAAGTGTTTTCACTATGTTTCTCTAATTTGTAGGGGCCATTGCCTACAATAGAGGAGGCATCAAGTAGGTATTTTGGATCTGAAAAGGCTGCCAAAAAAGCGTCTATTTCAGCCTTTTGCGACAACTCGGCCACCTTGGTTTTATCTGTAAAATCAGAGAGTGGAATATTTTTTAAGAGATTTTGGGCATCATAATGATACGCAGGCAAGATGGGCGTGGTACAAATCGCCTCCGTACCCAATAGGTAATAGGAAGAGAAGTAAACGGTGAATTTTTTAGGGTTTTGTGGGTCAACCTCTATGGTTTTAAGCACCTCAAAGTAACTTTTAAAGGCGTTATTCAACTTTGGGTGCAAGATCGTTTTGAACGTAAAAATAATATCCGCGGCAGTGACGGGCGTACCATTATCCCAGACAGCAGAATCCAATATTTCTGCATCATAGGCAGTGCAGCCTTTGTGGGGGCCGTCCTTTACTTCATAAGGTGTCGGTACTGCCTTTATCATGGTGGGTACCAATGATAGAGTCGCGGGATCCGTTTCTGCAAGTGTCATGAATATGCGTTGCAGCACACTTAAATTAGCCCCTGAAGAGTTGTTCAAAAATGGATTTAGGTTGTTCACGGGCGAATCAGTCCGCATACGCAAAGTACCTGCGGCCATGGGCGTTCTTCCCCAACACCCCATGCGCCCACCAATGATATAGACCACGATCAGGAGCAGGAGTGCAATCAGGGTGCGGTAAAGAAGTTTCTTATTCATATCTTTTGAATTTTTATTAGTTTCTTTGTTCGCCTATTGTAGGGTTCATTTGCTTGGCTTTGTTGATCAATTCATTGCTCTTATTCAGGTCGCCGATAGCACCATATGCCTTGCCAAGATCGTAATAATAGGTTGCCTCATTGGGGGCTAATTCCACCGCCTTAGTAAACCATTGAATGGCTTCAGGATGCCGCCCCGATACGCCATTGGCCACGCCCAAAATCCGAGCCGTTTCGGGATCTTTTGGATTGATTTGCCATGATTCAGCCAAATATTTCATGGCAGTATTGAGGTCACCTTTTTTCTCACCATACATTTTGCCTCCATCACGCAGGCTCATGGCGAGGTAGGTGGCCCACTTGGGGTTGTCGGCCGCCAATTGTACCGCCCTTCTATAATCTGCTATGGCCAAATCGTAGTTTTGAAGCACATAATGAGCACCGCCTCGACTGACAAAAGCATCCGAATAATTGGGGTAGATTTCCAGTGTCTTATTGAGGTGGGGTACTGCCTCTTGGCAAAGTTGCTTTTGTTTGGCCTTGTCGGTCTCTTTGGTGGCTTTATCAAACAATACGCCTCCGCAGGCATTTCTGATTTTAGCACTATTGGGTGAATTTTCGAGATCGGTAAAGAACAAATGTTCGTTGGATGACCAGGCTTGGTTGCGCCACACTGTTTTGGCGGCAAAAAGTACGGTTACGATGCCCAAGGCGATCAAAATGGTATTAAGATTCTTCAATCGAACCAAGAGTGCAGCCGCCACCAAGCAAAAACCGACGGATGGCATGAATGCAAACCGTTCGCCCATATTGGTACCAATAGGGAATACTAAATTGGATACAATGCTCAAGGAAAGCAGGTAAAACAAGATACCATAACGGATGGGATCCCGGTGTTTCAACCCAGAAATAGCATACCAACCCAACCCAAGCATGGTAGCCAACCCTAAAAGGGCAATTGGATTGCCAAACGTCATTTGGGGGATGTGCCTAGGGTAATAATCGTGGGTAAGTGGATGTGGGATAAACAGCAGTTGTACATATTTCCAAAGCGTGTAAAATATGGTGCCCAGTTTTTCGGCCATGCTGTACGAAACCCATTGATTGCCCTCTATTTTCAAATAGGGGTTATTCATGAGTTCCATGGGTGCGCCCCCAAAATTCCAGTGCAAAATACTGCCACGGATGATAAAAAATACCAAAAAAGCAATGAATAGCGGGATAGAATGCTTGAACGCTGTAGTCCAGTCGGTGCTTCTAAACACCCAAAGTGTGAGCGGGGCAATGGCTACAAAGGTGGCTGCATTTTCTTTTGAAAGGCAGGCCAAGAAAAATACCGCTGCTGCGGCAATACTATATCCTGTTTTTGAGGTGTCAAATGCTTTGACCAAAAAATACAAAGACCCCAGAGATGCCAATAACGTGATAATCTCATCGCAGCCTTTGATGTTGGCCACCACTTCTGTATGGATTGGGTGTACTGCAAAAAGTATGGTTGCAACCCAAGCCAACAAGGCCGCATGATCGCTCTCATGCCCTTTGAGCAGCAATAATAACACCCGGTACAATACAACACAGGTCAATGCAAACACGAGTATGGTAAATAGGTGAAAAACCCAAGGGGTAGCACCTGCCATCTGATAAATAAAAGCAAAAACCACCAAGGTCATAGGTCGGTAACGACCGCCTGACACCAAGGCTTCTTTGCCTTCTACCTTAAAAAAACCAAAAAATGTATCCTTGGAAAGAATGCCGGGAATGCCTTTCACGCCTTGCTGCGTGAACATATTATCGGTGATTACAATGCTATCGTCGAGCACAAAACCATGCCCAAGGGTGTTGGCATATAGCAATAAGGCAAAAGCAAAAATAATCCCGCTCTGGAGCAAGGTGTTTTTGAAAAACGAGGGAATTTTCATATTAAAGCCCTGTTCTACAACTGATTTGACAGCGGCAGCCGTGGTTCCAGTGTTTCTTCGGGCAGGCTTAGGTGCATTTTTTGCCATAAGTACGCGCTTTTTTGATAGCAACGGTGGCAAAGTTCCGATATTTTTGCGGATTAAATGTGGCTATGGGTATTTTTTATGTAAAATTTGGTGAAACTAGTATTTAAGTGATGATTAAGGGTGGATTCCATCACTTACTGATCTGTCATCTCAAAATATTTGGGACGACAGATTAGTAAGGATTTAGGCTATTTGGTGTGGTGGTTAGGGGGCTTAATCTCACCCACCCAATGCCCTATAACAACGCCGCTCCAAACACCCCTGCACTATCGCCCAATTTGGGTTTCAAAAACAGGGTATCAATACGAGGGTTGAACAAATACTTCTGAACTTCTTGAACCCCATCGGTATAAAGTCGGTCAATATTGCCGACTCCACCGCCCAATACGATGACATCGGGATCCATGATGTTGATGACAATGGCCATGGCCTTTCCGAAATAGGTTACCAACCGATCTATGGTTTGTTTTGCCGCAGGATCCCCCGTTTCTGAAAGCAATACTATCTCTTTTAGTTTTTGTTTCACGCCAGTGATAGACGCATAATACCGCTCTAAAGCAGGGCCAGAAATTACCGTTTCTACACAACCACTCCGACCACAATAGCAGGGTTGGCCTTCTGGTTCCAAGAGGTTATGTCCCCACTCGCCACCTATACCTTGGCGGCCATTGATTACCTTGCCGTGCACAACCCAGCCGCCACCTACCCCTGTACCAAGGATTACCCCGAATACCACTTCGGCTTCTGGCAACACCTCTGGCACAGCCCCCATTAGTGCCTCCGCTACAGCAAAACAATTGGCATCATTGGCCAATTTGATCGGAATACCAAGGCGCTTTTCTAAATCTACATTAAAAGGCCGCCCATTTAGGGCTGTGGTGTTGGCATTTTTGATGGCTCCTGTGATCGGATCTAAGGTGCCGGGATGCCCAATACCCAGGCTTTTTGGGACAAGTCCTGATTCTGCTTTAAACATGGCGATTAGTTTGTCCACCTGCCCTATGATGTGTTCGTAGCCTTGGTCGGCCTCCGTTGGCACCCGCATCCGGTTCAGCACTTTTGTGCTGTTTCTATGTTCCAATATCACGGCTTCTATCTTAGTGCCGCCAAGGTCTATACCCCAAATAGGTTCTGAATGCATGACTGTATTAATTTATAGATTGCTGAATATCGGCAATAATATCTGCTGGATTTTCGATGCCTATGGAAACGCGGATCAATCCATCCGTGATCCCATTTTGAAGCCTAATTTCTTTGGCTACGCTCAAATGCGACATGGAAGCAGGATGCAAAATGAGGGTATCCACATCGCCGAGGGTAGGTGCTAAGGTGCAAAACTTAATGCGATTCATACATTCGATCCCAGCATCTAGCCCGCCTTTTAGTTCAAAACTCAACATTCCGCCTGCCCCATGGGGCATCTGATTTTGAGCCAAATCGAAATCGGGATGCGAAGTCAGGCCGGGGTAATTTACCTGCGCCACCGACGGGTGTTTCTCTAAGAAATTGGCCAATGCCAAAGCATTGGAACAGTGCCTTTCCATGCGCAAAGCCAGTGTTTTGATTCCATTGTGGGTCAACCAAGCCTCGAAAGGCGAACAGTTGGTGCCGATGAGTTTCATGGCCTTCCAAACTCCTTTGCGCATCAAGTCTTTGTCAAGCCCAATGACCACTCCAGCGGTGGAATTCCCGTGTCCATTTAAAAACTTGGTGGTGCTGTGCACAATAAAGTCAACCCCATGCGCAAAGGGTTTTTGGAGCAATGGCGTTAAAAATGTATTGTCAATGGCGCACCAAGCCCCATGCTGATGGGCAAGATCGGACAGTGCTTTGATGTTGACACAGGCCAACGTAGGATTGGCGGGGGTTTCGCAATACAGGATTTTAATGCTTTTATTGGCTTTCAGCACTTGCGCTACGGCATCCAGGTCGCGGAGGTCAACCATGATCGTTTCTATGCCACAATCACCAAAAGTAGCCGTCAAAAGTTCAGTCGTGCCTCCGTACAAATTGCCTTGGGTTAATATTTTGTCGCCACTTTTGAGGAGGCCAAATAGCAAGGTCGAAATAGCCGACATTCCACTGGAAGTCATCACTGCATGGGCTTCCAAGCCCAATCCGTGGGTTTCGAGATCCGCAATTTTTTGCGCTACAGTATCAACCGTGGGGTTGGCGTAGCGGCTATATACGTGGCCACTTTCAATATTTTTAAATATTTCTATCCCTTCGTTGATGTCGTCGAAAGCGAACGAAGAAGTGGCATATATAGGCAATATATGCGGGGTGGTGGTTCTATTGTCGGGGCGTTCCCTAGCGGTAAGTGAATCTATTTGCACGAAAAAAAGTTTAAGAATTGGCGACAAAGATAATGATACCTCGAAGAAATTCATGAAATTTCAAAATCCTGTTATACCTTAGCCCTTCAAATATTTTATACAATGAGGCTCTATCTATTTTCCTTATGTTTTTTATTAGCATTTTCGAGTGCTGCCATCGCTCAAAACCCTGTTCCTGCGCCCAAGCAGCCGGCTCCTGTGTTGATATTGGGTGCTACGGCGCACCTTGGCAACGGAACGGTAATTGCCAATAGTGCCATCGCATTTGAAAACGGCAAAATCACCTTAGTAGCCGATGCTACAACCATCCGTTTGGATCGCACCAAGTTCGGAAAAATATACGATGCCGCAGGCAAACAGGTATATCCGGGGTTCATTGCACCCACTACTACCCTTGGTTTGGGAGAGGTAGAGGCCGTACGCGCCACCCGCGACATGGCAGAAGCCGGTAGTATCAATCCGAATGCTAGGGCATTGGTGGCTTACAATACTGATTCAGATATTGTGCCTACAGTGCGCGCCAATGGGGTGCTTTTGGCGGAGATAGCCCCAGAAGGAGGGCTGGTATCTGGCACTTCATCAGTGGTACAGTTGGATGCTTGGAACTGGGAAGATGCTGCCCTCAAGGCTGACAATGGGATTCACCTCAACTGGCCAGCCATGCGCCGGTGGCAGGGCTGGGAAACCGGAAATCCTGAAATGAAAAAAAATGACCAATACGACAAAGATATTTTGGCTTTGCGCCGCTATTTCGACGAATCCAAAGCCTATTTGCAAGACCCCAATCCGGCTGTTAAAAATATTCGTTTTGAAGCCATGCGCGGTTTGTTCAACCAATCACAAACCTTGTTTATGCATACAGGAAGCGTGAAAACGATGCAGGAAGCCGTACTTTTTGCGGAACAATACAAACTGCGTTTTGCCTTGGTCGGTGCCGAAGACGCATGGTTGATGGCCGATTTTTTAAAGGAACACAAGGTATCTGTTATCTTGGCCTCTACTCAAAGTTTGCCCGGCCGCGACGATGACGACATAGATCAACCCTATAAAACAGCAGCTCTATTGCATGAAAAAGGCATATTATTTGCCTTTGGACACGATGGAAACTGGAAACATCGGAACCTGCCATTTCAAGCAGGACAGGCCGTTGGTTTTGGACTGCCAAAAGAAGCCGCCATCGCAGCACTGACGCTCAATACTGCTATGATACTTCAAATAGATGCCCAGTGTGGATCATTGGAAGTTGGTAAAGATGCCACCTTGTTCATTTCGGAAGGCGATGCTTTGGATATGAGGACCAATCAAGTAACGGCGGCGTTTATTCAAGGCCGCGAAATCAACCTTGACAACAAACACAAGAAATTGTCCAAAAGATTTGAGGAGAAATATAAGCAGTAGGACGATGAAACAGTTTTCCGTTATTTTGCTCGCCACAATAGTGGTGGCCGCGCTCTTTTCTATGGGTTGCCATCGGGTAATCACCACCCCGTTTCATCCCGGTACGCTCAGTGAGCAGCAGCAAGTGACCCTTAGGAAAACATTCGGCGCGGAGGCTGGCAAATGTGGTACTTGGCAACAGTATGTCCCCGATCCTACCCATCCTGAGTATCAGCCCAAACGCTCGCTGCGCGTGAATATACATGTCATGAACAGCAGGGATAGCAGCCGCAATTTCAATCAGGCGGAGGCTCGGAACTATATGCATGCCTTGTTGGACTCCGCCAATGTGCAGTTGGATACCAATTGGCGAAACTGGCGATCTGCCGAAAATACCCCAATATTGCGAAAGGGTTATCGCTATGTGTTGACTCCTCAACCCAATGCTTCAGGCGACGATGGGATCTATTTTCACTACGACGACACCTTGTATTATTTCATTTCTCAAGGGAAAGATCAGAATAACTACAACCGAAAGGTGGTGGACAAATACAGCATTGGCAAGGACTCGATCATCAATATTTTTATGATGGTACACCAGCCCGACAGTGCCAAATCAAAGACTTATCGGGCCAGTAGCCAAGGGATCGCCTTGGGAACAGCCCTGAAAATAGCCGGTTATTATGAATTGAAATGGGCGCCTCAGCATTTTGCGCCTTCGCTCAACCACGAAATAGGCCATATCTTATCATTGGCCCACGCTTGGACGGAAGATGGATGCCCAGACACGCCCAACCATCCCAATAAATGTTGGCAATGGACAACGGAAGGCCCCTGCAATACAATGGCGACCGATAATATGATGGATTACAACGCCTATCAAATTGCTTTGACTCCCTGCCAATTGGGCAAGATCCACAGTGTGTTTGCTGATCAGAAAAGCCCCATCAGAAAATGCCTGATTCCTGTTTGGTGTACCCGAAACCCCAACTATGATGTGACGATTCGAGATTCTATGGTCTGGAACAGTGCCCACGATCTTTCGGGCAACCTGACCATCGCCAAGGGCGGCTCTTTGCGTCTTTCTTGCAGACTTTCTATGCCCCAAGGCAGCCGGATCACGGTAGCACCGGGCGGTAAACTTTGGATTGATGGGGTGCGGCTGCACAACTCCTGCGGATTGGAATGGGATGGTATTTTTACTCAAAAAACCGACGGTTTGAAAGGCGAAGTATTTGTATTGAGACCTCCAGTTATGGAGGATGTTCGGGCAAAATTTAGGGGGGCTATTGGGGCTGGTGTTTTGTTGAAAAAATAAAATAAGGGGCTGCTTTACCGTAGGTGAAGCAGCCCTAAGTATTTGATAACATTACTGTTTCACTACTTTAACCGTGTATTGTTGTCCTTCCAAACCAAGGGTAAGGAGATAGACTCCAGCGGGTACTTGTGCCATGCTTTGCAAGCGCAAAGTATTAGATCCAGTATTGGTTTGAACACTTTCTGCCCAAATAGTGCTGCCTTGAGCATTGGTCAGGGTTAGGTTGGCTGGTGCTGCCTTGCCATTGTGGTCAAAACTGACTTGTAAGTAGTCACCGAAGGGGTTGGGATCGCAGCGAAGCCGACTGACCAGATTGATGCTTGGATTGGTTGGTTCAGTACTAGTGACTAAGTCGCTTAGGGCGTATTTGCAGATGATGGTTTTAATAGTGTCCAAAAGAATAATAGGGAAGGCAGTACCTACTGCATAAAAATGATTTCCTTTGGTGGTGATTTCGGCGAAAGCATTGTTGCGCCCTTCTAAGTCTGATACCCCCCATTTGATGAATCCATCGGTGTCGTAAAGGGTGAAAAAGTATTCATAATAATTACTATCTGATTCTGGCCGTATAGTGCCCCCTACCAAAAGTTTATCGCCGATCCAAGCACTTTTATGCGAATAAGTACCTTCTGAGTCAGGATAATAGACCTCATGCTCCCAGATCAAAGCCCCTGATTGGTCTAATTTTGAAGTAACCGCTATCACCAGGTTGCTATCAATCCTGACCAATCCAGAGGCGAATACTTCCCCAAGGGCATTGGTTTCTATGGCCTTTAATCTAGCGGTCAATACAGGAAACTCAAACACCGCCGTCGGTTTTTTATATTCCCACTCCCATTCTCCATTCAGTGAAAATTTGGTCACTCGATACTCCCCAATCTCATCGCCAATATAGAGATTGCCACTGGCATCTATATGATAGTTCTCATTAAAATAATCATTGTAATTGACTGTTTCAGCACTGCCAAGGGTCTGACCTTCAGATCCAATTTGCCAAACAAAAAATCGAGGCCCAGATGTTCCGTTATTGCCTCCCCAAAATGCCCATCGGTCGCCTATCCATCGGACATCAAGCCCGCCGAAACTTTTTCCGGGCTCACTGTAAGTGCTAGACCAGATGATATTTCCGTCTTGGCTCAATTGTACGGCCAGTAATCCAAACTCGGTGGTTCCGTTGGAATATTGTCCAAATAGGGTGACCCGTTGCTGATCGTCCACCATAAGATCAGTGAGGCTGGTAGAAATACCTGCGGGTACATCGTGGTAATACTGCCAGAGGGTATCTCCATTGGTACCATATTTGAATATCAAAAACTGGCCTCCACTCACCAAGGGTCTGGTGGTATTGCCCCCCACATACACGGCACCAGCAGCATCGGTATCTGATGCTCGGATCCGATCGGTGCCAGCCAGATCATGTGTCCGCTCCCATATTTTGTTTCCGTTGGAATCGTATTTGACGGTGATGAAACCAAGATTGGGGCCAGGGTTATAGGTGGTGCCTGTCATGATGACATTATCGAAAGTATCCACCATCACCGAAGGTAAATTGTAATCTGTAGTACCCTCGGTTGGTTCGGCACGAAACCACAAAGGTTCTATATTTTGGGTAAAAGAGGAGGAGGAGAGTAAAATAAAACTGATCAAGGGAATGAGTCTCATGTTGAAAATATATAAAAAGGGCTGTCCCAAAAGATCATATCGAACAGTGGAGCAGCCCTAAAAATTTAATAAATTACTGTTTCACTACTTTAACCGTGTATTGTTGTCCTTCCAAACCAAGGGTAAGGAGATAGACTCCAGCGGGTACTTGTGCCATGCTTTGTAAGCGTAAAGTATTGACTCCAGTATTGGTTTGAACACTTTCCTCCCAAATAATCTTGCCTTGTGCATTGGTCAAGGTTAGGTTGGCTGGCGCTGCCTTGCCTTGGTGGTCAAAACTTACTTTTAGGTAGTCGCTGAAGGGGTTGGGGTCACAGCGAATCTGATTGACCCGATTGATGCTTGGATCGCTTCCTCTTCAAATACTTCGTAATCGAAGCCTTCTGATTCAGTAATATTCCCAGAGCCTTTTTTAGTTTTTGTCATGCGCAAAGTTATTTAGTTTTGATTTATCTTTGACACACTTTTTAGAACAGTATCGACAAATACGTAGGGATTAAAAAAACAAATAAATGATAATACAAGGCTGGCCAGCCTTTTGAACGGAAAGCGTTCAACTAAAAAACGAGGAACGACACCACGCACTTTTGAGTAGGATCGAACTAGTGTTTGTTGATACTAGGTACAAATATATGAATATATTTTTGAATGGCAATATGTGTGGTGAAACTCTAACTAAAAAACATTTCACTGGTACTAAATTTGATAATTGTGTATCTTTGTTGGCCGCTCAGTAATATCTGTAAGCAATATATATGGCGAAAAAGCAACTCAATACTAGGAATTCGGTTCCGAATACTAAACAAACACCAACACAAGCGGCCGCTCCAAAGCGTGGTTTTCGGATAGACTGGATGATTGTGGCGTTCATCTTATTGGCCACGGCAGTCATTTATTGGCCGTCACTTAACAATGCATTCACTACTTTTGATGATAATGTATATGTGTATGAAAATCAAAATATTGAGTGCAGTGCTAGTAATCTCAAGGTATTAGCTACCAAAGAAGTAGCGGGCAATTTTCACCCGCTGACGATGTGGTCGCTGGCCTTAGACCATCAAAAAATAGGTAACAAAGGAACAGATCCTAAGCCTTATCACCGAACCAATTTACTGTTGCACCTGCTCAATACTGCCTTGGTGTTTGGGTTGATTAGGCGACTCCGATTTAGTATTTTTGTATCAAGTATGGTGGCTTTATTGTTTGCGATTCATCCCATGCATACGGAGTCGGTGGCTTGGGTATCCAGTAGAAAAGACCTTTTGTACAGTGTGTTTTTTTTGAGCGGCCTTATTGCGCATACGTATCATCAGGCCGCAGAAACCAAGGCGCGAAGCATCCGCATTTGGATGGGGGCATTTGTGCTGTTTGTACTGGCCTGTATGTCCAAGCCTGCGGCCATCATTTTTCCGTTGGTACTATGGCTCATGGATTGGTATCAAGATCCTGAAACTGCAAAATTTTCCAAGCAATTGCGCAAATATGCTCCGTTTTTAGCAGTATCTGCTGTTTTTTCTTACTTGACTTTTCAGTATCAGCACCAAGTAGGTGCGGTAGCCGATGGGTATTTTTCAATGATCCAAAAAACACTTTTTGCCGCTTACGGTTATGTTATTTATGTGGTAAAATTATTTTTCCCCACCCATCTTTCCGCTTTTCATCCGATACCGGAACAGGGCACTAACCAGTCCATCATGTACACGACTTTGGTAGTGGGTTGCGGGCTTTTTGGCGGTACTGTCTGGGCTTTTTTGAAAGGCCATCGGCTTTGGGCTTTTGGTTTGACCTTTTATCTAATCAATCTGATATTGGTATTAGGTTTTGTAAAAGTTGGATCGGCTTTGTATGCGGAGCGATATACCTATATGAGTTATGTAGGGTTGTTTTTAATATTATCGGTTTTGGCGGAGCGATATTTTCAAAAAGGGGGCATGTCGCAAGTAGTTTCGGGGGCGTTAGCGGGGTTATTTGTTTTTCTTTTTGGGTGGCAGACCCGCGAACAAATTAAAGCATGGAAAGATGCCGATACGATGTGGACTCAGGTGATAAAGGAGTATCCACAGGCCAAAAACTATGCTTATCGCGGCCATTATTATTTTTCAAATGGGCGTTATGACAAGGCTTTGGCCGACTTTGAAAAAGCCTGTGAACTCAATCCAGAAGAAGAAATAACGGCCCACATTAGGGCTGTTTGCCTTCAAAAATTAGGAAAAAATAAGGAGGCAATAGATGCGTTTGCGGGGTATGAGAAAAAATTCCCGCCCAAGGCTCCTGTACTACTCAGTTATGCGGAAGCCTTGAATGCTCAAAGTAGAATCCAAGAGGCTATTTCAAAATTTGAAAAAGCCTTGGAACTTGACCCTCAAAACATAGAGGCGTGGACGAATTTATCGGCTTCTTATTTTACGGTGAAAGATTACGCTAAAGCGGAGGCGTGTTTGACTAAGGCTTTGGCCATCAACCCAGATTATATACCTGCCCTCAATAATCGAGGGGCTTGCCGACTGGCTATAGGTGCTTATGCTGGTGCCATTATTGATTTTGATCGCTCCCTCAAATTAAACCCTAATCAGCAAGGCATTATAGAGTATAGAAAGCGTTGTGAGGGTAAGTAGCAGAATGGATATCGTAGCGTTAGGCTGGCGTGTTTCCAGCAATCAATCGCTTGATCCCATTGACCACATCGGCATAGGCCGCATCGGCGTTGGAAAAATCGGCGATGGTTGGCTGTTCTGTGGGTAGAGAAGGGAGTTTTTCTATGCCTGTACCTTCTACATCAATCTTGTTCAAATATACTGGTGTGACCTTTTTGCCTTGTTCCAAGGCTTCTAGTGCTATGCTGAACCACTGCGCGTCCCCATTGAATATATTAGCAGATAAGAGTATCAGGATATGATCAGCAGCGACCATCTCTTCTTTGGTGCGTATGAGGATGTCTTCACCTGCTATGGCTTCATACACGCCATAAATGACTATTTTTTTAGTGAGTTTTAAGGCTGAAAGGTGCCTATTCAGGATCCTAAACTTATCTTCATCGGTACTATCGTAAAGGACGACAAATTTTGGAGTCGTATTTTCCTTAGGCGGCTGTGGGGCATTGAGGGGCATCTCTTCCGAACCAATATTCGTTTGCTGTTGTACGATCGGCTCATAAGCAGTGGCGGCTTGCTCTTGGATCGGTATCTCCCTTTGTTTTTGGCTAATGTCTGCTAGAATGTCTTTAAAAAGAATGCCTTGCCTGACATCCAACTTATCGCCCCTTGCATTGACTACAAATTTGCCAGCGGCGTGATGCAAGGCTACGACTTTCCAATCAGCATTAAATACTGGTGCCCCGCTACTACCGGGCTCAGTATCAGTACGATAATAGAGATATTGTTCTAATTGTCCCACCACTTCATTGGCATCCAGTGCGATCTGCTTGTCTTTGCCCATCGGGTGCTGTATGATGGTAACAGATTCGTTTACTTTAGGTATTGCGTTTGTTTCAAATGAAACAAAGCCCCATTGAGCCAATGGCTGCGATGGATTGTCTATTATTTTTATACGTGTAAAATCAAGTTGATCTGCGGGACTTGATATGAAATCCTTTGAATCCAATAGATAGGTAACTTTTGGTTTAATATTGCCCTCGGCGGTTGCTTCAAAATTAAACTCTACCTGAGCCTTACTGGCCATTTCAGGGTTTGAGATCAAGTGATTGACGGTAAATAAATACCCATCTTGGGAAATAAATCCAGTCCCGATAATATTATCACCAACAACCCTACACACTGATTTGGAAGCCTTCAATGCCTTTTCTAACCAATTGATTTTAAGTAGTTTGTCTTTAGATCCAATAATTTTATCAAGGTTTCCTGGATGAACATCGCCCAAATTTTTGCTCTTTTTCAATGATTCTACAATATGTAGTAATGCTTGCCTGACTTGTGCACTCTGCCTAAAATACTCATCATTATTGATACGTCCTTCGTGGTGCATTTTTTCATTCTGTTTAAAATTGGCCGAAACTTGAATGACATCCAAATTTAATCCCGTTTTAAGTTCTTTATCTGCTTCTCGTATTGCGTCAATAGCACTTTGAGTCTCATTGTCCGAAATTAACTGCTCTATGGTGTCAAATAAGGTGGCATAGACGGATTTTGGAGGTTCTTCGGTAGGGGTTTCCTTTGATTTTGGATCTGGCTCACCAGTATTTTGTTCCACTTTTGAGCCATCTTCCACCAATGCTCTGAACACGTTGAACCGTTCAAACACCAAAGGTATTTGATTAAGGGTTACGATCAAATTCGGATCGTCAGGTTTGTTGATATACTGGAAAAGGTAGGCATCTTCATTGGCGGCATACCGCTCAAAATAATATAACTTATTAATCTCTAACTTATTTCCAAAGGCAGATTCATCTATGATAAAAG
>JANMMZ010000045.1:0-6974 GCA_031373665.1 Saprospiraceae bacterium | reverse complement strand
TATCACTTGGTTGCTTGGATTAAAGAAAGATGTTGTTCTACTGTGTAAATCAAGATTCCCCCCGCCAAAATCCTCTATCGTCAAGGAAGAAACTTCTTGGCCAAGGTTATCCAATTCATAACTGGTGCGCAACCAGTTTCCTTCAGAAAAGGGAGGGAAATCAGTTTTTGTATTCCTGCCAATCACTTTATTGGTGGCATTATAGTGGGTACGTTCGTAAACACGACGACTCACTTCCTGTGTTTGAGGGTTTCTATCCTCTGTAAAACTCGAATCTGAATACAATACAGGAAAATCATCCCTATAGTCCACCGTCCGGCCTTGGTTCGGAATAGAAGGATTTTTAAGCAGTGCTTCGAGGCTAGGCGGCCATTTTTGGCCAAAAACAGGGGATAATCCTGCGCAAATCACGAGCAGGAGTGTGCATAATTGTTTCATAATTTAGGTTGTTTTATGAATGAATGTTGTAAAAGTTGAAAAATTTATTACCGCCCTATCACCAAACGTTGGCTAGAAATCCGCTCCCCATTGCGCACACTAGCAGCAATATAGACACCAGTAGGCAAGTTCTGATGGATACTCCATCCATCGCCGCCTTTAAAGTGACGGGCATAAGCCATCCGTCCTTGGGTATCATACACGTAGAGCATATAGGAGCCATTTTCTTGAAGGCCATCGCAAGTGACACGGTGGTTAGTGGGGTATGGGTTGGGCGCTTGGCAGGGTTGGAGAGTGGGTGGAGCAGGAGCGGATACGTCTGTGTCAATATGGTAGAACAACTCACTTCGAGAGGTCGTATTCCAATTGGGAGATCCAGGAGGTGTTTTTATTTTATATTCAAACAACAAATATGTTTTATTATTGGGTATCTCCATAAAGTCAAGAATTATCTTGGTGTTATCCAGAAAAACTTGAGATGGTAAATCCCAGATTCGATTCAATTGCTCTTCAAATACTGTCGAAAAAATACCTTCATTATAGGTTAGCATGTCTTTACTACCCAAGGTTTGAGTGCCCAGTGCATCTATGTCATAATTCAATCTTTCAATGATTTGATTCTCTGAATTAAAGATGTTATTTGATAAACCTGTTTTCTCCCAGTCATTTAGAATGGTACTCCAATTGTAAGTAGTGGAATAGTCATTTCTACCTTGGGCATCATAGTGATACATTGCTTTAAATCCGAATTGAACTGGGTCACCATATTGAGATTGAGACACTATTAAATTCCCATTGGTATCGTATTCAAGCATGCTTTCAGATTGCTTCATCCAGCCATTGAAAGCAACATCCCATGACTCATAAGTCTCATTAGTCATAAGACCTTCATTGTTGACTACCCGAGTGTTTCTTGAAAGATTTACCCAGATTCCACCTTCCATGATTTGCTCTGTTCTGATCGTGGTCAATGCGTTAGGATATTCATATATAGCCTTAGTGGTTAGGTCCCAAAATCCAGCCCAGTAATAACCAATCCTTTCTACTATTTTATTCGAATTATTATATGTTGAGGTAGATTTGCCCTGTAATGTAATGATCCCATTGTCATCGCTGATGGTTAAAGAAGAAATTTCATTCCCTACCGCGTTCAACTCATAGATGATTCGCGTCCAACTCCCTAAAAAATCGGGAGGTAGGGTGGATTTGTAATCAAGTTGAATCAATTTATCGTCAGTATTATAGCGATAACGCTCGTACGATATATTTGAAATTTCATTAGTCTCAAAGTCTCTGCTCTCACTATAAACAGAATCAATAAATAACACCGGAAACTCCTCCCGATACTGAACCCCTCGACCTAATGTCTGCTTCATGGGATCTTTTAGTACATCTTCGAGGGTAGGTGGCCATTTTTGGCCAAAAACAAAGGAAATACTGGTGAAAAACACCAATAAAATGGTCAATAATTGCTTCATAACTTAGGTTGTTTTATAAATTTAAAATATTAATTAAATAATATTGTGTTTTATTTACCTCCCGATCACCAGCCGCTGCGCCGAAATCCGCTCCCCATTGCGCACAATAGCAGCAATATAGACACCAGTAGGCAGGTTCTGATGGATACTCCATCCATCGCCGCCTTTGAAGTGGCGGGCATAGGCCACTCGCCCTTGGCTATCATATACGTATAGCATGTACGAGCCGTTTTCTTGAAGGCCATCGCAAGTGACTTTGTGGTTGGTGGGGTATGGGTTGGGGGCTTGGCAGGGCTTTAGGGCTTGGGGTTCGGGGCTTGATACGTTATCGCCGATATGAAAAAAAGTTTCACCATGAGATAGCACCGTCCAGTCTGGGAATCCAAATAATTCCCCTAGGCTATAATCGGAGACCAACATGGCTTTATCATCCGATAGCAAGAAATAATCGTTGGTAAGTTTGGATTCATTACGAAATGCCAAAGTGCTAGGACTCCATCTTTGAGAGATGCTATTTTTAGGTGCATCTGAAAAGATTCCCTCGTTGTATGAAAACAACTGTCTTGAACTCAATACTTCATTGTCCAATGTATCAAATGAATAAGAAAATCTTTCAATAAGTTCACTATTGAAATTAAATAAATTCAATACATAGTCTGATTTAACCCAGTCGTTCAAGGTAGATTTCCAAGTGAAATAGGTATAATAATCATTTTGACCTTGATCATTATAATGATAATCCGTTCGAAAAGCCCACTGAAGTGGATTTCCTGATTTGTTTAAGTATTGGATTATATTACCACTGGAATCATATTCAATAGTTCTTTCCTGATTCACCCTCCAATCTCCAATAGAAAGATTCCATTCTTCGCGGAAGCCCAAAACCTCTTGGTCGATACTATTTTTGATAATTGTCGAACGGCTTTGATTTTTCCAGTTATTATCAGCCCAAAATTGATAGGTAACTCTATTTTCAAACGTTGTTCCGTACTCATGTTGAGTCCTGTACTCATTCGTCCAAGCCCCCAACAAATAACGCTCCCATACTCGCTCTGTAACTAGATTGTTTGCATTAAAGACCGATGTAAACCTACTTTGAAAATTAACAATACCACCGCCGTAGTCTTCCATCGTTAACGCGGATATTTGTTGTCCAAAACTATTATACTCGTAACTGGTGCGCAACCAAGGCCCTTCGAAAAGGGGAGAGACAACTGTTTTTATGTCCTTGCGAATTACTTGATTCAAAGTATTATAATGATTACGCGAATAAGTACGCTGATTCACTTCCAGTGTTTGAAAGTCTCTATCTTCCCAATAAAGCGAATCCTCATACAAATCAGGAAAATCATCCCTATAGTCCACAGCACGAGGGACTTGGTTCGGAATAGAAGGATTTTTAAGCAGTGCTTCGAGGCTAGGCGGCCATTTTTGCCCAAAAGCAGAGGAAAATCCTGCGCAAATCATGATTAGAATAGCAAATGGTCGTTTCATAATCTAAGTTGTTCAAATGTTTAATATAGCCTGCAAATATATGAATATTTTATCAAAATATAGATTTTTAAGTATTTTTCTCAATATTAACTCAATTTTGAATACCTTTGCGACCTCATTGGGGTGGAATCCTTGAGCCACGGTTGTCGTGCACTCAATTGTAAGGATTCCTGAGATCAAACCCATCGAACCTGGGCAGGTAATGCTGCCAAGGAATTTGAGCCGACGGGTAGTGGCATCACTACGCTGACCTAAGCCCCTTAGGTATGGCGGATGTTTCACTTTTTATTCTTTTAAAATGTTCTGTATAGAATATTCCAAGTTTCCCTATTCCCAATACCCACTCCTTCTCTTTTTTGCTCTTTGTATGGCTTTTTTGCCCTATGCTGAGGCTCAAAATTCAGAAAACGATAGCATTTTACTCAAAACATTGGTCATCCAGATTAACCGGGCAGGCTC
The DNA here is from genome assembly GCA_031373665.1 of Saprospiraceae bacterium. GTDB lineage: Bacteria > Bacteroidota > Bacteroidia > Chitinophagales > Saprospiraceae > M3007. The sequence continues at coordinate 3,105 of JANMMZ010000045.1, read as the reverse complement.
GGATAGTCCCGTGCCGCACAGCAACCTCAATGCTGATCAAATAAAACAGAATTACCACACTCAGGATATACCTTACTTATTGAGTGGTACTCCGTCGCTGATCGAAACTTCCGATGCTGGTATGGGCGTAGGTTACACCGGACTTAGGATCCGAGGCAGCGACCCCACTCGTGTAAACGTGACCATCAATGGTGTCCCTTTCAACGATGCCGAAAGCCAAGGCGTATTTTGGGTCAATTTACCCGACCTATCCAGTTCTGCATCCGAAATACAAGTACAGCGAGGAGTTGGCACCAGCACCAATGGAGCCGGAGCCTTTGGTGCCAGTGTCAATATTGACCTGTCAAAAGTCCGAGCCAAGGCATTCGCCGATTTTGCCCAAACAGTCGGTGCTTTTAATACCCGAAAAACTTCGGCCATCATTGGAACAGGTTTATTGAATCATCGCATTTCTTTTTATGGCCGTTTTTCAAAAGTCAATTCTGATGGATTTGTTGATCGTGCTACGGTTGATATGTCTTCGGCTCATTTTTCTGGTACTTATTACGATGATGTCCAGTCGCTTCAAGTAAACATATTGACTGGGAAAGAAACGACCTATCAAGCATGGAATGGCGTTCCTATACAATACATTGAAAATGAATCACTTAGATCATTTAACTCCGCAGGTTCAGAGCGATCAGGATCGCCCCACGATAGTGAAATAGATAATTATCGGCAGGATCATTACATGGCACATTACAAGCGCAACCTCTCCCCTACCCTGTTTTTGCAAGTAAACAGCCATTATACCCGTGGTAAAGGTTATTTTGAACAGTATAAAGCCGATCAAGGATTTCAAGATTATGGCCTTTCAAATGTGCAGATTGGCGACACTACCCTATTGTTCACCGATTTAATTCGCCGCCGCTGGCTGGACAATCATTTTTATGGAACCAATGCTTCCCTTATTTGGAATCCCAGTACTGCGTTAAAAGCAACAGTTAGTGGTAGTTTTACAAATTATAAAGGAAAACATATTGGTGAGATAATTTGGGCTGAGTACTCGAAAAATATAAATAAGGAATACTATAACAACAATGCCACCAAACAAGATCTAAGTGGGTATATAAAGACTGATTATACCATGTCTAAGCATTGGTTAGCCTTGGTTGATCTACAGGTACGCAGGGTCAACTACCAGTTTCTAGGATTTGACAATGACCTTAATAATGTCACTCAAACCGATCACCTTTTATTTTTTAACCCTAAGGCTGGCCTATTTTGGAGAATCAATAAGCAATGGCAAGCACAATGGTACGCTGGCGTAGCCAATAAAGAACCCAACCGCGATGATTATACCCAATCAACTCCGAACTCAAGGCCAAGGTCGGAGCGAATGCTCGACATGGAGTGGGGTATCAAAAGGCAAGGCTCTGTAGTGACAGCCTCTCTGAATGCATATTGGATGCAATACCAAAACCAATTGGTGCTGAATGGCCAAATCAATGATGTAGGGGCCTACAGTCGCTCCAATATACCCAATAGTTATCGGGCGGGGATCGAACTGGAGGCTACGGCTAAGCCCATCTCCCGCTTATTGGTATCTGGTACGGCTACCATCAGTAGGAATAAGGCACGGTCTTTCACCGAATATATAGATGATTGGGATACGGGAATCCAGCGTTCGGTAGCACACAACAATACTGACCTTGCATTCTCTCCCAACTTTAGCGCGAGGGTAGAGTTACAATATAACTTGATACGTAAGCGACGGAATGCACTAAATGCAGCGTATATCCATAAATATGTGGGCAAACAATACTTGGATAACACTTCCAATCAGGCAGCGCAACTCTCCGCATGGAATGCTGCCGACTTTAGGATCAATTACCTATACCAAAGCCCCAAAGGCCAAACGTTTGATTTTATTATCACGGTACAAAACCTATTTGATAGCCGTTATGAATCCAATGGGTGGGTATATCGTTACGTCTCGGCTGGATATGATGCCCGTCCTGATAATGCCTATACCCGCCTTGAAAAAGGAGATATTTATAACCAAACGGGGTTGTTTCCGCAGGCTGGCAGACATTGGATGGCGACGGTAAAGTTGGGTATTCAATAGGTATTTTTGTTAGGCCATCCTTTGACCTAAACTGAGCCGTCCCAGCACTTGGTGCTATCTCCACAGCCGTCAGGCTAAGCCTAAAGTTGTGATTCGCATTTGATCTTCAGTTTAGAAAAAACACTACATTTCTTCTTGCTTTTGTCACTTTTTTCGTCAAAAAAGTAACCCAAAAGACTTGGCTTTATATAAATTCCACGACTGCGCTACTCAAAAAAATGCTAAAACTTATCTTTTTAAAAAAACTCGCCTTATGAGCGTACGGAGGCTGCGCCTCGATTCTTGGTCATGGCTCATACAGTTTTTTAAAAGCCAAGTTTTGCCTGCGGCACGGATTTTTTTGAGTGCTTCGTCGGAATTTATATAAGGCCATTGAAGTAGGGTAAATAGTAACAGCCTTTTTGCCAATAACTATGGAAGAACAAGTATCAATTTCTTGCCCATAGCCTGACGGCTATGGCGCTATCTCCTATTCAATCATAAACCCATCCTCCAAAGTTTCACCACGCAACCGCAACCTTTCATTCAGTTCAGGAGCACATGGGATGGGACACTGGAAGCAACGTTCCCCCGATACTGGTATCAATATCGGGACATTGGTGCGCAGGAGGCTTTTGACCGCCGTGACCTCCATAGGGCGCGGCAATACTAGGTCGGCACTACTCAACTCGATTTTGAGTATTGCCATGGCTACAATACCTAAAAAAGAAATCGTTAGACCACTGTGTAGCAATAGTCGTAGGGCATTGTTATATCGCTGTGCTGTTTTTGCAAAAAGGCCAAGAGCCATTTCTTTAAAACCCGCAATGGCTAGGGCGGCAGTCAAGAGGATGATACCAGCGGCAAACCTAGGATCAGGAGCCGTTTTCCACCAAAAAAGGAGATTTAACAAAAGAATTATGGATAATCCAGCCTTTATTTTATCTTTTTTCATGACATAATACAAGGCTACTAGCGGCATCAACGCATTGATCGCCAACAATATTTGCCAAGGTTTG
>JANMMZ010000091.1:0-19946 GCA_031373665.1 Saprospiraceae bacterium | reverse complement strand
CCAACTCGCGATGGACACCCTTGCCTCCGACTATAAGATTCCGGTCATAACGGCTCTTTCAGGACTAAAAGTTTTACCTTCGCACCTGTTAGAGTAGTGGCATGCCCGGCACACTAAACATATATTCCCTACGGGAATTTGCAGACGGCTGGATAGTTACAAATAATTGGATTATATCCACACTGATACATAGTTTTGAGTTTCAGGTTTTACCTTAAACTCAAAACTTGTTTGTACTTTTGCACCTCATTTCAAATTGATAGTACAAACATGCCCAATATTTCATTACGAGGTCAGGAAATGCCTGCTTCTCCGATCCGAAAATTAGTACCTTTTGCAGAGGCCGCCAAAAAACGTGGCGTGAAAATTTATCACCTGAATATTGGGCAGCCCGATATCAAAACACCAAAAGTTGCGATGGATGCCGTGAGGAATACCAACCTAGAAGTGTTGGAGTATAGCCACTCCGCAGGTTTTGAGAGTTACCGCCGTAAACTAACGGGTTACTATAAGAAATATGATGTAATAGTGGATCACACCCAGATCATGATTACTACGGGTGGATCCGAAGCGATTATGATCGGTATGATGAGTTGTTTGGATGAAGGCGACGAAGTCATCATACCAGAGCCGCTTTATGCCAATTACAATGGATTTACCCGTGCGGGCGGTATCATTGTGAAGCCGATCACGGCAACCATAGAAAATAACTTTGCCCTGCCTCCTATCAGTGAATTTGAACGCCTCATCACGCCGCGTACTAAGGCGATTATGATCTGTAACCCCGGTAACCCTACGGGTTATTTGTATAGCCGTGAAGAGTTATTGGCCTTGCGTGAAATCGTTTTGAAATATGATTTGTTCCTATTCGCCGATGAGGTGTATCGGGAATTCATATACGATGGTAAGACATTCACCTCTATTCTATCCTTGGAGGGCTTGGATCAGCATGGTATCATTATTGACTCTATTTCCAAGCGTTATTCGGCTTGCGGGGCTCGAATTGGGGCTTTGGTGACTAAAAACAGTGAAGTGATGGCCGCAGCCTTGAAATTTGCCCAAGCGCGACTAAGCCCACCCACCTTAGAACAAATACTGGGAGAAGCCACAGTGGATGTAGAGGAATCTTATTTTAAAGAAGTCAATGCCGAATACGATGCACGGCGCAAGACCTTGGTAAAAGGTTTGTCTGGGATCGAAGGCGTGGTTTGTCCAAATCCGGGTGGCGCATTTTATATATTAGCAAAATTGCCTATTGACGACTCTGACCGTTTCTGTCAATGGATGCTGGAAGACTTTTCGCACCACGGAGAAACCGTGATGATGGCTCCCGGTACTGGTTTTTATGCCACCGAGGGACTGGGGAAACAAGAAGTTCGGATGGCTTACGTACTCAAACAAGAAGATTTAGAGAAGTCAGTGGCTTGTTTGGCAGCGGCTTTGAAGGTTTATCCGGGAAGGGTTTCATAACCTTACTTCACCAAAGTAACATCGCCTTTTAAAATTATTGGATTGCCCTTGCTATTAAGGGCATTGAACTCAATGATCCAGATATATACTCCGGCTGGGGCGGGCTTTCCTCGGAAAGTACCGTCCCAGCCTTTTTCATAATCCTTGGTTTCAAAAATCAGAGTTCCCCAACGATCCCAAACAAATAAAGTATAGTTTTGGCAGTTTTCAAGCGGTTCGGCCTTGAAAATATCGTTTTTGCCGTCATCATTGGGCGAAAACACATTGGGGATATAAATACCCCGATCTTTGCAGCAGAAATTCACCACTACCGTATCAAGTACAGGACAATTGTCTTCATTGAATGCCGTGCCAATATAAATACCCGGATTGGTGACCTCAATAAAGCCGCCAATGCCGCCCGTACTCCAAGTGGTATTGGAAAATTGGCTTTCCAAACGAATTTTTTCTCCTGCACAAATACTCGTATCGGCCGATAAAAAGAAGGTCTGGACGACAAAGAAGGCAATATCCGTGGTTCTGACGGTATCGCACCCTTCCGATGTTTGAGTATTCAGGGTATCAATGACCATCCCTGCTTTGAAGTATTCTTTACCACCGATTACAATGGACTGGCCGGGACATAAGGTGACGGTTCTAAGGAGGGTTGGCAATGGGTTTTGAACCAAAGTCGTAGTTAGTATGGTATCGCAAGCAAAAGCCGAATAAATCGTATCTTTGACAATGGCCTCCGCCGTATAGGTGACTCCGTCAAACACAAGGCTTGATCCAGCACAAAACGAAATGGTTTGCGATTTTTTGATATAATCACCAAAGAACAATACGATGGTTTGTATGGTATCGCACCCCGCTGTATTGAAGGCTGTATCTATCGCTATGGCATCGTCGGTGTAGGGGATTCCATTGATAAAAGTGGTGTCGCCTTGGCAAAAGTAGCGGGAGAGGAGGGTGTTCGTGACAGATTGGGGAAGGATCGTTATGGTAGTGTCTTTTTTACACCCTGCCTCTTTAAATAACTCTATAAGATAAGTACCAGGAGACAAATTAGAGAATAAACCAGATGCCTGAGTGGGACTACTATTTATGCTGTACAGTACATCTATCTCATTGAGTATCTCAATAGCGCCTTTATCAATATTGCAATCTGGGGTATCCACCTGTACCGTTATAGGCTTGACTATCCAAGCAAGAACAGTATCAATGGGCAAATTTAATCCCGTTTTTATGATACCTGATTCACCGGGAGTTGCCCCGTTTGTCATATTTTGATTTCCAATTCCATTTATACCACCATCCAAATTTGTATTTATACCCGAAAAGGGTTGGGATAGTATCAGTTTCCCCCCTGCGCCGCCACCGCCAGCTCCAATGATTTGAGTCGGTACTTGGCTAAATATACAATTTCCACCAAGCCCTCCTTTCATTTCACAGGTAAGTGTTCCTGTTATTTGACTGGTTTCTATAAAAATAGTACCTCCTGCGCCACCGCCACCTTGACCATCATTGCCGGGATCGCCTTGTACTATATCTTGTCCATTTGCTACGAATTTTCGATTATTAGCCTTTATAGAACCCGCCTTAACGATAATTATCCCACCACCAATACCACCACTTGTACCATTCTGATCATTTTCATGGCCCGCTCCACCACCGCCACCCATGGCAATACGACTATTATCATTGGTAAAGACGGAAAGCCCAGGCACACCATTGGTACCAAAGGTTGGTGAGTTAGGTGTATTGTAATAATGCCAACCACCATCACCACCCTTACCTCCATTGCCACCACCCGCACCACCAGAATTGATAGAATTTCCGCCGCCGCCGCCGTTGGCTGCTTTTCCCCTTCCAAATGATTTCCCAAGACTCACTATTGAGATGCCTTCTCCTTTATTAGCAGATGCTTTAGGATCATACCCATAAAAATAACTGAATTCATTCACAAACGGGCCTTGGCTATCAATTACTAAGCCTCCGCGAAAGCCTTTTCCGGAAGCATTCAAAGTACCTGTTGGAGCCATGGTCAGTTCATTAGAGACATCAATGGCTATTACGCCACCAATTTCACCGTCCCAAGGGAGACAAGTCACGTTGTTTACCGTTGCATTGTTGTATTCTGGCACAAATATTAACTGAACCCGGCCAGTTAGTTCATAGGACTTAGTAAGTCCGTATTTTAACTGAATCTTATCACCAGAAACTGAATGAATCCTATTAAATTCATAGTTACCTGCTCCATTTAGATCTAAAATATTGCCAAAATTGGCTGAATCGGTGGTATCAATGATCGCACCCTGCATTTGAATCATTAAAACCTTTTGGCCTGTAGCAAAACCAACTGCACTTTTGACCGTAAGCAAAGTACTGTCGCATTCAAATTTAGTGACAGGAGTATATTTATTTAGTATTCCATTGAGGGGAGTTTGTGCGTATATACCTTGCTGAATGAGAGCGATAAATATTGCAAAATAAACAAATAAGTAAAATTTTCGTATCATGGGTGTCATGGATAAATGTTAAGAAGGTACAAATATATTGGTTTATCCCCATCCCACCAAATTCCAAACAAGAAATTAATTTCAAAGATTTACCAGCACCTGCTGCCCATTCCAAGTGCCATCTATTCGTTCTACCCAAAAACGATTAAACATCTCTTCGCTGTACCAGTTTTGAGTACGGGTGAGGCGTACGACTTTGCCGTGTGCAGGGTCTTGGTAAGCAAATTTTTTCACTGCCTCCATATTGTTCCAGATACTAAAGGTGGCCTGATAGATTAAAGGTAGTTCTCCAACGCCAATACTCAAAACCGCATCAGGATGATTGGCGATGGCAGCACTAGCAGGGCCCACATACTTCCAAAACTCTCGCACTTTAGTCCAACGTATCCTTGCACGGGTAAGTACTGCAACTGGTTGATTGTCAGGCATTAAAATGTTTTCAGAGACTTTAAATGGTTGCTTTTTATCCCAATATCCGTGGGTTTGGAAAGCACGCAACCGCACATGCAACTGTTCATCTGACCGATCTTCAATGCGTTGAATCAGGCTTGATTCATGAAAAAAATCATCGGCAGCAGATGCACTATCCCATACGCCTAGCAAAGCATACACATTCCAATTGGGCTTAGGACTGAACCCATTTTCAGCACCACTCCCCATCATTTTGAAAAAAGAGAGCCCTTTGGTTTTTTGCAAAGCCGGTATAGCCAATTGCATTTGACTGGCCGCCCAAAGGCGGTTCCGATTGGGATACCTAAATAATGAAATCGTAGTCTGGGTCATAGCATGTATTGAAGTCCAATAAAAAACAAGGCTTGGAATATGAAAATAGCCAATGCGACCTTATTTCTGACGGCAATATTCCATGAAAAACACAGGTATTGGATCAAAAAACCAGTGACAAACCAGCCTATATAGTTTTGAATCGGCACAACATTGTTTTCCCAAGCCCAGAAATGCTGGCTGATAGCAATGGGTTCGATTAACCAATCAAGGGCCGTCATTAAACATGCTGCAAAAAAGGCTTTGAGCCATTTGGAAGGGCTGGTAGTCATAAACTCGGCTGTACATGCAGCGCAATAAGCCGTCAATAGCCAACTCACCCCAATCATGGGTGGAGTGTCCCAAATCTTGGGGCCTAGTACGTATTCGTATTGATAATTTCCAAATATTAATCCAGTTTTTACGCCGACCATTTCCACCAAAAAACCCGTGACAGCAGCGATCAGAGCGAATACGTAAAATTGTCTATTTTTGTGAGGATGAAACCACAGGGCAAACGCCGTGGACATCAACAAATTGAAAGGGGTCAACAACACAAAATCAGGATGAATAGGTAGTCCAATACCAATCAACCCAGCGAGGTAAGCCGAAGATAAAAATACGATAGCGCGGGTCTCCTTCATTAGGTTGATTTAATGAGATCGTGGACGATTTTGGCAGAAAGCAAACACAAAGGGATTCCTCCACCGGGGTGGGCACTGCCCCCACAAAAATATAGATTTTCTAAGCGGTTGGAAAAGTTTGGGTGTCTCAAAAAAGCAGCCATTTGATTATTGGAACTGGTGCCGTAAAGGGCTCCTTGATAAGAAGAAGTCCGCGATTCGATGGTGCGTGGGTCCAAGATAGATTCTCCATCTATCAAGGTTTCAATCGGCAATCCAAGTCTTTCAGTGAGTTTTTTCAGTATATTTTTTCGGGTTCTGTCAATGAGGGCATCCCAATCTTGGGTACCGTCATTGGGCGGCACATTGACCATCACAAACCAGTTTTCACAGCCAGACGGAGCATCGCTGGCATCGCATTTGGAGGAGATATTGACATATACCGTTGGGTCGTCGTTGATGGTACCGGCGGCCAGCGCGTCGAATTCAGCGCGATAATCATCGCTGAAAAAAATATTGTGCAAGTGAAGATCTGGAAATGAGTGCCGAATCCCCCAATAAAAAATGAGTGCCGAAGTGGAACGCGGCTGATTCAACGTTTTTTCAGGGTGTTTGGCCTGAGGCAAAAGTTTTTTGTAGGTATGATACACATCCATATTGCTCACGACTTGGTCGTAAGCCTTGTCCTCCCCATTCACCTTGATTCCCACTACCCTACCCTCTTGAGTGAGGATGCTTTCTACTTTTTGTCCAAAGCGAAAATCCACCCCTTTCCGCTGGGCCAACGTCCATAAACTTTTGGTGATTTGGTACATACCCCCCTTAGGATAAAAGGCTCCAATACCGTGCTCAAAATGCGGAATAATAGTCAAAATACCGGGGGCTTGGTATGGATTAGACCCGTTGTAGGTGGCAAAACGATTGAACAACTGCACCAACTTGGGGTGACCCAATTCCCTTTCGTGTACAGCATTCATGGTGGTAAAAATATCCATTTGAGGTATTTTCAGCATAGCCTTTACAACAGGCATATTCAGCCATGTGGAAACTTTGTGCAGGGATTTATTCAAAAATATGTGTCCAGTAGTCTCATATTTATTTTGGCATTTTTTCAAGAAATTAAGCACTTTTTGCGCGGGAACGCTCAACTTTGCTTCAATTTCGGAAGCAAACGCTAGTGGATCGGCCCAGCCATACAACACGAGGTCATCATTCCATTGGTAGCGGCACACCAAGGGCAATCGCTCATATTGAAAGTGTGGGCTCATATCTTCGCCAGCCACTTGAAACAATTCCTCGACGTAAGTGGGCATGGTAAACAGTGATGGGCCAGCATCAAAACGATACCCATTTTGCTCAAACTCCGACAGTTTACCTCCCGGATAGTCATTGGCCTCAAATACCGTAACCTCGTGGTGTTCGGATGCCAACCGAATGGCGGTGGCAATGCCCGCAATACCCGCTCCAATAATGGCTGTCCGCATTAGAATCCGATCGTTTTTTTGCCTTCTTTTCCACTTTTTTTAAGGGCAGCCATTCTGATCGCAGTCACACCTGCCTCTACGCCTTTATTGCCGTATTTGCCGCCAGCACGATCCAGTGCTTGCTGCTCATCGTTGGGCGTAAGTACCCCAAATATATAAGGGCGACCCGTAGCAATACTCAGATTCACCAATCCATTGGCCACGGCTTGATTGATGTATTCGTTGTGGTTGGTTTCGCCTTTGATGACACAACCCAAGCAAATGACGGCATCTGGATTGTGTTTTCCAGTAATGATTCGCGCGCCTGCGGGTAGTTCAAAAGAACCCGGTACCTGTGCTGTAAATATATTTTCTGGTTTTGCGCCATGTTTGATCAAGGTGTCGTAACAACCTTCATACAAAGCATGTGTGACGGTCGGATTCCAGTCGGCAACCACAATACCAAAGGTCATTTCATTGGCATCTGGTATATTTTGCTCGTCGTAAGATGATAAATTTTTTAATGCTGATGCCATAATAGTTTTGATGAATGATTTAGTTGCGTTCCGCAAAGCGGAAACGGATAGAAATTACATGCTGAAAACGCAGGATATCTGAAAATGTTTAGAAAAACGCCCAATTTCACACTAGATGACCAGAGTTGAATGGTTCTCACAAACCAGCCTCGGAGAGGCCCCCCATTTGTAGGAGTTTATATTTTACCACCATCCCGACCTCCGTAGAGATCCCCTATTTGTATGAAAAATGCTAGGAATGATGCCGAAATCATCAATAAAATCAATGGATTTAACAAATGGAAGACCTCGTCCGAGGTCAAGACTGGGGTGTTCGTATGTTTTCTACAAATGGGGAGCCTCACCGAGGCTAGTTTTAGCGAACCATAGCCCTACACAATCAGCAATTTTAATGCGGCTATGCCTAACACCAATGCTAAAATATACTTTAGCGTATTCTGCGGAAATCGTTTGGCTCCAAAATAGGAACCAATTAGGCCACCTATGAAAGCAATGATTATTAATGTGGCCATATCATAGTTGAGTTGGACTCCGCTGGATATTTGACCCGTTAGGGCAGCCATAGAGTTGACAAAAATAAACAAGGAACTGATAGCCGCTGTTTGTTTTTGGTCAGTCCATCGAAGCAATACCAACAAAGGAGACAAAAGAATGCCCCCTCCGATCCCGATCAGCCCCGAAACAAAACCAATACTAGAACCCATCGCTAAGGATGGAAATAAAGAGGCAGGTTTTTGTACCGTTTTTTCAATCCCTTGAAAAAACAAGAGGCGAATGATGGGAAATAACAAGAGTACCCCAAGTATTTTTTTGTACAAAATCGGATCTATATGAATCGTACCGCCCCAAAAAGCCAATGGTACAGAACCCAAGGCCAATGGCCAAAAAATAGCCCATTTGAAGTGTTTTTCCTTGTAAAAATGAATAAATGCGATCAAAGAGACCAGTAAATTGAGTACCAATGCAGTGGGCTTCATCATGTCAGGACTGATACTGAACAAGGCCATCAAGGCCAAATATCCGCTGGCTCCACCGTGACCCACCGAGGCATACAAAAAGGCTACAACCAGCAGCAAAATGTAAAAAATCAGAGGATAATCCATATTTTATTGGATCAAATGAACCTTAACCAAATGGCCTGCTAGACAAACTTGGTCATTTTCAGGTATTTCTATCAAACAATTGGAGGTGGCAAAAGTGGCCAATCGAAAAGATTCTTGCCCACCGCCCTGAATTACTTCACGACCATCGTAATAACCCTTTAGAAAATGGGTTAACCCAGCATTTTTTTGGTAGGGTGCGCTCAAAGGAGCCTCTAAAGTGCGGAGCGTAAGGTCTTGGTTCAAATATTTGGATAAGGCCACCAACACATATTGATAAAAACAAGTCAAAACCGATCCCGGATTTCCGGGCAGTCCAAAAACAATTTTGTCGGATTTCATGCCAAAATACAAGGGCTTTCCTGGCTTTTGCTTTATTTTATGAAATACTTGCGCCACCCCACAACACTCCGCAGCACGCAATACAAAGTCATAGTCGCCGACACTGACCCCGCCTGTAAGCAATACAAGGTCGCTTTTTTCCAAAGCATCGGATAAGATTTGGGTCAAAATATCAAGATTGTCCGCCGCTTTATAAAGATCTATCTGGTGAATATGGCATTGAGCCAAAGCGGCAATAAGGGTCGCTGAATTAGCCTCATAAACCTGTCCTGGTGCTAGGGCTTGGCCGGGTGTTTGCAGTTCATCGCCCGTCACAATAATACCCACCCTAGGCTTTTTATAAACCATCACATCTGGAATTCCGGTGGCCGATAAAAAACCTACTGCCGCTGGACTCAAAAGGCTTCCAGCCATCAAAGCCAAGTCACCAGCCTTGATTTCTGACCCACGATCCCTTACATTTTGCCCTTGGCGCAAGTCTTCTTTTTCTAGGTATAAAAAGCCTTGATCTACCCTGGTTTTTTCCTGTTCTATGACCGTATCAGCCCCTTGGGGTACAGGAGCACCCGTAAATATACGCACAGCATTGGCTGGCACTAAAGGTCTGTTTCCAGAGTCTCCAGCGGCCACTTCCCCATCTATAAATAATGATTTGTGTTGTGCCCATCCTTCATAGGCAAATGCGTACCCATCCATAGAAGATTGAGGAAAACTAGGAATATCATAGGGCGCAATAATATCTTCTCCCAAAATCAAACCGGCGGCCTCCAGTAAGGAAAGGCGCACCAGCGGGGCTAGTGGCGTATGAGACTCAATGCGTTTCTTTGCTTCGGTACTAGTAATCATTGTCTTGAATTATCCACCAATTGTAATCATACTTCTGTTTTCAATAGAATCAAACACCAACTGCTCAAAATCAGTGCTTAACTGACCGCCCAGTTGTTTTTCTTTACCCTGAATACAATGATGAATGAGCGGAACCACATCCGATCCAGCCCTAAATGGCGTTAAAATATCTGTTTCATGCTTGGAAAACAGGCAGTTTTTCAATTTTCCATCGGCAGTCAGCCTCATCCGATTGCACCCCGCACAGAAATGCTCGGTCATGGTGCTAATGATGGCAAAAGTACCAGCGTAGCCCAGAACTTGAAAGGCTTTGGCCGTATCATTTTTATGGGCGGGTAAGCGTTCATAGGCATAACGGGTAGCCACTTTTTCTAAAATATCATGCATCGTGAATACCTTATTGCTCGACCATTGGTTGCCGGAAAAAGGCATAAACTCAATAAACCGCACATGAATGGGCGTATTTTTAGTCCATTCAATAAAATCAAGGATTTCCATATCATTCAAGTCCTTCATAACGACCATATTGACTTTTACATGAAATCCTGATTCTACCAATAAATGGATATTATCAACCACCCTCTGAAAATGATCGCGACGGGTTAAAAATTGAAATTTTTCAACTTGTAAGGTGTCCAAACTAATGTTTAATGACTTGAGATTGGCCTCTTCCAGCACTGGTAAAAACTCGTGTAAACGCACCCCATTGGTGGTCATGGTCAATTTCACGGGCAGTTGAGCCAATGATAATATGATTTTTGCGGCATCCTTGCGCACCAAAGGCTCCCCACCCGTCAACCTGATTTTATTGACTCCTTCATCTACAAAAGCCTGAGCAATGCTCTTTATTTCATGGAGTTGCATGAGCCGTGAGGCGGGGGTAAAAGCATAGTCTTCTTCGGGCATACAATAGAAACACCGCAGATTGCAGTTATCCGTCAGCGATATCCTAAGATAGTCATGTGTCCGCCCGAAATTATCTTTAATCATGCTTTACATCACTAATTCCATTTCTATTTGTCGCTTGTTGAGATCCACGGCGGCAATCAATACCTGAACCCGATCGCCCATTTTGAAGGTACGTTTGTACCGACGACCTGTAGCACTTAGGTTGCCTTCATTGAGGGTGTAGGTATCGTCCAAATATTTGAACTCTACCATGCCTTCGGCCTTTGACCCCGGCAACTCTACAAAGAAACCACGCTCTATCATACCACTGATGACCCCTTCAAAGGTTTCACCAATGTGCGCCCTTGTGAATTCGGCTTGCTTGAATTTAATGCTTTCACGCTCGGCCTCTGCTGCTTTCCGCTCTTGATTCGAGACGTGTTTGCACTGTTCATCCAAGCGGCTTTTGTCCACTCGGTGTATCCTTCCATCAAGGTTGGCTTCCAATATGCGGTGCGCCAACACGTCAGAATACCGGCGAATGGGCGAAGTAAAATGGCTATAATGCGAGAATCCAAGGCCATAGTGGCCAATATTTTGAGTACTGTACACGGCTTTTGCCATGGTGCGAATGGCCAACGGCTCCAATACTTTCAATCGGTCGTCTTTGCGGGCGGCCTGCATCAAATCATTGAATGATTTGGCAATCTGACGTGGGGTATCTACTTTCAATGGATGCCCCATTTCAGCGGCGAACCGTGCAAAATCGGCCACTTTGCCAATATCAGGCAAATCATGGATCCGATACACAAAAGGTATTTCGATTTTGCCACGCCCTTCGCTTGCTGCCTTACCAGCAGCATCTGGCGACATATAAGCAGCCACTTCTTTATTGGCCAAAAGCATAAAGTCTTCGATCAACATGTGGGCTTCTTTGCGTTCTTTCACATAGGCTTCCAAGGGAGTACCATCTGGAGCCAATCTGAACCGCACTTCTTCCGATTCAAAACCAATGGCACCATTCTTTTCACGCTCTTTGCGCATGGCTCTAGCGATGCGTTGCAATTGTAGGATACCCCATTCCAGTGATTGAAACAGAGGATGATTTACCAATGCCTCATCGGGGGTTTTGTCCAAAATAGTCTGAGCCTCTTCATAACTGAAACGCTTGGCACTGTGGATCACTGTTTTCCCAAACCACCTAGATTTGATCTTGTCTTTGGCATCAAAAACAAAGACGGCGGAAAAAGTAAGGCGATCTTGTTCCGGCACCAATGAACATAGATTATTGGATAGTTTTTCGGGCAACATCGGGTTGCAACGATCCACCAAGTAAACCGAGGTGCTGCGATCATAAGCCTCCCGATCTATTTGAGACCCCGGGATCAAATAATGGGTCACATCGGCGATGTGTACGCCTATTTCTAGTTCATCATTTTCTAAAGCCCTGATACTCAATGCATCATCAAAATCTTTGGCATCTTCTGGGTCAATGGTAAATGTGAGTACATCTCTAAAATCGCGGCGGCGGGCAATTTCTTGCTCTGGAATCGTATTGGGTATCCGCTCTGCCTCCAGCATGGCTTCTTCCGAATGTGAGAGATCAAAACCAGAATTGATCAATATTTTTTTCATCTCAAACTCACTACCACCCAAGTCACCCAAGGTTTGGGTCACTTTTCCGATGGGTACGTGGTTTTTCCCTTCTTGCCAATCTGTTACCCTCACCACTACCTTGTCGCCATCGCGGGCTTCGCCACAGGCTTCTAAAGGCACATAAATATCGGTGGGCATATTGGGGTTATCTGGCAAAAACAATGCGTATTTTTTACTTTTACGCAGGGTACCGATAAAAAATTCATTGGCGCGTTTCAGTACTTCTATGATTTCGCCTTCGGGTTTGCGCGTTGGCTGTCCTCTGCGTTGTGGGGGCGGCGGAAATAGATTTACCTTTACAATATCGCCATTGAGTGCTCCATTCACGTGTTTATTGGGAACATATATATCAGAATCTAATAGTTCAGAAACAATATAAGCGGCTCCGGTGCGGGTCATATCCACACGGCCTTCTATGATTTTACCGCGCTCTTTGCGGGGTTTTTCTCGATTGGCACGCGCAATGATAGGGTCTTTGTATTCCGCCTTCTCCTTAGGATATTTATCTATTTTTTCAGGATTTTTCTCGCGAATTGGTTTTGGAGGAGGCTCCAACATCGGTTCATCGGGTATGGTGAACCGATCTAATAATAGGCCAAACTTATTTTCTGAAAATTCTGCGACCGATCCTGCTTGGATCAACTGGTTTAAAGCATGCTCAGCGGAATCCCTATTGTTTTCTATAGACAATTGATCTAGGATCTGTCGCGCAGCAAATTTTTTCTTGGGATTAGAAATGAGGAATTTTAAAATTTGGATTTGTAGTTCTTGGGCAGTCAACTTTTTGCCACCCTTGTTTTTTTTATTGGACATTAAATATAAAATTAGTTAGTTTTTCAATGGTTCTTTCTCTGGAACATTTCTCATGGTCAAAGATAAGGGAATTATTTCATTGAGCAATGGGTAAATAATAACTTATCGATCATTAAACACCTTTTTAACGTAAAAAGTTTCAAAAGTAATGTTTTTTGTATTAAGAATGTGGTTGATGGTTAAGTATATCGTGCTGATGTGTAGCATGGTACGCTCGAATACTTTGGATAATTAGCCCTAACTGCGTTTCAGAGAAATCATTTTGGTAATAACGCAGAAAAACGGCAATTGCCATGTCGGATGGGTTAATATCTGGTGAAGTTTGCCTGATGCTGTTTTCGATCCATTGACGGGTAGTGTCAATCGTTTCAAAACCCAATTGAATCCGTTCGGACATTGGTTTGGAAGCAATTATTTCGAATTGCTTTTGGTATATGTGCGCTGGTGTGTCGGTCATTTAGATTAGATTGAAAGTGTTTAGGAACACATTAGTGGTATCTACTCTCACCTCACAAGAATTCGGAACTCTAAGCAGAAACCATCTTATTTGCAAAATAATTCCCCTAATCGAATCTGGTTTAATTATTTATCCGATATTTGTGTTTTCCAATGTATTTGCGATACCAACTTTGACAAGTCTTTCATGCCGACAAATAACCATAACTGGACAGACCTAGCCCGTAGCATTCAAAAAGGCCGCGCCATCCTTGTATTAGGGCCCAATGCAGTCACGATGATGCACCATGGGCAACGTGTTTCGCTACAAACCCTCCTCAGCAGCCACTTGGCCGATGCCCTCCAACGCCGGAATCCAAGCCTTCCGATAATTGAAAATCCGAGCCTCCCATATCTCGCTAAGACGTTGGAAGATACTATTTTTGTGCAGGAAAGGCAAAAAAAGTCTTCATTTTCGGAAGAAAACGCACGGTCAGCACTTTACGGTTACATCGCTGAATTTTACGAACAATATGCTTTTACGGATTTTCCAGTGTATCGGCAATTGGCCAAAATGCCCTTCCATTTTATGGTGGAAACGGGTCACGCACCCTACTTGGAGCAGGCACTGGACAATGAAAACAAGTTCGATACCAAGTGCTTTTATTACCATTACGCCAATCCGACCCACAACAACAGTATCAAATTTGAGGACAAAGACATCCGCCCCGATGCGCCGTTGATTTATCAACTGTTCGGCTCCGTAGAACAACCCGACTCTATGATTGTCACCGAACGCGACCAATTGGCTTTTCTAGATGCCATTTTGCAGCAGGAAAACACCGCTGGGATACCAAACAATGTGGCGATTCATTTTACCTCTGTCAAAGACAAAAATGCCACCCAGCAATTTGAAAAAACCTTTGTTTTCCTTGGTTTTGATTTCAACGAATGGCACTTGCGCCTCATTATGCACCTCATCGGGCGTTACCAACGGCAAAAAGAAACCTACGCCCTGCAAAACCCAACGGACATTGGCGAACTGACCCGCTTTTTTTACAGCAATAATTTCGATGTGCGTTTTGTGGATACCCCAGCGGAGCAGTTTTTGGAAGAAATACACGCGGCGATTTTACAACCCGAAACCGAAACGACACCGACTTCAGCCAAACTCAAGGTCTTCCTGATGTATGCGCCTGAAGACGAAGCCGTAAAAACGGCATTAGATGTGCAGCTCAACCCCATCAAACGCACGGACTTCATCGAAACCTGGGACGAAAGCCAAATATTGCCCGGTGCCGAAAAGGAACAGGAGATCACCCAGCGCATCGAGGCCGCCGATATCATCCTGCTCTTGGTGACGGCCAATTTCTTTGGCTCCGACCATTTATTTGACCACCAACTCCAAGTCGCCCTCCGCCGACACGATGCCAAACAGACCGTCATCATACCGCTGCTGATGCGCTCTTGTGTGTGGGAAGGCACTTCGCTCGACCAACTCAAGGCCACGATCCTGCCCCGCAACCTCGACGCAATGGACAAACAAGCCAACCCCGAAACGGCCTTGGCCGACACGGTAAAGCAACTGAGCGGCTGGTGCAAAAAGATTTTTGACCGTAAAAAACTCGCTAAATGATGCACCGCTACCCAGGCTCGCGCTCTTTTACGAGCGATTATCGGCACTTATTTTTTGGCCGCGACGATGAAAAACAGGAACTGTTCCGCCTCATCGTACTCAATAATTTGGTGGTGCTGTTCGGTGATTCGGGTTCTGGTAAAACCTCCCTTTTGCAAGCAGGCGTATGCCCGGAATTGGAGGAAAGCCACTACAAACCTGTCTTTATTCGCCTCAACAACACCGCAGAGCGCCCCGAACTGCAAGTCTGCCACCAACTCAAAGAGGGCGGCTATATACCAGCCGATATGCCCGAAGACCGCAGCCTGTGGGAGTATTTCAGCCGCTTTTGGTACGTGGATTTAGGCGATGTGTTCAAGCCCGTCATTGTGTTTGACCAATTTGAGGAATTGTTCACGCTTTATACGCCTGAACAACGAGCGGCTTTCATTGCCCAGTTTGCGGCCATCGTCAACCGCCGCCCACCGCTCGGACTTTCGCCGGAGGCCGCCACTCCGCCGCAAGCCAAGTTTGTGTTCAGTCTCCGCTCCGATTTTCTGTACCTTTTAGATGAACTTTCGGCCGATATTCCTGCCATCCTGCGCTGTCGCTTCCAATTGCGACTGCTCGACCGCGACCGCGCCATGGCTGCCATCACCCGCCCTGCCGCGATGCCCGGCGATTTTGCTTCGCCCGCATTCGGGTACAGCCCCGCCGCGCTCGAAGGCATCCTGGATGCCCTGGGCCGAAAAGGCAATTCCAGCCTGAGCGGCGGGCAGCCCCTCGCCGATGCTGCGCCCGCGTCCGAAGCGCATATCGGCGAAATCGCCGCGTTTCAACTGCAAATGGTCTGTCAATACTTGGAAGGCGAAGTGATCCGGCAAAAACAGTCGGCGGGTTTTCAGGTCACCCCCGCATTTTACGGGCAAGCTGAGGGCATTGAGCGGATCATCAACGAATTTTACAACGCCGTACTCCAAAAAACAGCCCCCGCCGAGCAGGAAGCTGTGCAGAAACTGCTGGCCCGCGGCCTGATCCGCAATGGCCGACGTATCATGGTGGAAGCCTCGACCATCAGCGAGGAATACGGTGTGCCACAAGCCACGCTTGAATTGCTACACACCGAGCGATTGCTCAAACGCGAGACGCGAAAGGGGGAACTTTATTACGAAATTAGCCACGATACGCTGGTGCCTCCTGTATTGGAGCGGTTTAAAGCGATTGAGGAGGCGGAATTATTGGCGGCGCAAAAGGCGGAGGCGGAGCGGCTGCGGTTGAAAGCGGAGGAACGGGAGCGGGAATTGGAGGAGGAGCGGCGGCGGGTGGTAGAGGCGGAGCGGTTGAAGAATGAGGCGGTCAGTGCCCAGAAAGTGGCGGAGGCGGAGAAGCGGAAGGCGCAAAAGATGATGTTTTTGGCAATTGGAATGGCGTTTTTTGCTTGCATGGGGTTGTTAGGGGCTGGATATCTATATGATAAGAGCGAAAAAGATAAGGAAATTGCTATTCAGGCAAAAAAGCAAGCCGAGGACGCTAAACACATTGCTAACCAAAAACTCATGGAAGCCTTACGCGAAAAACTAAACAGATTAGAAATAGAACTCGTAAATACAAATCGAGGACTAATATTGTACGAAAAAGCCGGTGAAAAACAGCTTATCAAAGAAGCTAAAAATAAAATAGAAGAATTGCAAACCCAAAAATTACAAACTGAAAAAGAAATTTTAACTGTACAATGAAAAAGACTATACTTGTTTTCGTAGCCCTCTTTATTACCCTAACTGTCTATGGGCAAGACTGCCCTCGCTATGCAGATCTTATGAAAAAAGCCAAAAACTTATGGACTAATGGCGAATTTGAAATGGCCCTTAACCAACTCAATGCAGCTCGAGAACATTGCCCTATAAAATCCACAGAGATTGACAAGCAACTTATAAAGTTCACAAATGAAATATCAAGAAAATATCAAGAAGCAAATCAGGAAAGAGAAAATACAGAAATATCTAAAAAAAATGCAGAGGAACAAACCTTAATTGCTAAGTTAGCCCAAAAAAATGCAGAAAATGCATTGAGTATTGCTGACAGTCTTACAAGAGTTCACCTTGAAACTTTAGATTCATTGGGAGACTATAGCAAAAAAGAGTTTTATTTTGAAAAATTTAATTCTTGTAAGAAAAATGCTGATATTTTTTTTATTGCCCAAGTATGGGATTCTTCTTACTTTTCGTATAAAAATGCCATAGAAGCAGTTGATGCAAGCCCATACATACAAGTAAATAAAAAATATTTGTATGATAGAATTGAGATTTGTATAGAAAAAATCATAGAACAAAGAAATATATATGAAATGATTTCAAAAGGTGATTCACTTGCTAAAGTTGGTGGATTTGTTAACTATGCAACATCTTTCGACTTATTTTTTGAAGTCTCAAATAATGAAAATTTTAAAGGAGATATTACTAAGCACATGGTGGAAATATCCAATTCAATTGAGCGTGACTTAGGAGATTTAAACAAAAATAATTATAAAAATATAGATCAATCGAAATATCCACTTGCCCAATTATTTTTTGATTTGAATAATTATTTAGAGATAAAGGAAGGTCAGAATGGAGAAATTGAAAGCGTATTAAAAAAATCGAAGGTTAAAAGAATAGTAAGAAAGAATTATAATAAATTTAAAATTGTAAGAAGAATAAAAACAATTCCCAAATCAAGGCAACCTATTTCGCCCGTGGAGATTCAAATATGGAATCCAGCCATAAGTAATTTTTTTAGTGTTGATGACTTTAATAATAAAATCAACAAAAACTATTCAATTAATAGTTCATGGGGATTAATTTTTCATTCTAATAGTAAACTCATATCTGACTCTTCAAAGTTATTGAAACATAGATGGCTAAATAATTTTTATTCAGGTAGTGGAGTCCTCATCAGAAGTATTGGAATACGTAGTACTCTGATTGATACAATTAATATTGCTATCCAAAATGGATCAGTTGTAAACATAAATAATGCAAAAAAAATAACCGATAATAGTATAACGAATTTCGGACTGTTCAAAAGTTATGATTTTGTTTCTAACAAAATTAGAATTTTAAATAATATCAAGGTTAATATTGGTCTGAATTTAGGAGGAGAAGTCACATTAGAATCCTATTCAGAAACCCGCACCAATATTTTTTTAGACTCTTTAACATTTTCACCACAAATAATTGAAAATAATTTTGTCACAGCAGTTGTATTAGACAAGGATACAAGGGCTTATGTGTCACTATTTTCCAGTGGGTACATTAAGTGCATTTATGAAAATAAGAAAAATCTAAAAACTTGTTTTGGTGTTAGAATATCTAATCTTACTCCTCTACACACGAAAAGACAAAAAAAGATTTATTCAGAACTGAGAGAGAAAAATGGGATTATTGGCGGCGCATCATTAAATACTTTTGAATTGACCATTGGATTTCACATAGATTTTTAACTTTATCGATGGAAGGATCACCATTAATCCCGCTAATGCTCAGTATTCAATAAAAAACACAAAGAATGAAAAGAAACGAAAAAACCTCTAAACAATTCGCCACTTTAGAAGTACTGCGCAAAGCATTGTTGCTCGATGACGAAATGTTCGAGAGCCTTTACGAACACGAAATGCAGGAGCATATTGCATTTTGGACGGAAGGCATGAGAAAGGACAAGGACGATTTTGTCTTCGTAGTTACCGAAAACAGAGGTCATGTGGCCATGGTGGTCATCACCAAGCAGGAAGAACTGCTCATCAATGAACCTGCACGAGCATATCTAAAAAAGGCATGGAAGGAAAACTACACTCAAAACATCGAAAAGGTTTTGCCAACTATGGCAGCAGAGTTAAGTGCTGGATACTTTTCTTTACATGGCGTAAAGGTGGTGTAACTCCGCACGTGTCACCTATCTTGTACCAAGTATTCTTAGACTCGCTCGTGAGCGGTCACCGAATGCACCATCAGCAGGTATCCGACCTGCATCCGAAATGCATTCAACTTTGCGTTCACTTCATGCTTGTCGCTTTCTCAGGTCGGAGACCTGACGACAGTGCATTTCGGATTACCCCCCACGAGCATAGGAAAACAGTATAGTAGCAGAAATAATTATATCTTTGCAGCACCAACGCTATACATTTTTTCAACGAACCAAATCCAATCTTAATTACGTTTCGTATCTTTATCCCGATTTTTAAAACCAAAAAACGAACACAAAAAGTAAATTAAATCGCGCACACACATGATATGAAATTAAAAAATTAAAAACGCGAAAGATGAAAAAGCAGCCAGACCCAAACCTCGAAGGCATCAAATCCTTGGTAGCATCCATGCAAAACCTGACGCACCAAGCAGTGCTGCAGTACACGCCTTTGATCGAAGCACTCATTTTATCCAAAACCAAAGATGGAAACAACATTCAACACTTACTTGACGGCATCCTTGATTTTTGTTTCGACGATAAAATGTTGCTACTTTTTAAAAAACTCTGTCGTTATTACTATTATATCAACCCCGAAGCGACGGCTGATTATGTTCGCTGTTACCGCGAAGTGTGGGATGAAGACTATACCTCGCCTGAACATGCGGCCTTAAACTAAAAAAATTATTATTATTAAAATATAAAAAAAGGGTTCAGTCAAATAAAGTTACTCATTCAGGAAAGAATGGTCAACTCTAACTTCACAAAATCAAGGAGTAAGCGTGTGCCTTGGAAGAAGTCGCACCGCTTTAGATGCCTCTGGTTTAAACCCCTAAATATCAGACAATCATACGAATGATAAAAAATATTGTTTTAGTTACCGTATCTATGAAGCGCAATCAACCGACCCAAAGTTGGTAGTTACACCTCAGACTTTACAAACAGTACGGTGCTGTCTGC
>JANMMZ010000023.1:0-63812 GCA_031373665.1 Saprospiraceae bacterium | reverse complement strand
AAAAAAAATTGGTGAATATTTGAAAGGCTATGGTAAATTGTTTGTCTGCCATACGAGCAACAATATCTCCTTGTGTGGACAATTTTTATCTGGGTTGCTTCACGACTGCAAAAGTAACATAGAACGCATGGTAGAACGCATACCGGACAGTGATTATGATCAATTACAGCATTTTATCAGCAATTCACCTTGGGACTCCTTTGCTGTAATGAATAGTGTGGCAGAAAAAGTCCATTCTACCCTTACCCATACGCCCACTGGGGATATTTGTTCGCCGTCCCTTGGCCTGCTCATAGATGAAAGCGGATGGGAGAAGGCTGGGAAAATGAGTGTTGGTGTTTCCCGTCAATACATCGGGCAGGTAGGCAAAGTGTGTAACGGGCAAATTGGGGTTTTTGCCGCGCTGAGCGATGGCGAACAGGTGGGTTTGCTTGGAGGGCGTTTATACCTGCCGCAAGAATGGGTAGATGACCCAAAACGCTGTGATAAATCAAATATCCCCAAAGATGAACGTATTTATCGTACCAAGCCCCAACTTGCAGTGGAAATTTTGAAATCGCTCCCCGCCCAAGTGACTTATGATTGGGTTGGTGGGGATGATATTTACGGCAATTCCTTCACTGTCAGGGGACATCTATACGATACAAAGAAAGCCTTTGTATTGGATGTTGGTGCTGGGTTGGGCGTATATTTGGCCTTGCCAGAATTATATGTCCCTCCTAAAAAGGAGGGGCGGGGGCGGACACCTTCCCAATACACATGTGATGCAGCACCCATACAACTCAAAGATTTGATCAAACAAATCCCCGAACAGGACTGGCAAACAATCATTCACAGACAGGGCACCAAAGGGCCAATGACAAGAAAGGCCTGTATCATGGATGTTTATGTATGGAAGCCCGAACGGGAGGCCAACATAGAAACAGTACAACTGCTAATTAGCACGGAAGCGGACGGTTCAGAGATAAAGTGTAGCCTGTGTTACGACTTTAAGGGCAAAATGGACATCTATACTGCCCTTTACCGCCAAATGCAACGCTATTGGGTTGAAAGGGCCTTTCAAAATGTCAAAGAACAACTGGGCTTGCACCAATATCAAGTACGGTCTTGGAATGCTTGGCATCACCATATTGCCTTAACCTTAATGGCACTGCATTTTGTTTTGCAGATTCAAAAAGAGTGTAAAGACGATATGCCGCTGCTTTCCGTACCTGATATCAAACTCGTATTCGCTAAAAAACTTCTAAATAAACTCAATTCTGATCAGGGCATTATCCTTGCCATCCAACTCAGGCACCTCAAACGACAAGCTGATTTGGATATGCATTCCAGAGTGCCAAAGTAGAATTAGTTTCTTGTGTTTTAAAAACTACTCTTAGTGAGACTGTTTTAGAAAGCCTACACTACGCATTTACCAAAAACGCTGCAAATTAATAACCAAATATTAACAGTTGGCACACTTTTTGTACCCTAAAAAGGGTATTTGTCACTCAACTGTCAAAATATTGTAAACGAATGCCAAACCGATACTTAATAATCCATTACTTTTGCACCAATAATCTTTTAATCCACCTTGCCTTTTGTTATTTGTGCCGCACCGTATTCATGAATAGTGCTTAAGATTAGCGGCTAATCCGTATATTCCAATTTTTAAAGACAACTTTTGCAGTTAGCAGTAATCAGTTAACAGTAATCATTGCGTAATAATCGCATGGGTCATTCCTATGTCCTCAATTCGGTGTGGGTGTGATTAGTGTGGGTGTGAGTGTGTAAAAAACCATTCGTGGCAATACTCGTAATTCGTAATTCGTAATTAATAATTCGTAATTAAATTATATTTATTCTCAAGCCGCATTTACATAACCATCTGATGCGATAGTAAGTCAAGGAGATCCGTTGAAAGCAAGGATTGATAACAGAAAGAAAAAAATGTCATCCCTGCCGATACAAAGTGCCCGAGACCGTATAGACCATTGGTTTTTTAATTGCAAAAAATTTTACACTTTATGAAAAGTTCTACAACAACGGCTTTTTGTACACTGGGGATCCAACCACAATCCCCCTTACAAAAATCCACTTCCCAATTTGGGAAATCCTTCAGCCTTGTGCTGATGTTTGTGCTGATGTGCTTGGGTGCGCAGGCGCAATACACGTTTAACAATGGCGTGGCCTCTTTTGGTTCCCCTGGAAACCTCAACACCCTCAGTGCTGGTAGCACCCGATCTACCCCTGTATTAGTTGACTTGAACAACGATGGAAAATTAGACATCGTAACAGGCAACACTTCAGGTACTTTCCGCTATTTCCAGAACAATGGTACTGCCAAATACTTGCCGGCTACACCCGGTATAGCATCTTGGAATAGTGCTGTAACCAACCCATTTGCGACACTAAGTACTGGTACAAGTTTTCAAGGGGGGGCTTCTACGCCCACTTTTGTGGACATTGACGGCGATGGTGATTGGGATATGTTTTCTGGTAATGGTACTGGTAGATTTCAGTTTTTTCAAAACAATGCTGGCGTATTTACCGAGCAAATAGGAGCAGGTAACCCCCTCCATCAATACGAAGATTCGTCAACACCAGGTAATTTCCTACGTTTTGATGTTGGAAGCAATTCTACCATCGGATTTTTGGATGGCGATGCAGATGGCGACTACGATGTAGTGGCTGGTAATTCGCAAGGACAGTTTTTTTATATTGAGAACTTGGGTGACAAATATTTCGCTGGATTCTTAAATCAACCAGAGACAACACCTATGCCTTCTGCACCACAAAACTTGCAAGGTACAGGTAATGCAACGCTGAGTTCTACAGTTTGCATTGTGGATATGAACTGCGATAAAATCCCAGATGTATTATCTGGTTCCCGTGTTGGTGCTTTCCAGTTTCGTGCTTTAGACCAATTATTGAGTACTTTCAGTGTTGGTGTACCAACGTATCCTTTAGATGGTAAAGATATCAATGCATCTGTAACCGCAGTAAACGACTATTCTTATCCAGCAGGCGGCGACTTAGATGGCGACGGCGATGTTGATTTCATATCTGGTCGCAGTACAGGCGCATTTTTATACTTCCAGAATACAACCTGTAATGCAGCACCGACCTTCACACCAATTCTGGTATGCGGAAGCGATATTACGGTAACATTAGATGAAAACAGTGATACGGAACACACGATTGTGGCTAATGATATAGATGCTGGATTATCCGCTGCATCTGGATGCGCCCCATTTGACCCTGCATCTTTTTCATTTACCCCAGATTTCGTGGCTTGCGCTAATATAAGCACACCTGTGGTAGTCACACTTCAAGCACGTGATAACATAACGGGTGTAAAAAGCAGCGCAACTGCTTGTACCGTAAATGTTATTGTAGAAGACGTTACTAATCCAGTAGCAGTTTGTAAAGACTATATTGAGGTCAATGTTGGTTCTAGTAACGTTTCTTTAGGAAATCTGGCTGTTTCTGCTATTGATAGTGCTTCATCAGATAATTGCACCACTACGCTGTTACGTAGCCTTACCTACTCTTATAGCACCACACTTCCTTTGGGTTGTAATGATTTGGGTATTTTACCTGCCCAGTTTATTGAACTTAGGGTCGAAGATGCCTCTGGCAATACCAATACTTGCCAAACTCGTATTAATGTAGTGGATAAAACGGCACCAGTTAAAACCCTTGCCACTTTGCCTGCTTTGGCGCGTGAGACTTGCGACTATGATGGTAGTATGTTCCCAACCAGCCCAATCCCAGTACCTACGGCAACTGACCGCTGTGATGGTGGCCCGACACCAGCTGCACGGGTCAAGGTAAATGGTGGTGTAGAAATTCTTGCTAATGGAGATTGGGACGAATCTGGTTCTCCTGCTATTGTTGCTGGCACCTTCACCCTCACTTGGATATATGAAGATGCTAGTGGTAATACTTCTACCCAGACTCAGACGTTGACGATCACGACACCTAAGTTGCAGTTTCCTAATTGCCCCACTGCTACTATTGTAGTAGAGGCTACTGCACCGCCAAGTACTTGTGTGGGTCAGGCTATTGGTCTTCCTGATTTTGATTGGACATTATTGAATGCCAGTACTGTTACTCTTTGTGGTGCAGCACCACCGCCTACAGTAACTGTAAGCCGCACGCACATGCCAACTAGTATTTTCCCTTACGGTACTACTACCGTTTATTACACTGCCCAAGATGGTGCAGGTAATAGCGGCGCATGTTCATTTAAAGTGATTGTTCGCGATGATATTGGAACTGGAATATCAGTAGTACATACTAATGTTATAACCACTGCGCTTGCCTTCCCGTTCAATACGACTTCAACTAATTATGGTGGTTTTACTATCGCAGACGATGGAGGCACTAATTGTGGCAGAAACATAAGTTGGATAGGTAAACCTACGGTAACCAATACTCAGCACTCTTGTGCAGGGCCATATGTGGTGACTACACAGGTAGCGGGTATCCCTGTTGCTTCGGGCTCATTTTTCCCAGTAGGTATAACCCTTGTTGACTTTGTAGCTACAGATAGCAAAGGTAATACCTATATTGTAGGTGGTTTTTATATTGAAATTACAGATATTTTTCCAACCATTACTTGTCCGCAAACATCTATTACTGTGAATGCTGCATCTGGTTTTTGTGATGCTTTAGTGACTGTTCCCAATGCTATTGCATCGGATAACTGTCCTGGCACTACAATCATAGTTGATTATGGTGATGGAAATGGCTTTAACCCACAGTCACCGACCGCTCAACCAAGACTGTTTTCGTCGGCTTACTTGACTGATTACGTCAATAGCCCTACCACAGTTTATTTTGAGGCAAGCGATATAAATTCAAATATATCAACGTGTACAGTGACTGTATTTATCAAAGATATTACAAAGCCAGTGTTTTCTTCTTGCCCTCCAAGTAAGACAATTGCAGTGGATATTACTCTTGGCTGTGGTGAATATTATGACGCTATTGGTAGTGTTTGGGAAGATCCATTTGTCTATGACGCTTGTGCGCCATTTGACTTGACTCCTTCCCCAGCCAATGCAGACAGTGTGAGCATTGTGATTACGCATCTTGATTTCGATCCAGTGGTATTGAGAGATGGTGACGGTGGTGGCACCTCAGGTGCTCAATTTGACCCAAATTTTAATAGGACTTCTGAACATCTGTTTGCCGAAGGCATCAGCACTGTAACCTACACGGCTACCGACTTAGCTGGCAACACAGGTACTTGTACGTTTTCTGTTACTGTAACTGATACTGAGGCTCCAGATGTATTTTGTCCTTTGTCTCCGATTGTGACTTCTACGGAGGCACTTTGCCGCGACAGCGTAGAGTTAGGTTTGTATGATGATGGTACTGATGCTATACTTATAGATCCGATTGCTGGTCTTTGTGGTACGCCTCGCATCAACTATCGTATGCCGAATACCTTGACTAATCTACCTGCTACTACTACTTTTGCAGTAGGTACGCACACGCTTTGGGCAGTCGTAACTGACCGCAGTGGCAATACCAATACTTGCGAATTTGTGATTGAGGTAGAAGATCAAAATCCACCAGTGATGAGCAATTGCCCAGCTGATATCACGATCAATGATACCAATGGCGGTTGTGGTCAAAATGTGACTTGGACTGGCCCTACTTTTGTCGATGATTGCACGGCAGCGAATGCGCTGACGATCTCTCGCTCACATAATTCGGGTTCGTTTTTTGCAGCAGATGGAATTCCTACGCAGGTAGTCATCATTTCAGAAGACGCAGCAGGTAATTTCTCTGCGGGCTGTACTTTCATGGTAACTGTATTTGATAAGACCGCTCCAGTATTTACGCAATGTCCATCAAATACCACCATCAACATCACCAATGCAGATCTCGCTATTTGTGGTGCAGATGTGGAATGGACTTTGGCAGTGACTGAGGATTGCTCGTTGGGTAACATCTACTTTAATGATCTTACTACCCAAAACTATTCACAGATTTATACTATTACAAGCAATACTCCAACAACCCTTGCTGCTGATTTTGAAGAAACCTTCCCAGTAGGAGTAACGACATTAATCTATCGCGGTGAAGATCTCGCAGGCAACTCAAGTTTCTGTTCTTTCTCAGTAACCGTAAATGACCGCCAAGGCCCCGTCATCATTGATTGCCCAGGCAATATCACCGTAGCAGTTCCTAACTGTTCTAGTACTGCTGTAACTTGGACAGCACCAACTTATGGTTTTGACAATTGTGGCACAGGTTCTTTGAGTGCGGCTTCCACCCCAAGTGGTAGTAGCTTCCCTCCAGGTACCAGCACAGTATCTTATACTGCTACAGATAATCTTGGAAATACGCGGGTATGTTCGTTTACAGTGTTGGTGCGGGAAAGTACCGCTCCAGTGTTTAATTCTTTGGTGAGTAATGGTAATCAACCACCGTGCTTTGGCTATGGTGTGGAAATACCAGCAACAGATTGTTTGGACAATGGTGTATTATCTTCGCTCAGCCAACTAACTGCTCCAGCAGCAACAGATAACTGCGCTCCGACAACGGCTACAGTGACAATGTTGACTCCGCTAGTTTTCCCAGTAAATATCCTTGGAAGCCTTTCGATTGAGTGGGTTGCTACTGATGCATCAGGCAATACAGCTACATGTGAGCAAACAATATATCCAGTAGATAAAGTTGCTCCAGTCATCGTGTGTCCGGCAGCATTGACCTTGAATACTACACCAAGTGGTAATTGTAATGTGCCTGTGCTTACTTACACCACCACTACTGGGTTTGCATTAGGGGTTGACAATTGTGATGGTTTCCTTTCTCCAAGTCCTTTCGCAGGCGAAATTTATAACAATGCAGGCGTATTATTTGGATTCGGTGGTTCTCTAAGCGTGGGTGTCTATAATGTACAATGGACGGCAGAAGACAATGATGGTAATACTTCAACATGCAATCAATCTATCACCATCCGTGATGGAGTAGCACCGTCGATTTCTTGCCCAGCCAATAAAACGGTTGCGGCAACACCACCTACTTGTACTGTAGCCAATACTGTTGGTTTCCTCGGTACTCCTATTTTTTCGGATAACTGTGGAGGGCCAAGTGTGAGCAATAATGCAGGGGCTTCCTTCGGAGTCGGCATCACTACCGTTAGGCACACCGTTACAGATGCAGGGGGCAATACTGCTACCTGCGATCAAACGGTTACCGTAACTTGTTCAGGATCTTGCACCCCAACTACCCCGGCATTCAGTGGTACCAGCAATTGCGGCAGTACGACTCCATTTGCTTTGCCAAATGCAAACTGCCCAACTACAGTAACAGTGACAGCGGCTCAGTTGAGTATCTCTGCTACAGATAACTGCGGTACTACTTTGACAGTGGCGAACCAATCTATTAATGTCACTGCCTCTGGCAACCAAACGGTTACCTTTACGGCTACTGTCGGTGCAAATACCGTAAGTTGTGTACGTACCGTAAGTGTGACTTGCAATACAAGTAGTTGTGTGGCCAATCAATTGCCAGCAGTATCTTGTCCATCACCTAATATAACGGTATCGGCTGATGCTGGTCAGTGTTATGCTTCTCGTTCCAATGTTAATTTTGGAACGGTGAATGCAACCGACAACTGTGGTACTTTAACTGTTACGAACGATGCTCCATTGCAATTATTGGTGGCTAATTCACCAATCATGGTAACCTTTACAGCGACCAACTCATTTGGCCCTGTAAGTTGTGCTAAGATGGTAACCGTAACACCCAACGCAGAAATCTGCGGAGACGGCATTGACAATGACTGTGATGGTGATATTGACGAAGGCTCAGCCAACAGTGGCGTATTTGAGGCTTTGATCGCTTCTGATGGTATGTCTCGTGACTCAGGTGGTTTCAGTGTTGCCATTGCTGGTGGTATCGCAGTAGTCGGTGCGCCACGCAACGATGGCAGTGGGTCTAACTCTGGTAAGGCTTATGTGTTTGAGTTTGATGGAACCTCTTGGGCTCAAGTAGCCATCATTGATCCTGCTGACAATCTAGCCGGTGACCTATTTGGTTACAGTGTGGCTACTGATGGTCAGAATATTGTGATTGGTTCGCCTAAGCACGCCAGCAAGGGTGCGGCTTACTTCTACGAATACACTGGTGTTTTGACCTTCAAAAATAAAGTGATGGGTACAAACAACGGTGATGACTATGGTGCTTCGGTATCTATAGATGGCAACTATGCAGTAGTAGGTGCGCCATACTTTGATCATTCAGCAGTGAGTGCTTCTGGTGCGGCTTATGTATTGAATCTCAGCGGTGCTACTTGGGTACCTCTCCAGACCCTTACTTCAAACGCTGGTTTTGGTAAAGTAAATGGCCGTTTTGGCCACAGTGTATCTATCGAAAACAACAGCATTGCAGTTGGTGCTTTGAACGAAAGTGCTGGTGCAATCACCTTTGCGGGTGCGGTTTATACTTTCTACAAGAGTGGTGCTACTTGGACTACCCCAGGCTTGCGCCTGACACAGGGTGCTCCGGTACAGTATGCTTATTTGGGTGCCAGCGTGGCCATAGATGGAGATCTATTGGTGGCAGGTGCTTACAATGATCGTATTGGTGTAGCCACTGGCAATCGTACTGGTGGCGCTTACTTATACAAGCGCACAACGGCCAATACCAATACATTCACCCAAGTATCACGCTTGACCAGTTCTGATGGTGCTTTGTCTGACAACTTTGGTTGGTCAGTGGCCATTGATGGCAATGAAGTATTGGTCGGTGCTCGTTTTGGTGGCGACTTTATAGGTTCTGATGCGGGTTCTGCTTATCACTATACAATCCCCGGCAGCGGTATTTCATCGGCTATGACCGAAGACAACCAAATGGTGGACGTTGATTTTGGTGCAAGCTCTGATCAGTTCGGTTTTGCAGTTGATATTGATGCTGGCACTCAAATCTTTGGTGCGCCTCGTCACGATGAAGGTGGCAACATTGATCGCGGTGTGGCTTACATATTGGCCAACGATTGTGGTAACAACCGCCCTGCGGTCAGTCGCAACGATCGCCAAGACATGGAGGTGGCTCAAGCGGTACGTTGTTTCCCGAATCCTTCGGAAGACCTCGTCAACATTGACATCACAATGGATGAAGCGAATGAAGTACACATCATGGTGATGGATGCAACGGGTCGTTTGGTATCTGATATATTCCACGGCACTGTCGAGGGCGTAACTCGTTACTATTTCGATGGTTCTTCTGTCAACAGCGGCATGTATTACATCCGTGTTGAGTCTCCAGCGTTCTTCCAGATTGTCCCTGTGGCGATCGTTAAGTAAGGTTAGTTTCTCAATATTTGATACAAAAAAGGCCCCGCTCCGCTTGGAGTGGGGTCTTTTTTTGTGCCTGAAAGAATATTTTTAATAATACCTTTGCATCCATATAAATAACCATATTTTGAATATTTTAAAAATTCCCTTCCGCGCTGCGATCCACGCGATCACTGTATTAGTCCCCGCCCTCTGGCACAGACTATTCATCATCCCCAACCAAAAAGCCAAAACGCATAACCCAAAACTCATAACTCCACTAATCTTTCTATCCATCACCCTACCCTACACCCAAGCCCAATCCATCCGCGATTGCAGGGTCGTATCGCCTTATGTTCAAAAACTAGGTTTTAATCCAAAAAGTGTAGCATTCAGCACCTCCGAACGCCGAAACATGGGATTGGCCTATGTAGAGTTTGCCCAAAAAGAAGGAGATAAACCCAAAATCCATCAACATCCAAGTTGGGACGATGCTGGGCATTTAGGCCCTATGGTGATTACGGAAAAAGGAGAAGTTTGGGTAGCCCCCGTACCAGTCGTCAACCTGTTGCACAACAAATCGGGAGATCAAACAAAACTTTGGAAAGTGAATGCGCTCACAGGGCAAATGACCGTGGCCATAACACTCCCACAGATAGCGGCTTCCACGACCACCAATCCCTTTGGGATTTTGGGATTGGCCTACGATTGCGACAACCAAGTGCTATATGCGACTTCGGTAGCGGGTAGCACCATGGATCAAGAATTGGGTACTATTTTCGCTATCCGAACCACCGATTTGAAGATTTTAGGCCAAATTGACAGTGTAGATGCCCTAGCAGTGGGCGTAGGCTATATTATGGGCGAAAAAAGGGTTTGTTTTGGTAGTACCAGAACAGGCAATGTTTTTTCCATCAAAACCGATCCCAGTGGTAATTTTGAAGGCAAACCAAGGCTGGAACTTTCCTTAGAAGGCCAAGGCCCACGGGGTGATGATCGGGCGCGTAAGATCCGGTTTGCACCCGATGGAGCCGTCACGGTGCACGGGGTAGAGTTTTATTATAACCTGATTGCACCCACTGAAAAGCAAGAAACAGTCTATCAGTTTAAATATATGGCGGATAAGCGGGCTTGGGTCAGAATCCAGTAATGGCTATTTCACAGGCACAAACATAGCCCCCGAAAAGCAAGGATAGACCGTAGTACGATACACCCCATCTACGATTTTGGCATCAGCCCAGCAGTACTTTTGCCCATCTCGACTGTCATTTTTCAACTGAGGGACATACCAAAACACCAACTCCGTTCCATTGCCGATGTTCTCGGGTTGGGGTTCTATGAATTTTTCAGGCCCTTGGCGGTAATCCGTATTACAGCACGGCCCTATGGTAATCATATCGGCCTCGCCTTCGTCAAGTTCGGGGTGGTTTCTCGTGACATACACGTATGCCTGATCGCCTCGACCCCCATCATTCATCTGCCCGGTGTTGGCTTCTATGGCGAAGCCCGCGCCCGATTGTGGATCTAATATTTTGTATTGCTCCCCTTTGGTCGAGTATTTAGTGCTGGCATTTTGAATCTGCCACCGCTCTTTTTGCCAAGGTTGCCACCCATCTCCAGTCCATTCTGAAAACTGATTTTGAGTGCCTTCAAAAGCGATACGCGTGACCGGTCGGTAAGTTCCATCATTGCCACAGCCACGACCGAGGCTGGCAGCCGAGACCCGAAATCGGCCATCGGTATAAAACTCAAACCGCTGCTCGTAGTTATAATTACAAGGCGTGGGCCATCCTTCGGAGAAAAAATTCTGGGACAGCACAAACCCTGCTTTTTGGCCGTTTTCGATCAAATCATATATTTTTGGGGGCTCTATAGCCAATACCGCAGCCGCGCTAAAAAACGGACAACCCACAGCGTCAGAGTATCCAAACCCATCTGTACCAGAATAAGAAACGTGCCAATCCACCAATTTCGCGCTCTTGATGACCCGTTTTCCTTGGTAATCCACTTCACTCACCCGCATCCCGTCGCTGCTGGTCAGCAGGTAATTCAGTTTCCATCCATCGCGTTCTATTATATTTGTTTTTTTACAATAGCAATCCGTGATATTGGCGTTTTGAGCGCGGCGTTCGGTTGGAGTCGGCACATTTTCACCAACCATAGTCCATCGCAAACCCGCCACTTTGAGGTCTGTCAAGTCCACAATAACCCACAAAGCCTTATTGCCTTTCACAAAAGTAGGCGCCACACACAGGTGCCGCGATCGTTCGCACCGGGTACGGTTGAGAGCAGTTTTAGTATCCGCCATCAGCATTTTATCCTTTTCGGGCTTGAAGCCAAGCGCCTCTGCCACCTCTGGCGACTCGGTGGCAATATGCAGGGCCAAATCCTTCAAATGAGCTGGAATATCTGGTTGCGTTTGACCAATTTGCCCCATCCTAAGCATTTTTCGCTGGCTCAATTGCACAATGGCCAACAGGGTACTATTCGTAGCGTAATTGTATATCTCCACCCGGTAGCAACTACCATCAGCACACTCTGGTGCGATCGAATAATCGCTTGGGCGTACAGGCATCACCCCAAATACTTCCATCCGAAAGGGATTTTTACCCGTACTATCAAAGCAAAGCGAACGCATATCAGGATTTCTTAATACAATATCTTGAGCCGCAATCTGGTTGTCGCCCAAGGTGACTGCCTCTAAAGGCCGAATAGGCAAAGGCATCGCAAGCGTTTCACGAATTTTGGATACGGCATTCCGCACCAAGGGCGTTTGCAAAGTAGGCGAAAGGCTGTCCAAATGGATGGTAGCAGCTGCTCCGAATGGAGCCAAAAACAATAGTAAGGCGGGCAATAAATTTCTCACGTGTGATTAAATTTTAAAACGGATCTTGATACCAAGGGTTCGCAAAGATAGTACTATCTGTCAATGTATTTAAAAATGCCAATAATTCATAGCGTTGGGCAGCACTGATGGGGAATGGGCGAACCAAACTAGATTTGTTGGGATGAGGCTTCCCGCCTGATTCAAAAACCGCCAAGGCTTCCGACAACGTTGCGATACTCCCATCGTGAAAATAAGGTGCGGTCAAGGCTACATTACGAAGAGAAGGCGACCGATACCGCCCTAGATCGGAGGCATTCAAGGTATATTGATACATACCTAGGTGTTGTGTATCTTGGGCAGCGTCACAGAGTCCAATATTATAATATTTTCCATCCGAAAACAGTGGAGGCGGGTGGCATTGGCCACAAGCGAATAATTCTGAAAAAAACAACGACATGCCCCGTTTCGCTTCATCCGACAAGGCTGTCGTATCACCTTCCTGAAAACGGTCGTAGGGAGATTGAAAAGAAACCAACCGCTGTTCATAAGCGACAATAGCAGCGATGGCCTGTTGGCTCAAAAAATGATCACCAGAACTTGGGAAAGCAGATTTAAAAAGGCGAATATACAAGGAATCGGACTTTAAACGCCGCAAAACAGTGTCAAAACTTGGAAATTTAGAGTTCTCCAAGGCAGTAGCCTCCGTATGGCTTCGTAGTCCCATTTCGGGCGGATTGTCTCGATACAAGGGGACTAATATTTGCTCCTCATAGCGATGTTGGGTGGGGTTCGCCCAACCCAAACTAGGAAAAAATCGGGTATTCAACAACGATGGCGCATTGTGCATGACCATGTCTCCGTATAAACCAGAAGAGCGGCGGTACGTATCTGTAAAAGCAAACCGAGGGTCATGGCAACTCGAACAAGACTTGGTCTGATTGGCCGAAATACGGGTTTCAAAAAACAAATGCCGCCCCAGTTCAGCCAAATAAGGCTCTAAGGGTAGTTCCTCCGCATGATCCCGCAAGTTCAAGCGGTTGCACCCGCCCAACAAGAACATGATTAAACCAATGCGGTACCAATACCCTAGCGAAAGCATCCTAATTGGATCTATTTTTCAAATTTCTCATAGACCCTAAACGCTCAAGGTTGGTTATTTGTTTGGTTTTGTGCTGGTTTTTGCGGAGGTGATTTGTTTTACTTTTTCGCGCCGAGTGACGGGGTGACTCGAGTCACCCCGTCACTACTCACGAACTACTCAGTTAGTCATCAGATGACCCGATCTTCACAGCCCCTCAATACGTAAGTTGACGACATTTGCCCATCGAACCAGCCCCAAAGGGGCGATATCAATTACCGATGGGTGTAGCCCGTCGAACAAACCCCAAAGAGCCATCGAACCAGCCCCAAAGGGGCGATATCAATTATCGATGGGTGTAGCCCGTCGAACAAACCCCAAAGAGCCATCGAACCAGCCCCAAAGGGGCGATATCAATTACCGATGGGTGTTGCCCGTCGAACAAACCCACACATCAAAACTTCGCCATCAAGGCTTTTACGTCCTTGTTATCGGGGCGTGAGGCATATTCTTGGTCTGCATATTTTTGTGCTGTTGCTTTGTCGCCACACACTTCTAGGTAGAAATGTGCCGCTTCTAAGGCCATATTATGGCCAGCATCCATATCTTCTTGTATCATAGTTTTGATTTTGGCAATCAAGGCATCGGCCTCTGGCTTTCTATTTGTTTTCTGATAAATTTGCGCTAAAAAAACATAAAATGACACCTCCGGGATAATATCAGCGGCTTGGTTAAAACGCTTTTCTGCAACCTCATAATTGCCTTTTTTGAAGTCCAATTCCGCCAAAGCAGCAATAGCAAAAGGATATTCTGGGCGATATGCCAAGCAAGTTTCATATTGAGCAATGGCATTGGATTCTTTTCCGTATTTTTCATAAAGTTTACCCAATTGCAAACGAGCCCATTCCGTTTGCTCGTAGCTTGGATACCCCGCTTTCACGGCCATTTCCATGGCTTCAATGGCTCCTTTATGGTCATTGTGTATTTCACGCAGGTAAGACACCCGAGCATACGACCGGAGGTCGGGGCGAATAGCCACCATCTTATCGCAGACCTCTACCGCTTGGGCATATTGTCCCAATTCTACATTCGCATCCACCAAACAACCATATATATAAGCGTTGTATGGATTGATGGCCACGGCTTGCGCTGCCGTTTCTTTGGCAGCACCAAAGGCATGCAAACTAAGTTGCACACTGGCCTTGTGGCTCAATGCCCTAAATAACATATCTTTTTCATTCAATTTTGGGTCTGGCTTGGAGGTATAAAAGGCAATAACAGGCTCCAACATGGTCAGGGCAGCGGGGTAATAATGGGGATGTTCGCCCGTGATCCGCGCCTCTTGGATAAACAATTCCGCCAATTTGAGGCTTGCATCATGGTTGTTGGCATCTTTGCTCAACGCAGCAGATTGAGCACCATAATAGTTTTGTACGTCATCCCATTCTTTGCCTTGGTAAAGTTTGGGGTTGCGATTGAGCAATTTGGGAATTTCGATACTGGTTTTGGAGGTTAAGAGTGCTTTTGAGGTATCAGTATTGGCCGATGGTTGTACACAAGCACTTTGGATGCCGATGACAACAAGTATGCAAAGAAAAAAAGATAAGTTGCGAGACATAATATTGAGTGTGAATGGTTTAAAAAATTGATTTATTTGTATTTTTGGGTATTTAATGGAACTTGGTTGTTTGGGATAACGGGTTGGTTAATAGATGTGACTTTAAGTAGTGTCGGGATGACCCCACGTCACCCCGACTATTTACACTACTCAATACTAAAAACTATTGTTTACTCAATTTCAGCACTTGTACACTCTTGCCACCATCGGTGGTGATCCTAGCAAAGTACAATCCTGCTGGAAGTCCTTGACCTTCAAAACGAAGATCATAAGTGCCGCTGTCTTGGGTTTCATTGACCAAGGTGTTAAGCAATTTTCCGGCGCGATCAAACACACTGATATTCACATCCGTCGTTTTTTCCACCTTGTAACGGATGGTAGTATTGCTACTAAACGGATTTGGATAATTATCTGCGACCACATTGGGTGCGTTGGTGTTTGCTACTACATTTGAACTGACACCAATGAGACTAGTACCATACTCTTCTGCACGATTGGCTGCTGCCACCGGCCCACCACAGTCGCCATCACCTGCATGTGGGAGTGCCACATAAGGGAATGTAGAGCGGAAAGGCTTGTCATTGCTTTCAACACCAGTGGTGTAAGTAAGCACATCCAAAAGATCTTGAGTCAGTGGCGTACTGCCATTGAAATCATCGTACCAAAGGCCGATAGCAGCCAAAGTAACACCAGCTACAGCCTGCAACTCGATGCGAGTAACGTCGTCTTCCAAACGGCGACCATTCGGAAATCCATCCATATTAGGGATGAACTGGATATTGGTATTGGTATTATATGGTGCTTGGGTCAAGCCGCGAACTGCCGCATTGATAATGCCTAGAGGGCTGAAATCAGGGCTGTTGCGTGGCGTGGCTGGCACAGCCATGTTCAAGCGCAGCATATCGCCGCCATTGGGCAAAAAGTTATTGATAAATGGCTTGCCCGGAGCCAATGGGTTACCATTTTTACCCGTTGCCAATTGATACGGAGGGAAATTAGGTACTCCTGTATGGAATATAGGCCAAAGGTCAACGGAGCGCGGCTTTCCAGGCCCAGGCAATAAGAGGGTACCAAATATGGCATCATCCAAAGCCGTACCGGCTACTGCGGCGGTACCTTTGAGGGCAAAAAGCCCATTTTTTCCATTTCCAAAATCGAATGCCCCCAGCGAATTTCGTTGTATTCGTAACTTGGAGAAACCCGGCACCGCCGCACCAAACAGTGCGTCGTCCATGTACAAAGCCAATTCTGGATTGTAGAAGAAACCATCCAAAGTTTGATCCGCCAATTCTTGATACGGAGTGATCGAGTTCCAGT
Organism: Saprospiraceae bacterium; assembly: GCA_031373665.1. GTDB lineage: Bacteria > Bacteroidota > Bacteroidia > Chitinophagales > Saprospiraceae > M3007. Next base: position 47,694 of record JANMMZ010000023.1, on the reverse strand, counting down.
AATCTTTAAAACCAACCGGAATCACTACTTCATTGGTCAATGGCATACCAAGGCGGCTTACTTGTACCCAATCGCCACTGTGCGTCTCGGTACCAGTACCCAGCGTGCGCACTTTTTTGCGGCTGGCACTGGCCCATACGCCAATCACGTAATTAGGGTCCAAGATACCACGATAAGTGCTGAATGGACGCTTCCTGAGGTAGTTAATCGGTATTTGCAACACAATGGCACTGGTGTTTTTACAAGCCAAACCGTCTTTAGCCTGTCCGTTTTGACGAGGCAAATCGCCTAAGTCAAAAGCACCGCCCAGATCCACAAAAAATGGATCATCAACTGGACCACAAAACACGCGCTCTCCAGTAGAAGAGTTTGAAATGGTCTGGTTAGAAACCTGATCGTAAGGCTTATTCAAACCAATCGGCGATTCGATACTGCGTTTGCCAATATTGGTAGGTGCTACAGGGGCATTGGCCAAAATTAAGCCAAAAGAGGCACCACCATTGTAAGAACGGTACAAATTATACACCAATTTTTGGTTGCGCTTACCCAATCTAATGTTAAAAAACGTAGATGGGTCTTCATTGATCATTTTGAACTCCACCCGGTAGATGATTTCGTCGCCCGGCCTAGAAGGATCATTATCCACGTGAATTTCGTAGCGGATATTTTCACCAAAAGAGTAATAATTGGGGCCACCTTGAGGCAATTGCAACGGCACATAAGTGGCGATCAAGGTAATCGTATTGGGGCGGTCAGGACTGCGGAATGCGTAAACATCCACATTGTCGGCCAATGGATCATCGGCAATTAAGGGAGCCTCTCGATGGCTCGATGCGCTGGCCTGTATCAGCGAAAATAGTGCGAAAAGCACTGCTAGGCTATTTTTAATGATAGATTTCATTGTTATTATTTAAATATTTGGTGTTGTCGGTACGAATACCAACAACGGCATGAAGTGTTACTAGTTGGACTCAGTACCGCTCCAAGGAGCAGCCATGTATGGGAATGATGCTTGGAAAACCTTATCGTTTTTATCAACACCAGTATTGTAGGTCAATACATCAATCAGATCTTGAGATACTGGATTGGTGCCATTGAAATCGTCATACCAAAGTCCGATAGCAGCCAAAGCAACCCCGGCCACGGCCTGCAACTCGATACGAGTAACGTCGTCTTCTAAGCGACGGCCATTCGGAAATCCATCCATATTAGGGATAAACTCAAGGGCGGTGCTCGTGTTGTAAGGGGCTTGAGTCAATCCGGCTACCGCTGCTGCTATGATCCCTTCGCTTGAAAAAGCAGGGTCATTGCGCGGCGTAATAGGCGTTGCCATATTCAAGCGCAACATATCGCCGCCATTGGGCAAAAAGTTATTGATGAATGGCTTGCCTACGGCTAATGGATTCCCATTTTTACCCGTTGCCAATTGATATGGCGGGAAGTTAGGTACTCCTGTATGGAATATAGGCCAGAGATCCACAGAGCGCGCCTTTCCAGGCCCAGGCAATAGGAGGGTACCAAATATAGCATCATCCAAAGCGGTGCCTGCTACTGCGGCCGTTCCTTTCAAACTGTACAAACCATTTTTTTCGTAACCAAAATCAAAAGCACCCAGTGAGTTGCGCTGAATGCGCAAAGGGCCAAAAGCAGGGACAGCACCACCAAATATGGCATCATCCATATACAAAGCCAATTCTGGATTGTAGAAGAAACCATCCAACAATTGATCCGCCAACTCTTGGTAAGGCGTGATCGCATTCCAGTAGTCTTTGTATCCAATCGGGATAACAACCTCATTGGTCAATGGCATACCCAAGCGGCTTACCTGTACCCAGTTGCCAGTCTCGTTATACACCCCATTTTGCAAAGTGCGGGTCGTACGACGGCTGGCACTGGCCCATACGCCAATCACATAATCGCCATCAAGTATGCTTGTTGGAGCAGATGGTGCGCCTGTTTTAAGCAACGTAGAGATGGGTACTTGGATCGCAATAGCATGGCAATTGAACATACCGATACCGTCGCGTGGTTGTGCACCGCCTTGGCGTGGTAAGTTACCGAGGTCAAACACACCGCCCAAATCCACAAAAAATGGATCGTCCACAGGGCCACAAAACACCTTTTCACCAGTGATGGATGTCGTAATAGCGCTCATCATCAAGGCATTGTAGGTAGTACCTAAGCCCACGCCACTTTCAATAGAGCGAGTGCCAATGTTTGGGGGTGGCACTACGCCATTTTCAATAATCGTCTGCCAACTAGCACCACCATTCACCGTGCGTTCGCACTTATAGGTGGTTTTAGCATTGATCTGGCCTAGGCGGATACTGAAAAAAGTGGTAGGATCTTGGTTGGTCCGAGAGAATGTGAACCGATAGATGATCTCATCGCCAGCCAATGCGGCGTTGTTATCCACGTGTACCTCATAGCGGATGTTTTCACCAAAGGTATTAAAATTGGGTCCGCCAAAAGGCAATTCCGTTGGGATGTAGCAAGCAATCAGCGTCACCGTATTTGGATTGTCGGGACTGCGGAATGCATAAACATCCGTATTGTCTGCCAATGGATCATTGGCAATGAGGGGTGCCTCCCGGTGGGAAGAAGCCCTAGCACCCAAGGCCATCGCTGCAAACAGGATGGGCATGAGTAGTTTGAAAGAGAAGGTTTTAAAATTCATCGGTTGAATTTTTTTGTGAAGAAAAAAATGTGGTCGTTTTCAATTGACATAGAAGTGGTTTCCCAAAAGCGTACGGCTTCCGGGGTTTGTTCAATTCCAGATCTGTTATAAGTAATCGGTTTTTGGGTGCTGTTTTCGTTACCCAATCATATACGTGGGTGATTTTAGTTTTGGTTTTTTGAAATGATTTTTTTTGTAAAAATATTTTTGTGGTAGTCTCACCGTGCTTCATTGTGTTTATTGAAGCAGTGTATAGGGATCAAATATCGTCAACTTAGGATCGGGCAAATAATAACTTATAAGATTTGGCGAAAAAAAATTCAAATATTTAAAGTAAAATAAATACCTTGCCCGTCTTCCTCAAAAAGAAATAAATCATGACCTTTGCAATGACAGCAGAACCCAATAACTCCAGTAATGGTGGCGTAACGACGGTCGTACAGGAATATAGCAAACGACTGTTTCGATTTATTCGAGGCAGGGTGCGCAATGATGCTGATGCCGAAGATATTTTGCAGGATGTTTGGTATCAATTGAGCCGTGTGGCAGATTCTGAACCGATTGAACAAATAAGCGGATGGTTGTTCCGGGTGGCTCGCAACCGCCTCACCGACCAGTATCGCCGCCAAAGACCGCACTCGCTAGAGGATTTAGCCTACGAAAACGAAGAAGGAGACCTTCAATTCAAAGATCTTTTGATGATGGAGGCCAATACGCCCGAGACAGAATACCTAAAAAGTGTGGTTTGGGATACCTTTTTTGCCGCACTCGAAGCATTGCCCGAAGCACAACGCAATGTATTTGTATGGAATGAAATGGAGGGCGAAACCTTCCAATCCATTTCGGATCGAACGGGCGACAATATCAAGACACTGATCTCTCGGAAGCGATACGCGGTGCAACACCTGCGAGCGCACCTCGACACCGTTTATCAAGAATTTATAAATCCATAGTTTATGTTTAAGCGAAAATACTGGCTCTTTATGCCCCTCTTTTTTATGGCTGCCGTACTGGTGGTAGGTTGGGTGGTCATGTTCTTATGGAATGCCATTCTGCCAGAAGTAGTCGGCGTAAAAGCCTTGACTTATTTACAAGCCATTGGCTTGTTGGCACTTTGCCGCATATTGTTTGGTGGATTCCGAGGTGGCTGGCATCGCGGAAAATACGGGCGTGGCAGATGGAGCAATATGAGTATAGAAGAAAAAGCGAAGATGAAAGCGGCTTGGGAAGAAAAATGTCAAAAAAAATAAAAGTTCTTAAAGTAAAAGCCCGCCTCATCCGTCTTCCATAATATAAGGCCACCAACCATAGATGCTGCGATTAGATAACACCTAATCGCAGGGCCAATACACACATATTATTCATTTTAAAAGCAAATTTACGATGCGTCCAGCAAAGTTTTTTCTAGCGCTGCTATTCGGCGCGGCAGTCCTTATTACCTTTTTTAAACTGCTCTTTTTTGCGATCATGGCAGCAGCGGTGATCGGATCACTATTCATGGTTTTTCGTGCAGGTGCCTACATGGCTCGTTTTGGTGGCCAGCCACCACATCATTTTGTGCCAGCACCCCAGTACCCTTCTAGTTGGAGTAGCGGATTTCAGTCGGCGCAACCGATTGATCCATTTTTTACCCAACAGACTGATAAACAAATAACTACAAGGCATATTGAAGTCCTGTAAATCTATTTTATTCACCATAAGTTATATTTTAAAATTATGTGTCATTTCAATAATTCCCACAAATTTAGGGATCAACCATCACGCGGCTATGGTGCCGCACACGCAGGGTTCAACCCTTATCGCTGGCAAACAGGTGCCGCACGAGTTCCTGTCAATATTCGCGAATCCAAGGACTGGTACGAGTTATTCGTCTATGCCCCTGGCCTATCCAAAGATGCTTTTCAGGTCAATCTCTCTGGAGAGGTGTTGAGCATTAAGGTAGGAGCAACAGCCCCAGGTAATGAAGACAACTGGCTGCATTATGAGTATGCCAAAACGGGGTTTGAGCGTCAGTTTATGCTTCATGGCAAAGTGGATACTTCGGCCATTACAGCACGCTATACCGACGGGGTACTGGAGTTAACATTGCCAAAATTGCCTGGTAGCGAGGGTAAGGAGATTACGATCCATTAACTTACCTGTTTAGTCGTGAATAAAGGCAATGATTTTCCAGTATTGAACAGGAATTTTCACGCCCTGAATATCTGGATCTGCATCTTGGAATACAGGGTCTGTGATGACACTAATTTTCATAAATTGATTTCTTTGTGATTGTAGTTTTCTCCTGCCATTAGCCCTTCTTAAAACTGCTTCATTTGTTTCTTGAATCTGGCTGTTTTTAATTCACCCGCAAACAAAAAAATCGCGCCCAATCCCAAGTGGATCAAGCGCGATTTTTAAATCGTATAAGATGGACTTAACGCCTATCTAAAGTTCAAGTGCTTAATAGAGAAGTAGCAAATAAAGCCGAAGCCCAAAGCCAACATCGAGTGGAATATCACGAAAGCCGTATTGTCAGTCATGATACCTGCTACCACGGCAGCGGTGAACATCAAGGCCATCAAACCTTCTACGATCGTAACCCATGATACTTTCTTGGCGACATAGTTACTTGCTTTCATCTTGGTATTGTCGCCGCCAGTGCCATACTTAGGCGTACGTACAAATGAAGAGGCTTTACCACGGTAACCCTCTATCACTGCAATAGCATTGTACAAAGAGAGACCCATAGATATAGGCATGAACGATATAAACAGTCCAAAGAACCTAACTTTTTCCCAGAAGGTGGCAGGTTCTTTATTGAGGGCAGCCGTCACATTGGCAGTGTAATAAATACCAGCTACCGAGAACAAACCAATCACAGAGAATGACAAGAAGTGGGTAGAAATACCCAACTCACGGAAGGCAAAAGCCAATGGCACCGAACTAAGTGCCGCTATGAATACCCAAAGGAACACACCATAAGCCAATAGTTGACTGGTCGCGTGAAACTTTTGTAACATGTTTAGTTTATCCGTTCCCCAAACCAGTTTGAGCAACTTACGGGCGTTTTGAGCACCACCTTTATTCCAGCGGAACTGTTGACCTTTGAGGCCATTCATTTCTATTGGCAACTCGGCTGGACTTTCTAGTTTCTCCAAATACTGAATTTTGTAACCCATAATCTGGGCACGGAAACTCAAATCAAGATCCTCTGTAAGGGTATCACTCTGCCATCCTCCGGCTTCGTTGATCACGTTTTTGCGCCATACACCAGCGGTGCCGTTGAACTGAAGCAATAAGTTGCCATAAGAGCGGCCAGCCTGTTCTACTGTAAAGTGAACATTCAATTGTAGGGCTTGCAACCTTGTCAATATACTGTAATCAGCATTGATATGCTCCCACCGCGTTTGTACGATTCCCACTTTTGGATCTTCAAAGTACGCGATGGTAGTACGCAAGAAATCATGACGTGGCGTGAAATCGGCATCAAATATAGCGATGAACTCGCCTTTAACCCGTGGCATAGCCTCTTGCAAAGCACCTGCCTTGTAGCCTTGGCGATTCACCCGGTGTACGTGCTCTATATCAAAGCCAAGGGCTTTGTAGTGTTCCACTTTAGCCGCCACGATACCCACCGTCTCATCGGTGGAGTCGTCTAGTACTTGTATTTGAAATCTGTGCTTGGGATACTCCTGCTCCATCACGCAATCAATGATGCGCTCGGCTACGTACATTTCATTGTACATTGGGAGTTGCACTGTTACAAACGGCACATTTTCATCGCCGATGCTGTAGCTCTTATATTGAATTTTGGGGTTTTCTTTGTGGTACTTTTTGTACAGGTACAACAAATGAAACTGCAAGACGCAGTAAATCGTCACCCCACTCATCGAGAGGAAATAAATCAGGAGCATCAAATAGCCGAAATCAACTAGCGCTTGATACTCAAATGCTTCGAATAACGAATGAAGACCGTACATATATAATAGTTAAATTTTAAATTTAATACCTTTTGACTGATAAATAAAGCGCGTTAGATCAGTATCCTTAAAGTTTACAACTCCTTGAAGATAGTGCCAATGATCTTCCACCCTGCCAAAAAAGTGCCTCTTACCGTACCTGATACTTTGCTTTTTCCGGCGGCTCTTTTTCTATACCGTACTGCCACCTCGGTGGTTTTGAGTTTTTGTTTGGCTGCTTTCACCTGCATTTCTACCGTCCACCCGAAGTTTTTATCTGCCATTTCCAAGGCTAAAAGTTTGTCCCATCGAATGGCTCGGAAAGGGCCTAAATCACTGAACTCATATTTAAAAAAAAGTTTGATCAAGGCTGGCGCTAACCAATTTCCGAATTGTTGAGGAAGGGTCATTGCCCCCGGTTGCATACCACCCAATCGCCTCGATCCAATCACCATATCTATCCCCTGTTCTATAATCGGTGTTACTACTTTCGGTAACTCATCTGGGTAATCAGAATAATCACCATCTAGAAAAACCACAATATCTGGCCATTCGGACGGAGGCATGTTTTTCAAGTAACGCATCCCCGCCAAGCAAGCGTTCCCGTAACCCCGTTCAGGCTGACTAATGACCACTGCACCGGCTGCTTCTGCCACCATTTTCGTCTGATCTGTCGAGCCATTGTCGCACACCACCACCTGTCTGATCCAATCTTTGGGCAAGTCTCTGATTACTAAAGGAAGCGCTTCTTCTTCATTCCAAGCAGGTATGATAACATCAATAACGGCTTTCCTTTGAAACGAGTCAGTCATTTTAATTATAAAGAATTGATTGTCAGGGTATTGAAGCGCGATGATGGGTAAGTACCTGACAAACGATTTAAATCAAAAAACGCGAACTTAAAGACGTTCCTTGAATTCGCAGTGCAAAAGTATGCAGCAGCGTTAAGAAAAAGTTAAAAGCATGAATAATAATGCTGTTAAAGTTTTGCAAATGAAATTATAGTTGCCATTTTTTTAAAAAAAATGGCCTCATTTAGCCAAATCATATTTGGATGAGCGATCATTTTTGCCCGCTTGCAAAATATTCTTTTATTAATCAATTCAGGCAATCCCTCCGTAAGCCACCTAAATTGGCTCAAAAAAATAGTGAATTTATCAATACTTTTGCGCCTTATAAAAAGCAACAATCCATACAATGTTAAAATTTACGAAATTTCTAGCCAACGAAGTACTCAACCTTTCAGTAGGTTATATGGCGGGCCTAACTGCATCCAACCTTGTTTCTAAGTTTTTTGTCAAAAAAGGTTTGGTCAACCTTTGGGGCTTGGCAGCCAAAAGGGAGGCCATTAATAAAGATACCTATGAGTGGCTGATGTTTGGATCCTCTTACCTGATTGGACTTGCGGTAATGATCACGGTTAGTTTCTTAATGACCCGCCTCAGAAAGCCCAAATCCGAATGAGCATCTACTTTTCTTTAGGCTTCGATCACATTGTCAGTTTGATGGGCTTCGATCACCTATTATTTATAGTAGTGCTTTGTGCCATCTACGCACTGCGACAATGGAAACAGGTGTTAGTACTGCTTACAGGATTCACGGTGGGTCATTCCCTCACTTTGGCACTGACGGCTCTTGGCATGATCGCCATCCCACCGCAGGTGGTAGAATTATTGATCCCTATTACGATACTGGCAGCCAGTATCCTCAATGTGGCTTTACCCACACCCCAGAGTGCCGTTCGCCCTTTCATGGTGGCCGCTTTATTTGGGCTAGTACACGGTTGTGGGTTTGCGGGTTACTTCGGTATGTTACTTGGCCACGAAGAATCAATAGTACTCCCACTTTTTGCTTTTAATGTAGGTCTGGAGTTTGGACAAGTATTGATTGTATTGGCCTTCTATACACTATATTTTGTATTGGAAAAAATACGCCCCATCCCGCATACCTCTTGGACTGTATTTATCAGTGGCGCAGGGGCTGGTTTGGCCATTAAAATGATATTGGAGTCTTTGGCATAAGCGTTATTTGAGATAGGGCTTGTATCTAAACAGCATTGTTGCTAGCCTCTCCTCATTATGCACACTAAACTCAAACAAATCGCACAAAATGAATAAAAATGATCCATCACAAGATTAGTATTAATTTTTTTTGATGATTTTTCGTCAAAAAATGACGATTTATTCAACTTTTAGGATCAAAAAAAAATAATTTTATTTTTTTTATAAATAATTATAATTATTGTTTGGCTATGAATTATCTTTGTGCCGTTAAGTTAGTGTTAACTGAAGATTAAGTTTGAGAAGGAGTAGATAATTTGAATCTTTTAAATAACAGCGTAAGGAACTAACGGAACATTAAGTTTGAAAAGGTCGCTCTTCGGAGTGTTTATATACCAAGATTGTTTTCATTTGGTTTTTTGGGGTTATACAGGGTGCTACTAAGTAATTAGTCAGTGCCCTGTTTTTTTTATGCCTATACCTATAATATTAATCTTGGGCGACTATGCCATTCATGAAACACTTCGGCACTATCTCTTGCCAAGCGGATATCATCTAATTTTTGCAGGTGTGGGTTGGATACGAAAGGTGCGGTGCGGTGGTGAAGATTTTCATCAGCCAACTGAATTCCTGTTGACAAATGCGACATTTTTTGCATCCAATCTGTTGCCCAATGCCCGTACTTAGGCGTGTCTTGAGGCGATTTCCAAGAGCCATAAAGGGCTATATATACTTTATCTTCCATCGAAAATGCCATATCTTGCCGTTGTACAGGTGGATGCCAGTTAAGCCAAAGTATATGCGCTGGTGCAGGTGGCAGGTTTTCGGACATACCCTTGAGATAAGGCATAAGTTCATCTATATGTGCGCTCGTCCACATATTATCCACCCCCCAACAATGATTGTCTGGATAATGAGTCATCGCAAAATAGTACAACACCTTCATATTGGTCGGGAAACATGGGGTACGAAAAAATGCCTTATGCTTGATAGGGCTATTTCTTAAAAATGCGGTGGCTTCGTGCAATTCATCTTTAGTATCGGCAAAAATAGGTGCTACAGCCTCTATGCCTGGGCCCAAAAGCGACAGTGTTTTGCGGCTCATCAACATCTGGAACTCCACGGTATCTGGTATGCTAGGGCCTACTTCATAAGCCCAACGAAAAACATCTTCCGCATACTTCATCTGAAACGCTTGCAGCATAAACCCACAGTATTTGGGCTTTAGATGCAACCGCAGGTGAAAGCGAACAACCACCCCAAAAAAACCACCGCCCGAACCTCGAGCCGCCCAATACAAGTCAGCATTCTCCGTAGGACTGGCGTGCAAGTACTCCCCAGTTGCGGTCACTATATCAAGTCCGATCACATTTTCACAAGCCATCCCCAGCCGCCTTCCATGCCATCCAAACCCACCTTGCAGCAAGTACCCGCCCAGGCAAACCCCTTTACAATGACCTGCTGGAAAAAATAACCCTTGTTTAAATAGCGCAGTTAACAGCACGCTGCCACCTACCCCGGGCCCGGCTGTAGCAACCATTTGGTCTCGATCCACAGTATAATGATCAAAATGTTTCATACTGATTAAAATACTGCCCACTCGGAGGTGGTTGGCAGACCAACTATGACCTCCCGAGCATACACTTACCTTTAGTCCATTGGATGTTGCATAGCGAATCGTTGCGATAACATCGTCCACATCATGGGGCAGAACCATCATCTCCGGTTTTCGCCCTTGGTCGCGCTTGTTGAATATAGTGCCGTTGATGGCTAGATCAAAACCTTGGTCAGTTTTGTGGATTATTTTGCCTTTAATATTGAGTTGAGACATCATTTATGAATTAGTTGAATGATACATTACTTGGTTTCAGGGTTCGCCATTTCGGCGTATAGTTGTGGTAAAAAGGCCGCTAAATGGTTCATTTCTTCCGAACAATGTTGCAAGATCTCACCCGCTTGTTGGTTAGATATAGGACGAATTTTTTGTAAGACCTTGGACAGCAATCGGGGCAATATACCTTTGGCACGTATCTGAATATGTTCGCCGCCCATCCAGAATCGAGAGCGCATTTCTGACCCTGATTCAGTTGCCCTGATTTGGTGCGCCAACCACCCAAAATCCAAAGGATAATGGGTATAACCTACACGAGCACAGATCACCACCACTTTTGATTTGTCGAGAATTTGGGTGGACTTAAAGCCCAATTCTGAAGGATCTACAAAGCGAATGGAGGCTTTTTCCATGTTTTTTCCGATATACTCTTCTATCATAGAAGTCCTTCCGATATAGGCCAGATCAGACCGACCATCTTTCCACTTAGCACTTCGGTGCGCCAGTGGATGCCATAATTTATAGCGATTGTCTTGACAACCGTGCCAGCCAAACCACCAGTCCCACATAACAGGAATCACCTCCGGCATTTGGGTCAGTATGGCTACTCGAGCCGAACCATCAGGCAACAAGCAATAACCCGTTTCCACAGCAGCGTAGCCCGGCTGCAATAAATAGGAGGCTTGAGCCACGGGAAGCAACGCTTCGGAAGAATACGGCGATGTTGACAATGCACCCAGCACCGATTCAGGTATGGGGGCTATGCCTTCTGTAAAGAATTTTGCGTAGGAGGTAGCCCAATCCTCCTTACTGTAGCCGATTTGTTTTTTAATTTTCATAAATAATTTAGTTTGACAAAATTGTTTATATTGGTGTAAAAAAATTTGACTGTAAAAAGTCAAATCATTTCAGTCCCTTTATGAGTAAAGTCTTGGTTTTCTCACGTCGTTGCCTAACAAAGGCTTTGAATGCCTCGTCATCAAGGTTTTCTTTAGCCTTTATATAGACAGCACCCAGATAAGGCAATGAGCAAAGCGCGTATATATTTATCACTATGTCCTCTCCTGTCATATCCGTTGAAATTTCGCCCTTATCCTTGGCTTTTTGAAGCAAATTATCGAGTATCCTTGGAATATTATCTTCTTGGCTAGCGGCCATAAAGAGGGCAATATCAGGCGATTCGTTTAAAATATTCACTAAAAAACTCGGAAAACCTGGCTTTTCTTCAAATATATCCGCCACCACATTCACCAAATGACCTACAAGCGCTTCTAAACCCTTGTCCTCCGTAAATATTTGCTTAATATACCTTAAAACAGTACCCAAGGTCTTGTTCAAAACCTCTTGAAAGAGTGCCTCTTTGGTACTATAATAGTAATGCAACATAGTACGGCTGATTCCAGCCTCCTCTGCGATCATTGTTGTTCTAGTGCCCCTAAATCCGTTTGCATGAAACACCTTTTCGGCAGCAATGAGTATTTTTTCCTTCGTATCGTGGTCTATTTTAGGCATGACAAGGCATTTGACAAACAAAATTGTTTAACAAAGGTATAGGTTGTTTTTGAACTGTGCAAACTTTTCTAAAATATTTCACTTTCCCTTTTTGGCTGTGGCCTCAGGAGTGCGGGACGGATGTTTATGAGGCCCATTGTGAGGCTGAACCTGTCGAACGTGCAATAGAAGCTATTTATTTGTCCCCAATGGATTCACTCTCAATGACGATGGCATAACTAAATACCCATTAATTTATTGAACATTTAATTCATATAGTCTTACATATGCATCAGGAGATGCGTGAATCAGTTTATAATATTTCTGTAACTGTTCTGTAGCCTCGTGGCTTAATTCGATATGATTGCCCCAAACGAATACATAGTCAATTTTTTGTTCTATATTTTTTATTCCTGATTTCCACGTGTGTGAACAATCGGTGTTGTACAAATCTCCGAATTTTAAAACTGGGAGATTTGGCTCATTCCATTTTACCGCAAACCATCCTACACTTGCCTCATAATTTTCAAGTATAATGACTGGGTGATCAATACCTAAATAATTTGAAAAATGAGGCTGTAGCCATTCATTCGAATTGTTAATCGGCAAAACAGTGCTGTAGGGCTTGATTTTAGTTGATGCTTCATTGATGCTTACTGCATCTTTATTTAAATTATTGGTTGCTTTTATGTACCTTAATACCAAGCCGAAATTCACGAATAAAACAATGATTATCGAGGCTTTTTGTAGCCATATCGGATAATTATTAATGGCCGTCCAAACAACAAAATAAATAAATAACATCAGACATAATCTATCAGACATCATACCAGCACTACTAGAATTTGGGACAGTGAAATATAATATTAGAATTAGCACTGAAATAAATAAATACAAGTGTTTAGATGCAATGAGTTCCTTTAACAGGGTTAAAGATAGAGTAGATTTTTGATGTTTTGATTTGTAATCTTGAACCTTCACAAACAAAGTAATGGCTGATAGGGCGACAAGCAAATGATAGTAAATTTCAGTAAATCTTAATTCTTGTTCATATCCCAATGCAATAAGGGGCCTGACATCTTTGATCCATTTTATTAGTTCGGCAGTTGATAGCGTCTCTTTTGATGCCATAAAATCTGTGTTTGTCATAAATATGAGCAATAAAACAACAGAAGGGGCAATGGCGATAGCAACAAAAAAAAATTTAATAATATATAATCGAATGTCATTTGTTTTATGTATGTAGTCTCTCCAAAATGACAACAAGATGTCAGCGAACAAACTTAACAACAAAAAAACGAACGTAAAAACATGAGCAAAATAAGTAGTTGTGATCAGTAAAAACAGGAGAAATATTGATTTTATATTTAATGCATTTTCATGCTTCTTCCAGAATAAAAGCGTATAAAATAAAAGAATGAAGGAGATACTCAGATTATAAAATCCTAGATAAAAAAGGTAACTATAACAAAATGGAAAAATCAGGCAACTCAGAGCACCTTGATTATAGAATTTTGTCAGACTTCTAAATGACATTGGCAATAGCAACAAGTATGCGACTATCAGTATTTTTTCTGCCCAAAATGCTGGAAAAAACAAGTTCAATACCGATAAAATGAGGTGACTTAATAAGTTTGGTACTAAAATCGGGTTCAGGACGTAATAATCAGAAATGCTTGTATGGGCGTTAAAAATTAATTCGTTGATTAAATTCGAATTATACAAATGCGCCGGACCATCCATCGTTGGAAAAAACTTAAATAGTATGGCAGGTAAGATATTTAAGAGTAGTACAGTGTAGAAAATATAAGGCTCAACCTTATCGAATCGTAGCGTTTTTTTTGTCATTTTTATGATACTGGTGTGTTGCCAGTTTAATTTAAAATAATAATATTGAGATCAAAAAACGATGGCAAGAAAATCTACAAAACTTGAACTAAGTACCAGAACGTCTGATGAAAAGGCGAAATTACAATCTATTATCAAAAACCTGCCACTATAACAGAAAAAGCACCGCTGTGCTGCCATTATGACAATCAGACATTTTGCAATAAAATATCCAATATTAGTTTTTTAAAACTTACACTTTCTTTATACTAGCCTGATATAGAACAACTTAGGTGTTTTTCTATCATTTTTTTAATAAAAAAAACGTCTTGCATGAGCAAGTTAGCCATTCACGGAACGAAATATGCTAAGTAATGCTGCGGCACAAAAGCAATTGATTACCTTTGCGCCTCCCAATTTAAAATTCATTTTACAAGAAAAGCACCATGCTTGGATTCCTAAAAAAAATATTCGGTACCAAACAAGACCGGGACCTTAAAAGTTATAGAGAGACGGTTGCCGTCATCAACGGCCACTTTGAACAATACGCTTCGCTTTCTAACGATGAATTGCGCCAGAAGACCCTCGAGTTTCGGGAGCGCATCAAAGAATACCTAAGCGATATTGATGCCGAAGTATTGGCTCTCAATCAACAAGCCATCAGCGCGGAAGATTTTAATGAAAAAGAAAACCTTTTCAAAGAGGTGGACGAATTGCGCAAAACACGCGATAAATCATTGGAAGACATCCTCTTGAGTATATTGCCGGAGGCTTTTGCCGTGGTCAAAGAAACCAGCCGTCGTTTTTCTCAAAATGCTACGCTCACAGTGACTGCCACTGACCATGACCGTCTTTTGGCAACAAAACCCAACAAAACCCACATCAGTATAGTAGGCGATCAAGCCATCTGGAAAAACACGTGGTTGGCAGCCGGAGGAGAAGTCCTCTGGAACATGGTCCACTACGATGTACAGTTGATCGGTGGTATGGCACTACACGATGGCAAAATAGCGGAAATGGCTACTGGCGAAGGTAAAACCTTGGTCGGAACCCTGCCTGCATACTTAAATGGCGTAGCTGGAGAAGGCGTGCACATTGTCACCGTGAATGACTACCTCGCTCGACGTGACTCCGAGTGGGTAGGCCCCATTTATGAATTTTTGATGCTCAAAGTGGATTGTATTGATAAATACAAACCACACTCCAAAGACCGAATCGAAGCATATCGCTCCGATATTATTTTTGGTACCAATTCAGAGTTTGGCTTTGACTACCTTCGTGATAACATGGTGGTCAATACCGATGAACTGGTACAGCGCAAACACCACTATGCTATTGTGGATGAGGTGGATTCTGTATTGATTGATGATGCACGTACCCCTTTAATCATTTCTGGCCCCATCACCCGTGGTGCCGACGATCAAGAGTACGTAGAACTCAATCCCACAGTCAAGCGACTCATGGATGAGCAGTCCAAATTCACATCTCAATTCCTCACCGAAGCCCGCCGCTCTATTGCAGAGGGCAATACCAGTGCAGAAGAAGGGGGCGGTGGCTTGGCTTTGTTGCGAGCACATCGTGGCTTGCCCAAATCACGCCCACTCATCAAGTTTTTAAGTGAAGACGGCAATAAAGTACTGCTGCAAAAATCAGAAAACGTCTATCTTCAAGAGAATGCCAAGCGGATGCCAGAGGTAGATCGTGAGTTACTATTTTATATTGATGAAAAAAATCGGTCGGTAGAACTCTCCGAAAAAGGTGTAGAATACCTGTCGAATTTCAACAATGACCCCAACTTCTTCATCATGCCGGATCTTGGATCCGAATTGGTGAAAATAGACCGCGATGCAGACCTTGACCACGACGAAAAAGCATCGGCTAAAGAACGTTTGTCTCAAGATTATGGCATAAAAAGCCGCCGCATTCACGCCATCCAGCAATTGCTGAAAGCCTACACCCTTTTTGAGAAAGACAATGAGTATATTGTCATGGAAGGCGAAGTAAAAATCGTGGATGAGCAAACAGGCCGTGTCATGGAAGGCCGCCGTTACTCTGATGGCCTTCACCAAGCCATAGAAGCCAAAGAAAACGTAAAAGTGGGTGAAATCACCCAGACTTATGCAACGGTGACCCTCCAAAACTACTTCCGTATGTACCACAAATTGTCAGGCATGACGGGTACCGCAGAAACAGAGGCCAAAGAACTTTGGGACATCTATAAGTTAGATGTGGTTGTGATACCAACCAACCGCAATATTTCGAGAAAAGATGAAGAGGATTTGGTTTATAAAACTTCACGTGAAAAATACAATGCCGTCATAGACGACATCATCAAACTCCGTGATGCAGGAAGACCCATATTGGTGGGTACGACTTCGGTCGAAATCTCCGAGTTGCTATCCCGAATGCTAAAAATGCGCGGCATAGACCACAATGTACTGAATGCCAAACAACACCAACGCGAAGCCGAAATTGTAGCAGAAGCAGGACATTGGGGAAAGGTCACCATTGCCACCAACATGGCTGGTCGTGGTACGGACATCAAATTGGGCGCAGGCGTAAAAGAAGTAGGCGGTTTGGCCATCATTGGTACCGAACGCCACGAAAGCCGCCGTGTGGATAGACAGTTGCGAGGTCGTGCTGGTCGCCAAGGCGATCCCGGTAGTTCCCAGTTTTATGTATCGCTCGAAGACCAACTCATGCGCTTGTTCCAAAGCGACCGTATAGCGGGTATGATGGATAAAATGGGCCATAAAGAAGGCGATGTGATCCAGCACTCTATGGTGACCAACTCTATAGAAAGGGCTCAGAAAAAAGTAGAAGAAAATAACTTTGGTATTCGTAAACGTTTGTTGGAATATGATGACGTGATGAATATACAAAGGGAGGCGATTTATAAAAAACGCCGCAACGCCCTATTTGGGGATCGGTTGGCGGTGGACATCAACAATGCATTCACAGCCATCACCAATGAACTGGTACTGGTACATCGGGAAGGTGGCGATTTTGAAACCTTCCGTTTAGACAGTATCCGCCTGATTGGCATTGATCCTGAAATGGACGCTGCTTGGTTCAAGTCGGCTTCAGCCAATACCGTGATTGCTACTTTCCAACAGCAAGTGATGGATGCTTATGAGCACAAATCGCAGCAAGTTGGACAACGGTTGTTGCCAGTAGTCAAAGACGTATTTGCCCGCGAAGGACATCGCTACAAACGCATTGTTGTACCATTTACTGATGGTAGTCTCGGTCTTAATATCAGTGCTGATATGGAAGACGCCATCCAGTCAAATGGTAGATCAGCCATGCGCGACATCGAAAAAGTAGCCACCTTAGCCTTAATAGACGATGCTTGGAAAGAGCATTTACGCAATGTGGATGACTTGAAAGAATCAGTACAAGGTGCCTCTTTTGAGCAAAAAGATCCTTTGGTGATCTATAAAATGGAGGCTTATAACCTGTTTGAGACTTTAATCGGCCATATCAATGGTAGTGTAACGTCTTTCTTGCTGAAAGGCTCTCTTTCATTGCCTGATGAGCAGCAGATCAAACAACAGCAGCAAAACCTAGAACGGTCAGAAGCCATGCGCCGCGCACAGTCCAACCGATTGAAGGCCAACAACGATCAACAGATGACCGAAACACAGGAGGCTGCTCAACGGGCAGGCGAATCGGCCAGCCACGGTAGTCGTCAAGTGCCGCGCATTCAGCCTATTATCAAGGAGAAAATAACGGGTCGCAATGAGCCTTGCCCTTGTGGCAGTGGCAAAAAGTATAAACATTGTCATGGAGCGTAGCCCTTGGGGCATGTTTGTTTCAGGGCTAAAAAAATGATGCGCTTCGAGCAAACAAAGCGAGTTTATAGGTAAATAAATCTGTATAAGGTAACGATGGAAGATCAAAATAAAATCATCGTTTTTCAGGAAAAGGGTATCCGCCGCATCTGGCACAAAGATGAGTGGTGGTTTTCCGTTGTGGATGTCATCGAGGTTTTGACCGAGAGTTCCCAGCCAGCGCGATACTGGTCTGATGTCAAAAAGCGGTCGAAAAAGGAAAGCAAGCAATCTTTCGCATTTTGCGAAAGATTGAATTTGGTGAGGCCAGACGGGAAAACATACCCCACCGATTGCGCCAATACCGAGAGTATGTTCCGCATCATTCAGGCTATTCCATCGCCAAAAGCGGAGCCGTTTAAATTATGGCTGGCCAAAGTAGGATATGAACGGGTACAGGAAATTGAGAACCCAGAACTAGCCGCGCAACGGGCGCGCCAATATTACCAAGACCTTGGATATAGGCTAAAAAAAAGGCTTTAGAAAGCGGCAAGAAGAAGAAAGACTAAAACAAACCTCGCACCAGCAATGCCAGTAACAAACGGTTAAATATAATATAAAAGGGGTGTCAACTTGCAGAGTTGGTGCCCCTTTTATTTTTTAGTGCCATATAAATACATCTAAAATCAACACATTTCTATCTTTTTTGTTACAAATCATAGTATATTTGCCCAAAATTTTATAAGGTTGATTGCTTGGTAATTTCGAGCACCAGCCATCAAACGTCAAAGGATACAATATCTATGATTTTCGATTTAAAAATGTTGCGGGAATTTTATGAAAAATTCCCTGCCCGTGTAGATGCCGCCAAGGCTAAACTGAAACGTCCACTTACCCTTTCAGAAAAAATCCTATTTGCGCACTTACACCA
Source organism: Saprospiraceae bacterium (assembly GCA_031373665.1). Taxonomy (GTDB): domain Bacteria; phylum Bacteroidota; class Bacteroidia; order Chitinophagales; family Saprospiraceae; genus M3007. Next base: position 29,223 of record JANMMZ010000023.1, on the reverse strand, counting down.
TGATAGCCCTATGACCGACCACAAGCGCGGTGGGGACTATGTGTTTTTCCAAGTAGATCGAGTGGCCATGCAAGATGCTACCGCCCAAATGGCGTTGTTGCAATTCATGACCTGCGGCCGTAAAAAAGTAGCCGTACCATCTACTGTACACTGCGATCACTTGATCACTGCCGAAGTAGGTGCTGTCAAAGATATGGAAGTCGCCTTGAGTAAAAACAAGGAAGTCTTTGATTTCTTGAGTACTGTGAGCCAAAAATACGGGATCGGTTTCTGGAAACCAGGCGCAGGTATCATCCACCAGATCGTATTGGAAAACTACGCTTTCCCAGGTGGTATGATGATCGGTACCGACTCTCACACGGTGAATGCAGGCGGTTTGGGCATGGTAGCCATAGGGGTCGGCGGTGCCGATGCGGTGGATGCTATGAGTGGAATGGGTTGGGAACTTCAAATGCCCAAACTTATTGGCGTGAAACTAACGGGCAAATTGCGCGGTTGGACTTCACCAAAGGATGTGATTTTGAAAGTAGCAGGTATCCTAACCGTAAAAGGCGGAACGGGTGCTATTTTAGAATATTTTGGCCCAGGTGCGCAAAGCATGAGTGCCACTGGTAAAGGTACGATCTGTAATATGGGTGCCGAAATCGGCGCGACTACTTCTACTTTTGGATACGACAAATCCATGGCTCGTTACCTAAAGGCTACTGGCCGCAACAAAGTAGCCAGTATGTGCAACAAGGTGGCCAATTACCTCACTGGTGATGATGAATGTTACGCCAATCCTGAAAAATATTTCGATCAAGTGATTGAGATTGACCTTTCTAAATTGGAGCCACACATCAATGGCCCATTCACCCCTGATTTGGCTTGGCCACTGAGCAAGTTTGCCGCAGCGGTGAAAAAGAACAAATACCCCGCAAAATTGGAAGTGGGCTTGATCGGTTCTTGTACCAACTCCAGTTACGAAGACCTTACCCGTGCTGCATCCATAGCGCGTCAAGCACGTGAAAAAGGAATAGAAATGAAGGCAGAATTTACGATTACCCCAGGTTCGGAGCAGATCCGATTCACGGCGGAGCGTGATGGCCTATTAGGTGAGTTCTCCAAAATCGGTGGTGTAGTACTAGCCAATGCTTGTGGCCCTTGTATCGGCCAATGGGCTCGTCATATTGACGACGAGAAGCGTCCGAACTCCATCATGACTTCCTTCAACCGCAACTTTACATCGCGCAATGACGGCAATCCAAATACCCATGCCTTTGTGGCTTCTCCTGAAATCGTGACTGCTTTTGCGCTCGCAGGAGACCTGAACTTCAACCCTAAAACAGGGAAATTGATGAACAAGAAGGGAGAAATGGTAAAACTGGATCCACCAAAAGGTATTGAGTTGCCCAAGGCTGGTTTTGCGGTCGAAGATGCTGGTTTTATAGCACCCGCTAAGAAAAGCGGTGCCATCAAAGTGGCTGTGGATAAAAAATCGGAGCGTTTGCAATTGCTCAAACCATTTGTGGCCATTCAAAACAGTGAGTTGACCAATATGCGAGTACTCATCAAGGCTAAAGGCAAGTGTACGACTGACCATATTTCTATGGCTGGCCCTTGGCTCAAGTATCGCGGCCACTTGGAGAATATCTCTAACAACTGTTACATCGGTGCTGAAAACGCCTTCAATGGCGAGCGCAATAAAGTATATAACCTAGATACTGCCCAGTACATGGAAGTACCTGCTTCGGGGCGTGCTTACCAGAAAAAAGGCATTTCAACCATCATTTTTGGTGAAGAAAACCTTGGAGAAGGTAGCAGCCGCGAACACGCAGCCATGGAGCCTCGCTACTTAGGTGTGAAAGTAGTGGTGGTGAAATCATTTGCACGTATCCATCAGACCAACTTGAAAAAGCAGGGTATGTTAGCACTTACATTTGCCAATCCTGCCGATTACGACAAGGTTCGCCAAGATGATAAAGTGAGTATTTTAGGGTTTGACAAATTTGCTCCCGGTAAGTCTCTGCAAATCCGTTTGGATCATGCAGACGGTACCTCCGCTACGTTCGATGTGAACCACACTTACAATGCGCAGCAGATCGAATGGGTACACGCTGGTAGTGCCTTGAACAAGATTCGTAAGGACTTTGGGATGTAATAGATTGATAGTATAGCAATTACAGATATAAATAAAATAGCCCGACACGTGCAAGCGTGATCGGGCTATTTTTTACGACAAATATACTATTTGCAGAGGGCTTCATCATGGCGTGAGCACCCTCGCAAAAGTATATTAAGCAGTTATTGCTTCACAAACTTCACCATCCGAACCTCATCTTTAGACCTCAGTTCGGCCAAGTAAATACCGGGCACCAAACTACCCACTTCTACTTTTAGTTGGTTGAGTCCCGAGGCGGCTTGATACGTATCTGAATTGATGGCTTTACCCGATATGTCAAGTACTCGTAGGGTTAAGTCTGTTGCGCTTGGGCTATTGAATGCTACAATCATATTTGATTGAGCAGGATTTGGGTAACACTTGAGGCCGTTTAAAACAACTTTCTCAAAGGTACTTACTGATCCAGGACTCGCACCCAATTGGGCTGGAGATTGGTTGAAATTCCAAGGGTTTTCAGTATCAATCTCGAAAGCAATCACACTGCTACATGAGTCACCTGTAATGGTCAAGGTGACGGTATAAATACCAGCCACGGCATATTCGTGGTATGGGTGCTGTTCGGTGCTGGTGGTGCTATCACCAAAGTCCCAAGCCCACGAAGTGACACCCCAAGGCGCGTAAGAGATGTCTATAAATTGTATTCCGTTGCCATTGCTAAATACACTATCTGGAAACGGCATAAACAGTGCTTGACAATCATATTCAGGAAGTCCACAGTCATTTCCAACACATATAACAAACGAAGTCTGACTCTCGCAACTATCTATAGTAGTGATGGACAAAGTAACGACGTATAGCCCTGACTGGTTATATGTATGGGTAACGTAAGGCGTAGTGCCAGTAGCGCCGTCGCCAAAATCCCAGTGCCAACTAACAGGAGTGCCTATAGATAAGTCATAGAATGCAACACTCAAAGGGTTAACCGTTCCACTACTGTCCACATAAGCCACATCGACTCCAAACATAGCCTGACAACCATACCAAAACGTATCAATCGGGAATCCAGACCCAAAAATAACATCGCAAGCATGTACCACGCACCCATCGGGTAGGGTAGCGGTCATTTGTACTGAATAAACACCGTCACTTGGGTATTCATGGATCGGTTGGCTTTCGGTGCTGGTAGTTCCATCGCCAAAATCCCACAAATAACTGATTTCTGGATCACCCGGATTTTGATCGTACCCATATATAACAGGTGTAAATGCAAAAATACTGTCAGCCAATTGTTGATAGGTAATAAGTCCCGAGCATTCCGGGAAACCTCCAAAATCTGTATTAATAGCCTGATACCCGATTGCAATGCAACCATCGGCTCCAGTAACCACCACTGTAACACTGTAAAAACCTGGCCCAGGATAGGTATGGATGGGTTGGGCTTCGGTACTGGTGGTGCTATCGCCAAAACTCCATACGTAAGTCGCGGACACTGGCTCAAACCCATAGAAGTATGGCGCGTCAAAAGCAAAAGTGAGGGAATCAACAAGTTGGATATCTACATAAGTCCAGCAAGTAGTATCCACTGGAAGCGGGTCATCGCACTCCACAAAATGGGCGACGGCCAGCCCATTCACAACCGGAAAGATTCCAGTACCACCTACTTGGCAATACAACTGAGTGACTACCAATACTTCTGTCGTGCCAGTGGGTGCGGTAAAAGTAAAACTGTAGGCACCATTTGAATCGGTAATTCCCATACCTTGGGTGAAATTGAGCGAATCTCCAGCAAAGGCCAACACTGGTCGGTCAGGCACGGGTGCTCCAGTGCCTTGAAACAGGATGGTTCCGGAGACCGTGATCTCCACTTGCGCATACACCATCAGGTGGACGCAGAAAAATAAGAAAATTGAAAAAGCAATTTTTTTCATAGCGAAAAAGCAATTTAATTGTGTGAATTTTATATATGAATAGCGCATTACTGTATTTGAATACGTTGGACTGTAATCCCATCCACGGTTTCAACCCGCAAGGAGTATAGGCCGGGCGGTAGCCCTACGATCGAAATATTGGCTTGGGTTTGAGGGTTAAGGTTGAGGGTTTTCATGGTTTGCCCTAGTAGATTGACGATAGAAAGGTGCAGAATCGGAACTTCTGCACGGATATGGAATTGATCATGGATTGGGTTGGGACTTACTTTGATATCGGGTGTTTTGCCCTCAATAGTACTAATAACCAAGGCTTCTGGGTCAACATTTAACATCAAGGTATCACCTACGGCATCGGCATAGTTACCAAATTTATCAATCATTTTGATATTGTCAATAATCACAGGATACTGTTGTTGTAGCCCTACTACATCTACAATGATGATAATGTCTGCCTTACCGATCCGGCCAAATCCAGCCTTTTGATTGAGGTCGGTGCGTACCCAGGCTACGTCAATCCTGTTCGGCGCTACCTTTTTGAACATATAAATACGATCATTATCAGGATTGGCCCAGGATTGCTCCGCAAAATCAATCGAAGTCTGGTTAAGGTTGACCAATCCGGGATCCAGAAAAATAGAAAAAGCGATGCCATACAAATCATTGATTGGTATCGCGGAAGAGCCTAACTCTATGGGGACACTCAGCCATTGGCCTCCTTGTATTAGTGCAGGTACCGCACTTTGATCAAACCGCAAGGCTGGATCTATACCTTGTATGCCTGCGGTAAAACTATCTAACGCCACATTGTCAGGGCGTTGCAATCCATAATTGGTGTACAATGGAAATGCATCATAATAATAATTGACATAACCATCGCCGTTGCAATCAGCATAAGCCATATTGAGCCCATCAGGAAATTGGAATACCCACGGAAATGCAGGTTGGGCTTCAAAAGCCAAACCACCGGGGGCTATGGTACGGGCAGGGCCAAAGTAGTTGTAGGCCAATCCCATGTTTATAAAGTCAATGTTATTGACCACCCCATTATTGGTGATATCTCCTGGATATACCTCTAGGCTTTGGGCGGTTACCCTTTCCACAAATCCCAGTGCTGCTAAGCAGAAAATAAATAAATTTCTATATTTCATGTTCGTGTATTACTTACTTAAATGAATCACTCGACCTTATTACGCTGCAAAGGTGAGGGGTGTTGGGTTGGATGAGAAATACAATTTAAGCAATTTATCAAAAATAAATTTTTATTTATTTTCATTATTTATACTTAATTAATTGATAATCAAACACTTGATTAATGTTAATTTTACAAAAAATCATAAAATATTATTTTAACCTACTCGTTTTACTACCTTTGATACCAAATAATTGCTACTCAAGGACATATTATGGTACATAGCAAACTTATAGACCTGCTCCGTAGTTTCTCTAACCGCGAGTGGAAAGCATTTCGAGACTTTGTTGACTCCCCTTATTTTAACAAAAATGAGGAGGTGGTACGCTTGTGCGAATACCTTTCGACCTTAGCACCCGATTTTACCGACCTGACTCGGGAAAAGACGCACCAAGCCCTTTTTCCAAAATTGCCCACCGATGAGGCACGACTCAACCATACCATGTCCTTCTTACTAAAATTGGGAGAGCAGTTTTTGGTCGTAGAATCCTTGGAAAACAACAACCTTATTGGAGATACCCAGTTGCTCAATGCTTTTATAGACCGAGACTTAGATAAGCATTATACGCATCATATAGCCAAGGTGAATAAGCGGACTGCTGAAACAACCATTTTAGATGTTGATTATTTTCACGGAAAGTATGTGATCGAAAAAATAGAGTCCATTCGATTTTTAAGAACATCGTCTAGGGTGTTCAATCAAAATTATCAGAATGCTTCCGATAGTTTAGATGCCTTCTATTTGCTTGAAAAGATGAGACTTACCTGCTATATGCTCATGAGCCAAACCATCGTGGCCACTCCTTACAATCTTAGTTTTACAGAAGAAGCATGTCGGTTTATCGGCCATCATGTAGGGCGTTTGGCTACCCCTGCCATTGAGGCTTATTACCGTATTTTTAGGTTGCTTACTCATGACAAGGCAGATGAGGATTTTCAGTTATTAAAACAACTGATTCAGCAACACAATGCCGTGATCAGCACCAATGACCTACAAGACATTTATGAGTATATGATTAATTTTTGCAACCTTCAGATCATGAAAGTGCGAGAGCAATATGTGGTAGAAGCATTCGATTTATATACAGGAGGGATTAAGACGGGGATGTTGCTTGAAAAAGGCCATCTTTCGCCCTGGCATTTTAAAAATATCATCAAACTCGCGTTACGGCTCAAAAAATTTGATTTCACTGAACAATTTATCCGCGAGCATACCCACCTCATGGAGCCCCAGTTTCGAGTAGATGCCGAGCATTATAATTTAGCAGAACTGTACTACCACACGGGGAGACTTTCGGAGTCCATGATGCGCCTCAATCAAGTAGAGTTTACGGATGTATATTACTCCCTAGGAGCGAAGGTTATGCTTTGTAAAATTTATCATGAAACTGGCGATTTTGATGCACTGGAAAGCCTTCTTCATGCATTCAATACCTACCTTCGGCGCAACAAACTCATCTCTGAAGATGTCAGAAAGGCTTATATCAATTTCATATCCTTGCTTCGCAAAATAAGAACCGCTTATACCTCCAAGTATCCAGAGATCAGGGCAGAAATAGGCCAAACGGCTTTACTCACTGAGAAAAATTGGTTACTCAAGATCATAGGTTAACCCTTAAATCCCAAAAATCGCCTTCACCACCAAATCTTTTCGTTCCCTAGCAATAGGAATCTTGAGTTTATCTACTTCTAGGAGGTTTCCTTCCAAGTTTTTGACCTTGGCTTTGGCAACGATGTATGACTTATGGGTACGAATGAATTCGTCTTGTGGAAGATAGGCTTCCATGTTTTTCATACTTTCTAGGGTGATGTAGTTTTTACCCAGACAAATAATCTTGATGTACTCACGCATACCTTCCACCACAATGATGTCGTGAAAATTGATTTTTTCCAAACGCCCATCTACCTTACAAACCATATAAGTAGGGCTCGGCTCGATATTGGAATCTCGCACCAAATACTCTCGCGCTTTGCCAAGTGCCTGTAAAAAACGCTCAAAAGAGAATGGTTTCACAAGGTAATCCACGGCATTGAGGTCAAATGCTTCAGCGGCATGTTCACTATAGGCTGTCGTAAAAATGGTGACGGGTGGGTTGCGCAAGGTTTTGAGCAATCCGGTGCCACTCAAAACAGGCATTTGAATATCTAAAAATAGAATATCAACAGTTTCTTGACTCAAAAAATGTTGGGCTTCTAAGGGTGACCTGAATTTGCCCACCACTTCCAAATCAGGTATTTGTTGGCAAAAATTTTCGAGCAGGTCGAGTGCCAAAAACTCATCGTCTATCAGCGATACTTTATAGGTCATGATACGAAATATTTAAGGCTACTTTAAAGGTATTGGCTACTGCGGAATATTCAAATTGGTGCCGTTCGGGATAGCGGAGTGCCAACCTCCGCTCCATATTGTCAAGCCCCACGCCTCCGATCTTATCTTTCTGATTATTGTTGGGATCAAAAGTATTGACCGTCGAAAAATGAAGGCTGGTCATAGGGTCTATTTTCAATAATAAATGGCAATAAGCCTTTGGATTTGAATCAAAATCGGCATGTTTGAAGCAATTTTCAACCATAGGAATCAATAACATTGGTTCAATGGAGAATCCTGAAACATCGCCCAATACTTCAAACCGAATATCGGGAGGACTAGGGCTGCGCATCGAAAAAAGTTCGATGAACTCCTTAATTTCCGCTACTTCTCGCGATAGATTCACTTCTGATTGGCGGCTGTCATAGATCACATAACGCAGTAATCCGCTTAGTTTCAAAAGCATTTTAGGTGCCAGATCCGACTTAGTTACCGTCAGGCTATACAGGTTGTGGAGGGCATTGAATAGAAAATGTGGATTGATCTGCGCCTTCAAAAGTTGCAATTCTGCGGCGCGTTGTTCCGCCAAAAGTACCATGTTTTGTCGCTCACGCCGATAGCGATTGACAATCAATTGAAATACCACTCCCACGACTGCAAAGATAAACGAAGTAATCAACACAAATATCGCCAACCGCTGTTCAGGGCTGAACACGAGTATGCCTTCACGGATCAAATATTTTTTTAAAAATAATACATTTATGAAATAACGGCAACTACAAACGAACGCGAATATCAATACTGCGAAAGGAAAAAACGCAGCAAATTGCCCTTTTTCCCAGTACCGATTGACCAGCCAAGCATGTGAATAAAACAAAAAGGCAAGAAGGCTAAAATTGCCAAATACCAAGGCCAAAATCTCCACTAGTTGCATTTGAGTGGCCAATACCACCAGAAAAAACAACATCATAACGCCCCAACCACCAAGGTGCAAAGCTAAAGAAGGAATATTGTTGGGTGTTCGCTGCATAATATAGTGGAAATATGTTCTTCGTTCCAAAGGTAGTATGTAATCAATATAGAATCTCCTTTTTTTCAAGGAAATGTATGAAAACATCAACCAACAGTAGGTTTATCACCACCAAATTACCCCTGTTTGACGATTATCCCAAACCGTTTCACTTATTTGTCGTCTCTTTGCTGCTTACTTTTATTTGAAAAATTCAATTTTAGGATGAAATCCTCCCTCTTTTACGGGCTGTTGCTGATGTGCAATATCCTAGTGGCTCAAACTGCCGACGAAACAGACAAATATGAACTCCGAATTCGTAAAACCACCGATCCCATAAAGACCGACGGTTTGATTGACGAACCCTGTTGGGCCACGGCTCAAGTGGCATCAGATTTCAAATTGGTATTTCCAAATGATACAGAATTCAGCAAATTCAAAACAGAAGTACGCCTCACCTTTGATGACCAAAACCTGTACTTAGCAGCCGTGTGTTATCAGAAAAGAGCCGACTATACCGTGCAGAGCCTGCGCCGCGATTATGGTCCTGGCACAACCGATGTACTGAATATTATGCTGGATCCGACCAAAGATGGACTCAATGGTTTTTTGTTTTCAGTAAGCCCATATAATGTGCAGCGGGAGGGTCTTATAGCCAATGGGGATGCCCTCTCCAATGATTGGGATAATAAATGGAAGAGTGCAGTACAAAACTACGATGACTACTGGACGATGGAGATGGCCATTCCTTTCAAAACCTTGCGTTATAATGTTTCTTCGGGTGAAAACTCTTGGGGATTACAATTTATCAGAACCAAGGTAAAGGATTATGAAGTCAGTACTTGGAAGCCTGTACCGTTTCAATATCGGCCTACCAATGTGGCTTTAGGAGGCAAATTGATCTGGGAGACATTGCCTCCGAAACCGGGCATGAATATTTCGTTTATTCCTTACGCCATTGGCTCTTATTCGAAAGATTATATTCGCGATACTAATTTTGTCGTCGTAAGTCGCCCCAATGATTGGGCCGGCAATATAGGCGGCGATGTTAAAATAGCCCTTACCCCAGGCCTCAACCTCGACCTCACCCTCAATCCTGATTTCAGTCAGGTGGAAGTGGATCGGCAGGTAGCCAACCTAAGCCGTTTCGAACTATTTTTCCCTGAAAGGCGACAGTTTTTCCTTGAAAACCGTGATTTATTCGCCACTTTTGGATTTCCGGGCACGCGTCCATTTTTCTCGCGTAGGGTTGGGCTGGCCCTCAATCCAGTAAAAAACCAATTTGAGAAAGTGCCCATTTTGGCTGGTGCTAGACTCAGCGGGAAGATCAACGACGGGCTTCGGGTAGGTTTGCTAAATATGCAAACGCAACGCAAGATCTGGGATGCTGACAACGCCACGCCTGCTGCCAATTTTACGATGGCCACCGTCCAACAAAAGATATTTAGCCGCAGCACGATTAGTGCAGTGTTCGTGAATAAACAAAATACACTTGAGCCGCTATCAGCCATTCAGAAACAAGGGTGGCAGCCTTGGAATCGGGTGGCAGGCTTAGAATACAACCTTTATTCCAAAGACAATCGTTGGGAGGGCGAAGCCTATTACCACCGTTCTTTATCCCCCGATCCATCAAAGCGCGGTAGCACTTTGGCTGGCTTCTTGGGTTATAGAGACCGCTATTTTAATGCTAATTTGGGGCATTGGCGTATTGATTCTACTTATTTTGCCGAAGCCGGATTTGTGCCTCGTAAAGGTATCCAAGGCTTTTTTCCCGGCATTGGTACGACTTGGTACCCACATAAAGGCTCTGATTTGAGTAAAGTTATCACGGCTTACAACATGAGTGTAAGCGGCGATCACACCCTTGCGCTCTCCGGTAAAGAGTTGGATAGAGAGGTCAATGTACAGTTCAGAACTACCTTTATAGAACAATCAGAGTTTAGTATAGGGGTCTATAATAACTACACCTATTTATTTGCACCCTTCGATCCAACCAATTTGACCGACGTAGGCCCTTCTCTATTGCCTATTGGTGGATATACTACTTATGGTTTCAGAACAGGGATTACCGCTGGTACGTCATATAATATACAAGGTAATATTGATGTAAACGCTGGCGGTTATTACAAGGGAAGTATCCTTAGTGTAGAAGGCAATCTGGCCTATCGCCTGCAGCCAATCGGGCTTTTTTCAGTGTTGTATAGTTACAACCGTATCCGGCAGCCCCTTCCCCAAACCTCCATAGATCTTTGGTTATTAGGCCCGCAAGTAGAGTTGGCATTCAGTAGAAATGTATTTTTAAACGCCTTTTTTCAATACAACAACCAAGCAAATAATTTCAATGTCAATGCAAGGTTGCAGTGGCGTTTTGCGCCTGCTTCCGACATATTTGTGGTCTATACCGACAATTCTTATGCGAAGCCGATTGCCCAGACGGAGGTGCAGTTTCTGACACCGATCAATAAGGCTCTGGTGGTAAAGGTGGTGTATTGGCTGAATCTTTAGTCCCAGCCCTCATACGACCCAATTTTTCAAACACTGCTTCCCAGATCATCACATAAAACAATGGAATGTAGCGGAAGGCGGCCAAAGGGTTGACCCCAAAATCCTTGTGTAAGAGCATCTGAGCAAAGATGAAACTAATACTGTAACTACTGAGGGTGGCCAATGCGGCACCCATGATACCTATTTTTGATACCATCACATAACTCAACACTAGGTTGAGCATAGCCGTGGCTGTGGTATAAATGAAATTGGTGCGTGGGCGACCCGAAGAATCCAAAATAGTACCAAATTGGACAGCAAATGGCATAAACAAACCAAAAAAGGCCGTCAATCGCAGCAATTCTACTGATTCTGGATATTGCCATCCTGCTATGGCACGTATTATTTCTTCAGCAAATATCAAGACCACCACGATGAATGGGAGGATCATGGCCAGTACTGCACCGACACTGCGTTCGTATAGTTTTTTGATTCCACTTTTCTCGCCCAAGGCTATTTTTTCAGCACTTTGAGGAAATACAATGGCTGCCATACTAAAAGAAGGGGCTTCTACCATTTGGGTGATTTTACTGGCTACATCGTATTCTGCAAACGCAAGCGGGCCTATTAAGTAACCCAAAGTCAGTTTGTCAATACTTTTAAAAAACATGGTACTTAGGTTGGTGCCCAACACATATTTGCCATAAGAAGCCAATTCCTTGATCCATTTTGTCACCGAGACTTTACTCAAGCGGGCAGTCCATTGAAATAAATAAGGCTTTGCAAAGTGCCAACTGGCCAAAGCACCGAAAGCTGCACTCACCAGCATACAGAGGGCCAAGTAGGTCAGGTCGAAAGGCAGATCAAAGTAACGGCAAGTAAGTACCCAAGCAAACAACCCGCCCCGGAATAGGAAACTGCTCCAAAATATGCCCTTAAATTCAAAATTGGCCTGTTGGATAAAGTTGAACTGATACATCAAGATCATGACAAAATTGGTCGCAAAATAGACGGGCAGTACGGTAGCCAATTGGGGTGCCTGATAGGTTTCTATGAGCCAGTTCATAGAAAAATACAGTACTACATTGGAAACAAGAGAAAAGCAAAAATTGAGGAACAAGGCAGCCCTACAAATGGCCATATAGGTATCGTGATCCTTACGATGTAATGCCAAATAGCGCATGAGGCCGTTTTGAATCAGTCCAGAGCGGCCCATTTCGAGCGTGTAAGTGACCAACAAAAAAAGTCCCCAAGCAGCCATATCCTCCTTGGACAAAGCCCGCCAAAGGATCATAGAAGTACCCAAGCCAAAAAATAGCCCAGTCGCCTTCTCCATCAAGGTAAGTGCTCCTGAGCGCAACCAGTAATTGCGAGTCAAATTGATTAAATTTAGAGCCCCAGTAATGGCACAAGCTTATTCTTATATTTGATGCATTGGTTTGTCAAATACAATTTAAAATAATGTGTTTGCGCGTTCCTTATGGCCTTATAAAAGATTAAATATGCTTGTTTTGAGTTGTTTCACTGTTCTACTCATACATCCCGTCTATTTCCTTTTGAAATTTCTGCAAAATCACCCTGCGTTTTAGTTTTAAGGTTGGGGTAAGTTCAGCGTCGGTGCCATCTTGACGTACTGGTTCCCAAGTGTCACTGAGTAGGGCAAACTTTTTCACTTGCTCTGCGTGGCTAAAATTCGGATTGACCCGATCCACCAGCATTTGGAATCGCTCTAACACTTTGGGGTTTTGTAACGAGTCTTTCACCCCATTGAAAGGCACATTGTGTTTTTGACACCACTCTTTTAATCCATTAGCAGATGGCACGATCAGGGCAGAAACAAACTTTTGGTTTTCCCCAATAATCATAGCCTGTTCTACCAAACGGTGTTCTTTAAACATAGACTCGATGGGCGTGGGCGCGATATACTTTCCATTGCTGGTTTTCAGCAATTCTTTCTTTCTATCCGTGATTTTTAAATATTTTTGACCGTTTTCACCTGACACTAAAGTACCCACGTCGCCTGTAGCCAACCACCGTTCCCCATTAATGATACGAATCATCTCATCCGTTTTTTCAGGTTGTTTATAATAGCCAACCATCACACCAGGACCTTTGACCAATATTTCACCCTCTCCGGCTTTATATTCAGGGCTTTCTTCTATTTGTAGGTCAATACCATCCAATACCAATCCAACAGTGCCAAGCATAGCACCTCCCGGCTCATAGCGACTAAAACTGATACCAGGTGCCGCCTCTGTCATGCCATAACCTTCGCGTACGGGGATACCTGCGGCATTGAATGTACGCATGATTTTAGTGGGGCAAGCACTGGCTCCCGTGATGATTCCTTTTACACATCCACCCATGGCGTCGCGCCACTTAGAGAAAATCAATTTATGTGCCAATTTCCATTGGAATGCCTTCCACCCACTAATTTTCTGATCAAAAGTCCAATCCTCGGTTAGATTCATTGCCCAGAAGAATAAGCCACGCTTAATCCCCTTGAGTTCAAGCCCTTTCCCGTATATTTTTTCATATACCTTTTCAAGTAAACGTGGGACACAGGTAAAAAAATGAGGCTTTATGGCTTTTAGGTCTCCATCGTCGCCGCCAAGGTTTTCTGTATTGGTAAAACTAACACTCACCCCACAACGGGTAAAGAAATAGACCGCAGCACGCTCAAAAACATGGCTCACCGGTAAAAAACTCAAGACGCGGTCGCCCGCACTAATCGGGACTAATTTTTGGATGGCCTCAGCATTAAAAGTCAAGTTTCGGTGGGTCAGCATTACCCCTTTCGGATTGCCAGTAGTGCCAGAAGTATAGATCAAGGTGCAAAGGTCGTCAGGTTTGACCTTGGCCGCTGCGGCATGTACAGGGGCTAGGTCGCTATCAGTACCAGACACAAGCGTAGTCCAGTGCGGCACACCTTCTAATTGGTGAAATGCAAAAATCTGCTTTAGGCTATTTGTTTTCTCTTGAGCTTTTAATACTTTGCTGTACAAATCACCTTCGCCTACAATACAATACTTCGCTTCGCTTTCTGCCAATATGTATTCGTATTCTCGCGAACTGATCGTTGGATACATAGGGACGTTAATGACCCCTATCTGCATCATAGCAAAATCAAGAATCATCCATTCTGGGGAAGTTTTATATACCACAGTAGCCACCTTATCGCCGGGCAACAAGCCCAACTGGAGCAGCCCAAGGCTAACCCTATTTACTTTATCCACCATATCAATGGTAGAATAGTATGTCCATTGATCACCGATCTTGTGTCCAAATGCTTGTTCTTGTGGATGGTGCTTGAGTTGGTCGTGGAGATAATCAAATAATCGAGCCATGGGTAATAGATAAGTTATAATATATTATTGAACAACAGCGTAAAATGTAGTTTTGTTGAAGCCTAGCCAAGGAATATCAGCCAAACAATAAACATTTTGTAATAAACACAAATTGTCGTGTATATTTCATTTTTTTTGCAAGGTTCAACAAAAAAAATAATTATACCAAGAAATTGTTCATTTATTCGATGTGTTTTTATTAATTCAAGGTAATATTTCTTTTTTGATTAAAAAAAGAGATGATTTCGGAATAAAATTTTGCCAAAAAATTTAAAACAAATAATTTTTTTATACAAACTTAACAAATAATTATTGTTTACCCATAAATACACCGTATCTTTGTAGCCCGAGGGAAAAATGGTTCTTCGCACTGGAACAATTTCATATTGTGTGCCAGTTATCTCTTGAAGAACTTTCTAAATTAAGATTTTGTGGATTTTTTTTGAATGAATGATTTTCGTTAAAATCATATCATTTCTTTTGCATCATTAAGTCATTGTTGACATTTGAATGGGTTACATTCGACCCAATCGCCGTCAAAATTGCCCTTAGATTTTTATCGTTCATGCATTTTATGCACGTGATACTACCGACGACCATAAACCTACCAAACTGAGTGAAGGCCATCGTTATAACAAATTCATTAAACAGCAGGATATTATGGCTATTAAAGCAGTTCCGCCAATGGCAGCTCCGCCGCCACTACCGAGATTCATTTTTAAAGGCCGTTTGGAATTTGGAAGCCAACGTACCTATGAGATGGTTGTTCAGCATTGGAACAATCGTACAGAAACGTATTTTAAGCCTTCAGACGTACTGTTTAAGCCTGAAAATGTTTTTGTACCAGAAGAGTTTGCATTGGAACTTCCACAATCATCAGTGAATAACACAGAAAAGCATTGGCGTACCACTACTTCGCTATTGAGAGAACTCGCTCAATACGCGGTGGCAGGCAACGTGGGTGCTTGGTGGGTACTCAACGGTAATGTACTCGATGAATTCCAGATAGAACCTACCTCTGAAAAAACAGCGGTGGTAGAATTCATGCGTGGCCGCGAATTGGTGGGTCAAACAGGCATGGAAACTGAAGCAACTGCTGCTTTGAGCCGTGCTATTGAAAAATTTGAGCGCCATGCCTTGGCCTATGAGCGTCGTGGTTATGTCAATTATAAATTGAAAAACTACAAGGATGCCCTATACGATTTTTCTAAGAGTATAGACATCAATCCAAATAATGCCGAGCCATTCTATGGCCGTGGTAAAGTACGTATGCTGCACAACGAATGGGAATTGGCCGCTCAAGATTTTGATGCTACGATCAAACGTTCCTTCGCCGTACAGCACATTCACTGGTTGGCGCGCCTTCGCAAGGCCGATTCCTTGTTCCATGCCAAGCAATACGCTCCAGCAGTGGTAGAATTGACGTATTTTGTTGCCAAAAAATTCAAGCAAGATGATCCAAATTTGCGCTTTAAGCCAAAAGCAGAATTCTTGTTGGCAGAGTGCAAAAAGATGTTGAAATAGAATTACTGACTATATAAAAAAGCCGCCTTGGGTCATCCTAAGGCGGCTTTTTTCGTTTATTCAAATTATTGCTCCCGCACAAACTGAATATAATCTGTCTTAGGAGGATCAACCAGACCCAGCGCACGCCCCATCGTGACCAATTGGCCCCTGTGAAAAGTGCTGTGGTTCATACAATGGTGTATCACTTCGGCAAAGGATGGTGAATACGTGTGGCCATCGCGATGTACATACGTACATTTTTGATCAAAATCGGACTCAGACAGCGCGATCACAAAATCGCGCACAGCAGCAGAAGAGGCAATAAGGCTGTTCATGGCATCATCGGAAGTACCGCTGAATACCTCAGAAGGCATGGATTTAATCTCTTGATGCTTCAACCGTTGCAGCCATATGTGTTCTGCATCCCAGAGGTGCAACATGGTTTTTTCTAGGCTTGTAAAACTGGATACCGTTTCTTGGCTCAAAATGGCTGGTGATTTGGTGCGAAGCCAATTTACCATGAGGGTATTAGCCCATAAGTTGTATGATACGAAATTTTTAAGCATAACTATAGATTGCAACTAATTGATTCCCAAACAAATGTACTTTATATCCATGAATTCATCCAATCCATACTTAGAGCCCTCCCTGCCGATACCACTCTCTTTCATGCCTCCAAATGGGGCTACTGTGGTGGCAATTAAACCAACATTGACTCCTACCATACCATAGTCTAGCCCTTCCGCCACTCGAAAAATACGCGATACATCGCGGCCATAAAAATAAGAAGCCAACCCATATGGTGTATCATTAGCCATTTGGATAGCCTCCTCATCGGTATCAAACCGAATAACAGGGGCTACCGGGCCAAATATTTCTTCCTGCATAATATCCATTCCTGAATGCACATCTGCCAGCACAGTAGGTTCATAAAAAGTACCAGTCAATGCCTTCCCACCGCAGCGCAATCTTGCACCTTTGGCTAGGGCATCGGCTACCAAACGGTTTACTTTTTCTATCGCCTCTGTATTGATAAGCGGGCCAATACTGACCCCAGGTTCTGTACCAGGACCTACTTTTTGCTGTTGTACTGCCGCCGTGAATTTTTCTAAAAAGGCATCATATACGCCGCTTTGAACAAATATTCGATTGGCGCATACACAAGTCTGACCAGCATTCCTGTATTTTGAAACGATGGCACCGGCTACGGCAGCATCCAAATCGGCATCGTCGAAGACGATAAAAGGCGCGTTACCGCCCAATTCGAGCGACACTTTTTTCATGGTATCGGCACTTTGTTTCATGAGCAATTTGCCGACCTCTGTACTGCCCGTAAATGACAACTTGCGCACCACGGGGCTATCGGTCAATGCTTTGCCAATGGCCGGAGCATCGGTACCAGTTATGATATTGAGCACTCCTGGAGGAATACCTGCGCGGTGGGCCAACTCTGCCAAAGCCAAGGCACTGAGTGGGGTTTCTTCCGAAGGCTTGATGACTACTGTACAGCCTGCGGCTAAGGCAGGGGCTACTTTTCGCGTAATCATGGCTATGGGAAAATTCCAAGGCGTGATGGCAGCCACTACACCCACTGGCTGCTTGGTCACCAGAAGCCTCATGCCGGGTGCATGGGGCGGTATCACATCGCCATAAGCACGTTTGCCTTCTTCTGCAAACCAATCAATAAAGGTGGCCCCGTAGGTGACCTCCCCTTTTGCTTCGGCCAAGGGTTTGCCTTGCTCCAAAGTCATCAACAAACCAAGATCTTCTACATTGGCCAACAACAAGTCGTGCCATTTTCGCAATATATTGCCGCGTACAGTGGCTGTAGTATTGCGCCATGCCACCAAAGCCGTTTCAGCGGCAGCAATGGCTCGGGTCGTTTCGGCGGCTCCGCAATCGGATACCATAGCAATGCTATCACCATTGGCAGGGTTGGTAACGGCGAAGGTCTTGCCACTATCGGCAGCGATCCATTGGCCATTGATATAGGCTTCTTGACGAAGCAAAAGGGAATCTTTTAGGATCATAATTATTGGCCTAAAGCGGCATTGAGGTCTAGTTTAAGGTCATCTACATCTTCTACGCCGACACTCAATCGGATCAACGAATCGGTTAATCCGACTTTAAGTCGCGCTTCGCGAGGGATGCTGGCATGGGTCATGCTGGCAGGATGCCCAATGAGTGATTCGACACCACCCAATGACTCTGCCAAGGTGAATAGATGGGTGCCAGTCATGATAGCAGTGGCATTTTCAAGGCTATTATCTTTCAAATCGAAAGAAACCATGCCCCCAAACATACGCATTTGGCGTTTGGCAATTTCGTGGTTTTGGTGGTGGGCAAAGCCCGGCCAATATACTTTGGAAACTTTTGGGTGTACTGCCAAGAATGCGGCGATTTCCGCAGCATTTTCACAGGCACGTTGTACCCTCAAGTGTAAGGTTTTGATACCGCGCAGGATCAAGAAGCAATCTTGAGGCCCTGGCACTGCTCCGGTAGCATTTTGTATGAAGTGGAGGCGTTCTGCCAACTCGG
Source organism: Saprospiraceae bacterium (assembly GCA_031373665.1). Lineage (GTDB taxonomy): Bacteria > Bacteroidota > Bacteroidia > Chitinophagales > Saprospiraceae > M3007. Next base: position 10,813 of record JANMMZ010000023.1, on the reverse strand, counting down.
CATCTTTCACGATCAGGCATCCATGTACTACATCGGAGTGACCACCTATATATTTAGTAGCAGAGTGCAATACGATATCCGCGCCCAAATCCAAAGGATTTTGAAGGTATGGAGAAGCGAAAGTATTGTCCACACAGACCATGATACCGCGTTCGCGGGCGATCTTGCATACGGCTTCAATGTCAACGATATTGAGCATTGGATTGGTGGGCGTTTCTACCCAAATCAGTTTGGTATCGGGGCCTATTTCACGCGCTACATTGGAGGCATCGTACATGTCCACAAACCTGCTCTTGATCCCAAATTGCGAATAGACGCGAACCATCTGGCGATAAGATCCGCCATATAGGTCATTCACGCCCAATATTTCATCGCCTTGCGAAAGGAGTTTCATTACCGCGTCTTGGGCGGCCAGTCCTGAACCAAAACAAATGGCATCTGTTCCATTTTCTAAGGCGGCTAGGTTTTTTTCGAGGACAGAACGGGTTGGATTTTGGGTACGGGCATATTCATACCCCTTATGGTCTCCGGGTGCGGCTTGGGCGTAAGTACTGGTCTGAAAAATAGGGGTCATCACGGCTCCAGTTGATGGATCCGGCTCAATGCCCGCGTGTATTACTTTGGTTGCAAATTTCACGTTGAATAATATATTTAATTAAGGTACAAAGGTACGGAATTGTTTCGATTAGGAACGGTCGGAGTAACTTCCATCATTGAGGCGTCTCGTAAGCCTATTGGAACAGACTCCTACTCCACTTCAAGCAAATATTTATTCTTTTTACCATTTTCGATCATGATGAACTTGCCATGAAGGAGATCGTCGATAGATACTGTGGTGCCGAGGTCGCTTATTTTTTGCTTATTTACAGAAATGGCATTGTTCATAACCGCTTTTTTGGCTTCTGTACGACTCTCCAATATTCCAGTATGATCGCTCAATAGGTCTAAAAGTTGGACAGGGCTATTCAATAAAGCCTTGGGGATCTTGGGCGAAGGTATTTCTAAGGCTACTTCCGACAGGGTATCAGCACCAAGGCCGCGCAGCACTTCTGCATTGGCTTTGGAATCAAATAGCAATTGAGATACACCCAATACTGCTTGATACGCAGCATCACCGTGCAAACGAATGGTCATTTCTTCGGCAAATACGCGCTTGATGTTTTGTAAGGTTTCGCTTGCCTCCAAGGCTTCGATTGTTTCTTTATCCTTCAAGGAGAAATAGCGCAAAAACTTGGGTAGGTCGCGATCATCGGCATTGAGCCAAAACTGGTAAAATTTGTATGGAGTGGTCAAGGTTGGATCCAACCATATATTGCCTGATTCACTTTTACCAAATTTGGTACCATCTGCCTTGGTAAGCAAGGGGGTGGTGAGGGCAAACAACTTGGTTTCGTCTATTTTACGAGCCAGCTCTACCCCCGAAGTGATGTTGCCAAACTGGTCGCTACCGCCCATTTGTACCGTAATGCCTTGATGGCGGTGTAGGAGTACAAAATCGTAGCCTTGAAGCAACTGGTAACTGAATTCTGTGAATGAAATACCGGTTTCGCCTTCGATTCGGCGTTTTACACTCTCTTTCGACATCATGTAGTTGACCGTAAGGTATTTGCCCACATCGCGGAGAAAATCCAATACGTTCATGTCTTTGTAAAAGTCGTAGTTATTCAGCATGAGGGCATGGTTGGGCGTAGCAGGATCGAAATCGAGCATTTGCTTAAACTGTGCCATCTGGTGTGCGGTGTTTTGATCCAACTCATCAAAACTCTTGAGGTCGCGCTCCTTGTCTTTTCCACTTGGATCCCCTACCCTACCAGTGGCACCGCCCAATAGGACTACTGGTTGGTGACCACAGCGTTGCACGAAGGTTAGGAGCATCACTTGCACGTAATTGCCAATGGTCAATGATGGTGCAGTCGGATCGAATCCGATATACACTTTGACTTTATTATTTTTAAAGTGCTCTTCAATGCCCGGTGTGCTATCGTGTATAAGCCCGCGCCAACGTAGTTCTGATATAAAATCCATTATAGTCTCAATTTTGGCGCAAAGGTAATCCGATTGAGGGCTATTTCTTGCGTTCGGTGGCAAATATTATCAAATCGTGCAGTGCTTGGCGGGCTTCGGTGTCGGGAGCCACTTCGTAGAGCAGATCTATGGCTTCTTGCCGATAACGGTTCATGGCTTCGGTGGCATACTCCAATCCGCCACTGTTGCGGACGGCGTGTATGACTTCTGCTACTTTATCGGTTTTATGACTTTCGTTTTTTACGATGTTGATGAGCCGCCTGCGGGTAGTAGGGTCGGCATGTGACAAGGTATAGATGAGGGGCAGGGTCATCTTTTTTTCTTTGATGTCTATGCCCAATGGCTTGCCGATGTCATCGGTACCAAAATCGAATAAATCGTCTTTTATTTGAAATGCCATCCCTGTTTTTTCACCAAAAAGGTGCATTTTTGTTACGATTTGTGGGTCATCGCAATTGCTGGCAGCACCAGCAGAGCAGGCTGCGGCAATGAGGGAGGCCGTTTTTTGGCGTATTATTTCATGGTAAATTTCTTCTTTGATGTCTAGTCGTCGTGCTTTCTCCATCTGCATCAATTCGCCTTCGGCCATTTCTTTGACGGCGCGGCTGACGATTTCGAGCAATTTAAATTGTTGCTGTTTGACGGAAAGCAACAGCCCTTGAGAGAGTAGGTAGTCACCGACTAAAACGGCTATTTTGTTTTTCCAGAGGGCATTGATGGAAAAAAAGCCTCGCCGTTCATTGGAATCATCCACGACATCGTCGTGGACGAGTGTGGCAGTGTGGAGCAGTTCGACCAAGGATGCAGCCGTATAGGATGCCTCTGAAATGGGGCCAAACAACCTTGCACTCAGCAAAACCAACATGGGGCGCACTTGTTTGCCTTTGCGCTGTACAATATACCAGGTTATTTTGTCTAATAATGGCACATGACTTCGCATGGATTCGCGAAAGCGATCCTCGAAGATGTCTAGTTCCTTTGTAATTGGTTGCTTAATCTTGTCTAAAGACATAGGTTTTGCCATTGAAGTCTAGTTTCAATTTTTTTTGAAAATTGATATACTAACCTAAACGCCTGCAAGGTAGGAAGGTTGTTGGAATTGAGCATTTTATTTGTAGATCTGATCTTTATTCTAACACCGTTACTTACTCGTTTAGTTTGTCGGTGACTGTGCTGATTAGATTCAGTTTGTCGGCGATTAACAACAAAATGAATATGGTCAACGCAAGTATAAATGTCGTGATAGCAATGATGGCAAAATATTTTATCGTCCATTCCAATGCTACTTTTAGTCGGTGGATGAAACTTATGTTTTTTTCTGTTACGCCTTCGTACAGCGAAAGTTTGACGGTACAGAATTCGTTTTCTGCGTCAAAATTTCCAAGTTCCACCCCAAGTTCTTGGAGTTTTTCTTCTATTTCTAATATTTTGTCGTTGAGGGTTACAAAGTCGGCGATTTGCCCACCCTTTGTTTTTAATTCGTTGAGTGATTGAAGGGTCTTTTCAATGGAGGTTTTCTTTGCATTGAGTTGTCGGTATTCGTTGGTTTTATCCACTTTGGTAATTTCCATTGCTTTGACAACCCCTATTTTTTGGATGTCAATGTAGAAACTATCGAACATGGCGGGATTGACCCCAATGAGTAGATGAATTTGCCGACTCCCTTTTTGTCCGAGGTTTTGTTCATACTGAATGACAGCGTTGTATGATTTGGTTTTCGCTTTTAAAATCTTTTCATCGTTTTCAAATTCAGCCGTCTTTGCCTTGATGGAGGCTGTCTTTTCAAATTTTTGGGTGGAGGCAATATTTGAAGAGATTTGAACATCGCCTTTCATTGCAATCTTTTCAGAAGCGTAGTTTTTTCGTAGATTACCAATGCTACTAAAAAAACTGTCGCTGTCATCGTTGCTATGGCTGGGCTGGGATTCAACATAACCATATATAAGCCTGAATATAAAAAGGAAAACAAAGAGCCCTCCAGACCACCGGCCTAATTTCCAAAATCTTGTCTTAAAATTTGATGTCATAATGTTTGTTTTTAAAAATTTAGTCGCTTTGGTTTGGTCAAAAAAGGTCAAGTTTTTACGCCAAAACCGCTGACTTAGTTATTTCGATAACGCGTTAGTGCTCATAGATCGTCCAGTAAAACTTACCTCAACTTATTTTGTTCTAAACGGTGTAATCATCATTTGATGTACATGGATGGTGAAAATAACTATCATTTATGTAGTGCGTATTTTGCACTTCATGTTACAATATAATACTACTGTTACGTAGTTATTTTTAGACGGTTGTTTTTTATTGAATGATTCTGTTGCTTGATTTATCTTCGCGTGCGCTTTTTAGAACAGTCTCAACTGTACCAATCATAAATACAAAATAAATGCAACAGATTAGACAGGTAATGCAACAGATGATCAGTGTTTCGGAGGACGAACTAAACGACTTCCTTAGTCAATCAATTACCAAAACATTTAAGCGACACGAAACGGTAAGCCAACCTAGTGCCATTCCAAACGAAATATTTTTTATCAATAAAGGACTTATAAGGGTATTGATAACAGATAGTGAGGGCACTGAGCACACCATACATTTTGCATTAGAAAATCAGTTTATTGCCGACTATTCTAACTTTATGCAAAAAAAGCCCTCACTTTATTCCTTACAGACAGTTGAAGAAACACAAGTGGTTGTATTGCCGCGCTCCGCCATTGAATGGGGCTACAAAAACTTAAAAGAAGGACAAAAAATGGGGCGACTAATTGCCGAATATTATTTTATTTATCAAGACGACCGTATAAAAAACATGTATGCAAGAACACCAAAACAACGCTATGATAGCATTTCAGACGTTTTTCCAAACATTCACAACCGGGTTCCGCAACACATGATTGCCTCTTATTTGGGTATTACTCCTGTGCATTTGAGTCGTTTAAAAAAATCAGAAACTTAAAAACTCTAAACATTTGTTATCGTTTTGCTGATTTGAACCCAAGTACCTTTGCATTATAATTTTAAAAAATGAAATTGTAATGACTAAATTTTTCCTAGCATTATCATTATGCTCCTTATCTCTTACTGCGTTTTCACAACTTGACCCGACTACTCGGGAGCAAACAGGTTCAGAAAAAATCAGTTGGCCTCCTGTCTATGAGCCTTCAAAAAGCAAATTCTATGTTCACAATGAAATAGAAATAAACGCTTCACCTGAAAAGGTTTGGGGCTTTTTAATTGACGCTTTGGAATGGGAGTCGTGGTATAAAGGAGCAAAAAATGTATCTTTTACAAACCAAATTGATACAGTTCTAATGGCTAATTCCATTTTCAAATGGGAGACGATGGGCTTAAAATTTGAATCTACTATCAAACAATTTAAACTCAACAAGCTCTTGGCTTGGGAATCCAAAAAGAAAAGTATTCAAGGTTTTCACGTTTGGTTAATTATTCCAACTGCAAATGGTTGTAAGGTGATTACCGATGAATCTCAAAATGGCTGGTTGACATTTTTTGAAAAGACATTTCAAGGTAAAAAATTAAAAAAACTTCATGACATTTGGCTTACAGAATTAAAAACAAAATCTGAAAATAAAAAATACGACAACAAATGAAATTATCAAATAACGAAAAGACAAGACTCAAAAACAAATATGGTGAATGGGCAATTATTACAGGTGCATCATCAGGTATTGGGCTAGAGTTAGCCACTCAATTAGCAGAAGCAGGTTTTAATCTTGTTATCAATTCAAGACATATAGATAAATTGCAGGAAGCGGAAAAGCAGATTAAAGCAAAAAACTCAAATATTATCATCAAAATCGTTGCTTCTGACGTATCAGAAACCAGCGGTATTGACAAAATTATTGAAGCAACACAAGGCTTAAACGTTGGACTTCTCATTGCTTCTGCAGGTTATGGAACGTCGGGTAACTTTATTGACAATTCATTGCATTCAGAAATAAACATGCTGAAAGTAAATTGCGAAGCCTTGCTTTCATTGTCGCATTATTACGGCCAACAATTTGTGCAACAAAAACGTGGTGGAATAATTTTAATGAGTTCAATAGTAGCCTTTCAAGGCACACCTTTTGCATCAAACTATGCAGCTACAAAGGCTTATGTGCAAACATTGGCTGAAGGAATAGCAGTAGAATTAAAACCATATGGAGTTGACGTATTAGCAGCTGCGCCTGGGCCCGTTGAGAGTGGATTTGGCCAAAGAGCCAATATGAAAATGTCTATGTCGCTAACACCATCACAAATTGGCATTCCCATTTTACAAGCATTAGGGCGTAAGACTACAGTTTTACCAGGACTATTGACGAAAATTTTAGTTTACTCATTACGGACAGTTCCAAGATGGGGCAAAGTAAAAATCATGAAAATAGTAATGGGCGGCATGACTGAACACCAAAGAAAATAATGTGCAAGAAAAACCACTTAGGGTTTTGTGAATTGGAGGCAATCACGCTGCACAACTCAACTTATTGCTGAGGCAAGAAATTGATAATGCACCTGAAGGGGTATTTGAGGGAAAAGATGTTTTTTGATTTCACCCACGACATAAAAAAACTCCCGTTCCAAGGCAATGACCTCAGGACGGGAGTTTTTTTACGGAGAATCAATGCCTATCCAGCATTTTCTACCCGCTCCCAGAACCTAAACAACAACCAAGTACCTATGGCTGCTACGGCAGCCGATATAAAGAAGGAGACCCAATTACCATATAAGAGGTAACCCGTTGCAAAAAGTGTTGCATATACCGTGAAACAGCCGATCAACATACACAGTATTTGTAAGGGCAATTTCCCTTCTGTGATGTCATTTTTTTGAAGACTACCGTTGGCCAATCCTTTTTCAATCACAGGCCTCCAGCCTCCAGCGGCTGGATGTATGTGTTTGTAAAAACTGACCAATGTCTTTTCATCGCTTGGCTGGGTCAGCAAAGTGACCAGAACCCATCCGATGGTTGTGATGCCTACAGCGGCCACCAATTCTTGCCAGCCCTCCAACTGAATCCACTTGGCTGATTTATTAAAACTAAAAAATAGGGCCACTGCAAAAGAAAGAATCATAGCCGACAACTCTGACCATGCGTTGATACGCCACCAAAACCAGCGCATGATGAACAGAAGACCAGTGCCTGCTCCTATTTGAAGCAAAATATCGAAAGAACTTTTGGCACTTTCCAGTTGTAACGCCACCAAAGAGGCCAGTACCATCAACAACACGGTGGAGATACGACCTACGTTCACTTGTTGTTGCTCGGAGGCTCCAGTATTGACAAAACGCTTATAAAAATCATTCACTATATAAGACGAACCCCAGTTGAGGTGGGTAGAAATAGTACTCATGTAAGCCGCTGCCAGAGAAGCCGTAACCAAGCCGACCAGCCCTGCGGGCAAGAAGGTCATCATAGCGGGATAACCGAGGTCATGACCAACTTTGGAGGCCTCCACATTGGGGAATGCCGTTTGAATATCAGCCAAAGTAGGGAAAACGATCAAAGACGCTAAAGCGACAATGATCCAAGGCCAAGGACGCAAAGCGTAGTGTGCTACATTGAAAAAAAGTACCGCACCTGTCGCATTTTTTTCATCTTTGGCTGCCAGTAATCGTTGTGCGATATATCCGCCACCGCCAGGCTCTGCCCCCGGATACCATACCGACCACCATTGTACCGCAAGCGGTATAATCAACAATGGCACCAAGGTAGCAGTGTCATTGAAATCTGGTAAGAGGCTCAATTTGCCAGCCACATTGGGGTGTGCAAACAATCCGTCCAATCCACCTACTTGTGGCAGTTGAAGTACGACATAGGCAGCACCAATAGATCCTATCATGGCAATGATAAACTGAAAAAAATCGGTCAGCAATACCGCTCTAAAACCGCCCACCGTAGAATAGGCCACTGTGAGTACGGCAGAAAAGATCAATGTAGTGATAGGATCCACATTAAACATGATTCGACCTATCTTAATGGCGGCCAATGATACAGTAGCCATAATCATAACATTAAAAAATACGCCCAAGTATAAAGCCCTGAATCCACGCAAGATAGCAGCCTCTTTACCTGAGTAACGCATTTCATAAAATTCAAGATCGGTCAGTACACCCGAACGTCGCCAAAGGCGAGCATAGACAAAAACGGTCAACATACCAGTGAGCAGAAAAGCCCACCAAGCCCAGTTACCTGCTACTCCGTTTTGTCGGACAATATCGGTGACCAAATTAGGTGTATCGCAAGAAAAGGTAGTAGCCACCATAGATACTCCCAGCAACCACCAAGGCATATTGCGGCCGGAGAGAAAAAATTCAGAGGCAGAGCTGCCACTTTTGCTGGCGCCGCGCAGGCCAATCCAAAGTGTTATTGTAAAATAGACCACAATAAGGGCCCAGTCAAGGGTAGATAAGTGCATAAGTCAAATAATTTCGTTTTATTAACGTCGTAAATGTATGATGTTTGTAACTAAACTAACCAAAAAATAAATTGTCCATCAATATCAAAATGCATTTAAAGTGATTTGATTACAGGAGTGTAGTATATATTTGTGCACTAATACCATGGTTATGCGCTATTTATTACCCTTATTGATAAGTCTTCCCTTGTTGTCGAAGGCTCAAAGTTCTACTTTCGATAACAATAATGAAGGTTGGACTTGTACCCCCGATGCGGTGAGTACTACTAGTTATTGGTTTGCCACTGGCGGCAATCCAGATGGGTATGCAGCCATGACCGATGCCTCTACTGGAGGTACTTGGTACTTTGTGGCACCTCAAAAATTTCATGGAAACAAATGCGGTGCGTATGGATGCTATCTTCGTTATGACCAATTTACTAGCAACAATATCGCCGCCAATGACCGCCCCCATATAGAACTAAAAGGTGGTGGCCTTACCTTGGTGTTTAGTAGCCCTTATTTACCGGGATTGAACTGGACTCATTTTGATATTTTGATGCGGGAAGATGCTGGGTGGTTTGTCAATAATCTGTTGGGTGATGCGCCTACAAAGGAGCAGTTTTTTATGGTTTTGGGAAATATTACTAGCCTGAGTATCCGTGGCGAATTTTATTCTTTTGCCGACGATGATGGGGGCTTAGACAATGTGATCTTGGAAGGCCCTATTGAGTTTGATCTGGATGCCAACAACAGTTCGGGTGCCAACGCAGGAAATTTTAACGCCGACAGCTCTTGCTATCCCCGCAGTGCTATTTGTGATATTGACCCAACCTTGGTTTTCATGAAACCTTTTAGTGGCATCGAAATTACGGTATTGAATGCCTCAGTGACGGAACTTTTGGTCTTGGATATTGCCATCTCAAGCGTCTCTGTCCAATACATCAACGATCACCAACTGCTCTTGAGTGATGCTGGTGGAGCTACGGCTGCCGATTTTTTGGCCCTGATCCAATCCATGCATTATGAAGACGAGACTTTTAAACCTAAGTCGGGAGTACGAACCGTCCGGTTTAGAATATTCAACGAATGCGGAGACCTCGTGACCCGCAATGCTTACTTACCCATCTATCCGCCAGCCATATCTGGCCAAAATGGCGATACGACCCTTTGTTCTTACGATCCACCTATTTATTTGTTTGATGTGCTCACCGGTACTCCCGACTTGGGCGGATATTGGGAGCCTGCACTCAGTAATATTAGCGGTCTTTTTGATCCCAAACAGGATAGTGCACGCACGTATGCCTACATTATACCTGCTGTCGGAGAGTGCAGTGGCGACACGGCTTATGTTCGAGTGGACGTGGTACAGCCATTTTTATTGCCGCCCGATTCTACCCTTTGTTATGAGGAATCCATGAAAATCAACACGCCCCGCCCGTTTGACACTTGGATATGGAGTACTGGTAGTAAACAAATCACCCTAAACATAACAGAACCAGGCACTTATACGCTCACAGGTACCAACGAAGGTTGTACCTACCAAGATAGTATAGAGGTTAGTTATTACTCCTGTCGAGCGTGCCCGATCTATGCGCCCAACGCTTTTTCGCCCAACGATGATGGTCGAAATGAGGAATGGCAAGTGTTTTTGAACTGTAATTGGCTTAAATTTCACTTAGAAATATATGATCGTTGGGGTAGTCTTGTTTTCATGGCTGACGATCCGAATGTTGGTTGGGATGGCCAAGTGAAAGGTCGCTATGCCGATCCCGGTGTTTTTGCATGGTATGCTACCTTGTCCTTTGAGTATTTTGGTCAGCCTAAGCCTTATTTTTTGAAGGGAGATGTGACTATTGTGCGGTAGTGGGACTTGATTCGATGGGCGATGCCCATCGTTAGTAGATGACGCGCCTTTGGGGTTCGATAGGCGATGCCCATCGTTGGTAGATGACGCCCCTTTGGGGCTGGTTCATGGGGCATCGCGACGAGAAAAAATCCGTTGTTATCCGTTTTCCATCACATCACGTAATCGCGAAAATCGGTGGAGGATAACGGAGTCGAACCGTTGAATTTCCCGATGAAAAATCGGGACACTCTAGTCGCATTAAGCCAATAAAAAAAGCCGCACCTTGTGGGTACGGCTTCTTAGTTGTGTTGTGGAGGATAACGGAGTCGAACCGTTGACTTCATGCGTGCAAGGCAGGCGCTCTAGCCAGCTGAGCTAATCCCCCTAATTTTAAATCTTTTGGTGGTAGGGCTTACCAGAGTTGAACTGGTGACCTCTACATTATCAGTGTAGCGCTCTAACCAACTGAGCTAAAGCCCTTTTTCTCAATTGTTTTTCAGTATCTGGATCAATCCATCTTCATCATTACAACCAAGTAGATACA
>JANMMZ010000018.1:0-10509 GCA_031373665.1 Saprospiraceae bacterium | reverse complement strand
CATTTGGTGTGCCAGGCATGCCACTACTCTAACAGGTGCGAAGGTAAAACTTTTAGTCCTGAAAGAGCCGTTATGACCGGAATCTTATAGTCGGAGGCAAGGGTGTCCATCGCGAGTTGGAATCTGAAGGAAGCCCGAGACAAATACTTGTTGTGACGCACAGAAATCGGATACAAGGCCAGACGTTTCGGGTAAGCGCCCCATGCAGTGCGGAACCCAATAGTTATACGGAAGGAACGTAGGGTAAATCCGGCGCGACAAGTAGCAAGAGTAGTGGCTTACCCCGGGAGACCTGTGGGGGCGAAGCGATGTCGGAGGTACGCGCGAGTGCCGAAGAATTGCCGTGACCGCAGGATTCAGCAGAAGGCATAGTACCGGGAGAGTAATCGAAGGGAAGGCCTGAATTCGTTAATGAAAGGCAAGACTTGACAATGCGTAAAAGCAAAGAGCATATGAAAAGCGTAGGACGGACGGAACAGGGCAACCTGTTCGGGCAGCCCGATGCACCGATAGACCTGTCGTCCGGCGGAAACGGAGAGCGGGGTAGATCGGTATATGAATTGCTTTCGAGATTGGAGAGACAGCGAGCCGAGACCGAGTCGTTACTGGAAAAGATCGCAGATTACAAGAACTTAGGGGAAGCGTATGAACAAGTAAGGCGCAATGGTGGGTCTGGGGGTTGTGATGGGATGAGCGTAGAAGGTCTTCACGACTGGCTACTGCAACACCTTGAGGCACTACGGCAAGAACTGCTCGAAGAACGGTACGAGGTTTCAGCGGTAAAGAAAGTGGAAATACCGAAGCCGGGAGGCGGGGCAAGGATACTGGGGATACCGACAGTCAAAGATCGCTTGGTACAACAGGCGATCCACCAAGTACTGAACCCGTACTACGACCCGCACTTTAGTGAGAGCAGTTACGGTTTTCGCCCGGGTCTTGGGGCTCATCAGGCAATCGAAACGGCGAGCCACTACATTGCGGAAGGCCGGGAATGGGTGGTTGACATAGATTTGGAGAAATTCTTCGATACGATCAACCAAGACCGTCTGATGCAACGCCTGAGCAAGGGCATAGGGGACAAACGACTCCTACGGCTGATCAACAACTTCCTGAAAGCGGACATGATGTCTGAGGGCCTAGTGGAGCAACGGTTGGCGGGCACGCCGCAAGGCGGGCCACTGTCGCCGCTATTGTCGAACATCGTACTGGACGAACTGGACTGGGAACTAGAGCAACGGGGTCACAAATTCTGCCGCTACGCTGACGACTGCAACATATATGTGCGCAGTGAACGCGCAGGGGCAAGGGTGATGTCCACGATGATCAAGTTCATAGAGGGAAAGATGAAGTTGCGGGTGAACCGTGCCAAGAGCGGAGTAAGGCACTGCAGTACCGTCAAATTCTTGGGATATACGATGCTATCGGGTGGCGACATCCGTGTGGCGGACAAATCTCAAGAACGCCTGAAAGACAAGATACGGGAGATATGCCAACGTAACAGGGGGGTCAAATTTGAGCAGGTCATCACCGAGTTGAACATGGCGATATTGGGCTGGTCATCGTACTTCCGCAAAGCCAACAAATGGTTGAGCGACTACCAGCACCTAGACGGTTGGGTACGTCGCAAATTGAGATGCTACCGTCTCAAGCAATGCGGGCGTAAGTACACGATCTACAAAATGTTGCGCAAAATGGGCATAGAAAAAGGCAAAAGTTGGAATGCGGTGCTATACGCACAAGACTGGTGGGAAATGTCCAACCGTCAAGCGGTCAACCAAGCCATGAACAACCAATGGTTCGCCCAAATGGGCTTGCGATCTATTTATGCAGAATTGACTAGGAAACGACATTAACGGAAACCGCCGTGATACGAGAGTACGTCCGGTGGTGTGGGGGGACGGCGGCTAAAACCGCCTCCCACCCGATTTAAATTCATTGATTTTATGGATGATTTTGGCAATATTCCTAGCATTTTTCATACAAATGGGCGACCTCTACGAGGTCGGGATCGTGGTAAAATGCAAACCCCTACAAATAGAGAGCTTCTCCGAGGCTGGTTTTGCGAGAACCAATCAACCTTGCTGATAAGGGGGCAGGGCTATTCATCTTCAACCACTTCATGGTTGGCAGCATTAAACAAGCATCAAATTCATTGCTGCTTCCACTACATCTTCCACTTGTGGTTTACTGTGATAATCGCCATCTTGCCCGTAGGCCGTGCGGTGTGGCTTGGCAGCCAATGTGACGGGTGGAGCATCCAAATAACGGTAACCACCTTGTTTTTCCAGTACCTGCTGCAACATGTAACCAGAGGCACCACCTTCAAAATCTTCATCTAAAAAGATAATGCGGCTGGTCTTTTTAAGGCTTTCTAGGCAAGTATGAGGCAAATCGAAGGGCAATAAGGTCTGAACATCCACAATTTCAAGGCTAATGCCTTGTGTTTCTAAAACTTGGGCGGCATCATCGGCAATTCGTACACTCGCTCCATACGTGACAACGGTGATATCACGACCAGTTTTCACCACTTCTGGCACGCCCAAAGGCACAGTGAAAGTCCCAATATTTTCTGGTAATGCTTCTTTGAATCGGTAGCCATTCAAGACTTCAACTACAATAGCGGGATCATCGCTCCGCAACAAAGTATTGTACATCCCTGCTGCTTGAGTCATGTTGCGCGGCACGCACATATACATACCCCGCAAGGAACCCAACATCAAGCCCATAGGCGAGCCAGCATGCCAAACACCCACCAAACGGTGACCCCTTGTGCGGATAATGGTTGGAGCAGCCTGCATGTTATTAGACCTCCAACGAAGCGTACATAAATCATCGGATAAGGGAGAAAGACCATAAAGCAAATAATCCAAATATTGGATTTCGGCAATGGGTCTCAAGCCGCGCATGGCCATCCCAATGGCTTGTCCCATGATGGTCCACTCCCGGATTCCAGTATCAAATATGCGATCTACTCCATGTTTCTGCTGCATACCTCGTAAGCCTTGGTTGACATCACCAATGTGGCCAACGTCTTCCCCAAAAATAAACAATTCAGGAATTCTTTCAAAATTGGCATCGAAACAAGCATTCAATATTTCATAACCATCTTTAGAGGCAGCATCTGGAGCATATTGTGCTTTTTCTTCGGGTACTTTCAGGGCTGATTTAGGGCTTTCACTAAGCAGGTTTTCAGAATAAATGCGATTCCCTTCTTGGGTTTCAGCAAGTATAAATGCTTCTAAATCGGCATTTTTTTCAGAAAGTTTCAGTTGTACACGTCGAGCCGTTTGCAATAAATCAGAGCGGAGCGGTTCGCGTTTGGCCGCGAAAGCGGCCTTAATATCGCCAACCTGTTCATCACGGATACTATCCAAAATAATGGTCAATTGATTCCTAACGGATTGCACTTTATCGTGGTAGCCCCTAAAAGCCCGTTGGGCTGCTTCGGTTGCTTCTTTTTTAGCCTTGGCTTTGATCTCTTTTAGTTCCAGTTCGGTCGCGAGTCCATTATCTATGATCCAAGTGGCCATGCGGGTATTGCAATCAAATTGCTCTTCAAATTCCAATCTTTCAGGGCTCTTGTATCGGCGATGATCGCCCGAAGTGGAGTGACCTAATTGTTGGGTCACTTCTTGTATATGAAACAGGGCTGGGCGGTGTGTCACCCGCATTTCATCAACGGCATCGCGGTACATTTGACAGAGGTTGGGATAATCCCATGCTTTGCCTATATAAATGTTGATCCCATTGGTGTCACGGTCTGAATCGGCCTTAAATCCTTCCAAGACCTCCGAAATACTCTCTTTGGTAGTTTGATATTTTTTAGGCACTGAAATACCATAACCATCATCCCAAACACTGACAGCCATAGGAACTTGGAGTACTCCAGCGGCATTGATAGACTCCCAAAATGCGCCCTCCGAAGTAGAAGCATCGCCAATGGTAACAAAGGCAACCTCATTGCCTTGGTCACTCAGTTCTCCACAAAGATTAGGTTGTTCCCTGAATTTTTTAGAGGCAAATGCCAGTCCCAAACCACGTGCCATTTGTCCAGCCGTGGGTGCTATATCGGAGGTGATATTATACCTGTTTTTTAGATCTACAAAATTGCCTTCTGAATCCACAAACTCGGTGGCAAAGTGACAATTCATTTGTCTTCCGCCCGAAAATGGATCATTGTAAGGATCTCCATACAATTGTGAAAAAAAAGCATCCAATGTACTGATGCCTAGGGCAAACATTAAGGTTTGATCTCGGTAGTAACCTGACCTAAAATCGCCTTTACGCCATGCTTTGGCCATCGCTACTTGCGCTACTTCTTTACCATCGCCAATAATACCAAAATTGGCCTTGCCAGTCAGCACCTCTTTGCGCGCAATGATGCTGGCTTCGCGACTGATGCAGCAAATATAGTAATCATGTAATACCTCTGTACGATAGTCGTCGGTATGGGTCGAGGTTTGTTTTGGATGGTGGTTTGGTGCAGTCATTGCTTGTACCATTGAATAGAATATTGGTTGGGCTGATTAAAAACGCTGCAAAGGTAAACATTTTTGTGTTTTTTAGAGATGGATTTGTGATGCGGCACATAATTTGTGAAAGCAATGTATATTTGCACTGCTAAACCTCGAACAAACCAGTTTTTATAATCCAACTTTTCCCATGTGCTATGCTGAACCGACTTATTATTCTACTTTTATGCTTGACTGTGTTGCCTTCGGGCGCGCAAGTCACCCAAGATATTCGCCCTGCTTCCCAGCAAAACGAATATGCTTCTCTATTGCCCAGCACTAATTTTTTAGTGGCCGACCTCCCTGTTTTCAATGCCAATCAGGCTTGGCAAGAAGACAGCAATGCGCCAGGGCAAAACCGGTTTGCTGCCCCTATTTCCACAGATATTTCCTTGGAAAATGCAGGAAAATGGACAATGCTTCCCAATGGAGATCGGGTTTGGCAATGCGAAATTAAAAGCACCAACGCCTTGGCATTGGTATTGATTTTTGATCAATTTCTATTGCCTAATGGGGCATCTTTTCATGCCTTTTCCCCTGATCTAAGCACCGTAAAGGGCGCGTATATCCATGAAAGTTGTTTACCCTCTGGCCAATTTTTGATTGGCCCCATCAAAGGAGACAAGGTTCGATTAGAACTCTACGAACCTTCCTATAGAAAAGGTCAAACCGTGATCCATCTCAACAGGGTGGATCATGCCTATGATAGCCAAGGACTTCGAGGGGATGCACCCGAAAACTTTGGGGAATCATTGAACTGCAATATTAATGTCAATTGCGCTTTAGGCAACAACTGGCAGTCTGAAAAGAGGGGCGTTGCACGTATATTAATGGTTTTTTCCAATGGTACAGGTTGGTGCACGGGTACATTGATTGCTAATACGGCCAATAATTTTGAACCTTATTTTTTGACCGCTCACCACTGCCAACTGATAGGAAACAACCCTGATTTTTCAGTTTGGCGTTTTGATTTTGATTACGAAGGTGCTGGATGTTCCAATCCGGGCATTGAGCCGCAGCCGCGTTCAGTGCTAGGCTGCACCCAGGTGTCGTATCGATTGCAGACGGATTTTATGCTGCTCAAATTAAATCCGATTCCGGGTAATTATAATGTATATTTTAATGGATGGACGCGTGATTCTGTCACATTGCCCCCATCAGCTACCCACATACACCACCCATCGGGCGATATAAAAAAAATATCACTTGATGAACAAGCCTTGGTCATTCACCCAAACAGCCTCAATTGGGGCACTGGATTTGGCACTACTCCCCCCAATTCGCACTGGAAATCAACCTTCGACCAAGGTACTTATCAGCCAGGCTCATCTGGTGGCCCCTTGTTCGACCCCCAAAAACGGATTATCGGCCAATTGCACGGAGGATCGCCCATCAATAATTGCGTATCAACCTCTTATTATGGAAGGTTTAATCAATCTTGGGCTTATGGTGCCAATACTGGTGAACGCTTGAAAGAATGGCTCGATCCAGGCAATCAAAATCCATTGTCCCAAAGCGGATACGTGCGCCCTATTTCACAATTTTACAAAATATCGGGTACTGTTTATTCTCATTGGGATGTACCAATGCCCAATGTACAAGTACAGTTGTCGGGTGGAGCAACTGCCACCACCACCACTGATCCATTGGGAAATTATACCTTTGAGAATGTGCCTGTTGGCGGCAATTATACTGTAGAAGCCCAGCGTGACGGTGACGACATAAATGGCGTGACTACCTTTGATTTGGTGCTTATTTCCAAGCATGTTTTAATGATTGATGTACTTCCATCCCCTTGGCGGATCATCGCAGCCGATATCAACAAAAGCAACAGTGTCACTACTTTCGATATTGTGGAAGGCCGAAGGCTAATTTTAGGTATCACTCCTGCCTTTGCGAGCAATCCGTCTTGGCGATTTTGGCCTGCGAGCACTGTTTTCAGCGATCCAGCGGAACCATTCCTCAACGGGCTTCCAGTCAATACCATATTGATTACGAACCTTCAAAGCGATCAACTGAATATCAATTTTAAAGGCGTTAAAGTTGGTGATACGAATAGTAGTGCTACGCCTTAGAAACTGGGAAACAATAAATTACGAATTGGTAATATTGCATTAATAAAACATGTCGAAAATTAAATTTTACGTAGTTTGGGAAGGGCGAAAACCGGGTGTTTATTCCAGTTGGGACGAGTGTAAAAAACAGATAGATGGAATAGCCGGTGCCAAATACAAAAGTTTTGAAAGCAAAGACCTAGCGGAACGCGCATTCAAGGGCAACTACTGGCAATATGTGAAGGCTACTCCGGGAGCGACCCCTGATACCAAACCGGGGAAGCAGCCGCGTTCGGCCATTGTAAAAGAAAGTATTAGCGTGGATGCCGCTTGTAGTGGCAATCCTGGCGATATGGAATATCGTGGCGTGGTGACGGCTACAGGCAAAGAGATATTTAGAGTAGGGCCGCTTCCTGATGGCACCAATAATATAGGTGAATACCTCGCTTTGGTACATGGACTTGCACTGCTAAAAAAAGAAGGAATGCCGCAAATGCCCATATATTCTGATTCATTGACGGGTAGGGCTTGGGTCAAAAAAGGGAAAGCCAATACCACTTTAGCGCGCACAGCGCGGAATGGGGAAATATTCGTACTGCTAGAGCGTGCCGAAAAATGGCTGGCGATGAACACCGTAACAAACCCCATCCTGATCTGGGAAACCAAAGACTGGGGCGAAATTCCAGCAGATTTTGGTAGAAAGTAATTACAAAAGGTGCTATAAATACTACGATGAGCCTATCAATACCTTATTTTCGTCTAAACTTTAACAAGTTAGGACTCTAACTGTTAATTTTGCAGTCGCTTTTGCGTTTTTACGTAATAGCACCGGCATTCTTGAGTTGTTTTGCCTGCACTGTCAGGCACATCAAACATATTTTATTCATAGTTAAAACATTTTTTCCAAATCATGAATTTGAAAAAAAGCATTTTGGTCGCAGGGATGTGTATCCCAGGCCTATTAATTTCCGCACAAACAAAAGCACCAGAAAGTTGGTTCACCCTTGATCAGTCAAAAGATGCCATGAACGGTACTGGCGCTGATGAAGCCATCAAACGCCTCAAAGAAAAAGGCAAAAAAGGACAAACGGTTATTGTAGCCGTCCTAGATTCCGGCGTGGAAGTGGATCATGAAGACCTTAAAGATGTCATGTGGGTCAATCCAGGCGAGATAGCCGGCAATGGCAAAGATGATGACAATAATGGCTATGTAGATGACATACATGGTTGGAATTTTTTGAGTGGCCCAGGTGGTAATGTAAACCATGAAACCCTTGAATTGACCCGTGAATACAAGCGTTTGAGCAAGCGTTTTGAAGGTACAGACGCTAAAATGCTTCATGGCGATGCCAAAGCAGAGTATGCCTATTACCAAAAGATCAAAACCGCTTTTGAAGACGAGTATGCTGGAGCCAAAGCCAATGCTGATGCGGCTGTTACCAAACTAAAGCCCTATTTTGATGCTTTTGATTTGGTGGAAAAAACCTCTGGCAAATTGGTTACGCCTGAAACACTGGATAAAATAGAAGCCGGTGATGATGCTAAAATGAAAGAAGCCCTTGAACTGCTCAAGAAATTGGCTGGTTTTGGTATTAGTACCCGTGCCGATTTGGATGAAGCCAAAGCGCAAGCATCTAATCAAATTGCCTACAACCTCAACGTAGATTACAATCCTCGTACCATGGTTGGCGACAATCCAGATGATTTGACCAACCGTTTTTACGGTACCAACGATTATGAAGGCCCCGATGCCTTCCACGGTACCCACGTAGCAGGTATTATTGCGGCTAATCGCACCAATGACAAAGGAATCAAAGGTGTGGCTGACAATGTACGGATCATGACAGTTCGTTGTGTGCCTGATGGCGATGAGCGTGACAAAGACGTAGCCAACGCTATTTACTACGCGGTGGATAATGGCGCGAGCGTCATCAATATGTCTTTCGGTAAAGGTTACAGCCCACAAAAAGCATATGTAGATGCTGCTATGCGTTATGCTGCTGAACATGATGTTTTGTTGGTACACGCAGCAGGTAACTCTGCTGAAAACAACGACACCGCACCAAATTTTCCGAATGATAAGTTTGACAAAGCCGTTAAAAAAGGCCTCTTCAAAAAGGAAAAGAACGTCAACTCTTGGATGGAAATCGGCGCCTTGTCCTGGAAAAAAGACGAAAAGCGTGTGGCTGGTTTCTCTAACTACGGCAAAAAGAATGTTGATTTGTTCTCCCCTGGGGTAGCCATCTACTCTACGATACCTGATGGTGGGTACGGCAATGCACAAGGCACCTCTATGGCTAGCCCTGCGGCGGCTGGTGTAGCGGCTATTTTGCGTTCTTATTATCCTGATCTATCAGCGGTGCAGATCAAAAGCATCATGGAGAAGTCAGTCATCAAGCAAGATGGAGAAGTCATCAAACCGGGAACTACTGAAAAAGTAGCGTTCTCTACCCTTTGTGTGAGTGGTGGTACTGTAAGTGCGCCCAATGCAGTGGCGATGGCTGAAACGGTCAAGGCTAAGAAAAGCAACAAAAAAGCGGTTTGGCGCGAGGCTGGTTCTGGCAAATTGAAAAAAACGTTGGGAAAAGAACCGCGCGCGTAAGTACGGGGTCATAAGACCCTCGCACGGCAAAAAAAACGCTGATCAGGTTATCCCGATCAGCGTTTTTTTATTAGCGTTGCAAGAAGGTTACTTGTCGCCTCCTTTTAATGTGTAACGAACGCTTAACGCGCCATACCCACCATAGAAGCCATTATTAAAACCATTCAGTGCAAATAAAGGCATCCAGTCAGCAGATAGATTCACTGGATAATCCTCGAATTTGTAGTCTAAGCCAAGAGTACCCAAAATACCGAAACTGGTGGATCCTGCATCTCCATAGACAAAGCCATCATTCCATCTCCAGAAATAGGCAGCTGCGCCACCACCAAAGTACCATTGTAGCCCATCAACGCTTTCAATAGGAGAATGGTGTTCATAAGCAGCTCCAACATTAAACCAACTGTAGCCACTGTAGCCGCGATAGCCTGCAAAGACTTCGACAGCACCTTTTTCGCTAATGAAATGCTTTAAAGAAACTGAAGCAGGGTAACCCAAGCGCAAACCAATGGCGGTTTTATAACCTTGAGCCTGTGCAACAAAAAAGAATGAACAAATAATAAGGGCTGTGAAAAGTGATTTTTTCATCATAGATAGGTTTTGATTTTAAAAATTAGAAGAATTATTTCGGTGCAAAAATATTGAATCGCTTCACGCCATTCTCAAATTTGGTCATTTTTTTTCAAAAATAACTCAAATTTTAACACTTTCAAAAATAATTTGCACCTTCGCACTTCAAAAATAGTAGTTGATTATGAAAATTGCAGTATTCCCCGGCTCTTTTGATCCCATCACAGTGGGCCATGTGGACTTGGTACGCCGCGCCTTGCCACTATTTGATCGTATTATAGTAGCGGTAGGGGTCAACTCCACCAAGAAGTACTTATTTCCTTTGGAACGCCGCATAGAGTGGCTTCAAAAAGTGTTTGAAGGAGAAGACAAGATAGGCGTGGATTCATTTGAGAACCTGACCGCACATTATTGCAACCGGATCGGCGCGCGTTACTTGTTACGGGGCTTGCGCAATGCGTCCGATTTTGATTATGAAAAAACCATTTCACAACTCAATCACATCGTTGGCGATGGAATAGAGACGGTGTTTCTCATTGCGCAACCAGAGTTCAGTCACATTAGCAGTACGATTGTTCGCGAAATCATTATTGGTGGTGCTGATCCTAAGCCATTTTTACCCAAAGAGGTGATATTAGTAACGGTAAAAAAATAACTTATCCTTTTTAACTGATTGCTTATCGCCCAAACTGCCCATCTTTTTAGTTAAATAGCCCCTCATGCTTCGCATGTTCCCGTCATTCAAAGCAAGATTTACTTGCTTTATCATTGGGTC
>JANMMZ010000137.1:0-131695 GCA_031373665.1 Saprospiraceae bacterium | reverse complement strand
ACTTGGCCAGGAGCCAGTGTTCATGTTTTCCCCAATCCTGCTCAAGACCTTATTTTCTTCAAAGTAGAAGGCATTGATCAATCAGATTGGAACTTGGAAATATTTGATGCCATGGGACGGTCAGTGCTGAATACCAATGGAAAAACAGGTACCTCATTCCCTGTAACATTGAACCTCCCAACGGGTGTGTACCAATGGAAAATACAGAGCGCAGGCAAAGGAGTTAGCGTTGGAAAATTGATTAAAGGGTAGTCTTAAACCGACAACTCTATTATTATACAGACAAACACTATAAAAAATCCCACAGGTCTCTGGATCTTGTGGGATTTTTTTATATACAAATTGTTTCAAAATAAAAAACATTTCCTACCTTTGCAACTTATCTAGTAAAAACGCTGTGCGCAAAACCCCTCGCACTCATGTTAATAAACAAAATAACAATGCAAAAGCCATTACTTGGGCTTCGAACAGCCATCTATCACGTACCAGACCTTCAAGAAGCCACGGCTTGGTACGCTGTCATTTTAAAAACAGACCCATATTTCGTCGAACCATTCTATGTGGGTTTTAATATTGGAGGCTTCGAATTGGGTCTATTGCCTGATCCTGATTCCATTACCAAGGATAAGCCTCGTGGGGTGGATACTTATTGGGGCGTTGAAGATATCCAAACCCGTTACGATGATCTCATTGACCATGGTGCTACGCCATGCGAAGTGCCCACTGACGTAGGCGGGGGGATTTTTGTGGCTTCAGTATTTGACCCATGGGGAAATGTGTTGGGTATTATTTACAATCCACATTTTGGAGCATAGAATTTTGATCTAAGTTAAGATCTCCGCTCTTTGAAAAAATCTTTCATCAATTCACCGCATTCTTTTTCGGAGATGCCCATTTCGAGTTTGGTCTTGGGATGCAGCAGGCTTTTGCCTCCTGCTACCATGAACCCACGTTTATCGTCGGAAGCCCCATAAACAACGCGGCCAATTTGAGACCAAGCCAAGGCACCCGCGCACATCACGCAAGGCTCTAAAGTGACAAAAATCGTGCAATCGGGCAAGTATTTACTACCCAAATGCCCTGATGCGGCTGTAATAGCGATAATCTCTGCATGAGCAGTGACATCAGTCAGTTGCTCGGTTTGATTGTGCGCCCGCGCAATGATACGGTTATCGCAAACGATGACCGCACCCACAGGTATTTCGCCTGCCTCAAAAGCCTTTTGGGCTTCGGCAAGGGCTTGTTTCATAAAATAAGTATCCGAATATACGCTTAACATGGCGCAAAGTTACACTTCTGCACAAAGTATCCAATTCCCTTCGGTATCTATATATTTTGCATCGGGAAAAACAACTTTAAACGTGCGCTCATAAAAGCGTTCCGTCACCTGTCTCACTGCCACACTTTCGCCGTGTAGGCGGTTAAAAAGGAGGAGTCCTCCGGGGCGCAATAGCGCAGCGCAGTCTTCCAAAAATTCAGGTGTTGTAAACTGTGGCGGGGTAATATCGTCTTCAAAAATATCAATAATGAGCATATCGTATTGTTCCTCCGTTACTTGCACAAATACTTCGGCATCGGCAGTAATGATTTCGATGGAACTCTTCAAACGGCTAAGGGTATATTTTCCTGCCAGTTCTGATACCATTTCGTCCCACTCCACTGCCACATAATAGTAGTCTCTGTGAAACACTTTTTCCAACATATACGGAATAGAACCCAATCCAAGCCCCAAGACTAGCACATCCTTAATATCCCGCTCTACGATATCCAATTGGTCGAAAGCGACGAGAAAATTTTTATATAAGTCGTCCCAAGAGTAAATCGCATCTCCACTCAAAAGTTGAAACCGGCCTTTACTAAGCACTACAGCGAGTTCTGGATTTTGTTCAGAGACGGCTTCTTCCATAGTCAAAGGTGTTAAATAGGAAAGCCATTTTTTCCAAATGGGTACGTGTAGCATAAAGTATTTAAAAGAATGAGCAACAAAAGTACGATTTATTATTCTACAGTCTTCAGGAAACCAATTTTTCTAACCTGGATTCATTAGTTTTTCCAGTTTCTGATGGATATTCTCTTTGAGTTGAAGTTCTAAGACAGGGTATTCATCAGGTAGGTAGGTATATGCAATCACACCACCTTCCAACTGACTGATTTTGGCACAAATACGCGTTAGGGTAGGCAATATATGCGACGATATTAAAATGATTTTATGTTGTTGGCGGGTCGTTTGCTCCAAAATCCAAGATAGTTTTTCGGCACTTTCTAAATCGAGGCCATTGAACGGCTCATCAAACAATATAACTGGGCGATCATGAAGAAAAGTAGCAGCAATTGCCAATTTTTTCAACATACCAGTAGAGTATCCATCAATAAAGTCATCTAGGGGTAGATCAAATATGGTTTGCCATTGTGCTGTAGATTGAGATGATTTCCCCGCAAACATCTCTAAATATTCCCGCCCCAATAGATTGGGATAAAAATAAGGATCTGTTTCCAAAAACGCGATATCATGCTTGGTAATCGGTTGCCCATTCAAAGTAATACTGCCTGACCAAGGCTTAATAAACCCAAAAACAGTGTTAAAGAAAGTGGTTTTCCCAGCCCCATTCCAACCCAATATCCCATGAATATCACCTGTATTGCACTCAAGTGACAGGTTATTCAGTATTTTATTTTGGCCGTAGCCACTAGAAATATCATTGATTTGAAGCATGAGTGTGATTAGGTTAAGTTAGAAACTGTTTTGTAAGGAAACCATCGTTGCATGTTTTGATGGGCTACCCATGTCTTCCAGCCAACCCAACCGAGGGCTACTGGCGTAAAAATAGCAGATACCGTACACAAAACAAAGAGGCCAGATAAGATGGATTGAGCCACCTTTTGTCGGCGAGGATACCAACCTGCATATTTAGAAGCCAATGAAAAACAAGTGACCATACTAACAAAGACCACAATAGCCAATAAAAAATACCAATACTGGACATTAAAAATGATAAAAATCACCGCCTGAGGAGCGATCAAAAGATTCGCCAATACCATATGCTGCCCTATTTTTTTCAACAAACCATATTTGACTTCAAAGGTTTGGATTAAGATCTCCTTTGGCTCTACATCTTCATAAAAAGACATGATGGCCGTGCCATATAAAAATGCAAACAAAGGCAAGGTTCCTATCCACCACGATCCAATCAAACTACCCCACCAGAGTAGAATGCCCACCCAACTCATGCGCCGTATCCCCGATTTCCATTCAAATGCCCATACAGGTATCCAATTCAAGGTTATTTTCTTGGACAAGTCCTGATTGGCCTTACTTGAAAAAGGGATGAATGGTATCGCTGCAATACAGGCTACCAAAACTGCAAGCCCTAACCAATTTTTACTAAAAATAAGGAGAATAGCCGCAGGAATAGACCCAAAACCATATTCTGCCCATAAAATAGGTTTAATGGGTAGGTGCAAATGATGGAGTAAGCGTTTGTCTTGGCGATAATAATGCCACAATAAAGTCGGAAGACTAAAGGCAAGTCCCCATTCGGGCGTAGGCGAGGCCATTACCGATCCAAAAAAAGATAGTATCACACCTGAACAAGCCAATATGGCCACCAAAAGGTAACCCCACCCGGCTAGATGTAAAGCCCGAATCAATAAGTTTAGCCTGATTTTAAGAAAAGCGACCATGAGATTTTTCTACGATGAGTGATCGGTTACAATAACCCACCGACCTTTGATCTTTTTCCAAAGCAAAGTATAGTGGCCACTAAGATCACCGATGGCGCGCGTCAGGTACCATTTGCCAATCACAAAAGCACTGCGCTTCGACAATGGCTCTACCGAAATGATCGTAAACTTGAGTGTACCCATCGCTTCTGCACTGGGATAGCCTTTTTTATAGTTCTCCAAGGTTTGCTTCCATCCATAAGTCAGTCCCTTAGATCCAATAAAGCGGAGACTATCGGAACGCCAGTACCCATCCATAAAACTTTCAAGATCGCCCCGATTCCAAGCCGCTTCTTGTCGAGCCATTATTTCTTTGATCAAGATTACAGCCTTTGTCTGTGCTGCAAGGTTGGTACAGAGGCAAGAAAGAAAGGCGAAGATAATCAACCAGTTTTTCATATGCATTTATATTAATTTTATTTCATGCTAATAAAAAACACCTGACAAGCAATCATGTCAGGTGTTTTTATGTATGTGAAAGCATACAAGATGCTCGCTAAAATCGAAAAATGGAGAGCAACTTACGAAGCCTTTACAGACTTCTTGCTACCTTTAGTAACCTCAGGTGTCGTTGCTTTAGGTGCCTCTACTGATTTACCAGCAATCACGTCTTCTCTGATAAGGTCAACCACCAAAGCAGATGCCACGAACACAGAAGAATACGTACCGAAGAAGATACCAGCCAACATACCGAATGCAAAGCCTTTGATAGCACTACCACCGAATACGAACAATAAGAATACTACGATAAAGATCGTACCCGAAGTAATCAACGTACGACTCAAGGTTGTATTGATGGCCATATTAAACACGTCTTCTTTCCTGCGACCACCGAGGGTATTCATAAACTCACGAATACGGTCATATACAATTACAGTATCATTTACGGAGTAACCAATAACTGTCAGAATACACGCGATAATGGCTTGGTCAATCTCCAAAGAGAATGGTACGATACCATGCAATAAAGTAAAGAAAGTCAAGGTAATCAATACATCGTGGAAAAGTGCTAAAACCGCACCCAATGAAAACTGCCAGCGACGGAAACGAATCAACAAGAATAAGAAAATCAACAACAAAGCCCAGAAGGCGGCTTGGAAAGATGAATTACGAATATCATCGGCTACCGTAGCACCTACTTGGCTGGAAGCAGTAATGTGGGTGCCAGTAGCATCAGTGCGCTTAAAGGATGCTAAATCGGAAGTAACTCCAGCATTAGTAATACCCTCATGTAATTTAGCAATAACACGATCCATTACTTTATCACCATTGTCATTGATCAAGTAAGGCGTGGTGATATTATATGTATTTTCAGTATTAACCGCTTTGATGATAGGGTTAGCACCCTCAAATGCCGTAGTCAATGGACCACGTAATTGCTCTAACTCTACGGGTTTATCAAATGCAACATTGAACGAGTAACCACCTTTGAAGTCCACACCCAACTCGAAACCGCGCATAAAGAAAGACGCAACACCGATGGCGATAATGGCCACAGAGAACATGTACGCATATTTGCGTTTTCCGATCCAGTCATAATTAATGCCGACCAACCAAGTCTCAGACCAAGGGCGGCTATAATTGACCATATTTCCTTTTTCTAACCACCATTCGGTTATGTAGCGCGCTACCAATATAGCAGTAAACAATGAACTACAAATACCGACCAATAGTACCGTACCAAAACCTTTGATTGGACCTAAACCGAAATAGATCAAAACCATAGCGGTCAAAATCATTGTCATGTTGGCATCCAAGATAGCAGAAAGCGCACGGGTAAAACCAGTAGAAACGGCTTTAGCCATCGGCAGTCCATTGCGCAACTCTTCTCGAATACGCTCATATATAATGACGCTCGCATCAACAGCCGTAGCCAAAGTCAATACGATACCTGCGATACCTGGCAAAGTCAATACAGTACCCATAGAAGCCAATGTACCCAAGATAAAGAATACGTTGGCCAACAAAGCCACCACACTTATCCAGCCACCACGGTTGTAGTAGGCCACCATAAATAAGCACAGTACTATTACTGACAGAATCATGGTAAACAAGGATCTATTGATATTGTCGGCACCCAAAGATGGACCAACTTGGCTTTCCTGTATAATACGTGCACGTGCAGGCAACTTACCTACGGTGAGGACTTGAGCCAAATCCTTGGCTTCATCCAAAGTAAATCCACCAGTGATAGATGAACTACCACCTGTGATAGGATTAATAACCCGTGGTGCACTAACGATTTTATCATCCAAAGCAATCGCAATTTCGCGGTTGCCATTATTGGCTGCCTTCGTTGTCAAATCTGCCCAAGTACGAGCACCATCATTATTCATGGCAAGACTAACGGTAATTTCACCGGAAGTAGGATCAGGCTGTTCGCTGGCTTGTGTTACCACAGAGCCATCCAATGGCGCAAATCCATCGCTGCGTTTTTTAATACCAAACAACTCGAATTGATTATTTACTTTCGAGGCACCTTCATTAGTCGTCTCTATTGCCTTACGGCTCCATATAAAGGCCATATCAGCAGGGAACTTTGCAGCAATGGCAGGATTTTTCAACATACCATCAATCGCATCCATTTGACCTTTAGCAGCGTAGCCTAAAATAGCACCACCGCCCTGTACATTCAACGACAATTTAGAGAGTAATGGGCCTGCTGTCTTCAAAGAATCTGGAATACTATCTTGGTTCATACCAGTTGCAGCCTGCAACATTTTGTCTGCATCCACGAACGATTGCACCAAATTTACATCGCTTAAGCGGTAAGTCTCCCAAAATTCCAATTTAGCCTGCGCAGTCAACATAGCACGTGCGCGCTCTGGATTGTCAATACCGGGAAGTTCTACTTGGATCAAATCGCGAGATGCATCCAAACTAACGTTTGGCTGAACAACACCCAATTCATCAATACGCTGTTTCAAACGCTTGTAAGTTTCATCAACTGTGCCGTTGGCTAAAGTACGCATGGTATTAACAACATCAGCATCAGGTGCATCAAATTTAATACCGCTGGCCTCGTTGCGTGCAAAAATAGAAGCCAATGGGCGACCTTGACCTACTTCTTTCCATGCTTGTGAAAACAACGTGATATAATCCTGCTGCTTCGTTTTTTGCATTTCAGTAGCCCTGTCAAGTGCTTGAGTGAAGGCTGGGTCAGAACTATTGCCAGAAAGACTCTTCAAGAAATCTTTTAAATCTACTTGAAGCAATACGCTCATACCACCTTTAAGGTCAAGCCCCATGGCCAATTGACTTTTTTTCAAGTCATTGTAAGTGAACTCTTTAATAAGAGGAATAGAAAACACTTTCTCTGTGGACAAAGAGTCCAAATATTTACTATAATGTTGCCTCCAACCCACATTTGGGTTTTTTGCGATCATCTGATGAGCATAATCACGGGCTTCGCTTTCAACCCGATTGGTTGGGATGACGAGCAGATACTGATACAAACACACTAACGTGAGCGCGATCAAAAAGAAACGTACAACTCCTTTACTTTGCATACCTTATAGTAGTAATGGTGCGATAAAATTAAATTAACTGTTAAAAATAAACTAATAGTCAAAAACATGCTAAGATTCCTACAAAAACCATGCAAAAAATCAAAAAAACGCTGGATATGAACAAATTAGTAAAATGCAAATAAGCCTGATGTTATTACATGCAGCCTGAAAAAGCGCGCAAATATACGGAACATCCCCAAATTCAAAGGAAAAATGTGAGAAAATCGAAAAATAAAAAAGCAGCCCCCACTAACTTATTGAATTGTCTATTGAAAATACCATACGGCAGGAATACAACTTTGGTTGCGTGGCATAAAAAAAAGCCGCCACATAGGAGTGTGGACGGCTTAAAAAATGTATTGTTTGTAGCGCGGGGGAGACTTGAACTCCCGACCTTGCGATTATGAATCGCACGCTCTAACCAGCTGAGCTATCGCGCCATTCGCTTTTTGCGCCGCAAAGGTACGGCTATTTTCCAATCTTCAAATTATTTTTGATAAAAAATTACAAATTGGTATTCTGTATGAACCGAATATTAATTATTGTTGTTCCTTTGCGATCCCCCCTTGACACAAATGTGACAAAAGTCATGTCGTCTAAAACCTGCTATTCACAATATTCATGGAAGTTTTTCCTTTGGGATTCCCGATCAGTACCAATAGTGCTATGTTGACTTTAGAATTATTTACGCCCAGCGACGACACTCGCCCTGTTTTCATCACTGGTAATTTCAATGGCTGGGCCACAAAAGATGAGCGATTCAAAATGTCGCGCACCAAAAAAGGATATTACTCCTATACTTTTGATCAGTTGCCCGTCACTGACTCAGACTCATTTGAATATAAGTATGTTAAAGGTGGATGGGAAGCAGAGGAGTTGGATCCTGATGGTTTTCCACCTTTGAACCGTAAAATGACTATGCCTCGTGGTAAAGTAAGTGATGTAGTGCCACAATGGAAAAAGCACGATCATTGGTACGATCCCAAATACTATCCTATCATACAAATCGTATCAAAGCGGTTCAATGTGCCACAATTGCGCCGCAAACGACGAATTTCGGTCTTGCTGCCTTGGAATTATGAAACATCAGGCAAACACTACCCAGTCCTATACTTGCAAGATGGTCAAAATTTGTTTGAAAACGACGCTCCTTTTGGCACTTGGGGCGTTGACAAACAATTGGCGGCCATGGCTCAACTGGGCGAGGGCAACTTTATCGTCGTGGCCATAGATCACGGTGGCCGCGAGCGAATCAACGAGTTTTTGCCTTATGATATTCCAAAACTGGGCGATGGTCTGGGCTTAGATTATGCCCGGTTTCTGTCAGAGACCCTTAAGCCCCACATTGACAAGCACTTCAGAACATTCCCTGAACGCCGTCACACTGCTATTGGTGGCAGTAGCATGGGAGGGCTTATCAGTATCTACGCTGGATTGATGTTTCCGCACGTTTTTTCGAGATTCATGATTTTTTCTCCCTCACTTTGGGTGACACCTCGTATTTATTTTGAGCCTGTAGGCTTCGATGGTACGGAAGAAACTAAAATATACCTTTATGCTGGTGGCAAAGAAGGAGCCAGCATGACGGCCAATTCAAAAAAATTCATTGATAACATGAGCCGAAGGGGCTATGATGCATCTAAATTAAAATTACAGTTGGAGATTGACCCCAATGGTAAACACAATGAAGCTCGTTGGGGGCGTGAATTCCCAATTGCGGCCAATTGGCTTTTTTCTTCGGAGTAATCTCCTTTTCTAAGCCAAATCTACAATCGTCACCCCGTCACCACCGGCATCTCGCTCTGGATGGTAAATATTAGATATACTACCGCCGTATTCGCGTAATTTTTGACGCACGGTTTTCCTTAAAATACCATCCCCTTTTCCATGTAAAATACGCAGATTACTGGCATTCGACATCAAGGCAGTATCCACAAATTTTTCGAGTACCCGCATAGCCTCATCCTTACTCATACCGCGCAAATCCAACTTAGACTCGAAACCAGCCACCTGATTTACATCAGAATGTGAAACAGTAGAAACTTGTACGATGGGTTCTGCTGCATGAAGCAAATCCCGCAAAGGAGCCTGTACCATAATTCCGCCCATTTGAATGGTCGCCTTCTGCCCCTTGATAAACTCAACCCTACCGGTGGCACCACCTGCACGCAAGCGCACAAAATCTCCCTCTTGTATCGGTCGTATCGAAGCAGATGGAATTGTCTTTTCTTCCAACCGGATTACTTCGGCATTCACTTCATCTACTTGTCGTACTTTTTCGGAGCGTTCTATCCTTAGTTTAGAGGACAATTCTTGAGCCTTTTCAAGATTTTTTTCGTCTTTTAACTGCTTGATAAGTTTTTCCACATCCCTATTTGCATTGGCACTCTGGCGCAATTCAAATTCTTTCTGATCCAATTTTAAGCGTTTTCGCTTCACTTCCAAATCTTGATTCATAGAATCATAGGATTTGATCAATCGCTCCAGCGATTGCTCTCGCTCTAAAACCGTCTTGAGTTTTTCTTCTAATTCTTGCTTTTCACGCTGTAATTCAATCAAAATATCATCCACCGCCGTTTCAGAGCCTGTACGATTGCGAGCATAACCGATCAAATCCTTGGATAGTCCACTCTTTTCTGCTATTTCAAACGCATAAGAGCTTCCGGGTCGGCCTACTTTTAGTTCGTAAGTTGGCGAAAGGGTGTCTTTATCGAAATGCATATTTCCATTCAGGATACCGGGATTTCGGAATGCAAATACTTTGAGATTAGAATAGTGCGTCGTAATTACGGCATAAACACCTTTTCGATGCAGTTGGCGCAAGATGGCCTCCGCAATAGAGCCACCCGGTTTTGGGTCGGTTCCGCTACCCATTTCATCAATCAAAACCAAGGTATTCGGATTGGCTTTTTCTAAAAACACTTTTGCGTTTTGAAGCCTTGATGAGTAGGTACTCAAGTCATCTTCAAGGCTTTGTTGGTCACCAATATCTGCAAAAATTTGCTTAAATAATCCAAATTCGCTCAGTTCATGTACAGGGATCAATAGACCACTTTGTACCATGATTTGCATCAATCCTACCGATTTCATGGCAACAGACTTACCACCAGCATTCGGGCCGGAAAGGATCAAGATATGATGCTCTGAATTTAAGCGAAGTTCAAAATGAACTGTCTTGCGATTTTGAGCCTTATTCTTCAAATACAGTAGCGGATGAAATCCTTTTTTGACGCTAATTACTGGCTTTTCCTTTAAAATTGGCATATTAGCCTTCATCGCCAATGCCAATTTGGCCTTTGCTTGAATAATATCAAACCGTACCAACATTTCATGATAAGCCAATATGGTAGCGCCATAAGGCCGTATCGTAGCACTTAGGTCACGCAAAATCTTAAATATTTCCCTGCGTTCATCATGTTCTAAATCAAAAAGGTCATTGTTAATATCAATAACTGCTTCAGGTTCGATAAAACAAGTACGCCCAGTATCAGATTCATCGTGGATAATACCCCTGATCTTACGCTTATGCTCTGATGGCACAGAAAGTACACGTCGGTTATTCCTAAAACTTTCTGGTGAATCAGCCAGCCAGCCCTTAGAACGGTATTCTTGTACGATCTGTCGGAAGCGACTGTCCATTTCACGTATTTTTTGCTGTATTTCGCGGCGGATACGTTGTAGTTCGGGCGAGGCATCAGGGCGAATATCGCCCTTCTCATCAAAAACACCCATAATCGCTTTAATCAATCCTTCATCAAAACTTAGCGGTCGTAGTATATCGTATAGTTTTGGGTAAATATCCTTCTTTGCGCCTCCGGAAAAATACTTAAATATGCCTTTGACAATCAATAATACCCGCAGAATGCCTTGAAATGATTCTGATTGGAGGGTGTAACCATCAACCTCAAGCATTTTAAGATCAGCACGCACATCAGGAAAATTTTCAATAGGAAATCTATCATTGTTTTCAAGGGCAAGTTTATAGTCTCGCAATTCGCGCAAGTGCAAATCAATCCAGTTAAAATCCAATGAAGGGCTTAGGGTGCGTATATTTTCAGCAGCAGCAGCAGTCAATGTCTCCTTTTCTATCAGGTCTATAACCTTATCAAACTCCAACTTTCGAAAAACATCTTTCGGCTCAAATATCATAACTTCTATTATTTTTTCATAAAAAGGGCTTGTTTCTGTCAAAGTATCTCAATCATACAACAAGCCAAGTAAATGGCAGCAAAGGTATTGCCTTCAAAACAAAATGCCGCTCTGTAAGTTCCATCAAAAAAAAATATTTTTTTTTAAACAAATGTTTGGTGAAATGTTTAATACCGCTTACCTTTGTGCTAAATGAAGCGTGTTTTGATGACAGCGGTGGTTGCGTAAGCAACTGCCGCTTTTTTTTTATGAACTAACGTATTGATAATCAATGAAAATATACATCATTGCAGGCGAGGCATCTGGTGATTTGCATGGTTCAAACTTGATAAAAGCATTAAAACATGAACGCCCAGATTTGCAGTGCCGAGGTTGGGGAGGCGATTTGATGCAGGCTGCTGGTTTAGATATTGTCAAACATTACCGAGATCTTGCCTTCATGGGCTTCATAGAAGTTGCTAAAAACATTTGCACAATTCTCCAAAACATTTCCTACTGCAAGTCGGATATTCTTCAATATGCACCGGATGCACTTGTACTTATTGACTATCCAGGATTCAATCTGCGCATAGCCAAATGGGCTAAACAAAAAGGGATCAAGGTTATCTATTATATTTCTCCACAAATATGGGCTTGGCATACCTCTAGGGTGCACGACATTAAGCGTGACGTGGATAAAATGCTGGTTATTTTACCATTTGAACCAAAGTTTTATCAGAAATATGGGGTAGAGGCCACTTATGTCGGTCACCCCTTGCTCGATGCAATACAGCAAAATCCTGATGACACCACTTCCGATGCAGAACGAATAAATGCACCTATCGCGTTACTTCCCGGAAGCCGCAAACAAGAGATTGATAAGATCCTTAAACCAATGTTGGAAGTAACCCTAGACTTTCCAGAAGAACAGTTTATTATTGCAGCGGCACCATCTCTACCACTGGATACGATCACTAGGCTGTTGACCTCCTATCCAAATGTTAGTATCAGCCAAGGCAACACATATCAAATACTTAGATCAGCCAAAGCAGCCTTGATCAAATCAGGCACTTCTACCTTAGAAACCGCTCTGATCGGCACGCCACAAGTGGTTTGTTACGCTGGAAATCCCATTTCTTATCAAATTGCTAAGAGACTTGTGGATATTAAATATATATCACTGGTCAACCTGATTGCAGATCAACCATTGGTATTAGAATTAATACAAGGTGAATTGAATCGAAAAAATCTAAGAATTGGACTCCAAGACCTCCTAAATCCTGAAAGAGTTCGCCAAATCAAGAAAGGTTATGCAGAAATCAATCATATTTTGGGATCTGGAGGAGCATCAGCCAATGCTGCAAAGGAGATATTGAAGAGCCTCGAAAGGTAATGTATCTCCAGGCACTACAAAACCAACCTCAATTCTTTCAGGTCAAATAAATGCAATATTCCGTTTGTTTCTTCAACCATGAGTCGGCCATCATTTGCAATACCCCTAATAAGACCTTTAAATATTTTTTTTTCAATAATTTTTTCAAATAAAAAAACCTCATTCAATCCCAGTAGATTAATTTCATATTCATTTTTTAATTGCTCTTTTTTACCGCTTTTTAGTTGCAAATAACGGTGTTCCAAACATTCAAATAGCAGATCCCCTACCCTATCTATGTCAAACACTTGTCCACTTTTAAGGAGCAAAGAACTAGCGTAAGGAAGCGTTGTATCAAAGGTAGTTTGGTTAACATTAAGTCCGATACCGACTACCGAAGATTGCAAATAGTTACCCATTATCGCATTCTGAATTAATATGCCTCCTATTTTATTATGACCTAAAAATAGATCATTCGGCCATTTTATAGTTGGCTCAATAGCACTATTGCCTAATTTTAAAAAAAAATCCGTGGTATCTTTAAATGCAAGTGCTACTGCCATGCTCAAGTAAAATTGCTCTTGAGCCTTCAACCAAGTGGGGTAAAGAATAATACTCAATAAAAGGTTTTTCCCTGCTTCACTCTCCCAAACACTGCCATATTGTCCCCTCCCCGCTGACTGTCTGTCAGCCCGAACGACCATTCCTTCGGCTGGCTTGCTTTTTGCAGGACTAAGTGTTGGAGAAGCATGATTATTTTCGGCCAATAAATCCAACGCATAATCGTTAGTAGAGCCTACTTCGTCGAAACGTTTGTAAACTTTTCCTATAAAAAGTGTGTTTGCCATAAATATTGAGCGTTATACGTATCTTTGCGAATTGTAAAAGGCGAAGGTACACATCCCGCCATCATTAACCATTATTATCAATATTATTAAAATTGATTAAGCATTCAAAGTCACGGCAAAAGCCTGCCGATTTTCAGCAATTAGAAGAACTTAATAACGTTATAGTAGAAGGGATTCGAGATAAAAAAGGCAAAAATATCGTTCAACTCGATCTTCGCAAACTTGGTGATGCGCCCGCAGATTTTTTTATCATTTGTGAAGGTGATTCCAATACCCATGTAAAGGCTATCAGCGATAGCATCTATAAAAAGGTAAAAGAAGAAATGCTTACTGCTCCAACCCATCAGGAGGGGTCTAGTAATGCGAAATGGATACTTATGGACTATTTCAATACAGTAGTACATGTATTCTATCCCGAAACCCGTGAATTTTACGAAATTGAAAACCTCTGGAGCGATGCAGAGGTGACCGAATACGGAGAAATATAACTTCATTCAACTAGCCACTATCACACAAGATTAGCAATGGAAGAAAAAAACAATAAGCGCAACGACGATCAAGAAAATGAGCGTCCGCAACGAGATAATGAAGGAGGAGAAGGCGTGCCACGTTTCAATTTCATGTGGATTTATATCCTTGTGGCTCTGGGACTGTTAGCCCTTCAAATGTCAAAAATGATGACGCCTTTGCACAAGGCCGATTGGACTGAATTTACCAAATGGGCCAAAGAAAGCGAAATCGAACGTTTGGTCGTCATCAACAATCAAGAAGCCTACATATATATTGTAAAGGATTCTATCGGTTTCAGCGACCACAAAGATATTAAGCGAGGCGATGAGGCTAAAATGAAATTCAAAATATTCAGCAATCAAAACCCTCCACACTATATCATGAATATAGGCAAAGTGGATGTGTTTTCGCCTAAGGTGGATAAACTGAATGAACAGTTGTTGAAAGACAAAAAACTCCCCATCAACATTGAATATGAGGAGCATGTGGATTGGGTGAGTGCAATCATGCCCTACCTCATTACCCTCTTACTAATGGTGGGTCTTTGGGTCTTCATCATGCGTCGTGTAGGTGGTGGAGCAGGCGGTCCTGGTGGACAGATATTTAACATAGGCAAATCTAAAGCCACTCTATTTGACAACAGTACTAAAGTGAATATCACTTTTGCTGACGTGGCAGGATTGGATGAAGCCAAAGACGAGGTTATGGAGGTCGTAGATTTCCTAAAAAATCCTAAAAAATATACTACCCTTGGCGGAAAAATTCCTAAAGGTGTACTTTTAGTAGGTCCTCCGGGTACAGGTAAAACACTGTTGGCGAAAGCAGTAGCCGGGGAAGCAGGTGCTCCTTTCTTTTCTATTTCTGGTTCTGATTTTGTGGAAATGTTTGTAGGTGTAGGTGCATCCCGAGTTCGTGACCTGTTTCGTCAAGCGCGTGAAAAAGCACCTTGTATCATTTTTATTGATGAAATAGATGCCATCGGGCGCGCCCGTGGTCGCGGTGCTATGCAAGGCGGTAATGATGAGCGTGAAAATACATTGAATCAATTGCTGGTTGAGATGGACGGTTTTCCAACTGATAAGGGTGTAATCCTGATGGCTGCAACCAATCGCCCCGATATTTTGGATAACGCCCTTATGCGTCCTGGTCGTTTTGACCGTCAGATTGGTATTGGTCGCCCAGATTTGAACGGCCGCGCACAGATATTTGAGGTTCACATGAAGAATATCAAAACTGCTCCCGAAGTGACAGCCATCACTTTAGCCGAAATGACCCCTGGTTTTGTAGGTGCCGATATTGCTAATGTATGCAATGAAGCAGCTTTAATCGCTGCTCGCCGCGAGAAAAAAGCAGTGGACATTGAAGACTTCAACTATGCCTTGGATAAGGTGATTGGTGGACTTGAAAAGAAAAACAAGATCATCAGCCCTGAAGAAAAGCAGATCATAGCCTACCATGAGGCAGGCCATGCTATATGCGGTTGGTACTTAGAACATGCGCACCCCTTGGTAAAAGTAACCATTGTGCCACGTGGATTGGCGGCTCTTGGTTATGCCCAATACTTACCTAAGGAACAGTACATCACCCGCAAAGAAAAATTGCTCGATGATATGTGTATGACCCTAGGTGGTCGCGCTGCCGAATCCGTTGTATTTGATAAAATCAGTACTGGCGCCCAAAGTGATTTGGATCATATCACTCGTATGTCGTATGAAATGATCGTCAACTATGGCTTGAGTGAAAAAATTGGCAATGTATCTTATTACTCTATGTTGAACGACAGTTTCAACAGGCCATTCTCCGAACAAACAGCTTACTTAATTGATCAGGAAGTAAAAGCAATGATTGATGAGCAGTATATCAGGGCCAAAGCGCTTCTGCGCGACAAGCGCAAAGAACTAGATGCTCTGGCCTCTGCACTCCTTGAAAAAGAAGTATTGCACCGCGCTGACTTGGAGCGTCTCATCGGCAAACGTCCTTTCCATGACTCTACACCTGGCGAAAGTTCACATGTACCAGATATTGAACCAAGCGCGGGCGGAGAGCAGGAATAATTTCATATAGAACAAATACGCTCCAAGCCCTAATGGGTGGCGTAGGAATAATAATAATGGCGTAGGTTTGTCTCTTTGACAACCTGCGCCATTATGTATTATGCTATCATCTTAGTTTTTTAACCACGAAGTGGGCTCACGCTAATGAGGACCTCCAACCCGAAACGCCCAATACCCAAAGCGCAAATAAAAAACCGCCAGCCAGATGTTACACTAACTGGCAGTTTCAATGCCTGATCAGGGAAATACCCTGACTCCAAACCGATTCAATCGGTTTGATCAATTTACATATTGTTGATTACTTCAGTCGCAAACTCCGAGCACTTCAACTTAGTAGCACCTTTCATAAGGCGTTCAAAATCATAAGTAACACGCTTTTTTCGGATAGCAGCCTTCAGGCCTTTCAGAATTAATTTTGCCGCTTTATCCCAGCCCATGTACTCCAGCATCATAACGCCAGAAAGGATTACAGATGATGGATTGACAACGTCTTTGCCTGCGTACTTTGGAGCCGTACCGTGGGTAGCCTCAAAAATAGCGTGACCCGTATTATAGTTAATATTCGCACCAGGTGCGATACCGATACCACCGATCTGAGCGGCTAGTGCGTCAGAAATATAGTCGCCATTAAGGTTCAATGTAGCGATCATATCATACTCCGCTGGACGCAATAAGATTTGCTGTAAAAATGCATCGGCAATCACATCTTTGATAATCACTTTACCAGCGGCAACGGCATCTGCTTGTGCCTTATTGGCAGCCTCTTCACCTTTTTCTGCTTTGATAACATCATACTGAGCCCATGTAAATACTTTATTGCCAAATTCGCGTTCAGCCAATGCATAGCCCCAATCCTTGAACTTACCTTCTGTAAATTTCATGATATTGCCCTTATGCACCAAAGTCAAAGATTTTCTGTTGTACTTAAAAGTATATTCCAAGGCTGAGCGCACCAAACGCTCTGTGCCTTCTTGGGATACTGGCTTGATACCAATAGAAGATGATTTAGGGAATCTAATGTTTTTAGCACCCATTTCATTTTGCAGGAAATTGATCACTTTGTTGGCTTCCTCGCTACCTGCTAGGTATTCAATACCCGCATAAATATCTTCGGTGTTCTCCCTGAAAATAACCATGTTCACTAGATGTGGCTCTTTTACTGGAGAGGGTACGCCTTTGAAATACTCGACCGGACGTACACATGCGTACAGGTCTAGTTGCTGACGCAACGCTACATTAAGCGAACGAATACCGCCGCCTACGGGTGTAGTTAAAGGGCCTTTGATAGCCACTTTATACTCGTCAATCGCTTTTAGGGTTTCATCAGGCAGCCAGTTGCCAGTCTTGTTGAAGGCCTTTTCCCCAGCAAACACTTCCTGCCATACTATTTTCTTTTTGCCCTTGTAGGCTTTTTCAACCGCTGCGTCAAGCACACGCACAGAGGCAGCCCAAATATCGGGACCTGTGCCATCACCTTCTATAAATGGAATGATGGGATCATTTGGAACTTTAAGTTTGCCTTTTTTGATGGTAATCTGCGAACCAGCCATATATTAAGTTTTATTTGTAGTGGATGGATAAAATATTAAACATAGTATTTCACTAAGTTGGCGCAAAGATAGGGAAAGATCGTTTTTTCCATAAAAAAAGTGTAAATTAAGATATTTTTTTAGTTGTGAGTTGAGGTCATACCCAATATAGACTAAAATAGTATTTATTTTTTACGTATTTTCCTTTAAATGGCGTTATCAATTTTCAGAAAACAAGGCTTATTCTATTAAAATTGTTACTTTTTTGTTAATTATCGGTCAAAACAGAACTTTGTCAGTGAAATCAACAATTTTCTTTTGAAAATATCCGACATTTGTATCTTCTAAATGAAATTGGTTTGAATAGGTTTGGCACGGCCTTTGCCTACTTTAAACTTTTATTAACCAAAATTTTTTTAAATATTTTCAAGACAGGTATGAAGAACATTCTTACGATCTTAGGAATCATCGTTCCATTTTTTGCGTTTTCGCAATCATCATGGGAACTCGGCATTGGAGTCAATGCCGCAAATTATCAGGGAGACTTAGTAAAAACTACGTTGCCAACCCTTAAAGAAACCAATGTTGCTTTCGGTGCTTTTATACGCCGCAATTTCAACGAACATTGGGGATTGCAGTTGGGCGCAGATTTTGGTAAGTTAACTGGCGATGATGCCAACTTCACAGAGCGCACATCTCGTAAATTTAATTTCGAGAATAAATTCACAAATGTGGCCCTCAATTTATTGTGGTCTCCATTAGAGACAGAAAACAAAAATGGCAAAAAACGCAAAATTCTTCCTTATTTCATGGGCGGCGTTGGCTACTTTTTAGGAAAGCCAATAACAAACTTTAATGAAGCTACTACTGATGGTTCACAGGCAGGCATTGCCACCGATAAGGCAGATTTAGAGAAAAACGCGTTATCGCCATCTTTTGGTGCTGGATTTAAATTTCCATTAAGTGACAAAGTAACTTTGGCATTGGAAGGAAGGCATCATGCTACACAGTTTGACTACATTGATGGTGTTTCATCTGCTGGTAACAAAGAAAAGAATGACTGGTTTGTTACAGGTGGATTGAACCTTGCTATCAAACTTGGTAAAGCCAAAGACACGGATGGCGACGGAATCAGCGATAAAAAAGACAAATGTCCAGATGTACCGGGAGTAGCCGAAAACATGGGCTGCCCTGCTGACCGTGACAAAGATGGTATCTACGATGCTGACGACAAATGTGCCGATGTACCGGGTGTAGCCGCGAATGCTGGTTGCCCTGCTGACCGCGACAAAGATGGCGTTTACGACGTAGATGACAAATGCCCTGATGTGGCGGGTGTGGCTTCTAATAAAGGCTGCCCAAGCGACAAAGATGGCGACGGTATCAACGATGCTGACGACAAATGTCCAGATGTGAAAGGTGTGGCCGCCAACAAAGGTTGCCCTGCTGACCGCGATGGCGACGGTGTTTATGACACTGACGACAAATGTCCAGACGTGAAAGGCGTGGCGAGCAACAAAGGTTGCCCTGCTGACCGCGATGGTGACGGTGTAACTGATGCTGACGACAAATGTCCAGACGTAGCAGGTACTGTAGCCGACAAAGGCTGCCCTGCTGACCGCGACGGCGATGGTGTCTATGACAAAGATGATAAGTGCCCAGACGTTAAAGGTCTTGTTTCTAATGGCGGTTGCCCAGAAATGAAGGCTGAAGACAAAAAAGTACTTGACTTGGCTGTTAAAAACATCAACTTTGAGACTAGTAAAGCAGTTATCACCAAAGAGTCTTTCAAAATTTTGGATCAAGTGGCTGACATCCTCACACGCTACAACTATTACTCTGTAGCCATTGATGGACATACTGACAACCAAGGTAATGATGCCTCTAACTTGACGCTTTCAAAAAATCGTGCAAAGGCTTGTCATGATTACCTTGTATCTAAAGGTATCGCTTCTAGCCGTATGAAACACGAAGGATATGGCGAAACAAAGCCGGTGTCAACCAACGACACGGCAGAAGGTCGTCGTCAAAATCGCCGCGTAGAATTTAACCTTTCGGTAAAATAATTATTAATCTAACTTTAGGCGAAGGAGGCTGTCTCATAAGTAATGTTATGAGGCAGCCTCTTTTCTTTTTAATATCAGTTGCTATTTGCAGAATTTAATACCTTTGCCGATGGATATTGATTTTCTGAATCAAAATTTGTTATTCATTTTCACTCATTCGTAATTACTCATTGATATACTATGTCCATTCAACTAGAACAAGCGAAGCAAAAAGCAGGCAAAATAGCCCGCAAAACCCTTTGGATCATATTGGCCGCTTCTTTAATTTCGGCAATCGGTTATTATTTTTATAGAACTTACGAGGTAAGTGATGGTACTAGGGTGGGAATGCTTTTTAAAATATCTAGAAAAGGAATCATGTTTAAAACCTTTGAAGGTCAATTACACTTGGGTGGGAGTGCTGTTATTTCGACTCAAAGTACTTGGGATTTTTCTGTGAAGAATGCT
The DNA here is from genome assembly GCA_031373665.1 of Saprospiraceae bacterium. Classification (GTDB taxonomy): domain Bacteria; phylum Bacteroidota; class Bacteroidia; order Chitinophagales; family Saprospiraceae; genus M3007. Next base: position 111,512 of record JANMMZ010000137.1, on the reverse strand, counting down.
ACAGTATATGAAGACTTGCAGAAATTAGAAGGTAAAATGATTAAGTGCTATTACAGCCAAAAAGTAGATCCGTTCCCTTGGCAGGGCGATACAGAATACATCGTTTATAAGGCTGAGATTGTACAATAAGAAAGGAAGCATTCATCAAGAAACACGTATTTAAGACGAAAATTATTATATAGTCATGGGAAACCATTCCAACACTCAAAAAATAACAGCAGCATCCCTGTTAGTAGCCTTAGGAATCATTTATGGCGATATTGGCACTTCTCCATTGTACGTAATGAAAGCCATTGTAGGGGAAGGAAAACTCATTGAAAGATATGTGGTATTGGGCGGTGTTTCTTTGGTGTTTTGGACGCTGACGCTTCAAACAACCCTCAAATATGTGTTGCTGACGCTAAGGGCTGACAATAAAGGGGAAGGCGGTATTTTCTCTTTATATACTTTGGTACGTAGGCGCGAAAAGTGGCTGCTTTATCCTGCTATACTTGGAGGTGCGGCCATGCTATCTGATGGCATGATTACACCACCTATTTCAGTCTGCTCAGCGGTGGAAGGGCTTGAGGCCAAGTTTCCTGGGTTCCCATCGGTAGCGGTAGCCATTGCCATTATTTCGGGGCTGTTTTTTATCCAACGTTTTGGTACATCCGCCGTTGGTAAAAGTTTTGGGCCGATCATGTTTGTGTGGTTTTTAGTGCTTGCTGGATTGGGCGTACTCAACATAAGCCATGATCTGTCAGTCCTTTCAGCCTTGAATCCCTATTATGGTCTACAACTTATAATGTCAAGCCCCAAAGGCGTGCTGATATTGGGGGGAGTATTTTTGTGTACCACAGGAGCAGAAGCACTCTATGCCGATTTAGGCCATTGTGGCCGACAAAACATACAAACTAGTTGGATTTACGTAAAAATATGTTTGGTACTCAATTATTTGGGTCAGGCGGCTTGGCTTTTACACCATGAAGGTCACAATCTAGAGGAAAACCCTTTTTATGGTATGATGCCCCAATGGTTTTTATGGCCCGGCGTTATCATTGCTACTTTAGCGGCTATTATTGCTAGCCAAGCCTTGATTTCTGGTTCATTTACCTTGGTTTCGGAAGCGATCCGCTTGGGTTTATTGCCTAAAATGACCGTTAAATTCCCATCTACAGCAAAAGGGCAGATCTATATCCCTGCTGTAAATAGTTTTTTATGGCTCGGTTGTGTTGGCGTAGTGTTGTATTTTGGCAATAGCACTGCCATGGAAAATGCTTATGGATTAGCCATTGTACTAGCGATGCTTTGTACCACTATACTGTTATCAAATTGGCTGATTATCAAACGCATACACTCTTCTTTGATTTGGGCAATGCTTATTTTTTATATCTTGTTAGAAGGTTTGTTTTTCTATGCCAATATTTCAAAGTTTCACGAGGGTGGTTATGTGACGGTAGCCATGACAGGTTTGCTATTTGGCGTGATGCTATTGTGGGTAAATGCTCGTAGGATTCGCCAACAATATTATGATGAGGTAAAAATCAAAGATTTTTTAGATCAATTGATTGTGCTCAGCACTGATGGATCGGTACCCAAATATGCTACCAATCTTGTATTTTTGACCACTGCCAAAAACCCTAAAATGGTGGAAGAGAAGGTACTCTACTCCATTCTTCAAACACAACCTAAAAGAGCCGACGTTTATTGGTTTGTACACATTGACACTACCGACGAACCTTATACCACCGAATATGAAGTGAATACGATTGCATCAAACGACGTTTACAAGATCAATTTTAGGCTTGGATTCAAAGTGCAACAACGCATGAACTTGTTTATGAAAACAGTAGTGGAAGACTTAGTTGAGAATGAAGAACTTATGGTGCATTCGCGTTATCATACCATTGCTGGACGTTATCCAACGGGTGACTTTAGATTTGTGCTCATACAGGAATACCTCTCCAATGAAAACGAATTACCATGGGCAGAACAATTGGTATTGTCAGTATATTTGACTGTAAAAGGCTGGTTTTCTTCGCCCAAAAACTGGTTTGGTTTGGATGCCGACTCGGTTGATTTGGAGAAAGCACCATTGGTTATTCAACCAGTGAAGGGGCTTTCTTTGAAACGCATCAATCATAATCAAAAATAGGCTGTATATTCACACAGTGCTAGGTCAAAAGATAAGCACATAGCACTCAATAATTATTCAACGTGATTACCTTAGTATTTGCAACCAACAATGCTCATAAGGCCAAAGAAGTAGAACAGATTTTAGGCAGCGGCTACTCTATTAAAACATTGAAAGATGTAGGGTGCTTAGAGGATATAGAAGAAACCCAAGACACTATACTTGGCAATGCCATCCTGAAAGCCAATTATTTGAAGGATAAATATGGTTTTGACTGCTTCTCTGAGGATACAGGACTGGAAGTAGATGCCCTTGACGGAGCACCTGGGGTACACACGGCTCGTTATGCTGGCGAACAGCGCAGTGCTGTAGATAATATCAGCCTGCTTTTAAGTAATTTAAAAAACGCCGAGCATCGGACGGCTCGGTTTAGAACTGTCATTGCTATCCAAATGAATGACCAATTGACTACTTTAGAGGGCGTTTGTGAGGGTTCTATTGCTACCGAATGTCGGGGTGAAGGCGGATTTGGCTATGATCCGGTTTTTATTCCTAAAGGCTATGAGCAGACTTTTGCTGAAATAAGCGACGATGTCAAAAATAAGATCAGTCATAGGGGAATAGCCACACTTAAATTAATGGAATTTTTAAAATTATAGGCAACTATTGAAAAAGAAAAATGACAGCACTTTTCAAGAAGCGCTTCAAGAAATGCTCAAAGAGTATAGATTGTCGTCACACTTGAAGGAAACTAAAATAAAAATGCTCTGGGAATCCTTGATGGGTAAGACTATTGCTACTTACACAAGCAACATACAGGTTCGCAAAAACGTTTTGTATTTAAGTATTCTTTCTGCACCTCTGAGGCAGGAACTGTCATTCTCAAAAGAAAAAATCATCACCTTGCTCAATGGCGAACTAGGAGAAGAGTACATTAAAGAAGTAGTCATTAGATGATGTAATCAATTATGCGCAACAAAATCCATTCAAATATACTGTTTTTAAATACTGCAAAGACGTTTAATATTCAGGTAATTACTCTAATATTGACGTTTTTTTTGCTTGCATCGTTGCACCAAATAGCCTCGGCTCAACAAACAGATAGCCTTAGGACGACACTGGTGGATACCGCCCAAGTAGATAGTGTGATGCCACCACAAAAGTTTGGCAAAATCAAACATTATTTCAACAAAGACTATCCTAATCCGCGCAAAGCAGCCCTGTTTTCAGCCATCATACCGGGCGCAGGGCAAGTATATAACCGTCGCTGGTGGAAACTTCCTTTGGTATATGGAGCCATTGCAGGCATGACAGCATGGACAGTAGGCACTGCAAGAATTTATTTTGATCTCCGCGATAATTATAAATGGCTTGTGGACAAAGACCCAAATACCAACCCAACCGAAGAACCATATGTTCGGTTTGACGGGCCTCAATTGCAAGCCTATCGTGATGAGTACCGCAAAAAAACAGAACGTTTATACGTGTTGTCGTCGCTGACTTATTTGCTGATTGTGGCTGATGCTTTTGTAGATGCTCACCTTAAACAGTTTGATGTATCGGAAGATTTAAGCCTTAGATTTGTACCTGACACAAAGTCAGTTCTAGGTCTTGGCCTGACTTTTGGAGTAGGTGTCCAATTGAAATTTGGCAACGCGCATCCATGAATACTTTTATAGACGATCATAACGACAGCCTCGAAACCACTCGTAGGCACTTTTTAGAAAGCATCCAGTTTCCATTGGTGGCTGTAATCGTTATTTGGCTTGTTCACATTATTCAGCACTTTGAAGGGTTTGATCCCGGAGCCTTTGGCATCATGTCGCGCCGGGCTTGGGGACTTAGAGGTATTGTAACCGGTCCTTTGGTTCACGGTAGTTGGGGGCATCTTGCATCCAATTCGTTGCCATTACTAGTGCTTGCCTTTATGAATATCTATTTTTATAAAAAAGTAGCCATGCAGGCCTTCTGGATGATCTACTTTTGTACTGGTATTGCAGTTTGGTTTTTTGCGCGTCCGGTATCGCATATTGGAGCCAGTGGCGTGGTTTATGGGTTGGTGTCCTTTATATTTTGGAACGGCATTTTCAGGGGGAGTATTCGCTCTATAATGATTGCAGCCATCGTAATGCTGCTCTACAGTGGTATGTTTATGGGTGTGTTGCCCGATCAAGAAGGTATTTCTTGGGAAAGTCACTTAATTGGTAGTATCGTTGGTATATTTGCGGCCTATGTTTTTAAAGCCGATTTGGAAGACGACGAAAAGAAGGAAAAATACGATCCGTTTGCGGATGAAAGAGATCAAGAAAAATTACCCTTTTTGAGTCCCGATATTTTTAAAAAAACGAAACAACAACGAGCCTTTGAGGCCGCAGAAGCGGAACGCCTAAAGCGTGAGTCAGAACAAAATCAGTTTTTTAATGGCTATTGGCATTAAAAAATGACACAATCTATAATATGAATCAACCTACTGTAAAACTGCTGAATGCAGCGGTCATTGTAGCCGCCTTGGGCTACTTTGTAGATATATATGACTTATTACTCTTTGGTTTTGTCCGCGTAAAAAGCCTTAGTTCTCTAGGTTTTGTTGGACAAGAACTCACCGACAAAGGTTTGTCTTTGCAAAATTGGCAAATGTTTGGGATGCTGATTGGTGGTATCCTATGGGGGGTGCTTGGCGACAAATTTGGGCGGGTCAAAGTTTTGTATTTTTCTATTGGCCTCTACTCTTTGGCCAATATTTTGAACGGATTTGCCACTGGTTACTCAGATTATGCCTTTTATCGGTTCATAGCAGGTATTGGTTTGGCGGGCGAACTGGGCGCGGGCATCACTTTGGTAGCCGAAATATTGCCCAAAAACAAACGTGGATTGGGCACCATGCTGGTAGCCTCTATTGGACTTTCAGGTGCTTTGCTTGCTTGGGTTATCAATCAAATATTTGATTGGCGTGCCTGCTATTTTATAGGCGGAGGCTTGGGCATATTATTGCTTATTATTCGTATTTCAGTGTCAGAATCAAGCATATTTAATCAAGTAAAGGCTCAAAGTCACATTACTAGAGGAGATTTTTTATCATTATTTACCAAACGAGATCGGTTTATTCGCTTTTTGAGGTGTATATTTATTGGTACTTCTACTTGGTTTGTGGTGGGTGTGTTGGTCTTCTTTGCGCCCGAATTTGGTAAAGCCAAGGGACTGGAAGGAATCACAGCGGGCAATGCCATCGCCATGTGCTATATTGGTTTGATTTTAGGCGATCTGGCATCGGGCTTAATTAGCCAATACCTGCGGAGTCGTGTCAAGACGATGGCCTTGTTCCTGACTTTGGACGTGTTGGCCATTTTGGCTTACTTAGCCCTGCCCTATTCTTCCCCCACTTATTTCTATCTCAGCCATTTTTGCTTGGGCTTTTCTTGTGGTTTTTGGGTGATATTTGTAACCATTGGAGCCGAACAATTTGGTACCAATTTACGATCTACAGTGGCTACTTCGGTGCCAAACTTTGCGAGGGGCATGCAAGTACCTATCAATGAATCATTTAAATATTTAAAAAACACGGCACTGATGGGCAACATCATTGGTGCAGCCTATATCGTGGGCGGTGTTTGTATGCTGGTTGCCTTCATCGCTTTGGCAGGACTCAAAGAAACCTTCGACCGCGATTTAGATTTTGTGGAAGAATAAATTGACCATTATTTTATGTTAAAAATAGGGCTTATCGGGGTGGGACACCTTGGAAAAATTCACCTTAAATGTATTCAAGCAACTACTTGTTGGGACTTAGTAGGATTCTTTGATCCCAGTGATCAAAACGCTGCTACTGCTCAATCGCAGTATGAGATTACTCGATTTGACAATTTCGATGCCTTATTAGCAGTGGTAGATGCCATTGATATTGTAACCCCTACCCCAGCCCATTTTGAAATGGCTAAGCGGGCTATTCAAGCAGGAAAACACGTATTTATAGAAAAGCCAGTGACCGAAACGGTGGCGGAGGCTAAAAAACTATTGGCCTTGGAGCAAAAGCACAAGGTAAAAGTACAAATAGGGCACGTAGAGCGGTTCAATCCAGCGTTTCAGGCACTGAAAGGCATGACCCTTAGTCCGATGTTCATTGAAGGGCATCGCTTGTCGGTGTTTCAGCCCCGTGGCACTGATGTATCGGTCGTGCTTGATCTGATGATCCATGACTTGGATCTGATCTTGCATTTGGTAAATGCTCCAGTCAAAAAAGTGAGCGCGAGCGGTGTTGCCGTTCTGAGCAATACCCCCGATATTGCCAATGCCCGCATTGAGTTTGCCAATGGAGCCATGGCCAACCTGACCGCCAGTCGCATCTCGATGAAACAAATGCGCAAAATGCGTTTGTTTCAGTCAAATCACTATTTAAGCCTTGATTTTCTAGAAAAAAACACCCAGATCGTACGCCTCTATGAAATGGAGGCAATCAACTTACCCCCAGCGGATCAACTCATGGAGTTTGATACGCCTTCGGGTAAAAAGTGGTTGCAATTGCAGATGCCGGAATCTACGCCCGTAAACGCCATACAAGCAGAGTTGGAGGCATTTCATGATGCTATAGCGCAAGATACACGCCCTGTGGTGTCATTGTCTGATGGTTATGGGGCATTGAAATTGGCGCATAGGATATTGCGGGAAATTGAGAAGAATTTTGGGCGGTTGTAGTCATGGGTGCTGCACGAATAAAGCATGCTATCTTTGGATAGAGTTGTTGCAGTCAATTTCAAAGGCGTGACAACCACCCATTCGATTGAATCCAATTTTGACACCGATCCATCCAAGCATCGGCAGTAGTTGGGTTATGCATCCCGAATCCATGCCCCCCTCCTTGATAGAGGTGCATTTCTGCGGGTACTTTGTTCTGAATTAAACGTTGGTACATTTGAATACTGTTTTGTGGCGACAACCAATCGTCACTGGCATGTACTAAAAACGTAGGTGGGGTCTCTGGAGTGACATGCAATTCATTGGAATAATAGTCTATTTGCGCTTGATTGGGTGTTTTTCCTAGGAGTTGTTCTCTCGACCCGATATGCCCAAGCGGCTCGCGAAAACTGATAACTGGATAAATTAAAATCATAAAATCAGGCCGCAAACTTACCGATACGCTATCCGGAAGAAAATTCCGATTGAAGTGAGTCCCAGCAGTAGATGCCAAGTGTCCTCCAGCTGAAAAACCCATAACCCCTATCCTATCAGGCAATATCCCCCACTCCAAAGCACGGCTCCGGACGGTTTTAATGGCCTGTTGAGCATCCTGAATAGGGCCAATGGCTCGATTGGGCATACTAGCATCAGAGGGAATACGGTATTTGACTACAAATGCGGCAATCCCCATTTTGTTGAACTGATGTGCAACATCTGTCCCTTCATGGAGATAGGCATTGATCCAGTAACCACCTCCCGGAAAAATTATGACAGCAGTACCCGTTGCAATGGCTGTATCAGGTAAAAATACCGCCATGGTCGGTTGGGTAATGTTGCTAATGATAGTAACCCCATCAGTATTGATCTCTGTTTTTTCTTCATTCGGTACAGATATACTATTGGGAATAGCTCCTGAGTATAAAGGAATAATTTGTTGAGCCATAGAAAAAGTGCTGGCAACGCAAAAGAAAGTCAGTATAAGTATTTTTCTATTCATAGATGTTTTTATCTCGAGAACAATGAAATCATGCTCCACAATTGCTGCAAAACAACACACTTTTCCTTAAAAAAGAGAATTTTAAAAATTTTTCTTCATTTTAAATGCGCACTGACTAGATTTGCCCTTGTATTTCAATCAAAATACTTTCACCCATTCCTTTTAGGAACGCATCAAAAATAAAACTACCACTATTGGTTATGACAAATCAAAAAAAGTATATTTGGGTTGCCTTGTTTGCAATCGTTGTTTTAGGAGCGGCATCTGTATCGCCTAAAGAGCCAGAGCCAACCGATGAGTTCATTTATGGAGATTTATTACCCGATGCACCCGAATTGGCGAAACGAGGTGGGTACAAAGTAGGCGTACAAACCCTAGATTTGGTGAATAAAGACCAATGGAATGTACTGGCAGCCAAAGATGGGGTGTGTCCAAAATACGACCGTCCGATCAAAGTAGAAGTATGGTATCCGGCTTTGGTTGGCGAAAACCAACAAGAAATAGAAATATATGATGAAGTGCTCGGCAATAATGGCGACCCTAAGCGGCCGCTGATTCCGTTCCAGTTCAAAGGGCGTTGTGTCCGAAATGCTGTTGTACATAAAAATAGTAGCCCCTATCCATTGGTCATCATTTCTCATGGTTATACTGGGTCGAGGTTGTTATTCACCTATCTCACCGAGAATTTGGCCTCCAAAGGCTATGTTGTGGTGGCCATAGACCATACAGAATCCACATTTAGGGATGCTGCGGGTTTTCAAAGCACCCTCCTTAATCGCTCATTGGATCAATTGTTTGTTCTAAATGAAATGGATAGGTTGGGAAAAGCAAACAGCGATCATTTTCTTTCAGGTTTAGTGGATGCTTCCAATACGGCCATCGTTGGGTATTCTATGGGCGGTTACGGAGCACTCAATTCGGCAGGAGCGGGCTACAGCCGCGCTGCGCTACAGTTTTTTCAATCTATGACTGGCGGATCTCCTGTTTTTGAATCCCGAACCACTGGGTCGGAAGCCTATATAAAGTCGCAAGACAGTCGAATCAAAGCAATCGTAGCATTGGCACCTTGGGGTATGGCCAATGGAATTTGGGACTCGACAGGACTGGCTGGCATAAAAAAACCCGTTTTGTTTGTGGCTGGTAGCCAAGATGATATTTCGATGTACGAAAAAGGTATTGCAGCGATTTATAAAGGCTGCACCAATGCCCATCGCTACATGCTTACTTATATCAATGCCCGACACAATGTAGCACCCAACCCGCCACCTGTGGCCGCTTTGAAGGAGGGTTTGCATATTGATGAGTACCTTCGTTTTGCCGACTCCGTTTGGGATCAACGCCGGATGAACAATATCAATCAGCATTTTGTGACCGCATTTTTAGGCCAATACTTAAAAGGAGAGCCCACAGAAACTTATCTGACCCTGAAAGAGAACGCCAATGACGGAAACTGGAAGGGGTTTAAGCCTCGGACTTGCGTGGGCATGGAATGGCGGTATGCACAATAGGATACACTGAGTATTGAGGCATTCGGATATAATAAAAAAGCACCTCCAAAGTATGTCGAACAATTCAAAATGGTATCTAACCTTTGAGTGAGGACATTAATTAAAAAATATCTCCGTAAATCGGAGTGCCTCATCTGGCATTTCCACTGAAAACTGCTCTGGAAAAGTAAAAAAATGGTGTATCGCTACTGGCAGCGGATCAATACCCGCGATGGCAATTACAGATTCGACATGCGCACGGGACATACGACTCATTGTTTCTAACTTATCCCAAGTGTCCGTCTGATCAAGCAGTGGCCAATCAAAACTAGGATACGTTAGTACAAAAACTTTGGCATATTCATGCAAGCCCACATTATATAGGCTCTGCGGTTCCACAAAAGCGCGCATCACCTGCTCCGCCGAAAACATCAAACAACCATCGGGTTCAAATAATTCTGAAGCATGTGGGAACGTATATTCGGGTGTTAAAAATAGTTTAGGATAGACAATAACCTTTTCAAATTTTTTGAATAAAAAATCTTTCTTTGCTATTGTTAAAGTGACGGCCTGTACAGATAACGCCAAACTGACATCGGGCGGTACTCGCTCCTCGGGCCATGCAGGAGATGGAGTCCAATCGGCGGCTAAATTAAACAATGCCACTCGATCCCTAAAAACCTGTTTTTGTGCGGTGCTTAATTGTGAATAGGTAGGGCTGGCTTTTTCCAATTTTTTCAGAAAAGCATCTGGCAACTGAGGGGGATGTTTGCTATACCACCACCAATTGATCTGGGGACTCAATACAAAAATGATGGCTGCCACTACAAGAAATGGTACCATCCAGATGGCATAATCACCGTCAGAAACCCAAGACAGGTATAGGATGACCAGTGCTGAAATAATAAACGGAGATAATATTAGGTTTGCAAACATAATCGGTAAAACGTTTAGTTTGTGTAATTATTTAGGCAGTCAAAAAATAAAATTGGCTTCTCATCATTAAAAGCGTAAAAAATAATATTTTCAAAATATAATTCCGAATACATCAAAATATTTCAAGAAAATTAAAATATAAAAACAAAAAATAAGGCAGTAACTTACTTAAAATTTGTTTCAAAAGTTTCAATACTCACTTCGTTACCCAAACAAAAAACCGAATAACAACAAATAAATAGAACAAATAATCAAAATTGTCTTCTAAAGTACAAAATTTTTTATTTGGATTCATAAAGTTAATATATCTTTGCCTCGCGAAAATTCGCAATTACGTTTAGGGCCATACAACACACCTTTATTTGAGATCAGGAATCAAAACCTCATCTCTGTTATTTTTTCATCATTTTTTAATCGCAAAACTATGCGTAATTTACTCATTCTTTCTGCTTTGGTACTGTTTTTTACAACAGGCTTACAGGCACAACGTAAATGTGGTGCCGAAGAGGTACTCCAACAACAACTGAACGACGACCCCGAGTTTCGTTCTCAACACGAAGCCATCGAACACTTCACCCAAGAGTTCATCGCCAATGGCGGTGCTACAGATCGTGCGGTAGTAACCATCCCAGTGGTATTCCACGTGGTGTATTACAATGCTGCTCAAAATTTGAGTGATGCCCAACTTCAGTCTCAGCTAGATGTTTTGAATGCAGATTTTCGTCGTTTAAACGCCGATGCATCAAGTACACCTGCTGGGTTTGCAGGTGTAGCCGCTGATTGCGAAATCAATTTCTGCTTGGCAACCCAAACGCCAACGGGTGCTGCAACCACTGGTATTCAACGTCGCTTGACTACTGTAAATGGATTTAGCAGTAACAATGCCATGAAATATTTTGCACAAGGTGGTTTAGACATCTGGGATCGCAGCAAGTACCTCAACCTTTGGGTATGCAACCTAAGTGGTGGTTTGTTGGGTTATGCACAGTTTCCCGGTGGACCTGCTGCTACCGATGGCGTGGTTTGTGATTATGCTTATTTTGGTACTATTGGTGCTTCTGCACCATTTGACAAAGGCCGTACTGCCACCCATGAAGTGGGTCACTGGCTCAACTGTTACCACATTTGGGGCGACGATGGTACTTCTTGTACTGGCAGTGATCAATGTGCTGACACGCCCAATCAAGCAGACGAAAACTACGGTTGCCCTAGTTTTCCACAAGTTAGTTGCAGCAATGGTGCTAATGGCGACATGTTCATGAATTATATGGATTACACCGACGATGCCTGTATGAACCTATTCTCTTTGGGACAGAAAGCACGGATGCAAGCCCTATTTGCCTCTGGTGGATCTCGCGCTTCATTGGTAACCTCTCCTGGTTGCCAACCTCCATCAGGCGGTTCTTGCGGTACTGTAGCAGGATTGAGTGCCACTGGTATTACGCAGACAGCAGCTACTTTGAACTGGGGTGCTGTCAGTGGTGCTACTTCATACAACCTCCAGTGGAAACTTAACTCAAGTTCTACTTGGACAACTGTATCAGGCTTGACTGGACTTTCTTACGGCCTTACAGGTCTTACAGCAGCCACTGCTTACAATTATCAAGTACAAGCCGTTTGCGGTACTACCACTGGCACTTATTCTACTACAGCTAGTTTCACCACCCAGTCTTCTGGTGGCGGCGGTTGTGTGGACACCTATGAGCCAAACAACACACGTACTACGGCGAAAGTGATTCCTGTGAACACTACCTTTACGGCTCAAGTGGCTACTTCTACCGACAATGATTGGTATCGTTTCTCTAATACATCAACAACAAGAAACATCAAAGTAGATTTGACTACTTTGCCTGCCGATTATGACTTGAAACTTTACCGCAGCAGTACCTTACTGGCGACCTCACAAAATAGTAACACACTCGATGAACAAATCAAGTACAATACTACTACTGTTTCCACAAGTTACTATGCCTATGTATATGGCTACAATGGTGCTAACAGCAACACTCAGTGCTATACCCTTCGTGCAAGCCTAAGCGCATCTGCTTGGCGTACCGATGGTACTACTGATGGACCAGTGGAAGAAATCGAAATCTCAGCACAATTTGAAAATGCTGGATTCGGTCTATTCCCAAACCCAACAGCCGATCAAGTAACAGTGGAAGTTCCTATGGATGCTGATGCTGATGTACAGGTTTCGGTGATGGATGTAAGCGGCAAAGCCGTGATTCGCCAGCACCGCTCCATGTCAAAAGGTGACAACCAGATGATCTTGGATGTAAACAACCTATCCAATGGTGTTTACTTCGTACAGGTTCGCAATGGAGAGCAATTGAATACCCGTAAATTGGTTATTCAGAAATAATTACGAATTAATAGTATTAATTATATTACAAAAGCCATTCCGTCCAAAAGGACGGAATGGCTTTTCTTTGCTTCGTTCTTCAAGGTACTCCCTACTTATAAACCTGCTCTATCCTATTCGGATAATCAGTAATAATTCCATCCACCCCGATCCGGATCAACCTCCGCATAGACTTCACATCATTGACTGTCCATGGAATGACTTTCATGTTTTTTTGATGACAAGCGCGTATCACTTTCTTGGAAAGTAATAAATAATAGGGGCTATAAATTTGAGGTGTAAAGCCTAGTCTAGCCAAGTTTCGATCCAAACCCAAGGTATTTTCTACTAAAAACGCCAGTTGTAATTCAGGCGCCTGACGGTGCAGTGACTGCAAGGCCCGAATATCAAAAGATTGAACCGTACAATTTTGAGAAATTTTCAATTCCTTGACTGCTTCAATGACCAATCTCACAAATTCATCTACCGCAGGATGGCGAATCCCGTCCCACTCCAATTGGCTTTTGATCTCAATATTCCAACGAATATTTTCTGCTGCTTTCCCCTTCACCGTACGTACCATCTCTACTACCTCCTTCAAGGTAGGTTTGTAGGTTTTAGTCTTTTTTTGATCAGGGAAACGCTTATTTCCCTTGGAGCCACAGTCGTAACCCCTTATTTCTTGGGCGGTGCGCTCATAAATCAATAACTTTTCTTCGGATCGTGGATCTATGGTATCGCCATTGGGCAATAGACAGATTGCGGGATTGAACCAAGGCTCATGGCTCACAATCAATTGATTATCTTTGGAGACGGCCAGATCCAACTCTAAAGTAGTAACATCGCCATAAGTAAGTGCGTGTTGGAAGGCTTCCAAGGAGTTTTCAGGCATCAAACCTCTACTGCCTCTGTGCCCCTGCCAATCAAAGCCTTTGGGTACTGGGATAGGCTTAGTTTCGGTGGTTTTACAAGCCAAAAAAGTTAGGACAGACAAAATCATAGGTAAAAAACGGATAGACATGACAATGAATTATGAGTTATTTTGAATAAAATTTTCGATAAATAAGCAATAGATAACACTAGTTGTTACTTTTGCGGATCAACATGGATAAGCCAATTTTCAAACTCAACGATGATTTCAAGCACGCACTGGATGTACTTGAAAAGACAAACTCCAGCCTGTTTATCACGGGTCGTGCTGGCACGGGCAAAAGTACGCTTTTACAATTATTTCGGAACACTACCCGAAAAAAAATTGCCGTAGTAGCCCCCACTGGAGTAGCTGCACTGAATGTACAAGGCCAAACCATTCATTCATTTTTTGGTTTCCCGCCACGCATCATCACGCCTTCTGAGGCCAACCGAAAAGTGACCCGAAAAGACCTGCTAAGGGTGTATAAGCAACTGGAAGTATTGGTGATTGACGAAATTTCGATGGTTAGGGCCGATATGTTGGATGGAATTGATAAGTTTTTAAGGGTCAACCGCGAAAACTTTCTACCCTTTGGAGGCGTACAGGTGGTCTTTTTTGGCGACCTATACCAATTGCCTCCGGTCGTAACCAAAGACCCCATAGAGGCATCCTATTTTGATGAATATTATGAAACGCCTTACTTTTTCTCGGCGCAGATCATGAAAGATTCCGAATTCAATCTGGAAATGCTGGAACTTGGAAAGGTATTTAGGCAGGAATCAAGGCATTTTTTAAGGCTTTTGGAGGCTATTCGGGTCAACAATGCCGATCAAGATGACTTGGATGACCTCAATGAACGTTGTCTCCCAAATTTTACGGAAACCGACGGCCATATCACGCTTTGCGCTAGAAATGCCACCGCTGACCGGATCAATCAACGCGAACTAAGTCAATTGGAGAGTCCAGAACTATCGTTTTTGGCCGATGTCAAGGGAGCATTTGAACCCCACCTCTACCCTACTGAATCGGCTTTGCGCCTAAAAAAAGGAGCGCAGGTGATGTTCATCCGAAACGATCAAGAAGAGCGGCAGTTTGTCAATGGCACCATTGGAAAAATTGTCAGTATCAACAAAGATACCATCGTGGTAGAATCGAATGAGTTCAGCGGGAAAAAGCGCAAAATCGAGGTTCAAAAATCAGAATGGGAAATCATCCGCTACAAAGCAGGTGCCAGCGGCAATATCGAATCAGAACCCATAGGTTCCTTCATCCAATATCCTCTAAAACTCGCTTGGGCCATTACCATTCATAAAAGTCAAGGTAAAACCTTCAACAAAGTCTTAATTGACCTTGGGGGCGGTGCTTTTGAGCACGGACAACTGTATGTGGCCCTCAGCCGATGCCGCACCTTAGAAGGTATTGTGCTTCGCCACAAGATCCGTCCCCAAGATATTATTACGGATGAACGGATTGTGGATTTTCATGTGAATTTTCGGCGGTGAACACATCGGTTGGCAATTACAAAGTCGGCGGATTCACATCATCTTCATCGAAGAAAATATTGACTTGGCGAATAGCGGGAAGATTGTTGAGTTTTTTGACTAAGTCTTCACTCATGGAATCTTTCTTGAGTGTTACGTGAAAGAAGGACTCCATTTCTTGTTCGTAACCAGTGGATTTCACGTTGACCAATTTGACGGATTTGCAATAGGAGGCAAAAATCTTCTCAAAATCTTCTTTTCCGGCCTTTAAGCCATCATAGGTGATCTGTACCAAGTAAAAACGCTTACGGGGTGCTCCAAAATGAGTATAAGTGAGGGCAATGATGACCACTCCTGCTACTGCTACACCCAGCAAAGCCACCATATTGAGGCCGATGCCGCAAGCCATACCAATGGCCAGCGATAGAAATATAAAGACCATATCCATGGTGTCGCGTACAGCCGTGCGAAAGCGAATAATGCTCATAGCACCAACCAATCCAAAGGCGCGGGCGAGGTTATTACCGATGACAAGGATGACCAAGGCTGAAATAAGGGTCAGTAATACCAGTGAATTGACATAACTAATGGAGTATGAAGGCCCCCTGTAGGTGGCTCTATATATCAACGACAGTACCACACCGCATACCAAAGCAGACAAGAGATTGGTCAGCACATCGGCTGCCGTAATCGGAAACAGACTAATATTTTGAAAATCTTGTAGCACGCGAGTAGTGTTGAAAAATGGCACTGTTTTTTTGTTCCGTTCGGATACGTCGTTGGCTATCTACACAAATCACATATTTGGAGGCAGGGCCTTTTTGGAGATCCAACTTAGCTAAAATTGGTTTGAGCCAAGCAGGGCAATAGTTGTTGAATTTCACCTCCAATATAAACTGATCTTCTAAAGGATATTGAACATCCCGCTCCCTAAACAGTTCGTCAATGCTGGGATAAGGCACACTTCTCAGGTTTTTATCTAAAGAAATGCGGAGGTCATTTTCAAGGTCAGTCATATTACTCAGATACACTTCCCTTTCATATATAACTGTAACTACTGGCTGGAGGTGCTTTCTATGGATTTGATAAAAAAACCTACGAATATTTTCGGCTTTTTGAGTCACTGGGAGGCATGATTCCAGAGAAACACCCGAAAACAATTGTTTGACTGTGCTATATGGCAAAGTTGCCCTGTTTTTCATAATTGGGCCTTCGTATTTCCGTTTTATTTCAAAAAAAACGGAGGAATCTTCCTTTTCTAGGTTGTACCCGCGCAAGCGTACTTTCATACGGTGCGCCAAGTGATCGCGTTTGGTGTGGTACATTTCAAAATCAGAAGCATCGAAGTAAATACTACGTACTGTGTATTGGTGATCTGATGACAAAGCAGCAAATTTGTCGGGTTTCACAAAAGGAAGCAACATGTCGCGGAGGGCTGCTAACTGAAATGCTGGAACAAAATATTTGAATTCGTAACGCATATCTCCTAGTTTATCTTGTATTTAAGGATGCGCTGGAGATACTGACGAGGATTGAGCATTCCACACTGGATACTGCATTTAGAGGCCACTCCAAGGGTCATTCTTTCAGCTGCGGTAGTAGGCTTGACAATGGCTCTTACAAAGCCAACACTTCTGCTATCAAGTACTTCTGTATGTGACATTTTTTCCATCACTTTTGCTTCATACACTTTCCATGTGATGGGATCAATGATCTGGAGGCGTGCCGTATCCGAAATAAAGATCATTTCTTCGGTTTTTACTGGAATCGTGACAATATACTCGGATATTTTTCTCAAAATCAACACTTCGCCCGGCTCTTTGATTGGCATCACCATGCCCGTGAAAGGGGCTTTGATGACATATCCCGCATTGCGTTTTCTTAAAAAATCCAGTTGCCGTACAATGGCTTGTATTTCGGACTGATTAAGACTAATACTTTCCGGTTTTGCGCCAGTATCTGCTACCAACAGTGCTTTTTCGGCGGTAATGATGTCAATTTTGGCCAATTCCAACACATTTTCTATCCTATTGTACTCCAAACGAGGCATCAATCCCTCTTGGAGCAGTTGTTTGGCTGCCGCAAAATCTTTTTCCCGCAATACCAGCGCCTCTTTGGCAAATACCAACTTGGTTTGAGCCTCTTGTATGATGGGTTGTTTTTCCCCCGTCACCAATACTTGCTGCTCTGATCGCTTGATCTTGAGTTGGTTCTCCAAATCCAGTATTTGCTGCTGAATAGCAGCAGAATACATCCTGACCAAAGTATCCCCAAGGGTTACCAAACCAGTGGAATCAGGAATATTTAACTCCATGCCAGTGAGGTCACCGCGCTCAAACTGCCAAGCAGCGATACGCTCTACCACCCCGGATCTATTGTTCTGGTGCGTACACGCCAAACCTCCTCCTGGTTCTTGCAGAAGCCTCCATTCTTCGGCGGGCAACACAGATGCTACACTCACTAAATTGTATGGAATACTGATCGGCGCGTACAGGGCAGCAACAATCATCAATAATAAAATAAGCAACGTCAAGCCTCTGTACATACTTTTGGTGTGGGACTATCGCCCCTTTGGCATCCTTCTTTTTCCGCCCGGACGGAAACCGCCTTTGCCTCCCATCATGGCCATCATGGCAGGGTTCATTGCCGATTGACCAGCCATTTTGAGTTGTTTCTCAATTTCTTTCACCTGCTCTTTCAGCATGGGCTCTGTGATATTGAGTTTTTTCAATTCTGCAAAGTGGATCTGTGCACCTTTGATGTTTTGTCGGTTGGCTGCAATCATCACCAATTGCATATAAGCAGCGCCGCGTTCATTATCGGTAGGCAGTCCAGAAGCCAATGCTTGATTGACCCATTTTTCAGCCGTAACGAAGTCCTTGCGTTGCATCGCAATCCCGCCTTTAGTGATATAAAACACGCCTTTATAACCCATCATCAACATACCGGGAAAAAAAGTAAGTGCTAATCGTTTGTCTGCTTCATCCAAGCGTTGCTCACTGACCAACTGGTTGGTTGACATGATCGTACCCAAGAGTAAATAACCGATTAAAAGTAAGATGCCCGTGAATAAAAAAGGGAATCCATACCAGAATCCGAGTGAAAACCAAAGGCCAATACCGCCTATAATCCCTAAAGCAATGAGCGCAAAGCGCAAATAAATATTTATAGTAAACATGTATAATTGATTCTATTAATGAGATCTGCTAGCCAAAGTGTTCTACCAGATACCGTTCAGCATCCAAGGCAGCCATACAACCCGTACCAGCCGCTGTGACAGCCTGACGGTATATTTTATCTTGTGCATCACCGCAGACAAACACACCGGGTCGCTTGGTAATTGTACGGCCAGGCGTAGTTAGCAAATATCCACTTTCGTCTTGATCCAACCAATCTGTAAAAATACCCGTATTAGGCTGGTGTCCGATGGCTACAAAGAATCCAGTGACATCCAATACAGAGGTCTCTTTGGTTTTGTTATTCAGGACTCTCACCCCTGTGACCCCGTCTTCGCCAAGCACTTCTTCTGCTTCGGAATTCCAGTGTACAATCAGATTGGGTGTATTGAGTACCCGATCTTGCATGATTTTGGAGGCGCGCATTTCATCGCGACGTACCAACAAGTGAACGGTTTTACAGATTTTTGCCAAATAGGTACTTTCTTCGGCAGCGGTATCGCCGCCACCTACGATGACTACATCTTGCTTTTTGAAAAAGAAACCATCACAAACAGCACAGGCTGAAACCCCTCGGTTCTGCAAACGGTGTTCGCCCGGTATATCCAACCACTTGGCACTGGCTCCCGTGGCAATGATGACAGTCTGGCAGTGTAATTCTTCGCCGTTTTCTGTCCAAACTTTGTGGGTTTGGCCAGAAAAATCTGTCTTGGTAATCATTTCATTACGAATATCAGTTTCAAAACGCGCTGCTTGCCGCTTAAAATCGTCCATCATTTCAGGCCCTGAGCGACCATCAGGATAGCCAGGATAGTTATCCACTTCAGTGGTAATCATCAATTGACCTCCGGGTTGAGGCCCTGTGTACATGATGGGTTGTAAGCCAGCTCTTGCGGCATAAATGGCTGCTGTATAGCCCGCTGGACCCGCGCCAATAATTAAACATTTAATTTTTTCCATAACGAGCGCAAAAGTAAGCGTACATTTGTCAACTTTTTCGATTTTTCGTCAGAAACTGCTTTTTATGCTACGATTTGTTATATTTATGACGTTTTGCGCTTTTTCTTTAACTGGGAGCGCACAAGCTGTAATTACCTTTGAGTTAGAAGGTTTGAAGGCTCCAGGAGCCATATTGGCCTATTATTATGGTGATAAGACCTTTAAAGCCGATTCTGTGGCGGTTGACACAGCCACTGGAGGCTTCACATTTAAGGTGAAAGCCCTGAAGCCCGGCTTGTTTTTTATAATCGCCAATAATGATAAAATTATGGATTTCATGGTAACTAAGCCCGAAGACTCCATATTTATAAAAGGAAAACTGGGAGACCTGAGTAGCCTAAATGTTTCGGGATCACCTGAAAACACTGCTTTCCTAGAGTTGTATCACCAAACAGGGAAGGTGGAAGGTCAAATCAACACCAAAAGGGAAATGATGGATATGGTGGCCAAGGCCACCCGCAATGACCCAGAAGTAATGAAACCAATGGAACAGGAACTGCGCAACTGGTACACGGACATTGACTCTATCAATAGGGCTTATTCAGACCGCTACCCTACCCACCTTTATGCTAAAATGCTACGTGCTTCCTCCCAGCCTGATGCCCCGGTCAATTTACCTAGGTTAATCAATGAAAAAATCAACCCTGATTTTGTATCTTGGATGCAGAAGCACTATTTTGACCAAACAGATTTTAGCAATGACAACCTGCTCAACTCCGACCTTTGGTTTCCTTTTTTTATGGACTATTTAACCCGATGGCAAAATCCTACACCCGACTCCCTCGTAAAATCTATTGATTGGGTTATTGCAAAAATGCCAAAAAATGGAGCATTTTATGAATTTTCAATTATTTATTTGACCCAGCTGTTTGAAATGAACCCAGAACCGGGTGCGGATCGCTTGTTTGTCCACATGGCCGATACTTATCATAAAAAAGATGAAACGCCTTGGCTCAACCTTGCAACCTACGATCAATTGAAGTATAAGGCTGATATGTTTAGGCCCGTATTGACGGGCAATATAGCACCCGATTTTAGTTTACAAGATAAAAATGGTGTTAATCACACCTTGTATGGGGTGCAATCGCCTTACACGTTGCTCATTTTTTTTAGCCCTTTGTGCAAACACTGCATGGAGGTCATACCTGATGTGTATCAAACTTGGCTCGATGCCAGGGCCTTTGGCCTGGCAGCCGTGACGGTGTCAACGGACAATCAATTCAACTACTGGAAACAGTTTCAATCCCAGCAATCTTGGGACTGGCTGAGTTTGGCCGATCCGACTGGAAACAATGAATTTGACAAAATTTACAACAACTATAACCTGCCTGTGATTTTTTTATTAGATAAAGACAAAAAAATTATCAGAAAGCGAATAAAACCCGCAGATTTGCGCACGATTTTACAAAAGACATTAAAAAATAAATAAAGCATGAAGCCTTTTAACTCAAGTACTGTGGCATTAGCCACGGTAATCATCAGTTTACTATTGCATATTTTGCCCATGATGGGTATGCAGATTAGCCCCGAACTACTCATGGGCACACGGTGGATCATGGTCGGAGCCTTGGTGGTATTTGGAATCCAAAAGAAATCATTGACTGCTTGGATCTTGCTCAGTATGGTGGTCGGTATGGTATTAGGTTATGATTTCCCCAAAATAGGCGGCAATCTCGAAATATTCAGTAAAATATTCATTCAACTCATCAAAACCGTGATTGCACCACTGCTATTTGGCACTTTGGTGATGGGTATAGCCGGACAAAGCAACTCAAGTCAAGTAGGCCGCATGAGTATAAAAGCGTTTACCTACTTTATTGCGGCTACTTCCGTGGCCTTGGTGATTGGATTGATTGCTATTAATCTGACTAAGGCCGGCTCCGGCATTGTCTCCAAAAGCACGGTTTCTGAGCCAGTTACCATGAGTGCTTCAGACCTAACGGTAAAGGTAGATTCTGTAAAAAACACGGCTCGACTCATGCTGAACGGCAGGCCGCTTACCGCGCCAGTGGAGCCAGTAAAACAAGACTGGAAGAAAATTGTAACACATATTTTTCCGGAGAACGTAGCGAAAATGATCTACGAAGGGGCGGTTTTACAGATTGTAATATTTAGTTTGATCTTTGGTTTCGGATTGAGACAAGTGACAGAAAATCACCGAAAAACAATGCTTAACTGGATAGAGGCATTGACAGAAGTGATGTTTAAATTCACTGGTATTATTATGTATTTCGCGCCGATTGCAGTAGGTGGCGCTATGGCTTACACGATTGGCACCATGGGTTTCGAGGTCGTCTGGAATCTATTCAAACTCCTTGGGACGCTTTATGTGGCCTTGTTCATTTTCATTGGTATTGTGTTCATTCCGGTTATGCTGTTTTGCAGGATACCAATCAAGCAGTTTTTCAAAGCAGTATATGAGCCGGCCTCTTTGGCATTTGCCACAGCAAGTTCGGAGGCTGCCCTCCCCAAAGCGTTGACTGCTATGGAAAATTTTGGAGTACCGCGTAAAATAGTTTCCTTTGTATTGCCAACTGGTTATAGTTTCAACCTAGATGGTTCTACCTTATATTTGTCGTTGGCTTCCGTATTTTGTGCACAAGCGGCTGGCATAGACCTCACTTGGCAAACCCAATTGGCCATGATGGGTACGCTGTTATTAACTTCTAAAGGCGTAGCGGGTGTACCAAGGGCTTCATTAGTCATACTGGCGGCCACCGTCAACCAGTTCAATATCCCAGAGTGGCCCATCGCCATTATATTAGGCGTGGACGCGCTTATGGATATGGGTCGCACTTGCGTCAACTTGGTTGGCAATTGCTTGGCTTCTGCAGTGGTAGCGCGTTGGGAAGGCGAGTTTGATGATGAGAAGGCAGGAGCATAATCCAAACCGGATTTCTTAACCAAATAAATCAATCATCTGTGTTTAATCGAATTCTAATCTTCGCCTTAGCGGTAGCCTTATTAGGAGCATCTTGTAAAAAATCGCTCTCTTTTAACCTTCCGGTTAAATATATCGCCTATGTTGGTTTTAATTATAGCAATCCGCAAAAGGCTGAGGTGAGCAGTTATTCCGATTCGCTACATATAGTGGCTTTGGAGTCGTATATAAGCCGATTCAATGAAAAGGAATATGGGGCTACCTATGCGCTAAAAACCTTTGAATGCGATTTTAGAGAAGACACCATACAGACTCTCTACAATCGAATCGCAGCTGATACTAATATTATTTTAGTGATTGACAATACATGGGGGCGACATATCAGGCATGCCGCCGCCATCATTAAAGATCAAATACCGGTAATTGCCTTGAGCGCAGACCAAAATGCTTTGGAGTTTGGCAGAAATGCTATTTTTTTAGATCCCAATGATCCGCAGCCCAACTACCTCCTCAAATACATCAAAAGTGTGCTGAAGGCAAAGAAAATAGGATACATTACAGAGACTGACTATTTGCTACATGGTAAATTTCAAAAAGTGATTGAGCAAGAACACCTCCCTTGCGACACAATCATCAAACTAAAACAGTCTGATTATGTAAATAATAATGAGGTACCTAAAAATATTGCCGATGCACTGGAGCGAAACCTTCAGGCCGTATTGAGCGACCCAGATCAAAAAGTGATTCTCATGAACACCCATAGTGGGTATGGCAATGTGATCATAAATTTTCTTCAAAAAACAAAAATTGACCTCAGTGGCAAGATATTTATCGGCTTACCCGGTATCACCAACCTCAGCGAAACAGCCTTAGAAGATATTTCAGTTCGTAAAAAAGTAACGATTATCCGCTATGAGAGCAGCAATGAAGCACCTCCGTTTGAATTATACCAAGATAATAAACTACTGAGAAAACAACACCCCATTCACTTGTTTTCAAATAAGGGAATGGAGAATATGCTGCACCGATGCTACGATGCCATGAACATACTGGAGATAGCCCTCCAAAAAGGTATTAAACACCGCTATCAGGTTAGGGATTATATAAAAGGTCTTAAAAACAAGAAGATTACGATCCTGAATGAGTTGTATGAATTTGACAGTGTCTGCATCCTACGGCGAGAACCCTCCTTCAATCAAGTTCAGGACGGCAAAACCCGCTCTTGTCCCACTCAGATCAACACCTCCGGCCAACCAATACCAAACCTACGGGTTGGCATTGATGTCATTGATATGAACGAGATTGATATCAAGAAAAACACTTTTGATTGCAACCTCTTGTACTGGGTCATCGCTGACTCACAATACATTAATAAAGAAGGTTATATAGATTTTGACAACATTAGTTCGGAGGAGGCTAACCGATACCGGATAGCCGAAGAGCGCGATAGTAACTATATTGTGCGCATATATCGGATTAGTGGAAAGTTTTTGGCCAATTTCGAGTCTTTTGACTTTCCTTTTGACCGCCATGAATTGCGAATCCCTATTTCTGCCCTTAGTTCGAGCGATAAGATCAAAATCAGTTTTGACTATAGCCGATTGCAAATCAAAGATAAGAAGAAAGAATTCAAGTTCAATGATTGGAACGCGGAAGAGTATTTTGTGACCTTGGATAATCAGTTGACCAATCAATTGGGGGCCTTGGACAAAATCACCTTCGATACCAGCGATCAAGCAAAGTACTTAGAAAAATACAAGAACCTGAACGTGCGATTGGTTGTCAGCCGTCGCCCATGGGGTGCGATTATTTTGATCATTGTACCGTTTTTGATGTTCAGTGCCCTGCCGATTTTCATGTTGTTCTTTCACAAAGCCTCCTTCGAGGAAGTTGGAGAACTTATCATTACTTCTTTCTTGGCAGCGGTCGCCTACTCTATTAATTTGGTCCAACTTTCGCCCACTACCGATTCTATGAATAGGGCTTATTTATTCTTATTGCTGACCTTGGCCATCAATTTCATCTGCTTTATTTATGTCACTTATGCCGACAAAAAGAACAAAGATGAAATAGAGGCGGCCAGATCGGAAGCCACAGGAACCCCTAATAAGCGTTACAGCGTTCGTAAATCTTGGATACCATTTATATTGCTGGTTATATTTTTGATATTGCTGTATTTAATATTTGGAAGTTAGAATTGTTTTATTTTCAAAAAAATTATGTACCTTTGTAAAACAATACATTAAAATCATGCACGACGTAGTCAATGCTATACTAAAAAATCCAAGCGCACCCTTTATATTAGAGTCGCTCCAAAACTCTATGGACGATGAGCGTCGCCGTCGGCATGAGTTTAGAGAATGGGTTACAGAAGAAGTAAAAGCCGAATTTATCAACGGAGAGGTGGTCTTACACTCACCTGTGAAAAGGCGACATAGAAAAGCCTCTGAACTCCTCTTTCAGTTGGTCAATGTATTCGTAACTCTAAAAAAATTAGGCGAGGCTGGCCACGAAAAAGCCATGATTTCCCTCACCCGCAACGACTATGAACCCGATATTTGTTTTTGGGCAAAAGAGAAGGCCGATTTGTTTCACGGAGATACCATGTTGCATCCTGCACCTGACTTTGTCGTAGAAATTCTATCCAAGCGAACGTCTAAAGTTGACCGTACCATCAAGTTTCAGGATTACGCCCAACACGGTATCCGTGAATACTGGATTATTGATCCTATCAAACAAATGGTGGAGCAATATGCCCTTTTAACCGAAAAGGATATGGAATATTTACCTTACGGCAAATATTCCATCGGAGAGGATATTACGAGCGTAGCCATTCCCGGTTTTATCATCCCCATTGCCGCTATTTTTGACAATTCCGCTAATTTAAAAATGCTTGAAACGATTCTTACTTCACCGTAAAGGTCTTCTTTTCTACACCAATACCTGTGATGGTCATGCTTTTCCATGCCTTGGGCAACGTGGTTTTCATCTGCACAATGCCTTGGGTGGTAATATCCAATCCTCCAAATCCCATCAGAGTAGCTTGTAAAAAACCTCCTGCACCTGTAGCAAAGTATGGATTGGTGCCTCCTGCACATTCAGCCAACACTCCGAACGGAGGGGTACGATTGGGCTGGTAACTTTTTTTCCATAGACTATATGCCCTATTAGGATCATTGCTGCGTGCGGCCGAAACCGTGAGGATCGCGGCTCCCATAGCAGGCCCATCAGGCGACATACGTGGCTCATAATAATCCAGATCTTTTTTGATCTGCGCAGGATCGGTAATGATTCGCAAAGGGTAAGCCAATAGATTCACGTCAACCTGCTTGATGATTTCACCATTGTAGGTTGCATTTTCACGGGTAGTGCCGTCAGGGAATTTCAGAATAGGGATATTATCTGCTACCAAAGCCCAATCAGGATCGGGCGTTATGCCCAGTTCGCGGGCTGCATCGCCAGCATAGCGGAGGGCTGTGATAGCCATACCATTCGTAAAGGCATTATTATCTATATTCTCTTGCCACTCATTGGCTCCGATCACATTGATAATATCGAATTTCCCTTTCCCATTTCGCTCTACCCTACTCGCCCAAAAATCTGCCACTTCTTTGATGATGGGCCAACCACGATCCTTAAGCCAGGTTTTGTCTTTGGTGACTAAGTAGTATTGCCAAGCCGCCCAAGCGATATCGCCAGATATATGGTGTTGGAAAGGCCCCGTCAATGCCCACACCGGCGTTTCTTCTTGCCCCGTTGTGGTACTTTCCCAAGGATACATGGCTCCTTTATATCCATGCGAAAAAGCATTTTGTTTGGCTTCGTCTAGCACTTGATAGCGAAATTCGAGGAGGGATTTGGCTATTTCTGGATGCAATACCAACAAGGGAGGGTACATCCAAAGTTCAGTATCCCAGAATACGTGTCCATTGTACCCAAGTCCCGACAAGCCCATAGGTGATAGGCTCAAAGCCGTGCCTTCGCGGGCAAAAGAATATAGGTGATACATAGCAAAGTGGACATCTCGGGTAGCATCCACATCGCCTTCAATGGTCACATCAGACACCCAAAGTTTTTCCCACTCAGCGCGGTGACGCTTAATAAGGCGTTCGGTACGCTCCAATGCAGCATATATAGTTAGGCGTTCAGCCTCGTTGTGGGCATCAGGTACATGAGCACTGGTAATAATTGATCCAGCCACTGCAAAACGATAGGTTTCGCCAGCCTTTAGTTTTTTATGAAATTTAGCCAAGTGCATGTTGTAATCCCAATCTTCATGGATCAGGTCGGGTTCAGACCCATGCGGCTCGTCGAATATAAAACTAGTACTAGCCGCCACGGTATATTTGCCCGAAGGGCTTTTACCTACCGAAGTCAATAATGGTATCAGGACGTGGGGTCTGTCTATTTCGGTGTAATAATTGCGAACATCCTGCAACATTTCAGGGGCCTCTATCACCGACATTGGTGTGACGGTTAGGTCTTTTTTAGCGCGTATCTCTATCATACTCAAGGCCGAATAAGGCAAATGTCGAAGCGCCATCACCGTATGCTTAACCGATACCTTGTCGCCTACATCAAAAGTAGTAGTAAGTTCAGCACCCCGCATATCAAGGCTTTGCTTGTAGTTGGAAATATCGGCGCGGCCGATCCTTCGGCCATCTACATCAAGGTTCATGTTGACAAAATTGAACCCTTTCAAAATATTACTCACGCGGCCACGCAGGTAATTGTCGTAGGCACCATTGAGTACCACATCTTTAACCTTCATAGGTTCAGGTGATGATACTAAGCCAATCATACCATTGGCTACGGTGACCCCAAAATAATTGGCAGGATCAATATTCTCGGCCACTACGTGCCAAGCGTCGGTTTTACCTGCCGACATACCTGGATCGGCTTGAGCGGAAAGGGGTTGGAGAGGCATCACTGAGAGGCTCAACAAAATCAAAAAGAAGAAGTTTCTGAACTTCTGATGGAAAGTTGTTTGTGTCATGTATAAATATTTTGAGGCAAAGTAAACAGGTTCTAGTCAATTTAGGCAGAAAAAAATGAAATTTTAGGGCTTCGTTTTTCGTTAACAAATATAATACTGTTAAAGGCTTTTATTCTTACAAAAAAGAACTACCTTTGCGGCCTGAAACCTGAAATACGGAATAAAATAAATTATTTGGCTTTCTTCTTGAAACTTTATGAAAGATTTTCCGTCTATACAAAAGTATGGGTTCATACCAAATAATATTTTTTTGATTTTAGTCTTCTCGAAATTCGACAAATAACAATTGCATGAGAGATATTCGCAACATTGCCATTATTGCCCACGTTGACCACGGTAAAACTACCCTCGTTGACAAAATGATTCACGCTGCCAAGGTATTCAAAGACCACGAGGTAACTGGTGAACTCATTCTTGATAACAACGATTTGGAGCGTGAGCGTGGCATCACCATCTTGGCCAAAAACGTATCTATCAAATATCATGATATGAAAATCAATATCATTGATACCCCAGGTCACGCAGACTTTGGAGGAGAAGTAGAGCGTGTACTCAATATGGCCGATGGCGTATTATTGTTGGTGGATGCTTTCGAGGGGCCTATGCCTCAGACCCGTTTTGTATTGCAAAAAGCATTGCAGATGGGTAAAAAGCCAATCGTAGTAATCAACAAAGTTGACAAAGAAAACTGCAACCCTGATTGGGCGCATGAGCAGGTATTCGATCTAATGTTTGCATTGGATGCCAACGAAGATCAATTGGACTTCCCAGTAGTGTTTGGCTCGGCTAAGCAGGGTTGGATGAGTCATGATTGGAAAAACCCAACTGATAACATCACTGTATTGTTGGATGATATCGTAAAATATATCCCAGAGCCTGATGTAACAGAAGGTACTACCCAGTTATTGATTACGTCTTTGGACTTCTCTGCATTTGTGGGTCGTATTGCCATTGGCCGTTTGTCAAGGGGTCGCATAGCACCTGGCATGAATGTATCCGTTGTAAAAAAAGACGGTACTATTCAAAAACAAAAGATCAAGCAGTTGTACGTGTTTGATGGTCTGGCCAAAAAAGAAGCAGCCGAAGTAACTGCAGGTGATATTTGCGCCATAGTTGGTATTGAAGGGTTTGAAATTGGTGATACCATTGCCGATTACGAAAATCCAGAGGGATTGGCACCAATCTCTATAGATGAACCAACCATGGGTATGTTGTTCACGATCAATGATTCTCCGTTTTTTGGACAGGAGGGTAAGTTTGTAACCAGCCGCCACGTTAGAGAGCGTTTGGAGCGCGAATTGGAGAAAAACCTAGCCATGCGCTTAGAAGAAACCAATTCAGCCGATTCATTCATGGTATTTGGTCGTGGTGTATTGCACCTTTCTATTTTGATCGAAACCATGCGCCGCGAAGGATACGAATTGCAGATTGGTCAGCCACGTGTAATCGTCAAGGAAATAGACGGTAAGAAGTGCGAACCTATGGAGGAATTATCAATTGACGTGCCAGAGGTATCAAGCGGAAAGTGTATCGAATTGGTGACTCGTCGTAAAGGTGTAATGAACAGTATGGAGCCTAAAGGTGACCGCTTTCTTTTGCGTTTTGAAATGCCATCACGCGGTATCATTGGTCTGCGTTCTAATATATTGACTGCCACTCAAGGAGAGGCTATTATGACACACCGTTTCCTAAGTTACGAACCTTGGAAAGGCGATATGCCTGGCCGCCAAAATGGCTCATTGATCGTGATGGAAACCGGTACTGCTATTCCTTTCTCTTTAGATAACTTACAAGATCGTGGTACATTCTTTGTGGGTGGCGGCGACGAGGTGTATGAAGGTCAGGTGATAGGCGAAAACAACCGTCCAGGCGATTTGGTTATCAATGTAACCAAAACTAAAAAACTTACCAATCACCGTGCCAGCGGATCAGACGATAAAGCATCATTGCCACCACCGCGCGTCTTCTCTTTGGAAGAAGCGTTGGAATACATACAAGGTGATGAATTGGTAGAGGTGACTCCTAAGAATATCCGTCTGCGTAAGACACATCTTAAAGATTTTGAGCGCAAAAAAGCGTCAAAAGACTATTCTGTGGTGTAATACCATAGATTCTCTGCCAGATTAAATAATACCTTCATCCTCCAGTCCTTCATTGGGCTGGGGGATGTTGTAGCAGAAAGCGAGTGCTTGAAAAAATGTTTTTTATAAATAAAATAGCGTTTCACAAAGCAATCTCAAGAATAAATTTACATTTGCGACCTGAATCATCGTACTTTTAATATAATACATTGAATATCAAGCCTTTCAGGTATTTTTTCAAAAACGGTAATTAATAATGTGCCAAATTTTTGTTCATTTTTTAACAAACGAATGAACAAAACATACTGGTTTCCCATTTGCTGAACTATGCGTACTAAACTATCTAGTTTTAATTTTACTTTGCCCAAGGAATTGATTGCCCAATATCCTTCACCAGAACGCGACCAAAGTCGTTTGATGGTGGTAAACCGGGCAACGGGCAAAATTGAACATAAAATATTCAAGGATGTCCTGTCTTACTTCAATGATGGAGATGTCATGGTTTTCAACAATACCCGTGTTTTCCCAGCGCGCCTTTATGGCCAAAAAGAGAAAACAGGTGCGAAAATCGAAGTATTTCTTTTGAGGGAACTCAACCAGAATGCACGCCTTTGGGATGTATTGGTTGACCCGGCTCGTAAAATACGAGTGGGCAATAAATTATACTTTGAAGACGAAAACGGAAACGATGCCCTAGTGGCTGAAGTAGTTGACAATACTACTTCACGCGGCCGCACCATTCGTTTTATGTTTGATGGTACCGATGAAGACTTTCACAATGAACTCCTTCGTCTCGGCAATACACCCCTTCCAAAATATATAGAGCGGGAAGCAGAAGATCTTGACCGAGAGCGCTACCAAACTATTTATGCTAAAGAAAACGGTGCAGTGGCTGCTCCTACAGCGGGATTGCACTTTAGCCGTGAACTAATGAAGCGATTGGAACTGAAAGGTATCAATTTTGCTGAATTAACCTTGCACATTGGCTTGGGTACATTCAGGAGTATTGATGTAGAAGACCTGTCTAAGCATAAGATGGAGGCGGAGTATTTCAAAATTGGTGCTACGGCTGCCGATGTAGTGAATAAGGCTCTTAATAATCATAAAAAGATTTGCTCTATTGGTACTACCGTGATCCGCTCTGTAGAAACAGCCGTTTCAGCAGAACGCCATTTGAAACCAGTAGAAGGATGGACTAATAAGTTTATCTATCCTCCTTACGATTTCCATATTGCCAATTCGATGATAACCAACTTCCACTTACCTAAGTCAAGTCTATTGATCTTGGTTTGTGCATTTGGCGGTATTGACCTCATCATGGATGCCTACAACGAAGCGGTGAAAGAGAAATATCGCTTTTACAGTTATGGCGATGCCATGTTGATTATTTAAAAAATTACTACGTAAATATACCAATATTTATTAATACCCCGTTTAGAAACACATCTAAACCTAAACAACAAAATTATGTATTGGACACTTGAATTAGCCTCACACTTAGAAGAAGCACCCTGGCCCGCTACCAAAGATGAACTTATAGACTATGCAATCCGTTCAGGATCGCCCGTTGAAGTAATTGACAACTTAGAGGAACTCGAAGAAGATGGGGAACTCTATGAAGGCATTGAAGACATTTGGCCAGACTATCCGCGCCATGATGACTTCTTCTTCAATGAAGATGAGTACTAGTGCGTATTAGTGGTGGATTATTGTTTCACCGTTATTAAAACCGATTCTATGCTTTGGCATGGAATCGGTTTTTTTTATTCTTCAAACCATACTTTTGTATTATTGTCTATATCGCCATTATAATTGACAAAAATTTCTGATCCGGCAGGTATATCTTTTACACAGTAAAAATCAATGGTATTATTTTCAAAATCCATACCATACTCCGCATTGGGTTCATAAGAGTGGTTATACAGCGATCCGTAGCCCAAGCAAAAGGCATATACGGCCTCATCGTCGCCCCAGTCAAAGTAGTAGTCATCTAAGACAGTATTGCGCACATAAGGCAACTGCGCTCTTGGGAATAGAAGTACAGGACAAATCTCAATGATCTCGCCAGCCTCTATGTCTTTGGCAGCAAATACGCCTTTACCATGTGTATCGGAGTCTGCTACAAATATTTGCGCTTGTTGAATTGACAAAGTCGGGTTATTTAAGGTTAGAAACAATCAAGCGGCGTAAGCGATATAATAGTACTCCGTCTCATCGTGGTAGCAACGTTCAAAGTCTGCAAGAGAAAGTGCTGACTCTCCATCCAACCAACGCCGCATGGTAGAGACTACCATTCCACAGTCTTTTAAAAAAGAATATAGATCAGCGGGTTTGGTGCCATAAAAACTTGCAGCAGCCATCCCGTGTTCAAATACAATGGTGGGTTTTTCACGTTTTATTAGTTGTTCAGCACCTTTGAGTACTTGATACTCTCCTCCTTCTACGTCTATTTTCATAAGTGTCACCTTGTAATTATTTGGCAATACTTCATCTAAAGGAGCCGTTTTTACGGTAATCTGCTCGTCCACCTCATTTTTTTTATCGTATTTTCTTTTTACCAATCCACTATATGAAGGATTTGAAACAACATAATTGAATGTTGATACTCCACTACGGTCGCTCAAGGCTAGGTTATGTATATTGACATTTTTTTGAGTATAACGCTCGATCAAGGCATTATACATTTGAGGTATTGGCTCAAAAGCATTGTGATGCCCATTTGGGGCATATTGTAAGAAAATATCCAAAATTTCGCCCTTAAAACAACCTATGTCTATACAATTACTATCTGCACGACATATTTTTTGAATCACTTCCTTGGTATCCCGGTCATATTTTTGATTTTTGGTAAATGCGATGGGAATTTTTTTTATTACCACCTTAACAATCTCCTTTACTGTCATTAGTTAACAAGTTTATGCCTTTTTAAGGCCAGCAAAGGTAAGAGGTTTTAGCACATTTTATGGAAGATAATTGAGGAAATAATCTTTTGCCCTGCTCCGATTACTATATAGGGGTTAGCCCCCTACCGTACATTAAAATTTCATTTTTCATCTATTGCATAAATAAATGAAATTGTAAATAAAATATTTAAATAACATAAAATTTATAAATACCTAACAAGCAATTATTTGTAAAATATAATATTTAAATTAGTGATGAGTCTAGTAGTTAAACTATAAAAGATCGAAGAACCAATTACTTTTGGCTTACAATTTGCAATAATTATTCAACTATTGCAATCCATACGAATGATTATTTGGTAAGTCTATGTTACTCCGATCCCTTGCCCAAAGTATCCAGATTGTCTGCTTCTTTATACTCAGCCTTCCAGCCCTATCAGCCGCCTGTGTAGATAGTGCCTTGATCAATGCACGTCCAGTTCAGTGCTATGGACTCCGTAACGGAGCCATCAGTATAGATTCTGTGTATGGCGGAGAGTTTCCTTTGTACTATTCCATTGATGGTCAATCATTTAGCACCAATCGTTTTTTTGAGAACCTCTGGCCCGGCAATTATACTGTCTACATTAGGGATGCATCAGGTTGCATCAAATCATGGACAACGATCGTGGAAGAACCGGAGCAAACGATAGTTGAATTGGTATTCAGCGATACGCATATTGAGTCTGGATCTACTATACAAGTAAAAGCGGAGTTTTCACCTGCTGATCTAGTCATTACGGCCATCCACTGGAGGCCGCCATTTTTAGTGGCAGATATGGACACCCTAAAGCAGTCGTTTACACTATTTGAAACGACAGAAATTGCCATAGAGATCAGCGACAAAAATCAATGCATTGCTCGCGATCGCCAAACCATACAGGTTGAAAAAAGCAGTGTTTTTGTACCTAATGCTCTTAGACCTGGGAGCAATCAGAATGCTTATTTTACGGTTTACGCCGGCGAAAGCGTCCAACAAGTGCAGTCCTTACAAGTATTCAGCAGGAGCGGAGGGCTTCTTTTTGAAAAATCAAATTTTTCACCCAATGCCCCATTATCTGGTTGGAATGGCAGATTCGATGGGCAATATGTACAGACAGGGGTCTATCCTTGGGTGGCAGTGGTACAACATGCTGATGGCAGTTTTGAAAAACTATTGGGTACTGTGACTGTAATTTATTAGTATTGATGCTGTGGTCGCACCAATACTATAGAGTATCCAATTTCTCATAATGACTGACCTTCGTAGTCATCACTTTTGGTACTTGCTTAGCGTTTTTAGTTATTATTGGCAAGAACTTGGCATTCCAAATTATTTCATCAGCCACATATGAGGTACGGGCATGCACGGTTTGCTGGTTGGTATCCTCTGTGCCTTTCACCAAAATCATTAATTCTAGATTTGTTTCTTTAAAGTCGGTTTCTGAGAATCCAAACAAAGGGCTTTTCTCAGAAATAGGGTGT
The DNA here is from genome assembly GCA_031373665.1 of Saprospiraceae bacterium. Lineage (GTDB taxonomy): Bacteria > Bacteroidota > Bacteroidia > Chitinophagales > Saprospiraceae > M3007. The sequence goes on along the minus strand of JANMMZ010000137.1, from coordinate 78,031 downwards.
ACAATCGTCCAAGACAATGAAAAAAACGAAAGTTTTGAAATTTCAAGATCCAGCGTGTAAAACCGACGAGATATGTTCCCGTTTTCATCAGGCTGATTGACAGTCAGGATCACTTGGGCGTCTGTTTCAATCATTTCGCTGCGCCGAGCATTGATAAGCCTGAACATCAGTCCATTATTACCTTTATAAGGTGAAATAAGGGCATTTTCACTAAAGATAATTTTAGCACTTGGTCTCGAAAATCGGCCATACAGCAAACCAGAAATCAAGGCAAACAACAATAGTCCTATAAACGATTCAAAAGAGGCAGCGATACTCGTCCCCCACCCATTAGGGCTAATATGCCCATATCCAACAGTAGTAAGTGTCTGACTACTAAAGAAAAAAGCATTAAAAAAATTAACTATGCTTGTGTTCGGTACTATACCATTAAGCCCCTCGATACCGATCAAACAATAGATGCTAGCAAAAAAGCAATTGATCAAAATAAAGGAAAGCAAAAGCACCAAACTGAATATCCAAGAAGGCATGGTAATGAGGTGATTGTAGGTATTGTCCCAGATGGTGGATCGCTCCCGCACCACGTTAAAACTACCATCAGCGTTCATCAATCGCCCCTCTGTGGTGAGTGTTCGACCAAAACCTAATTCGCGTTCTTCTGATTTTGAAGAAAGGTATCTGAACATGTAAATAATTTAAATTTATGAAGTAAGCCTATTAAATAGGTATTTGCTCGAACAAAAATGCAAAATTAAAGTTTAATATGAAGATAGTATCCAATTTTATAAGTTCTGATTTTATATGAAACGTCGCGCATTGGTTTGGTTCAGACAGGATTTGCGATTGCATGATAACGAAGCGATTTCTACTGCACTCCGAATGGCAGAGGAGATTATTCCTGTTTATGTTTTTGATGATAGAGTCTTTAAAGGTACAACACGATTTGGGTTTCCAAAAATTAATAAACATAGAGCCCAATTCATCATTGAGTCTGTCGAAGACCTTTCTTCGAGCATTCAAAAGTTGGGCAATGTGCTGCAAGTCAAGACTGGATATGCCGAAGACATGATTGCTGAAATAGCCAAAGCACATAAGTGTTCATGGGTATTTTGCAATAGAGAGCGTACAAGTGAAGAGTTAGCCATACAAGATGCACTGGAGCAAAAACTTTGGGGCATTGGCATTGAGTTGATTTATACTCGTGGAAAAATGCTCTTTCATACCCAAGATTTGCCTGTTCCAGTACAGCATACCCCAGATATTTTCACGCAATTCAGAAAAGAAACGGAAGGAATGACCAATGTCAGGACTCCTTTACCCTACCCTAAATCAATACCTAGAGTACCAGAATTAGCCACCTCTGATCCCATACCCACCCTTCAAGATCTAGGACATGAACCATATAATATAGATCAACGCTGTGTGCTGCCATTCAAAGGTGGTGAAACAGAGGGATTAAAACGCTTGCACTACTATTTGTGGGAAAAAGACCTCATAAAAACTTATAAAGAGACTAGGAATGGCCTTATCGGGGGGAACTACTCTTCTAAGTTTTCCCCTTGGTTATCTCAAGGATGCCTCTCTCCCAAAACCATATACCATGAAATAAAACGCTACGAACTAGAGCGAGGTGCCAATGAAAGCACCTATTGGATGTTTTTTGAATTACTTTGGCGTGATTTTTTCCGATTGATGGGCAAGAAATATGGAGACCGAATATTCAAAAAAGGAGGCATTCAAAATAAACCTCAAAAACACCTGAAAGACAATCAAGAAATGTTTGAACTATGGGCCAATGCCAAAACTGGCGTGCCATTCATTGATGCAAACATGCGCGAACTCAATGCTACGGGCTGGATGAGCAATAGAGGACGGCAGAATACGGCTTCTTTCTTGGTACGAGACCTTAAAGTAAACTGGCAGATGGGGGCTGAATACTTTGAAAGTATGCTTTTGGATTATGACCCTTGCAGTAACTGGGGAAACTGGAATTATGTGGCAGGCGTGGGTAGCGACCCACGCGAAGATCGGTATTTCAACATACTCACCCAAGCCAAAAACTATGATCCCAACGGCGATTTTGTGAAATTATGGTGTCCAGAATTTAAGTGTGTACCTGCCGAAAAAGTACACCGCCCCGACCTAATCTGTACGGCTGAACGGCAACTTTTCAAAATGAACGGATACCCAAAATCAGTAGTTAAAATTGAAAAATGGATCCAATAGCCCCACCAAATAATTAAAAAAGAAAAGGCCGAACCAGACTTTTCTGACTCGACCCCTCTACAAATTACTAAACACGGGTAATTTATCTTTAAAACGTGTATTTTTTTAGATCAAACCAAGATCAGAGACTTCTCAAAAAATTGAGTACCTGAGTGCTGCTATTCTTAGTAGGTTGTACAGATTGGCTAGATCCCCCAATTTCCGTTACTTTTTGATAAAACCAAATCTCTTCTCCGAGTTGACTAACGGTCAATATGTAGGCACTAAACCCAACCACTGCCTTATCCACACAGAAAATGGTATTCTCCCCATTATCTTCCCCGGCTATAGGTATCACTACAACCTTATCTTTAAACACTAAAAATGCCTGTGTGTTCACCGCGTTGAAATAGGCTGGCATGTCCAAGCAAAAAGTACTGGTGCTGCCTTCCAACGAACGAAGTCCACTCACCCAGCCGATTTTGGGCGCGTCCAATTCATAGCCTTTCTGAATATTTCCATTGACCAACCAATCGGCTTCATAAACCGCTCTAGTGGTCTGATCCCAAGCCAAAAGAGAATCGCCTTGCATTTTTCCGGTGTGCACTATAAAATCGGGGCTTGGGTCATTGTTTGGAATTTTCAATTTGATACTTTTTCCACTCAATATCTCCAAACGCTCATTGTTGCAGAATACTTCCACATTGACCGCACCAATACTCTCCTTAAAACTACCATCAGCCGATAGTGTTGGTATTTTACGAGCGAGCATATCTCCTTTACGAAGTACTTCCGTGATTTCCACCCGTAGCGTCTGGCAGGTACTGCATGAAACCAAAGTTTGATTTAATGCAGCAACAAAGAGTTGATCCGTATTGGTTAGATAGACTTGTACGCCTCCAGCAGTCCTGAGTATGGTATCTTGTTGCAGGTTATTGAATGTGAAAACTGTTTTGGTTTCTGCGCTAGGCGTAGCCTCCAAAAGCGAATTCAACGCTTGCTGAGATACTGGATCAGGCTGAAAAGACTCCTTATCTTGACGGCAACCCCACACACCTGCCATCGCCAGGGTGATTAGTAATGTGTGTGTTAAATATTTAGGTAATAGTGAGTTCATTGCTGATAACCTTTTGATTTCGATGGAACTAGAGTATAATGATGCATTAAATAATGCATCAGATATAAGATGCTTTAAAGAGAATTTTCGCTGCTTGTGGAGAAAAATATTTTTTGAAGTATTCCAGAGCCTTTTAAGGGCGAGAAAACGTATCAAATTATAGGATCTAGTTTTAGAAACAACCCTTCACACCCAAATACATCGTCTTTTCCAATCCATACCCGCCACGCCGAGCAATGCCTACGGCTAATGGATCGGCGGGATAGAGTGGACGGTTGCCATTCACTAACGGCCCTATATCACCCTTGAGACGAACTTCCGGGTCTGATCCCGTGTATTTGGTAATAGTGAACAGGTTTTGAGCACCAACGTAGATTTGCAAATGGGTTTGGCGAGATTCATTTCGGTAAATATAATAACTGAGGCGCAGTTCGTCTAAACGTAAAAAAGATGCTTTTTCTACGTATTCTGGGGCGAAATAAATGATCTTTCCCCTATTAGGGTCAAAATATTTTGTGATTATACTATTGTACCTCGGGTCTGTAACATTGTACTGTACTCCTCCATTTTCGTAAAAAAGACGGTTTTCATGGATAATATCGTGTCCGAGGACAGCCCTAAACTGGACATTTAGTTCAAAGTCTTTGAATTGAAAATCGCTTTGTAATCCGAGCCACTTGGAAGGAATACCATTCCCGAATATTTTATTTTCGGCCAATGCATCGTAAGTAGCAGGCTTGCCATTGGATTGTTGATAAATAAGTTGATATGTAAGAGGCTTAAAGCCAGAAACCTTGTATCCACTTATTTGCCCCCAATTGTTATTTCCGTCATATTGATGATGATACGGTAAGTCATATCGGCTGGGATAACCAGCACTAGAATACCCCTGTGGAATACTCTTAACATTACTGCCAAACACCGTGTAATTCAGTCCCAGACTCCAACTTATTTTCTGTTTTTTTATAATAACTGCTTGGGTACTTATCTCTATTCCTCTATTAAGGATTTGCTTATTACCCTCATTGACAAATGGGCCTTTTGAAACATAGTCAAAATTAATATTCATATAGCAATCAATATTCCCACGGAAACGTTGATTTTTTGATAGCCAGTCTAATCCTAAAGAAAATTCACTTCGGTATGACCAAGAATTGGCATCTTCAATCGCTGGATCTTCAGCCGATTCAGGTGAAGATCCCAATCCACCTCGCAGCACTAAGATACTTAGCCGTTTCCAATAATTTCTTTTATTAAGATTGTATCCACCATAAATAAAAGGAGAAAACGCTATGAGGTCTTTTATATTACTGGCTTTGATTTCACTCCGAGTGCCCATAACCCAGTGCCAAATATTGCCCTTAGATGCACCTATCTGCAATAAACCACCTTTGTATGTCTCTGAGGTTTTCTGATCAATAAACACCCCAACTGGGTTTGTCCCTACAAAATCAGGCACATTCACGTTGAATATATCCAAAGTTTGGTATATTTGACTAACACGCCCTTCATGATTTTTTCCTCCCTTGGTGTTGATATTGAAGTTATGTTTTTGAAAAATGAATTTTGAACTTGCAATATATTTTATTTTTCCCGTAAAAAACATAGATTCCAAACCTGATTCTGCATAGATTTGATTTTTGGCCTCATCACGCAGCACAATTCTGGGCTTATTCCATTCTCCCCGAAACTTGCTGCCAATATCATTTAGTTCTCCACCCAATAAGCCTTGGTACTGATACGCTACCTTTGTTTTCCATTGCAAAAGTTGAGTAAGTTTCACGTCTGACTCAAATCGAACTAGGTGCAAAAATTTATCTTCTAGATTTTTATTTTGTTCTAGAATAGCGACAGGATTGAAAAGGTCAAACCTAGAGCCTGGACTTGACTCAGAAAATTCGTGAAACTTTCCATATCGGCTCTGGCCATCTGTAATATGAATAGGCATAGTCGGATTGGCACTGATAGCATACCTGAACGCTTCCTCGAAACTGAGGTTGGCTTCTTTTTGACTGCCCAACCACTGACACTCTAGGCGCACTCTGTCCTTTAAAAAGGCTGTTTTTGCCAATATATTTGCTTGATACTGAGTGTATTGTGAACCCTGCAAGATACCCTCCCGGCTTACATAGCCTAAGCCTGCACTCAACATACTCCTTTTATGACCGATACTCAACCCAATATGATGGGTATGTGACACCGCTTTTCTCAGGATGGTAGCCTGCCAATCGGTATCTACTGATTCCGCTGAAAAATCAACAGCCCCCGGGAGGCGAAGAAATGCTTCGGCATTCATTACTTTAGGCAATCTAGTCGCCGCCGACAGAGATATTCCTCCAGAGTAGGTCAAATGGAGTCTATTATCCGAAGGCAGGGGCCGCGTATTGATCGCAATAATGCCGTTAGCCGAACCATTTCCATAAGCCCCCGTGATAAAGGCATCTTTGAAGATAGTGGCCGATCCTATATCATGGGGATTTAATAAATCAATATCAAAAATAGGTATTCCATTCATCCAAACGGCTGGAGCATTGTCACCAACAAAAGTCGTGAGGCCTCGCAATCGCAATGTAAATGCCTCATTGGGATTACTACCAGCCCTCGCCATCAATAAGCCAGGTACTTTCCCTTGAAGCAATTGAAGGGGATCGTCACTACTACCGGAAGTAACCAGTTTTTGCTGTACGGTTGTGCTTCCTATTATATTGACAGCCAGTAAAGTCCAAACTTGATCAGTATAGGCTTGAGTGGTATCATAGATCAAATTTATTTTCATGAAATCCTGTACAGTGACCAATTGGGTCAAATAACCCAAACAACTCACGCGAATGACGGTAGCAGTGTCGGGTATATTCATCGAAAACTTGCCTCGATCAGCACTCATGCAACCAAAAGGGCTGTCTGGAATAGTCACTGAAGCCCCTTCTATGCGGTGTTTCGTGAAACCATCTATCACTTTGCCTTTTATAGCGCGTTGAGCATACAAAACTTGAATAAAACAAAAAAAGACGGCTAAAAGGGAGTATAAGATTTTCATAAGTAACTAGATTAGATTGTTAGGATTATGCCTTGTATAGACGATTCACCCAATTCATAACCGCAATATTAGTACAAATATTAATATTGTTAATTATTTTTCAGACAAAAAAAATGCTTAGAAACCAAAAATAATTGATAAATTAAAGATAAGGTCTTACTTTTGCGACTTTTGAAACGTTTTAAGGTTTTTACATGGAGTATCGTCCGGGAGAGATAGAGCCAAAATGGCGGCAATGGTGGAAAGATAACAAGACTTATCAAGTAAAAAATAACACCGAAAAGCCTAAGTATTATATTCTTGATATGTTCCCCTATCCATCGGGAGTGGGTTTGCACGTGGGTCATCCCTTGGGTTATATAGCCAGTGATATTGTGGCGCGGTACAAGCGACTGCGTGGTTACAATGTGTTGCACCCTATGGGTTATGACTCTTTTGGCTTGCCTGCCGAACAATATGCTATCCAGACTGGTATCCACCCAGCTGAATCTACGAAGATCAACCTAGAGCGGTACCGCGAACAATTGGACAATATTGGCTTCTCTTTCGATTGGGATCGAGAGGTGCGTACCAGTGATCCCCAGTTTTATAAGTGGACTCAATGGATATTCATGCAATTGTTTAATCATTATTATGATAAAACAAGCGATAAAGCCTTGCCTATCAGCGACTTAGTAAAACACTTTGAAGCCAATGGCAATGCTGGAATAGTGGCAGTTTGCGAGGAAGAAACCCCTGAATTTACGGGGTCTGAGTGGAATGCAATGACCGAAAAAGAGCAATTAAAAATGTTGCTTTGTTACCGCCTCACATTCCCAGGCGAAGCCTATGCCAACTGGTGTCCCGCTTTGGGAACCGTGTTATCCAATGATGAAGTAAAAGACGGGGTCAGTGAGCGAGGCGGTCACCCAGTAGAGCGCAAGTTAATGTTGCAATGGAACATGCGCATCACGGCCTATGCCGATCGCTTATTGGAAGGATTAAATACAATAGACTGGCCTGATTCGATCAAGGAACAACAGCGATATTGGATTGGAAAATCGGTGGGCGCATCGGTTAAGTTTGAAGTAGAAAACCATTCAGATAAAAAAATAGAGGTATTTACTACCCGGGTTGATACTATTTATGGGGTTACATTTTTGGTGCTTGCACCCGAACATGAATGGGTGGGAGCACTGACACACAGCGCGCAACGCATTGAAATAGAAGGATATATAAAATGGGCAGCGGCCAGATCAGAAATTGATCGGATGTCAGAAGTAAAAAAAGTGACAGGCGCATTCACAGGCAGTTATGCCATCAATCCATTCAATGGAGAACGGATACCTATTTGGATAGCAGATTATGTGTTGGCAGGCTATGGTACTGGAGCGGTCATGGCTGTTCCGTCGGGCGACCAACGTGATTGGAGTTTTGCCAACCACTTCAAACTGCCAGTGGTACCGATTTTAGATGCGCAAAAAAACTTAGAAATTGCCGCAGACCCAACCAAAGAAGGCCGTTATATCAACTCGGGAATCATCAATGGAATGACTTATACCGAGGCGGTACCGACTTTGACGGCTTGGATGGAATCAAAAAAGATCGGCAAAGCGAAAACCCAATTCAAATTGAGGGATGCTATTTTTAGCCGCCAACGCTATTGGGGAGAACCCGTACCAGCCTACTGGAATGATGGACTCCCCTATTTGATTGATACCAAAGACCTTCCATTGGTATTGCCCAAGGTGGACAAGTATTTGCCAACTGAATCGGGTGAGCCGCCCTTGGGCAGGGCTTCTAATTGGCGTTACCAACCAGCGGGTAGCGATGCCAAATTTGAATACGAACTCAGCACTATGCCGGGCTGGGCGGGGTCATCTTGGTATTTTTACCGATATATGGATCCTCACAATGACAATGAGTTCTGCGGCAAAGATGCCTTAGATTACTGGCAAGATGTAGATTTTTATATTGGAGGTTCAGAACATGCGACTGGGCACTTGCTATATAGCCGCTTTTGGAACAATTTCATGTTTGACTTGGGTTTGGTGAAAAATCGTGAATTCGCCAAAAAACTTGTAAATCAAGGCATGATTCAAGGCCGCTCTAACTTTGTTTACAGGGCTAAAGAGCAATTTTTTGAAGAGTACCTGATGCTGAAAGTATTGGAGCCATTTTTTGCAGAAGTAGGCCCCATCGTAATATCTGAATCGGATTCTGAAGAAGGTTATAACTATGATTTTGCTTTTGAAGCCAACAACCTAGTGATAGAGGTTACCTCGCGCAAGCAGATTGAAAAGATAGAGCGAATCCGCCAAACGGCGACAGCCGATGGAAAGCGTCTATTGCTATTAACGACCGAGGAGTTGACGGCAAGTATCAATGATCCTGAAAAAATATCCGAAAAAGTAAAGGCCGCATTGAATAGCCGCGAACCTTATATTGAAACCAAAGATCAACCAGCGGTGGAACAACTGTTTGTGTCCCACAGTTTACTGTATAAATACAGCCCAGAAGCATTTACAAAACTTCATGTAGATGTCAATATTGTTGAAAACGACGTTTTGAATATTGAGAAGACGCAAACAAATCCGCACTTTTTAAATGCGAATTTCAAACTAGACCCGAATGGTCAATACACGTGTTCGTTTGAGGTAGAAAAAATGTCTAAAACGAAGTATAATGTCGTCAATCCTGATGATATTATTGCACAGTACGGGGTTGATTGCTTCCGCATGTTTGAGATGTTTCTGGGGCCGATTACGGATGCCAAGCCTTGGAATACTCAGGGAATCAGCGGGGTAAGTGGTTTTTTGCGCAAGTTTTGGGGCTTGTTTTTCGATTCAAAAGGGCAATTTAACCTGTCAGATGAGCCAGCGAACAAAGAAGAATTAAAAATACTGCACACCTGTATTAAAAGGGTGACGGAAGACCTCGAACGCATGTCTATGAATACCTGCGTGAGTCATTTCATGATCGCTACCAATGAACTGCGCCGCCTCAATAGCAACAACAAATCGGCACTGGAAGCATTGGTTATTATGATGTTGCCCTTTGCGCCACACGTGGCAGAAGAATTATGGGGAATGATGGGACAATCTGGCAGCGTTTGCGATGCCTCATGGCCGATTCTGGATGAAACCCATCTTAAAAAAGACAGTATCAATTACCCGATCCAGATCAATGGCAAGTTGCGCGCCACTTTGGAACTACCAGTAGATACCAGTGCTTCAGACGCTGAACAGGCAGCCTTGGCTTTGGAACAGGTTAAAAAATGGCTGGAAGGTAATACCCCTAAAAAAGTGGTTTTTATTCCAAATAGGATGATTAATATTGTAGTCTAGGCTAAAGTTTTATTTCGAACAAAGACACCGTGGCATTGTCATAATGCGCAGGGAGTCCTGTGGTTTGCTTTAGTTTTGAAAGACCTAAAAATTCAAAACCGCACTTTGTATAATGTTGAATCAGTTTTTGATTTTCACCAACAGTGTCTAGTCTGACAAACTTTTTGCCGTTTTCAGCCGCATACTGTTTAGACCACGCTACAATATCAACGACAAAATTGTTGCCTCTGTACTCGGGGGCGGTTGCAATCCTGTGAATATAGATCGCTGGATCTTCGTCTCGTGATTCCCAAATCAATGGATCACTAAAAGCGATTGCCCAAACACAAGCAATTTTTTCGTCTATCATCATTTTCCACTGCCGATGCTCATGGATCTCAGTTTCTACCATAGATCTTTCAAATTCGGGCCAATGAACAATGAACTTGGACTTCATTAGTTCTGTTGCCAAGTGATATAGCCTGAAAATATCATCTATGTCATCTTGGGTACTGTTCTTAATTTCAAAATTTTGCATTTTATGTTATTTTAGGAACGGGTAAATAATAACTTTCGCCGAATCTTATAAGTTAATATTTACCCATCCCTTATTTATACTTGAATCTGGCATTTATATAATCTAAAATCACTCAAACCCCAGCACAAACTCCAAAGCCCTTCGCTCTGACCAAGCATATACCCGATCGTCCGCCGAGCGAAAACCACAATGCCCACCCTGAACAGGAAGTTCCAAATGAAAATATTGATGTTGGCTCGCGATATCTATTGGAAAACAGGATTCTGTAAGTATAGGATCATTTTTGGCACTCACCAAAAGCGTAGGCACTCGTATGCCTTCTATAAAGTTTTTGGCAGAGGCTTGGCGATGAAAAACATCGGCAGAATCAAACCCACACAAGGGCGCACTGAACCACTCATCAAAATCGCGCCACTGTTTTATCTGTTTTAGTTTTTGAACGTCTAGTTTCCCGGGGAAATCAAGGGCTTTTTTATGAATTTTTTTGCTCAAAAGGCTTAAAAACCGATACTTATAAATGAAATTGTACCAATGATCCAATACAACCGCTCCAGCGGCAATATCGCAAGGCGATGAGAACGCTACGGCTGCTTTAATTTCAGGAAACACCTCCGTACCACGCGTACCTAAATATTTCATGGTAATATTGCCACCCATACTAAAACCCACCAAGACTACCCTATCGTAAGCCTTTTGGCGGAGTGCATGTGATAATACAGTATGAATATCGGCGGTGTCGCCATGATGGTACATTCGGAAAGCCCGATTCATTTCACCGGAGCAGGAGCGGCAATTCCAAGCCAGCACCTCCCACCCTTGGGTATGAAACAAGTGAGCCATACCCTTTACATACTGACTACCCGAATTGCCTTCTAACCCATGTGTCAACACGACCAATTGTTGAGCATCAGAACGCACCCAATCAAGGTCTAAAAAATCATCATCGGGAGTGACAATGCGCTCCCGATGATAGATAGTGGATGGTGGCTTCCTGAAAATTCCGGGCACCAAAGTCTGCAAATGACCATTGAATTGCCACCAAGGAGCACCTTTATAAGAAGAAACCGAAATCAAGGGCATGTTTAGATGGCTTGTATCACATCGTACTGTGTCACGATGTGATAACCACCTGAGCGATCGGTCGAAATCACAGCTGGTACTTCTTTGCTGATAAATTTATTCAATTGCCCGATTGGCATATCTTCACTGACGGCGGGGAATGGAGCCCCCATCACGTCTTTTAGTGTCTTTTCGGAGTTATTCATGGGGTTTTCAAGCAAAAAATGCAATACTTGAGTCTCCGTTATGGAACCAACAATGGCCTCTCCATCCAGCACTGGCATTTGGCTAATATCTAAAGACTTCATCTGATTGAAAGCATTTCGCACCGACTCTGTGGATTGAACCGCAAAGAAACGACGGTCTTTTTTACGTAAAATAAGGTCTTTGATCTTCATTTCATCATCAAGGAAACCGCGCTCGCGCATCCAATCATCATTGAATACTTTACCGATATAACGACTACCATGATCATGAAAAATAACCACTACCACGTCATCTTTGGTGAGTTGACTCCGTTGTTGATGTAAAGCCCCCATAGCACTGCCAGCGGAATAGCCCAATAAAATACCCTCCTCTCGAGCCAATCGGCGGGTCCAAAGTGCGGCATCTTTATCGGTCACCTTTTCAAATAAATCTATGAGGCTGAAATCCACATTGGCGGGCAATATATCTTCGCCAATACCTTCCGTAATATATGGATATATCTCTTTTGGATCAAAAACGCCCGTTTCATGGTATTTTTTGAAAACAGAACCATAAGTATCCGCACCCCAAATTTTGATGTTTGGGTTCTTTTCCTTGAGGTACTTTGCCACACCGCTCACCGTGCCACCAGTACCAACGCCTACCACCAAATGAGTGATCTTGCCTGCTGTTTGTTCCCAAATTTCGGGTCCAGTGCTTTCGTAGTGTGCTTGACGATTAGACAGGTTGTCATACTGATTGCACCAAAATGAATTGGGAATTTCAGTACTCAAACGACGCGCTATGGAATAATAAGAACGCGGATCGGTAGGCTCTACATTGGTAGGGCAAACGATCACTTCCGCACCCATTGCCTTCAATAGATCTACTTTTTCCTTACTTTGCTTATCAGAGGTGGTGAATATACAGCGATATCCGCGCACACAGCCCACTAAAGCCAAGCCCATGCCTGTATTGCCAGAGGTACATTCGATAATGGTGCCGCCGGGCTTTAGATCTCCACGACGCTCGGCATCGTCAATCATTTTGACAGCCATCCGATCTTTGATACTGTTTCCTGGGTTAAAAGTTTCCACTTTGGCCAATACCAAGGCCGAAATATCAGCGGCGGTACGGTTCAGTTTTACTAATGGGGTATTTCCAATAGTTTCTAATATATTTTGTCTGTATTGCATAAATCAATGCGATTTAAAATAAAATTTGGATAAAGCACTGCAAAGGTACGGTAATTTGGGAAAGTGGTGTCTAATTTATAGGAATGTTTATCGCATGTTTCAAATATTGTTACCTTTGCCTCGCGTCGAAATAGTAGGCGTCACTCAATCATAGCATGGCTACTTATTCCATAAATTTAAAAGACGGCTCGGTCGAAAAGCCGCAAACCATTATCGTAGGCATTGATCTAGGTACGACCAATAGTTTGGTGGCTATCATGAAAGATGGACAACCGTATTGTGTTAAAGGAACCGATGGCAAAAGTGCCTTGATGCCTTCTATTTTACATTTTGATCGCGATGGAGGCTTGATCGTCGGCGATGAAGCCCGCCTAAAACTTATAGAAGATCCCGCCCATACCATTTACTCGGTCAAAAGGCTGATGGGTAAGTCATACAAAGACTTGGATGCCTTGGGCGGAGTCCTTGGCTATACAGTGATTGATGATGAAGGCGATGCCTTGGTGAAAGTACGGGTGAATGATCAATTTTATACGCCCATTGAGTTAAGTGCCGAAATACTGAAAGCACTGAGAAAACGGATAGAATCCGAATTGGGCGTGGAGATAACCAAGGCTGTGGTCACTGTACCTGCCTATTTCAATGACAACCAGCGTCAAGCCACCCGCGATGCCGGAAAGTTGGCAGGATTGGATATATTAAGGATTGTAAACGAACCAACCGCCGCCGCACTGGCTTATGGCATTGGGGTGATGCGCGAAGGAGAATCCACTGGGCATGAATCAGAAACAATAGCCGTGTATGACCTTGGAGGCGGCACTTTCGATATTAGTATCCTTCAGATTCAAGATGGGGTGTTTGAGGTATTGGCAACCAATGGCGATACCTTTTTGGGTGGAGACGATTTTGATAAAGTATTGATAGATCATTGGCTTCAAGAATTAAATATTGATAAGAAGATATTAACTGAGGAAAAGATTTTTTCGCAAAAAATCAGACTTTTAGCAGAAGAAGCCAAAAAGGCACTCTCAACTCAACCGACCTTTGAATCAAAGATCGGCGAACATACTTTCAGCATTGATTTGGCTGGTTTTGAGTCGTTGATCGCCCCATTGATTGCCAGAACCTTGGATTGTTGCAAACGCGCTTTAGCAGATGCCAAATGCGAGACCAATGCCATTGACAAAGTCATCATGGTGGGTGGAAGTACCCGTGTACCAAAGGTGCAACAGGCCGTGGCTGATCTCTTTGGGAAGCCCCCTTACAATGACCTAAACCCCGACGAGGTAGTGGCGCTCGGTGCGGCCATACAAGCAGATATATTGGCTGGAAACCAACAAGATTTGTTGCTCTTAGACATAACGCCCCTGTCGTTGGGGATAGAAACTGTGGGTGGATTGATGGATGTAATCATCACTCGAAATTCAAAAATACCGACCAAGGCAGGCCGACAATACACAACCAGCGTGGATGGTCAAAAAAACTTAAAAGTCAGTGTTTTTCAAGGAGAGCGCGACTTGGTGGAGCACAATCGAAAACTAGGCGAGTTCATTCTGAAAGACATCCCACCGATGCCGGCTGGAATGCCAAAGATTGATATTCAATTCATACTCAATGCCGATGGAATCCTGACGGTTCGAGCCCGCGAATTACGGAGCGGGTTAGAAACCTTGATAGAAATAAAACCAACCTACGGGATCACTGAAGAGGAAATGGCACTCATGCTGATTGATAGTATCCAAAACGCCTCTGGAGATATGCAAGCCCGTGGATTGTTGGAGGCAAGGAACGAAGCCAACAATATTTTGCTGTCAGGCACCAAATTTTTGAGTCAAAATGATGCCATATTGTCCGAACTAGAAAAATCGGAAACAAACGCTTTGTTAACGATACTCTCCGAAGCCACTAAAGGCACGGACAAAGACGTTATACACCGCGCTATCGAAACCTTGAATGAATACACCACCCCCCTAGCCCACCGTGCACTTGATGTGAATATTCGGACGGCTATGATGGGTAAAAAGGTGATTGCAGATCGGTGATAACGAATTCATCCCGCAACCCAAATATCGTTAAGTTAAAGCACGGATCACAGATTGCAAACGCGATCTTTAGATCACAGAAAGTTTGTATATATTCACGATATTAAGCAGGATAGGATAAAAGATATTGAACCCTCTCCCTACCCTCGACCTGTCATGTCGGAGAGAAACGAGACAACTACACAAGCCCTACTAACTGAAAATCAAGTATTTATCTTCCTTTTTCAGTTGGGCATCTTGTGTAGTTGTCTTCACTGCGTTACGACATGACAGATCGAGGGGAAGGGAAATTTAGCACAATCTATGAAACGGATCAATTAACCAAATACAGAATTTCAGGTATTAACCAAAGTGACAGTAACCTTAACTTAACGACATTTGGATTGGGGAACGAACCAATAAATATAACAAAATAACATAAATACATGAAATTATTTTTTCCAATATTGATCCTCTTTGTGATGGGAGCATGTAGCAGCACCAAGACCGCCGCCCAACAAACACCCACTGCACCAGCGGCAGTAGTAGTGGCAGCCAATCCAACCTTTATCGTTTGGGATAAGAAAAAACAAGACCTCGGAAAGATAAAAAAAGGGGAAAAGAGAACCCTATTTTTTGAATTTACCAATACCTCCGGGGGCGATATTCAGATTGAAATCGTAGATGCCTGCGAGTGTACCAAGGTTGAATTTCCAAGGGGAATCATACCAGCAGGTGGAAAAAGCCGATTGGATGCTACTTTTGATAGCACTGAAAAAGATATTGCCGAAACCATTGGCATCAACGTGGTATTCAAAAACACAGACGCTGCCGGAAATCCTAGAATTGAATTGGTAGAGTATTCGTTTGATATTGAGAAATAGGTTTTGGAGTCCTCAATACAACTCAAATTTCTGAAAACTACACTCCAATGCCCCATTATAAAGGGTAATCTTCTGGCTGGTGCGCAACCCTACATTTTTGAGGGCTTCGCGGTTGGAGGAGATGATCCATGCTTCCCATCCAGTCCATCTTTGCTTGAATTGATCCCCGATGTTTTTATAAAACACGTTGACCTCTTCTACTTTCATGCGCTCATCGTAGGGTGGATTCATCATCAGTACCCCAGGAGATTCTGGAATTTCCTGTTTTTCAAAGGCTATTTTTTCGATGCGGATTATTTTTTCAAATTCGGCCGTCATCACGTTCAGAGAGGTCGCGTTGCGTGATCGCGGATCTATGTCTGAAGCGATGATTAGACCTTCCGGTGGCTTTATTTTTGCTTCGGCTTCCCTTTTTACTTCGGCCCAAAGGGCTTTGTCAAAATCGGGCCATTTAAAAAATCCAAACCCTTCCCTTCTGTATTGAGGAGGCGTGTTGGTGGCCATCATGGCTGCTTCTATGGGCAGGGTACCAGATCCGCACATGGGGTCAATAAAATTCTTTTTTTTATCCCAGCCTGTTAGTAAAATCATGCCCGCAGCCAAGACCTCATTGAGGGGTGCTTCTACGCTGTCGCGGCGATAATTGCGCATGTGAAGGGAATCGCTGCTAGAATCCAAAAGGATATTGCAAAGATCTCCCTGCACATGCACGTGTACCCTAAGATTGGGCGCTATGGTATTCACATCAGGCCGGCGGCCTGTATTGTCCCGGAACTGATCCACGATGGCATCTTTGGTCAGCAAGGCCAAAAACCTAGAATGCGTAAACACATCACCAAAGGCCACCGCATCAATGGCTAAGGTATCGTTAAGGTTCATGTATTTAGACCAGTCTATGCTTCTGATGCCTTTGTAATAGCCGTTTTCGCTATTGGCATAAAAACTAAAAACCGGTACCAAAATTCGCAAAGCCGTTCGTAGTTCGTAGTTGGCACGATACAACATTTTCTTATCCCCTTCAAAAGACACCGCACGTTTGAGGGGCTTCACATCGGTAGCCCCTAGTTGATTCAATTCTTCAGCCAATACGGTCTCTAAGCCGGCCAGCGTTTTTGCTATATACATGTACTTGTTGTTTGACAGAACCCTTAGTTTTTAGTTTTTTCCTTTGCTCGTTGCATTGGATTGCCTTGATTGCCTCCTCCACGCCTAAACTCATTCCTTGATTTGAATAATTCAAACCGATTCAAAGTAGCAGTACCGTTTGGCCAATGTTGATTGGTTTCATCAATATCGGCTGTTTCGCGGTAAGGATCTATCACAATAGAGGCCACTTCTTTGTTTTTCACAAAGGATTTAACTATTTTGGATTCATTTTTGCGCCAAATGTACGCACTTATATATTCTGTTTCACTGGTTCCGTCTTTATAATTCCATTGTACGATGACTGGAGTGACCAAACCGCCCTTGTTTGTCATCGTCAATTCGTAATAATACTTGTCTGTAAATTTTGTTAAATCGGCATCCGAAGCCTTATCCATATTATTAGTTCGAGGCGTAGGTGTAGTAGTTACGGGCGTGGTACTTGGTGGTGGAGTTGGCTTTTTCTCAGGTTTGTAGTAATAGTAGAAATCGCGCAGTAAGGTATCTTGATCCACTAAGAATTTCATATTGGCAGCCCTGTTTTTCACCTTGTGAATAGGCTCAAAATCCTCTGGCACTTCGGGACGATCTACGCCATTGGTTGCATTATTAGCAGCCGCAACTGGCATTGGAACACCATCGGCAGTCACTGTGAATGCGACCACACTATCCAAGGAGATGTCCACTGGTTCAATATCGTAAAACCAACCCCTCCAAAACCAATCAAGATCCACCCCAGAAGCATCTTCCATGGTACGGAAAAAGTCGGAAGGAGAAGGGTGCTTGTATGCCCAACGGCGAGCATACTCTTTGAAAGCATAGTCAAATAACTCGCGCCCCATCACGGTTTCCCTCAATACATTTAGGGCTGTTGCGGGCTTGGCGTATGCATTGCTGCCAAATTGGGCAATGTTCTCGCTATTCGTCATAATAGGCTCCAATTGATTGGGCGGCATACTCATGTAATCTACTATTTTGTGGGCAGGGCCACGAGAAGAGGGAAAGTTATTATCAAACTCCTGCTCTGCTAAAAACTGCACAAAAGTATTCAATCCCTCATCCATCCAACTCCATTGTCGTTCGTCGCTATTGATGATCATTGGGAAGAAATTATGGCCTACTTCATGAATAATTACCCCTATCATCCCGTTTTTAGTGCGTACACTGTAGGTTCCATCCGTTTCGGTGCGGCCAAAATTGAAAGAAATCATGGGGTATTCCATCCCGTTGCTGGCTTCCACACTGATCGCTACTGGGTATATGTACGGAGTAGTGAATTTTGAGTAAACCCTCAGGGTATGGGCAATTACTTTGGTTGAGTAACGGCTGTACAAATTATAAGCCTCTTTTGGATAATAACTCATGCACATCACGTTTTTGCCTTCTATGGGTTGCGACATGGCATCCCAAATGAACTTACGGGAGCTGCCCCAAGCAAAATCACGCACATTTTCGGCCTTATATTTCCAAGTAACGTAACGCTCACGTTCAGGGCTTTTTTCACGAGCCTTGGCCTCGTCGAGGGTCACTACTTCTACGGGGGTGGACGATGATTGAGCGGTCTTCCAGCGAGCCAATTGGGCAGAGGTCAGTACATCTGCTGGATTGGTACAAATACCGGTCGAGGAAATAACGTGGTCGGCGGGCACCTTCATATTGACAGAATAATTGCCAAAAACCAAGGAAAACTCGCCCCTGCCAGTAAATTGCTTGTTGTTCCAGCCTTGGTAATCGCTGTAAACGCACATACGAGGATACCATTGGGTGATAGTAAACACATGGTTTCCATCGCCTTCAAACAACTCATAGCCGCCACGGCCGCCTACTTTTAGGCGGGGCGCGATTTTGTAGTTCCATTTTACTTTGAAGGTGAATTTTTGGTTTGATTTCAAGGCTATTGGCAGATCAACCCGCATCATGGTGTGGTTGATTGTATATTTTAATGAAATACCTGTCTTGTCGGTTACTGAAATGATGTTGGTGCCATAGCCTTCCAAATTTTTACGAAATTCCAATCGCTCCAACGTGAAATCAGTCAAAGGCGCATCCAATTGACTTTCGTTAAAATTATTACTTTCATTGTTGGCTCGGTGTTCGTTTTCGTCCAATTGAAGCCAGACATAGGTCAATACATCTGGAGAATTATTGAAATACGTGATGGTTTCTTCTCCGTTCAAGGTTAAGGTTTTTTCATCCAACCAAGCATCTATCTGGTAATCGGCCCGTTGTTGCCAGTATTCATGGCCAGGCGCGCCAGAGGCGGCACGATAGGTATTGGCATCGGGCAAAATGGTTCCCAATTGCTCAAATTTATTGCCGTGATTGGACTTAGGATTGTTTTTCAGGTTTTGGGCGAGGCCAGTTGCTAAGCAAAAAGACAAGAATAGGGTAGTAAAAATTAAACGCATCAGAAAAGTTGGATTTGATAAAAGTACTGTCGGCACTTAGTAACCGTTTTTGTGTCACCATTACTTAAAAAGGATATACCTTTGCACCACGATGCAAAGACACAATATTTTTTTAGATTTTAAGGTAGGATTCGCTTTATTTTTAGTGGTTTTAGTGGGTGTTTCGTCTAAAACCATCCATCCTTTCCATGTCAGCGTGACAGAAATACGATTAGACGAGTCCCAAAAGTTAGTCAATGTCAGTTGTAAGATGTTTACCGACGATTTGCAAGATGCCCTCGTTAGGTTATATCAGCATCGGGCCAATTTAGGCACGAAGCAGGAGAAAGATGCCGTTTTTATAGGTCGGTACATCTCAGAAAGGCTACAAGTCACCCTTGCTAATCAACCCATCACTTGGAGATTGGTTGGCTATGAAATAGAAGAGGAGGCTGTTTGGTGTTATTTGGATGCGGAGCCAATTAATTTATCAGGCCAAGTTCAAGTTAAAAACACGCTACTCTATGATTTTTTGCCAGATCAAACAAATCTGATTCATTTTTTCAAAAATGGCCATCGCACCAGCCATAAACTGGTGAATCCTCATGATTTTGTGGGATTTTAGGGCGAAAACCAAAGGAGTTTGTCCCATCTAGGTTATACCATATTCACCTCTGCCTCTAAGGTGACACCAAATGCCTGTTGGATAGAATCAATGATGGCATAAGCCAATGCCTTTACCTCTGCGCCTTGGGCTCCGCCATGGTTCACCAATACGAGGGCTTGTTTTTCATAAGATCCTGTATTTCCTACCCTTTTCCCTTTCCAACCACACTGTTCTATGAGCCATCCAGCGGGTATTTTTACGCGCCCATCGGGCAAATCATAGCCGGGTGCTTGTGGGTGGGTGACACGAATACGATCTAAAACGATGCGATCGGTTTCTGGATTTTTGAAGAAAGAACCACAGTTCCCAATTTTAGCCGGATCAGGCAATTTAGAGGTACGGATATCAATTACTGCTTGGCTTAGGTTAGCAATACTTGGTTTTACAATTCCTTTATCGGCTAATACCTTTTGGATATCACCATAGGAAGCATTGATCTGATGTGGGGATTTGGTCAAGGAGAACAATACGGACGTGATACAATAGCGCCCCTTGGCTTCTTGCTTAAATATACTGTTTCTATACCCAAATTGGCATAAATCCTTTGAAAAAGTGCTTTTTTCGCCCGTTTTCAAGTCAAGTGCTTCCAGACTAATGAATACGTCTTTTAGTTCTACACCGTATGCTCCGATATTTTGGATGGGTGCAGCACCCACCGTTCCAGGTATTAGGCTCATATTTTCAACGCCCCCGTATTGATGCGCTACGCACCACATGACAAAGTCGTGCCATGATTCACCTCCTCCAGCCCGTACCCACACCTGATCCTCTAGTTCCGTTTCAACTTGTATGCCTTTTATATTATTTTTAAGGATCAAGCCTTCAAAATTTTGCGTAAAAAGGATATTGCTACCGCCTCCAAGCACCATGATCGGTTCCAATTTTTTTTGGAGTAGCGGTGATATTTCATCCACACTGTTTATCTCCGCAAAATAGCGGCAACTGGCCTCCAATCCGAAGGTATTATAGGGTAAAAGGCTTTTTTGTTCTTCTATATTCATAAGGGTAGCAAAGGTAGTAGTTCCTTAGGATTTGTGTTGTCGAATTTAATTCACCGTCCCACGTATCCTCAAAATTTCAGGTTTACGCTGTTTATCAAAGAAAACCCGTATTTTTTTTGAAAAATCGCCGCCTTGGTAGGCATCATATTCGATGGTCACGATGCCTTCTTTACCGGGAGCAATAGGCGTTTCGGTCCAAGTGGCAGCTGTGCAGCCACAAGTAGTGCGCACTGTTTGCAATAAGATTGTATCAGAAGCGATATTGGTGAACTTAAAAATATACTCTACAGGGTTGTCTTTTTTTAGGTCTCCAAAATCATGGTCGGTTTCAGATGACCATGATACCACTTTCTTTGAACTTGACTCGTATTGGGCATCTGTTGCCAGATGGGCCTCTCCCAACGTATTGGCTACTATGTAGATATTAGGTGTAAGGCTGGTTAAAAAATAAAAAATCGGCCAGATCATAAAATAAATTTGAATCGTATGTAACGTTTTTCAGACCTTGTGTGTCTGAAAAACAGTGCAAAAATGCGCTAATTATTTCAGAAAATATCTAATTCTAAAACGAAACATCCTTTTTTATGCGTAACTTATTGTTGTTCATGCTTTTAGTGGCCTTTTTTATGTTTGGTAAAGGCTCTTGTAATTTTAATGGATTTGGATTTGGAGTAAACGGTGAAGGTGCCATGAAAACCGAAAACCGAGATCAGCGTGGCTTTGATGCCATAGATGTTGCTATATCAGCGACAGTAGAGGTTGCAGTGGCTGATCAGTTTATGGTAGAAGTAACAGCCTATGAAAATATTCTTCCGATCTTAAAAACAGAGGTAAATGGGAATACCCTGCGCCTGTATTTTGATGAAAATGTAGGCAACTCAGGCGATATCAAAATCAGGATCAGTGCGCCTGCCTTTACCGCTTTCGATATTTCGGGTAGTGGAAACATCAAAGTAGTAAGCGCCATTCGTTCTGAAAAAATGAACATTGATGTATCTGGAAGCGGTGAAATTTCTATACCTCAAGCCGATTTTGGAAAGACCGATTGTAATGTAGCCGGTTCGGGCAATATTAGCATGGGCGGCAAATGCGCCGATCTGGAAATAAACATAGCAGGAAGCGGAGAGTTGTCGGCTAAATCATTAACAGTCAATACTTTAGATGCTGACATATCAGGGTCTGGCACTATATATATTGACGTTATGGAATCCATCAAGGCCAGTGTAGCAGGCAGTGGAGATCTATATTATACTGGATCACCATCTGTTAATACGAATATTAGTGGATCTGGGAGCGTTCAGAAACAGTAATTTAGATGGATGTTTTGCCTAGATTTCGGAAGTTCTGAAAACTTCCGAAATCTAGCACCTCAACCTATTTCACTACAATAAACGGAGCAAATACCCATTCACTGTGGGCAATACGATACCAACCAGTTTTCTCCTCAAAAATTTCTACCAAGTTGCCTTTGTTCAGTTTTCTGATCAACTTGAAGTCGGTTCCTGGTCCTTGGCGGACGTTCAGTTCATTGGTTTCAACCACCTCGCCTATTTGAGTGATAATATTGGCTGTTAAGGAGTTATGAGTCCAACGATTGATGCCTACCTCTAACCAGTCTCCATTTTGATTGGTCACAAATATCATAGCCCCATTCGGGAAAGCATCAATGACTGTGGCGGTACCGCTGGCATTATTCCTGACGTTGGCACCAGTAGTACTAACAATCCGCACCCGCTTGGTTAGAAAGGTAGTTTGAACAAAGGTCTTACTCACCCATCGGCCTGTTCCAATCCGCAACCAACCATTTTTCTCCTCCCACCATTGCAAATTGGCATCTTTTACCAACTTTGTTTGTACTGGAAATGTGGTAGCCGGGCCACTGCGCACGTTCAACTCTTTGGAAGTAACGATCCCGCGCCCAAGGGCTGGTTTTGGATCATCCAGCATGGCTTTGGCCACATCTGCCTTGAAGGCAGCCCACTTGGGTTCTTCTATCATCATCTTAGGGCAATCTTTGCCTGTGATATCAAAATGCCTATAAAGATCGTGAATTGTAAAGGCATATTTTCGGAGTAAGTGAGCCGCCAAATCCACCGAATTTTGGTAAGTTTTGCTCCAAACCCCATCGGAATTGACACACATTTCAAAACCAATCAAAAAATAATTAGGTGTGGGTGCACCAGCCATCAGATACTTCCCATCGGGTTTGTAAAATAGGCCTCCAACATGGTAACCCACCTCATTATCGGGCAAACATTGAATGATCGCCTTGTCGTCAACAATATAATGTGCCGATGCATAACGCTGGGTATTATTAAAATAATTGCGATTGGCTTTCGCATGAGCCCCTTTATCTGTATTGGCTGTCCAATGGGCAATCACTCCGCGAATCTGTCGAATAGAATATTCTTTGGAGTCGCGAAGAAAAGGGCGATTGCGAGTACTTGTCAATAAATCTTGCGTAATAGGAATCATATTCGATTGCTTTTTATTTTTTGATCAATGGCCCAAACCTGCTGTATCAGTGATTGGGAGCCATCATTTTTGACAATAAAATGGGCATGTTTTATTTTTTCACTTTCTGGCAATTGTTGCGCTATCCGGTATCGAACCTGTTCATCTGTCAGTCCATCGCGAGCCATCACCCTTTCAATACGCAGCCATTCAGGAGCGGTTACTACGATCAAGACGTCTAAATCAAGATAACTCCCACTCTCAATCATCAAAGCGGCTTCTTTCATCGTATATTTTGCGCCAATTTTTGATTGTGTTTCGTGCCAAGCACGACCATGTCGTGCCACTGCAGGGTGCAAGATAGCATTTAATTGAGCCAACTTTACTTTATCTCCAAATACCTGTTGCCCCACCCAAGCCCTATTGTAACTACCATCGGGCAAATAGGCCTCTGTACCTAATAACGCGAGCATATCATTTTTAACTTCTAAGTCGTTGGTAGTAAGCCACTTAGCCCAATAATCTGCATAATAAATGGGAATACCCATAGCCGCAAATATGTGGCAAACGGTTGTCTTTCCCGTGCCAATTCCCCCTGTAATTCCTACCTTCATGCACTTTACTTGATGCGTATTCATATAGTGAGTTGATTCTATTTATCCAAATATGTCGCGAATTGCCATTTCAGGCTTACTTATTTTCGACCGTTTTGCGGTCAAAGAGCGCGATTGGATATTTACATCGCAAATGAACGATTTTTTTCCAAGTTAAGTATGGTTTTCAAATGCTATATTGAATGTATTGGCGTTACAATAAAGTACAGTTATTGTTTCGCCATTACTAAGAGTATAACCGTTTTGAAAAATAATCGTACTTTTACCCGATTTTTTAAAGAGATATATGCACACAGATCATCAATATATAGAAGCCTTGCGGCACAATGATCCTAAAAAGATCAATGAAATTTATCAACGTTATGCATCACAAGCTCGGAACTGGATCGTACAACATGGAGGATCGGTAGCAGATGCTCAAGATGTATTCCAAGAAGCAGTACTGGCATTATTTGACAAGGCTCAAAACAAAGATTTTGTACTCACCTGCCCATTGGGTGGAATGCTACATATTATATACTCCAGAAAATGGATTGATCGGCTCCGACAAAAAAATAAAGAGTCGGGGGTAAGGAAAGAGGAGGAACTGCGATATAGTCAAGAAGTCAGTCCAGATGAACTGACTTTGGCTGAAGAAGCCTTAGAAGCATCGGCTCGGCACGACAAACTGAACCGATGCTTCGAGCAATTGAGTGATGTATGTCGTCAATTGTTGACCCTGCTGACCAATGGCACCCCTCCCCGCGAAGCCGCCCTCATGCTCCAGATGAACAGCGTAGATACCCTCTATAGGCGAAAGAATGCCTGTATGGAACGCTGGCGCACTCTTTTTCAAACCGTTTAATCATTTTACTCATGAACGAACAAGATTCTACATTATTAAATAACTATTTCAACGGACTGCTTTCTGAAACGGAAAGAGTCGAAGCCAAACAAAGGGCGACACAAGACCCTGAATTTGGGGCAGAATTTCACCTGCGTCAAGAAATGGAGGGTTTTCCGCTCAAATTGCAGCAGCGTGAAGATCTAAAAAACACCTTTCAAAGTATTGGTGATCAGTTTTTTAGTCAGGTCGAGGAAACTGGCACCGCCCCGGCCATGAAAGCAAGGATCACCCGTAGCAGGTGGCTAACCTCCTTGGCCGCAGCCCTGACCTTGGCAATAGCCGCAGTTTGGTTTTTAAACCAAGACAACACTTCTTTGTACCAGCAGTACAGTCAACACGCTCCACTATCATTGACCCTGCGCGGAAATGCAGAAAATAGGGCTACCGATGCCGAAAAATCTTTTAATACAAAGGATTATGCCGCTGCATTGACAGCATTGCAAGATGTACTGAAAGAGCATCCCGATAGTAGTACAGCACTCCTGTATAAAGGAATCTGCTTAGTAGAACTATTAAAACCAAAGGATGCGCGAGATGTGTTGATTCCATTGTCATTGCAAAACAATGCTTTGAAAAGTGACGCACTTTGGTACATCGCGCTTTCTTATGTATCGGAAAAAAACAATAAAATGGCCTTATCGTTCTTAGAGCAAATCCCTAAAGACGATATTCACTATGCGCAGGCAGTGAAGTTAATAGGTAAATTGAAGTAGAACTAGACCACTATACGTCACAAATATCAATGGCCTTAGATAAAGAGCCCAATTTGTCAGAAGCGATTGGAATAAACTCTTGTGCTACGTAACCTTTATATCCAGTGGCAACAATAGCCCGCATGATGGCTGGATAATATAATTCTTGGTTGTCATCTATTTCATTGCGGCCAGGCACACCTGCGGTATGGTAATGGCCAAAATACATGTGGTGATCTTTGATGGTATGAATTACATCGCCCTCATTGATTTGCATGTGATAAATGTCATATAGCAATTTGAAGTTTTCAGAGCCCAAGCGCTTGCACAATTCGATGCCCCAAGCCGATTTGTCACACATGTAGTCTTTGTGATCCACTTTGGAGTTGAATAATTCCATTTGAATGACTACGCCATTTTTTTCAGCCAAAGCCATGATTTTTTTCAGTCCAGTCACACAATGATTCATGCCTGTTTCATCGTCCATACCCCTTCGGTTTCCACTAAAACAAATCAGGTTTTTATACCCGGCTTTAGCCACCAGTGGAATCATTTCAGTGTAATTTAAGATTAGTTTTTCATGAAATTTAGGATTATTGAATCCATCTACTAGGTTAATTTCGGCACCATTGCACATGGAGGAATCCAACCCGTGCTTTTTGAGTATCTCCCACTCTTTAGGGCCAATGAGATCAATAGCCGTAATTCCGATTTGCTTTGCAAAAACGCAAAGTTCATCCAAGGGAAGGTCTCCGTAAGTCCAGCGGCAGACACTGTGTCTGATATTTCCTTTTCGAGCCATAACTGATCGATTCTCTTTTATTTGAGCGGCGAAAGACAGAGAAGGAGCAGCACCCAAGGTGGCTGCCCCAGCAATAAGGGTTTTGATAGCAGTACGACGTGTTGGCATATTTTAAAAATTTTATGCCGCAATCTTACGCCGAAGATTTTAAATGCAGGTAAAAAATTTACTTTTTTATCTCGAAATCAACCCCGCATCCACAACATCTTTAATATTACTATAGATAATTGGTTCTGTTTTGAGCCAATACACCGGTTCTACCCATTTTATATCGGTAATATCTTCCTCTATTTGAGGCGTAAGATCCATATCGGTCGTCGTCATACGATACCACCAAGTTTTTTTCAGAATCCGTCGCCCATTCTGTTCATAGGTGTGATAGGTGTGGATCAAAAAAGCACCCAAGGTTACATTTATCAAGCCCGTTTCCTCTTGCACTTCCCTAATGGCAGCAATTTCTGGGGTTTCTCCCGGATCAATTTTCCCTTTGGGCATATCCCAAGATCCCCGTCGAAAAAAAACCAACAATTCTTTATCTTTGTTGAGTACATAGCCTCCGGCGGCTTCCAAAATTTTGTAACATTCCAAAAAATCAGCCCAGAGGGTTTCTATTTCATAGGAATGTAAGACCACCATTCGAATATCTTTTCGCTTATTGAGCAAATCCAGATACTGTTTGATCTGCTTTTTTTTGCCCAAATAATGGGCTACATAGTGGAATTTGTCCTCCGGAATACTTATTTTTAAGAATTCTGCATGACTTATCAGAAAAACGGGTACTCCGTTTATATAGATTTTATACTTTTGCTGCGGCATTTGTAAATATTGAGATGCGAAATTAATACATTATACCAGAAAGTCGTATTCATTACATGAAATTATCTGAAGCGGTAGCACGGAACTTATTGAAAATCAAGGCAGTAAAATTAAACCCCCAATCCCCATTTACTTGGGCATCGGGTATTTTGTCGCCTATTTATTGCGACAACAGGGTGGCACTGTCTTACCCAGAGGTACGCAATATCATCAAAGAGGGCTTAGCGGAACAATCTGCCCTGTTTGGCGACTTTGATGTGGTGGCAGGCGTGGCTACTGCGGGTATTCCCCATGGGGCATTGCTGGCAGATCTACTTCAAAAACCATTCATCTATGTTCGGAGCAGTGCTAAAGAGCATGGTCGTCGCAACCAGATAGAAGGACATCTTGGCGAAGGCCAAAAAGTGCTACTGATAGAAGACCTTATTAGTACAGGAGGTAGTTGTCTGGTAGCAGTTGACGCGCTTAGGGAGGCTGGTGCCGATGTAGTAGGCGTTTTAGCCATATTCCAATATGGGTTTGAAAAGGCTGACCTTGCTTTTGCTGAAAAATCAGTCGTATTCAAAACCCTTACAAACTACGACATTTTGGTACAAGAGGCCATTGCGGCTGGCTATGTATCACCAAGTGATCTTGAAACTTTAAATAATTGGCGAAAAGCACCCGATCAATGGGGGATGCTTATAGCATAATATCATCATCGGATTTAGTCGAATCATCCATCGAAAAAATCGAATCAACTAAAGTATGCACGTAATTACACCTGAATCAGAACAATTTCTTATTAGTTACCTTAATAATTTTAGCCCAACCGGTTACGAATCGGGCGGCCAGAAGCTATGGTTGGAATACCTTTCACCTTATATTGATGAGTGGAAATTAGACAATTATGGTACGGCTTACGGCATTATCAACCCAGGCCAAGACTATAAAGTAGTGATAGAGGGACATGCTGACGAAATATCTTGGTTTGTCAACCACATTACAGATGACGGATTTATTTATGTAATTCGCAATGGAGGCAGCGATCATATGATAGCCCCATCCATGCGCGTATGGGTACACTTACGCAAAGGCGGTCGTGTGCAAGGTGTATTTGGATGGCCAGCCATTCATACCCGTACCGATAAAGATGCTAACCTCAGTCCTTCTATGGAGAACATCACCGTAGATGTTGGCGCAAAAGATAAAGAAGAAGTGCTCAAAATGGGCATTCATGTAGGCTGTGTCATTACTTTTCAAGACGAAATGACCATCGTCAATGACCGTTATTACGCAGGTCGCGCTTTAGACAATCGTATGGGCGGATTTTGCATAGCGGAAGTAGCGCGATTGCTTAAAGAAAACAAAGTGACCCTGCCTTATACCTTGTACATTGTGAATGCAGTGCAGGAAGAAGTAGGTCTTCGCGGTGCTGAAATGGTAACCAACTCTATACGGCCAAATGTGGCCATTGTGACGGACGTAACCCATGACACGCATACGCCTATGCTAAATGTAAAAAAACATGGCGATGTTCGTTGTGGCAACGGGCCTTCTGTTACTTACGCACCAGCAGTACACCAAAAATTGCTCGACCTTATTATTGATACGGCCGAAGCCAATGAAATACCGATTCAGCGGGAAGCCTCAAGTCGGATAACAGGTACCGATACCGATGCCTTTGCTTATTCCAATGGTGGCGTACCGTCAGCGTTGATTTCGCTTCCGCTCCGATACATGCATACAACCGTAGAAATGGCGCATAAAGACGATGTCAACAATGTCATCCGCCTGATTTATGAAAGTTTGCAAAAAATTGAAAAAAACCACGATTTCAAATATTTCAATAGTTTGAAATAGCATAATAGCATACACATGAATTACGCAGCCTGTCAGGTTAGTTTGGCGCCCCTCCGAGCCCAGCCCTCCGATAAAAGCGAGATGGTTTCCCAACTGCTTTTTGGCGAAACTGTGAGCATACAAGACTACAAGGATAACTGGGTCTCCGTGGTATGCACGTGGGATGGGTATATTGGTTGGATGGACAGCAAACAACTTAAACGGATCACGGATTCCGATTTTCACAACTATCAAGAGATCCTAACCTCTAATCTATCGTTGGTGGAGGGCTTGATGGCTGCCGATCATTTTATACCTGTAACCATGGGTGCGGTACTCCCAGACTATGACGGATTGCGTTGCAATCTGGGCAACCAGTCGTTTCAGTTCTCTGGGCCTGTAGTATCTACCGGTCAGGCTCCGTTAACCAATGACTGGATCGTGAAAATAGCGCGCAGGTATTTACACGCGCCTTACCTTTGGGGAGGGCGTTCTCCATTTGGTATTGATTGCTCAGGATTGACCCAAATGGTATATAAAATTGCAGGCATAAAATTGCTCCGCGATGCTTCGGAGCAAGTCAATCAAGGCAGATCCGTTGATTTTATGGAACAATGTCAGCAAGGAGACCTTGCTTTTTTTGATACTGGCAAGGGCAATATCACGCACGTGGGCATTATATTGCCCGAATGCCATATCATACACGCCTCTGGCAAAGTTCGAATTGACAAACTAGATCATTTTGGTATTTTCAATCGCGACTTGAATCGTTATACGCATCAACTAAGGATTGTGAAACGGTATCTGGCCGATGAAATTCTCAGTGATGAGCCATTGGCCGTTTTAGAATCAGAATCAAGCAACCCGATGGAAGATGAATTGGCCAATCAAGGTGCCTTGTTTAATTAGTGTGAATTAATGTTGCCAAAAACGAATCCCTTTGCAGTTCGATCTAAATAAGATACTAGAACAGTTTGTATTTCACCCCAATGCCCCTCTGATTTTCAGCAGCGGCCTTTTCTTGTTTTTCTTCCTTGTTTTCTTTTCGGGATACTCCTTGGTCAAAAATCACAAAACCATGCGTTTGTGGTGGGTAACACTGCTATCCCTATACTTCTACTACAAATGTGCAGGTATTTTTTGGCTCCTACACGTTGTGATCGTCGTCGTTGATTTTCACCTAGCAAAATGGATATATGAGGCGGAAACTAAACGAGCCAAAAAATGGCTCTTATTCTGGAGTCTCTGCGTCAATTTAGGCATGTTGGTTTATTTTAAATACACCAATTACTTGATTGACCTATTCAATAACTTAAGCAATGGTACTTGCCAGCCTTTAGATATTATTTTACCAGCGGGCATTTCCTTCTTTACGTTTCAATCCCTTAGTTATACTATAGATGTGTATAGGGATGAGTTAACGCCCTTGGACAGTATGCTTGACTATGCGTTTTTTGTCACTTTTTTTCCCCAAATGGTGGCAGGGCCCATTATCAGAGCGGCCGATTTTTTGCCACAAATAGACCGAGTCCCACAGGTCACTAAAGCGGAGTTTGGTCGCGCTATATTCTTGATTTGCATTGGTTTATTCAAAAAAGCAGTGCTTTCGGACTATATTAGCCTCAATTTTGTGGAGCGGGTGTTTGAGCAACCACAAGTCTATACGGGGCTTGAAAATCTATTTGCGGTGTATGGTTATGCCATGCAAATCTATTGCGATTTCAGTGGATATTCTGATATTGCCATTGGTATTGCCTTATTGATGGGTTTTCATTTTCCGATCAACTTTAATTCCCCTTACCAGTCGCTGTCTATCACTGAGTTTTGGCGGCGTTGGCATACATCCCTTTCTACATGGCTGCGCGATTACCTTTATGTGCCGCTGGGCGGCAATAGAAATGGCCGTTTGATGACGTATCGCAACCTGATGCTAACCATGTTGTTGGGTGGATTGTGGCATGGCGCAGCCACTCGGTTTATTATCTGGGGCGGATTGCACGGATTGGGATTGGCCATTGAGCGGCTCATCAAAGAAGTATTCCCATCTACTCCGGGAGTGTTCCGAAAGGCCATGGGCGGGATTCTTACTTTCCATTTTATTTGTTTTTGTTGGATCTTTTTCCGTGCCGAAAACTTAGATATCATCCATTCAATGCTCCACCAAATCGCTTTTGAATTTCACCCAGAAGTATTCCCCGAGTTCTTGGCTGGCTATGCCGCCGTCATTTTCTGGGTCGCCGTGGGTTATGCTTTGCACATGGTGCCTGCATCTATAGACAAACGCGCAGAATCATTTGTAACTTGGCTACCCTTAGTTGGCAAGGCAGTGTTGATTACGCTCATTGTAGCGGTAATTATGCAGGTGAAATCGTCTGAGGTGCAGCCTTTTATTTATTTTCAGTTTTAGGAGATAGGTAAGGAATTATGAGTTATGAATGATGTAACTTGCAAACCAATGATTAAGAACAGTCTGTGACGAATCAAAACATAGATTATTTTCACTCAACTACTTTGAGCACCGCAGGTGTCCAAAGTCTAATAATTTTATTTTTTCACAAAAAGTTACATTAGTTTTGATGAAACACTTTTTCTTATTTTCCATACTTGGGTGCTTGGCTTTTTCCGCCCATGCCCAACTCAACATCTCACAAGGCGAGACCAATCCCGGCAACAATGGCGATCAGTGCATGAATATTGAACGGTCAAATTCAGGGACTTTTTATATTTATAGTTCCTATCCTCACCGCCCCCATTGGCTGTTAAAGTTTGATTTTTACCCAACACCACCTTACCTTTGTTCAGCCAAATCGTTTTTAGGGATGGCTGTATAAATAGCGGTGAAAAAATTAATGACCTTGATCTGGTGGCGTTTTTTACAGCCTGCTTTAACATTAATCAAAATTAACATATACATGCATGGAAAAGGAGATAGAGATCCCTAGATTGGACTTTGATACAAATGGTGACTTAATTATCGTAGCATCACCAACATCTTCCAAATATGACTTCGACTTTTTTGAAGGCAAATGGAATTTGCACAATAAAAAATTGAAATCAAGATTAAATGGCAGTCAGGAGTGGGTTGAATTTTACTCAACACAAGAAATGTATAGGATACTAAATGGGAATGGAAATATAGATAATTTCCTTGCCACTTTTGACGGAGAACCGTTTGAAGGAATGTCATTGAGGTTATTCAATCCAAAAACAAAATTATGGAGCATTTATTGGGCAGATACTACCAGAGGAGCGTTAGACCCGCCTGTAAAAGGTTCATTTGATGATAAAATTGCTCACTTTTTCACAAAAGATGTATTTGAAGGCAAACCAATTTTAGTTGCTTTTCGATGGGATATAAGAGACAAAGAAAATCCAATATGGAGTCAAGCATTTTCCGATGACAACGGTGTAACTTGGGAATGGAACTGGTATATGTTTATGTCGAAGGTAAAATAGGGCTAAAAATATAACACAACCGCGCATACCCCATAAAAAGATAGATACATGACTCCATATTTTTTTGAAAATCTAACGATTGGGAGCACCTTGATGTTGGCATACAATACCCTCATCAATCCTAGAAAAGTAAATATCGCTGCCAATCATTGGTTGGCGGCCTTACTTTTTGTGGCTACTTTGGTTTTTTTGGGCGGTAGCAAAATGATGATAGAAGTGTATCGACAGTATCCTCAATTAATTGGGTTTGATAATTTTTTTCTGTTTACGATTGCTCCACTGTTCTATATGGTGGTCGTGTATTTTGTTTCACCAGACCGCAAGTTTAAAAAATTAGATTTACTACATTTTACTCCCTTTCTCCTGTTTTTGCCCATAGCCATTCTTTTATTTTTGATGGATCCAAAAACCAAATTGGGGTTAGTCGAAAATGAAACAACGGAACTTAACTCCGATGATACCATTGGAATGTTGATTGTGCTACTATTGATATTAATGGGTTTCACATACATGTTTTTTGCTTTCCGAAAAATAAAAAAACATCAGAAAAACATCAAACTTTTTGCTTCTTCCGTCGAGACCATTAACTTGGATTGGTTAAAATATTTATTGCTCATTTTTGGGGCTGTTTTATTGCTTTGGTTAAATGAAGTTGTGTTTAAACCCGATAATTTTAAGCATTTATCCAGTATAGGTTACCTATTATGCATTTATGTGATGGCTTATTTTACCAGTCAGCAAGTCGAGATTTTTCCATATTCTACTACTGAAGTGGACGGCATCCAAGAAATAATCCAAGAAAACGAACAGGCTGCCCAAAAAGTGGATTTTGTAAAACAAAAACGTTTTTCAGATACTCAAATGGACATATACAAAACCCAGTTGCTCCATTTTTTAGAAGTTGAGAAAGTTTTCATAGACGACACCCTCAATCTGCCAAAACTCGCCACCAAAATGTCACTTTCAGTCAATGACCTTTCTTATTTAATCAATGAAGGGTTTGGTGCAAATTTTTTCCAACTCATCAATAAATACCGCGTAGAAGAAGCCAAAAAACTATTGCTTTCTCCCAAATACGACCATCTCAATATCTTGGGATTAGCCTTTGAATCGGGTTTTGGTTCAAAATCCACCTTCAATTCGACTTTCAAAAAAATGACGGGTCTTTCTCCATCCGAATTTCAGAAATCAGCAAAGGAAAATCTTAATTGAGTATAAAATACGTCCGAAAGTGTACAATAGGGCGGCTAGAAGGTTTTATCGCCTCACTTTTGCCCCATAAATTCACAACACAGATTTTACAACATGATTAATTTCATTAAAACTTTGGCTATTCTCTTAATGGCCACTCAATTTTCTTTTGCTCAAATCCAACTTAAAAACGGCAACTTGTCCGAAAAAACAGGACTTGATTTTGCAACAAACACCCCAATATTTCAAAAAAAGCAAACGATCCAATTTGGTGCGCTTCCTGCCGCCTTGGATGCCTCTTTTGATAGTATTTGCAATCTTTCGACGCTTAAAGGCTTTAGTGCGGCCATGATTTTGCCCGATGGCACGGTCTGGAAACGCGCCAAAGGAGTTGCTAAAGAAATACCTGTCACCGAAATACTCACAACTGAACACCTGATTGGTATGGGCAG
Organism: Saprospiraceae bacterium; assembly: GCA_031373665.1. Lineage (GTDB taxonomy): Bacteria > Bacteroidota > Bacteroidia > Chitinophagales > Saprospiraceae > M3007. The sequence goes on along the minus strand of JANMMZ010000137.1, from coordinate 44,101 downwards.
TATCACCAAATCTTTTGTGGCTGCTACGTTACTTACGATGGTGGATGACAATCTTTTGTCCCTTGATGATAGCATTGGTAAATTTTTGCCTCCTTATCCAAATGTAAACAGCAAAGCGACAGTGCGACAGTTGCTCAATCATCGGGCGGGTTTTTACGATTACTTCAATCAACACCCCACCATTATCAATGATTGGATATCCAATCTTGATAGTATTTGGGCGCCTCAAACGATTTTAAATAACTATGTTTTAGCACCCAATGCGCCCCTAGATTCTACCTTTTATTACTCTAACACACATTTTCTTCTAGCGGGACAAATCATTGAAGCCATTGCCCAAAAACCTTGGTATGAAGCCCTACGAGAGCGCATCCTAGTGCCGCTTGAACTGACCAATACCTTTGCTTATCCTTACGAATCTTATGAAAATTTGCCATTTTCTAATGTATTTCTAGATATTGATGGCGATACAATCGTCGAAGACGGGCAAGGTAGCGGCTTGCCAATGGAAGGTTTTTTCAGTCTCGCTGGAAGTGCAGGTAATTTGCTTACTACTCCGCTCGACATCGCAAAATTCAGTAAAGCAATACATGGAGGTGGTTTTTTACAACCTGCTACGTTGGCAGAGATGCACACAGATTACAGTGCACAATATGGATTAGGTACTTTTTTTATTGATATCCCAGGTCTGCCAAATTGGGGACACAATGGCGATTTAATTTACAAGGCTATTGGTTTTTATTTCACGGAAGAAAATATGTCTTTGGCGGTACAGCAGAATGATGGGAGAGATGCGGATACTGATCCGAATGCAGTGGATTTCAATACTGTTTTTGGGACACTTTTGACCACTTATCTTAATTATCAGCCCATGGTATCGGTTACCAATAACCTAGGCTCAAGCCCTCGCCTCCGAGTGTTCCCTAATCCAGTAAGCGACATTTTATGTGTGGAGATCCCCGAAAATCTGAATGATGCCTCGCCGCTACAACTCTTAGATGCTATGGGGCGCATTGTTTTCTCACAAACCAATGAAAATACGCAGTTTAAAATCCCAACTGGACAACTTCCAAAGGGGATTTATACCCTACGCATTGGAGGATTGTTCCAGAAGGTGGTGGTGGATAAAGAATAGCGTGCGCTGCAAATATAAAAAGTGTTAGCCATTACTATAATCTGATAAGCCTACCAACTGAGACTCAAAAAAAGCGGGTTCGATGAACAATCATCGAGCCCGCTTTATTTAGACCAGTATTCAGTCTAGGAATCTGGCGTTCCTAAGCCGAAAAAGAAGTACCACACCCGCAAGTGCTTTCCGCATTAGGGTTATCGAATGTAAATCCACGATTGTCAAGACCATTCATAAAATCAACCTGCATACCTAATAAATAGATGGCATGTGCTTTATTCATCACTACTTTGAGTCCTTTGATTTCAAATTCGTCATCATTGTCTTGTTTTTCATCAAAACCTAATACATAGGTGAAGCCTGAACAGCCCCCACCCTTCACACCTACTCGTAGTCGGTAGTTGTCTTGTATATTTTCCTTTACTTTAATCTCTAATAACTGCGCTACCGCATCATCCGTTAAGGTCACCGGTACTGCGACAGAGGGTTGTTCTAATACTGCTTGCATAATATTCTGATTTAAGCGACAAAATTACGACATATTAACAACATAAAAGTAAGAATGTTTTGTCCGCATGATTACCTTTGCCGCCCTTTTCAATATTTACGTTATGGAATCATTCTTAGAGATACTCAAATACACCATTCCGGCACTCATTGTATTCGCTACGGCCTACTATCTGCTGAAATTATACTTGGACGAAATGCAGTCATACAACCGACATGTCTTGCGTCAAGAATCCAATAAAATCACCTTGCCTGTCAGGTTGCAGGCTTATGAGCGACTCATTCTGCTTTGCGACCGGGTAGGAGTCATCAATACCCTTTTTCGTATTCGGATGCCCGGTATGACAGTATCAGAATTGCGCGGTGCATTACTAATGTCCATCAGCCAAGAGTTTGACCACAATACCTCGCAGCAACTGTACGTATCAGATGTCCTTTGGCAAATCATCACCCTTGCTAAAAACCAGACCTTGTCGTTTATCACAAATGCCGCCGACGATTTAGATCCAAAGGCAGATGCAGATTTGTTTGTGCAAGCACTGCTCCAAAACGTAGAGACCCAAGACTTCAACACCTTGCTTCAAAAAGCAGCCATCGCTATCAGAACGGAGGCCGGTCAGTTGTTCTAAATGATTCACGCGGGGTATTTTCTTGAAATTGATTGATAATCAGCACATTGTGTTTTTATTGATAAAATTGGAGCAACAAAACTTCAGTAACAAGATAAATACAAATATGCTCAATTTTTTTAACAATTCGGAGTGCCAATTTTTTTTAGCGAAAAGGGCAGACAATGTAAATTTTTAAAAATTATCTTAATGATTGAATGTCAAGGGATTGGATAAAGTCCGAGTTATTTTGGAGAAATTTCAACCAAAAATTTCTCCAATGATGGATTCTACTTTTTCGAAAAAATAACTATATTATTTTATTTTTTTCATTGAAACAAAAATAATATTTCAAAAAAAATATTTTTTCCTTTAATTACATTCTAAACAAGAAAAATAATATACTTTAAAAGCGCATTAGTTTTCTAGGAAAAAATATTCAAAAAAAAACTGACAATCATTTGTCGGTTCGATAAAAATGCCGCACCTTTGCCACCCGCTTTTATTCATAAGCGCGCCTTCGCATTTAAAACAGTTTGGGTTTATCCCTATTACAATAATCCATCAGGTATGACTAAAGACAGCCAGATGGTATGGGACGATTGTCTGCGTATCATCAAAAAAAACGTAAGCCAGCAAAGTTTTAAGACTTGGTTTGAACCAATTAAACCGGTAGGTTTGGATAATGACATGCTCACTATTCAGGTTCCTAATAAGTTTTTCTACGAATGGTTGGAAGAACATTACGTTGGGCTGCTCAAGAAAAGCATTCGTCAGGAATTGGGCGATCGCGGCCGTCTGTCATACCATATTCCAGAATCCGGTAATCCGGCGCCCCTAAAACCTTCGGGACGTGTTGACATGCGTCCTTCTGCTGAAAAAGACAATGAGCCCGTTCCAGGCGTATTTGATGCTGAAATGATTAAAAATCCATTTATCATTCCGGGTATCAAACGCATCAAAGTTGACCCACAACTCAACTTAAATTACACTTTCGATAATTATATAGAAGGTGATTGCAACCGTTTGGCGCGCAACGCGGGCTTGGCCATTGCCAAAAAACCGGGAGGTACTGCTTTCAATCCACTTTTCTTGTTTGGATCGGTAGGCTTGGGCAAAACCCACTTGGCTCAGGCCATTGGTAATGAGATTGTTCAAAAAATGGAAAACAAATCGGTCTTGTATGTATCGGCTGAAAAGTTTACCAACCAGATCATTCAAGCCATCAAGAACAACTCTGTCAATGATTTTGTGAATTTCTATCAAATGATAGATGTCCTCATCCTTGATGACATACAATTTTTGTCGGGCAAGCAAAAAACCCAAGAGATATTCTTCCATATATTCAACCAATTACACCAAAATGGAAAGCAGATCGTACTTACCTGCGATCGCCCACCGAAGGATTTGGAAGGCATGGAAGACCGCCTGATTTCACGCTTCAAATGGGGATTGAGTGCCGACCTCCAAGCACCTGATTTGGAGACCCGTATGGCCATACTTGATTATAAGATGGAGGAAGAGGGGGTTGATGTTCCCAATGATGTTTTGGAGTTTATTTGCTACAATATCAAGAACAATATTCGTGAATTGGAAGGCGTTATGGTGTCGCTATTGGCTCAATCAACCCTCATCCGCCGCAATATTGATATTGAATTGGCCAAAGAAGTGATCCGCAACTTTGTTACGACCATCAATAAGGAGATCACCGTTGAGTTTATTCAACAACTGGTGGCAGAGCACTTCAGCGTCCCAGTCGAAAAATTGCACCAAGAAACCCGCAAACGCAATATTGTAATTGCTCGTCAGTTATCTATGTACTTGGCCAAAAAAATGACCAATAAGTCACTGAAAAACATAGGTGAAACCTTTGGAGGTAGAGACCACAGTACGGTGATTTACTCTTGCAAAGCAGTACAAGATATGATGGATACTGATTTGATATTCAGCGATACCGTGGCCGAATTGGAGAAAAAAATCAAAATGAGCCTTAACGAATAGGCTATAATAAATAAATATTTTCATGGATAACTCGGATAAGAACGGTCTTACTAAAGAAGATTTAGATTCATTGCACGAAGATATATTGTTTCGCGAAAAAGAAGCAAAAGCAGAGATTGTTAAAAATTGGCTCCCGCGCTACACAGGGATGCAATTGGAAGAATTTGGGGAGTACATCCTATTGGTCAATTTTGGGGCTTATGTAAAGACATTTGCCGAACAGCATAATGTACCGGTAATGGGCATTGACAATAGGCCTATGCAAGCAGCCACTGCTGATGGGATCACGATTATTAATTTTGGAATCGGAAGCCCCAATGCGGGTCTTATCATAGACTTACTGGAAGCCATCAATCCAAAAGCCGTCTTATTTTTGGGTAAGTGTGGTGGCCTAAAAACGGGTAAAAATAAAAATGGCGATCTTATATTGCCTATTGCAGCCATTCGGGGCGAGGGTACCAGCAATGACTATTTGCCTGAAATAGTACCAGCCTTACCCGCCTTTGCTTTACAAAAAGCAGTGTCAACCACCATCCGCGATTACGAACTAGACTACTGGACAGGCGTGGTATATACAACCAACAAACGCGTCTGGGAGCACCGCGAAGATTTCAAACAAAAATTAAGGGATTATCGCTGTATTGCTATTGATATGGAGACGGCTACTATTTTTATAGCAGCCTTTAAAAATCATATGCCAGCAGGTGCCCTGCTTTTAGTGAGCGATATGCCCATGACCAAAGACGGGGTAAAAACCGAAGCCAGCGACAAAATTGTCACGGCTCAGTACGCCGACAACCACCTGAAAATCGGGGTGGATTCACTAAAACAACTAATGAACAAAGGATTGACCGTCAAGCACTTGAAGTTTGAAGATAGTTAGTCATTTGAGTTCTCTTCCCTACGATAATGCTCCTTTGGCGGCTGTTATTTTTTATTGTTTATACTACCAAGATTGTCTTTGAGATTCGCCTTAAATCTATGATTTATGGCGAAGATCTGAGCCGCGCCATGCGTATAAGGCGGCGTTGGGCCAATCGCCTGCTCAAAGGTGTCGGGGTGATCGTGAAGACCCACGGAAATCCTCCCAATTTCCCCTGTTTGGTGGTAGCCAATCACCGATCTTACCTTGATCCTATACTTATGCTTTGTGAAATTGACGGTTTTCCGGTAGCCAAAGCAGAATTGGCGGCTTGGCCGATTATCGGAAAAGGGGCAAAGGATGCAGGCATCCTTTACGTACAGCGCGAAAACACCAAAAGCCGATTATCTACCATGCGACTCATCGCTGAAAAGATACATGATGGCCATCCGGTGATTATTTTTCCGGAAGGAACTACCTCCGATCTCAATGGGACTTTGCCTTTCAAAAAAGGCGCGTTTTTAATGGCCGCTCGTTCCAATATTCCAGTAGTACCTGTTGCCTTGGTATTCAAAGATCCTCGTGATTTTTGGGTTGGCAAAATCTCTTTTTTAGCGCACGCCAGCCGCCGATTTAGTACAAAAGAAATCCACGTTACCCTACACTATGGTGAACCCATCGTCAGTGACAATACCGATCTATTGCTTGAGCAGTCAAAGGCATTTATGAATGCTATTTTGAGCCAGCCCTGACCTTAAAAGACCAGGTTATTTCTACTTCAGAAGCGATCGCCCCATCGGGCAAACGCCCGATAGATCGCATCAAAATCACCTGTGGAGCCTTGGTTTCCAGGGCTTTTTGCACACATTCCACTACTTTTTGCCCATCTTCACAAGTAAACGTAAGGGTATCAGAGGCTTTTTTGACAAACATTGCTTTCACATCGCTGACCAGCATCGAGATAGGCACTTCTTCCTGCAACGCAACCATACACAACAACCCTGTTGACAACTCTGCCGCCGCACATTGGGCCGCAAAATAGGTGGACTTAAAGGGGTTTTTAGACCACCACGAGTAGGGCAACAGTACCTCTGACCGATTCTGGTCAAACCGTTTCACTTTAATACCCATAAACCAAGCAGAAGGCAGTTTGGTCAAGAAGAATATTCGCATTTTCCAAGGAGAATTTCCCCATGCAATAAATTCAGATTTTGTCATAATAGGAGGCTTACGGAACTAAATAAGGCACAAGTTAGGTTTACCTTATTGTTAATTTTAAGAACAATGTGTTATAGTGTCGCAAAAATACTGCACTTTTGGGTTGTCTTTCGGATTTACGCTTTCTAATTTCTAAAAATTATGATACTATGATGAAATGGAGAAGAATGAATGGCCAAAAAATCGAACTGCCTTTGCTGGAGGCGGTGGAAGATACCATCAAACGGGAGACCGCTGAAGGCTACAAATTGAAGGTATGTATCGGTACCGATTCTCAGGTGATGAGTGACGAAGTACACTTCGCTACGGTCATTGTATTTTTGCGCGAAAAAAGGGGTGGATTTATGTTTATTTCCAACGACCGCCAGGCGCGTAAAATGTCGCTGCGCGAGCGGATGATCTTGGAAGTAGGGCGTTCGGTAGAAGTGGCATATGCCTTGTGCGAACTCTTGGACTTGTACGACATTGCCTTAGAGGTACACGCCGACATCAATACTGATCCTGCTTTTGAGAGCAATGCTGCCTTGAAAGAGGCGATGGGTTATATCTTGAGCATGGGTTTTGTATTTAAAGCCAAACCTGATGCCTTTGCATCGTCTTCTTGTGCGGATAAAGTGATTTAGATCACTTTTGGATACTCTCTGTCATGACCGCGTATATTTGTTGCCAAAGCGGTTCGGTTTCCAACAGACTAAGGTGGCGATTGATCGTATCATGATCCTTGCGGATGGCAGGGCCGGTCTGCATACTCGAAGGACTATCTTGCAGTGCCTTTGCCAAAGTTTCTTCCATGAGTGGATGCAACAACTCGAAAGGCAGATCGTGCTTATCCAGTATTTGAGCTGCCACACTGAAACAGTGGTTAGCAAAGTTATTGGCAAATACAGCCGCTACGTGCAGCTGTTTCCGTTGTTCATCATCCACTTGATAAACCAAATTTCCAATTGTTTTGGCCATTTTTTTAAGAAAAAGCAAGTCAGAATCATTGGAAGCATCTACACAAAACGGAATTTTAGACCAGACTGGGCTGCGTTCGTGCGAAAATGTTTGGAGGGGATAAAAAACGCCGTATCGCTCAAAGAATGGCGATAAAACAGTACCCGGCGTAGCACCTGAAGTATGGGTAGCCAAAGCCATCGGCACATAAGCACTCAAAGCAGCAGCCACATCATCTATAGCATCATCTTTTACGGCTATCAATACCCAATCTGTATCTGGAGCAATATCAGCCCAGGATGAAGAGGCGTTGGAACCCAAATGTGCAGCCAAGGCTTGCACATTACTGGTGGTTCGACCCAGCACTTGGGACACCGCGAGTCCTTTAGATTTCAAGCGTTTTCCAAGATGCCATGCAATACGCCCTGTGCCAATCAATGCGATTTTCATGGGGCGTTTCTTTTCCAAGGCTTGATGACCAAGCGCAGACTCTGGTCATAAGTCAGGTAATTCCATACCCAATTCAAAAATATAAATACTTTATTTTTAGTGCCTAGTATGGCAAATAAATGGACAAAAAGCCAAGTAAGCCAAGCAAACATGCCTTGGAATTTCCAAAATGGGAGTTCCACGACTGCTTTATTTCGACCGATAGTGGCCATGCTTCCTAGATCGCTATACTTAAAGGCAACGGGTGCTTTTCCGTTTTGCCAACGGATCAGGTTTTTAGAAAGTAAATTGCCTTGCTGGATGGCCACTTGGGCTACCTGAGGGTGTCCATCGGGCCATTTGGCCTCATTGGTCTGCACTGCTATGTCGCCTACAGCAAATATATTGGGGCAGCCAACCAATTGATTGTATTCGTTTACTTTTAGTCGGCCGCCACGGCCGATTACTTCGGCGGGCAAGCCCTCTAGTTTATTTCCAGTGATACCAGCCGCCCAGATTACTTTATTGGCTCTAATGGTAGATCCATCGTCTATACTAACCACTTCCCCATCATAGTCTTTCACTACTTTATCCAACCACAAGTGTACCCCCAAGCCCAGTAAAAATTTTTCTGCTTGGGCCGATGATTGTTCCGACATGGTATTCAATACCCGTGGGTTGCCATGAATCAAGTGGATTTGGATCTCATCAATGTTTAAATCTCCGTAATCTTTTGCAATAATGTGTTTTTTCATTTCTGCCAATGATCCGGCTACTTCTACGCCCGTAGGCCCGCCGCCCACTACTACTATATCTAAGAAACGCTGACGCTGATCGTAATCAGAAGCGGTGACGGCACGTTCATAATCTTCAAAAACACTATTTCTTAAAAACAAGGCTTCGCTCACCGACTTCATTGGGATCGCATGGGCCTTTATTTTTTCATTCCCATACCAGTTGGTATCGGCACCGATGGCGATCACCAAGTAATCATACCTAAGACTACCTATATCTGTATGTATTTCATTGTCAGTAGGTACAATAGCATTGACTTTAGTGACCCGAACAAATACATTTTTGCAATTTTGAAATACTTTCCGAAAGGGGAAAACAATACTTGAAGGCTCTAAACCAGCCATTGCTACCTGATAAAACAGGGGCTGAAATTGGTGATAATTGTTTTTATCTACCAAAACCACTTGAAAATTTTGCTTCGATAATTTGCGAGCCAACGTTAGCCCTCCAAAACCGCCACCAACAATGACAACGCGTTTTTGATCAGAATCGGGAATATTAAATTGCATTTCAGATATAAAGTTAGTTCAATTGAGTACTCAAAACCACCTTGAATTACCCTTGCTTTTCGCGGACATAAATCTCTTGATCTTTGTATTTAGAGGGGCACTTCAATAGCATATCAGAGGCTGCGAAAACGTCGCCTTTCATTTCACCAGTCAATACAATTTGTTCTGACCGCTCAAAGTCTTGCGGTTTAGCGGCGTTGAGTTCTACCCTTCGTATTTCTCCTTTATCGTCTTTCAGAAAGAAAGCCATTTTGTCGGCATTCTGCTCTGGGTTGTACTCGATGGGGCGATCTTTGACCAATTGCCCGACCAATTTTACTTTTTCCCCACTCTGGGTGGCTTGCTTAAAATTGGCATAGGTGGTTACATCTTTAGAGGCTGAAATCAAGATTCCGATTCCAATAGCCACTAAAATAATGGCTAAAATGTGTGTCTTTTTCATAATGCTACAATTAAATTATTAATGTTTGACCGGCTCTAACCCTATTTCTACAAAAACAGGATAATGGTCTGAATATTCTGAACGAATGGTTTGACAAGCATATGTTTTAATCGTCTTATCCGTTAACACATAATCTATCCTAAGTAACGGCAAAACGCCCCCAAAGGTTGTCCCCAATCCAAAACCTTTATCTTTAAAAGTATCATTGAGTCCATCGGAGAGCAAAGCATAAACAAAAGAATTGGGCGTATCATTGAAATCACCCGCAATAATAACAGGATATTGACACTTGATGATGTGTTCGCGCAAAAGGGTTGCCTGTTCAGACCGGAGTGTAGTAGCGCTCCCTACCCTACCCAGTACTGATCCGATCTCTTGCCAAGTTTCTTCATCGTTCAAATCTCCTTTACCGATGACTTTTTCTGCATCGTTGGTCACTTTATTTGACTGCAAATGTACATTATAAACCCGTATCATTTGGTTTTCAGCCATTTTTATATCGGCCCAAAGCGTAGAATTGGCGGTTTTGCCGAATGGAATGTCTCCTCCGGCAATAATGGGATAGCGACTCAAGATAACAGTACCTTTTTTTAGGTTGAAGGTGTGGGGGTAAGTCATCTTATCTGCCAATAGGCGATAAAATTTGCCCCCCGTTTCTTGGGTACACAAAATGTCTGGGAATCCATTTTCCTGAAGAAAATGGGCGTATTGGGAGGCTTTTTTCTCTCGGAGTGCGTCGGTAATTTTTTCATTCCTGAAAAGCCCACCAAGGTTGTGGGTTGCCACTGAAATGGCCGATTCAGGTCGGGTATCCTTTCCGATATTGAAGCCGATAAAACCAGCGACAAAATTCCAGCCAAAGGCTAAAATACCCAAGTGATACAGGGCAAACCGATGCCAACGCCAAGTCCAGAGAAAAAAAAGCCCTATATTTGCCAACATCAACCAAGGGAAAGCGGTACCAAAAAAGGAAAACCACCGAAAAGACCCAGGGTTGACTTGAGGGCAAATATAGGACAATAGCGTTAAGAAAATAACGGCTACACTCGAAATTTTAACAATATTGCGTAGAAAATCACGCATTGATTTTGGGATGCTCGACGATGAACTGAATGCAGGAATGCATGATTCCTAAAAGCCGTAAAGGTATGGCTTTTTTATCATTCCTACTCAATCATTACCCTTTTTGTCGTACTGCCATTATTGGTTTTGATTTCCAACAAATAAATGCCTTTGGCTATATTGTTGTCAATGCCAAAATAGTTCTGATGCTGCCCGGGTGCCATCTGCCCCAATGAAACAGCCTTCACTAGTTGTCCAGTCATGGAAAAAAGACTCAGATTAACTTCTGTTTTTTCTTGGAGGGTATAAGCAACCGTTAGTTTATCAACTACTGGATTGGGCGACACCTGTACAGACAGTAAATCAGCATTGGCTTCATTGGCAGCACTGGACTGTGGATTGACCGATACTGAACCATTGTAAACATGATCGCCGCTGGTATTATCATTGGCATTGGCAGCAACACTGGCAAAGTAAAACTTCACCACTCCACCAGCAGTTGTTGGTGCTTGCCAATCAAAATTAAACGTCATACTATCAACCTGTGCACCTCCATTTTTTTTGTGTACAATGTTTTTCCGTGATACGCCAGAGACGGTTCTTGATTTGATCCAAGTGCGAACTGCGTCAGTGGCAACCAATGTGCCTGCATTATTGTTGGTCTCGGTCAGGGCTTCTACTGCTAAACCAAACAAACTGCGACCAGTTTGCTTTACCTTCAATTGCATTTGATACGTTTGTCCGGGCACATATCCAGCAGCAGGTATATTGGATGTTAGTGCTAGGTTGCCAGGGCCAGAGTTAAGGCCGAATGAAGTGTGGCAAGAGGCGTTGTTACAGGCAGTTTCGCCGGGAGAACCAGTATAACCAGCACGACCATCGTCGCTTTTATAAAATGCGCTTAGGGTAATAATGGCTAATAAAAACGATGCGGTTAAAAATAAATGCTTAGACATAAAAAATAAAATATAATAAAAGGAATTAATCAACGCTCTATCGTCACATCACCTTCAAAGAGGATTTTCCGGCCATCAATAAATTCTATAGCGGCATACCACACAAACACTGCCGGATTTAATGGACTTCCCTTATAACTTCCATCCCAGCCAAATGTTGGGCTATTGGGTTCAAAATTTTCCATTAAAAAGACTTGTTCGCCCCAGCGTGAAAAGATTTGAAATGAATTTACTTGCTTAATACTGCGCATATTTGCGAAAATCAAGAAGATATCGTTGAGTCCATCGCCATTGGGGGAGAAAATATTGGGAATATAGACATCTACGCTTTTGTCAACAAATAGCGAAATGGATTCCCGATCTTCACAACCCTGATCGTTGATTACGCTAACCTGATATCGGGTAGATTCATAAGGCGTAGCAATAGGATTCAGACAAGTATCACAACTCAAATAAATACTGGGTGTCCACGTAACATTCTGAATATCCAGAAGCGATCCAGTTACGGTTGTCGCTATCTGAAATGAATCACCAAGCAATACGATTGCTTGGGTAGCCAAAGTAACCTCAAATGGCAACGCTGCAATGATCTCTTTTGAAGCAGAAGTGGTGCAACCATTGGCATCTTTTAGATATACTGTATAGGTACTAGGACTTAGACTGCTAAAAACGTCTTGGGTTGAAAATCCTGAATTATTATTTAATGAAAATTGTATTGGCGGCTTGGCTCCCCGCACACTATCCACGCTGATCGTACCTTTGTCACCTAAGCAAGGTGGCTGATCTACACTAAGTGACAGGTATGGCTCTTTCGGATTAACGACTACTGGATCAGTATCGCTACAGCCGTTACTTTCTTGTGTTACTGTCAAGGTGTAGGTACCGGGCTCATTGATGGTTGGCGCAGCCGAATCAGCCCCTGAAACGATGACTCCATTATTGGTGTTCCACATATATGATAAAGCACTATTACCAGAAGAAGCACTTCCGTCTAAAGTCGCCGTTTCTCCAAAACATTCTATACTAAATCCAATTCCGGCTTCTGCATTCGGCACAGCAAGGTTTGCGGTTACGACAATGCTTTGCCCATTGGTACAACCATTGGCTGGATCAATACCAATCAGATGATAAGTACCGGCTAGGGCAACGGTTACAGAAGCGCCATTTCCGACTAGAATAGTATCATTGCCTACTATGCGTACCCATTTAAATGTAATCCCGGGGAAGAATGATCCTCCACTCAAGACAGCCGTTTTATTGGTACAAGTAATGACCGAAGGTGGATCAGTAAATAGCGGTGGATAGGCTTGATCTTCATCAATAGTAATGGTAGTGCTATCGCGACAAAGCGTAACGGTATCAACCACAATAAACATATATTGTCCGGGATTATCTATCATTAAGATGGTGCCGTTCACATAAACAGTACCATTGCTTATCCAAACAGTGTTGGCAGACAAAGTGCCTTCGGCAGCACCCGTCAATATGATCTCATCAATGGTACAATCCAATATATCGTCCGGGCTGGCAGAAATAACAGCCTCTGGCGCGTTCCGAATATCCAAGACTTGGGTAGTGGCGGTATCCTTACAACCTTCCACATCAATAATTAATGTATAATCACCTGATTTTAAAGCCATTGTACTTTGTTGTGTGGTAATTCCAACCAACTGACCATTTAGGGTATTCCAATCATAGGTTCCACCTACCAAATTGGACGCTCCAGTCAACACCACTTCTAATACAGCACAATTGATAGGATCAGGCATTTCGATGGAAGCCACTGGCTTTTCCCTGAATACGATGGGACTACCTATGGAAATAACCGTGCAGTAGTCATTTATAGACACATTGCCATTCCCGTCACTGTCTCCTACTACAGCGGAAACATAGTAAGTAGTTCCAAATGCCATTAGGTTTTGAATAAAACAGAATGATGGGGTGCTGCTGCGTGCGATCTCGTTTTCTATTTGAGCACCTGTACCGTTGTGCAATATAAATTGTAGGGCGTCATTAGTATCTAAAACCTGTCCTGCACTATTGTAGTTTGCTGTAATACACCCAAGGCCGCACAAAGAGGTCAAAGTGCCCGACATCGTACCTACAGCACTGGTGCAGGTGACCAAAGGCACTACAAAATTGCAGACGGCCGTACATCCATTAGCATCAGTAATATTGACGGCATACCCACCTTGTCCCAAGTTATCAATCTGCAATATACCGGGTAGCACATTTTGCTGGGTAGTTCCGGGCGAAATGGCAACACTATAAGGAGCAGTACCACCTGTTATTTCGGCCTTCCCACTACCATCAATGGCTCCTGGTGCCGATACGTCATTGATAGGGCTACAAGTCACAGCTACTGCATCTGCTGGTTGAGTGATCGTAAAGTCAGTGGTTGTCGTACAGCCATTGGCATCGGTAGCGGTTACGTTATAGGCATTGGCCACTAGATTGGTTGGATCTTCTGGATTGCCCGGTATAGCAGGTGACCAATTATAAATAATCGGCAATGTTGCATTGTTGATGGTCAAATCTATACTGCCTTCATTACCTTCAAAGCATAAGATATTGACATGGGTGCCGTTTGCATTTAAAACCGCTGCATTTTCGTCCACTTCAAAGGTATTAGAAGCCGTGCAAGCACCACCTCCATATACCGTAACAGTATAAGTGCCTGCGGCTAGATCACTAAGATTGGCCGTGGTTTCACCACTTGACCAAGCATAAGTATAACTTAATACCATTGGAGTTACATCAATAGAAGTACCACCATTATTATTGATACAAGAGGTATTGGCCACTGTTGTACCAGTAATGGAGGGTATCAACACATTATCAATAACCGTAAAATTATCTATCGTAATGCAACCTGATGCGCTGGTCACTGTGACCGCATACCCCCCCTCTATCAAATCGGTGATTTCTTCGGTGGTTTCTCCATTTGACCAGAAATAGGCGTACGGTTGTACACTGCCTGTCACGTTAAGGTTGATCGCACCGCTCGCTTGTCCGCATAAAGCAGGGGCTGTATTGGCAATAACTTGGGGCGAATTGGCATTGTCCAATACATTATAACTACCCGTATTGATACAAGTGCCGCCAGCACTCACCGTCAAGGTATAATTACCAGCCAGCAATCCATTAAGATCTTGAGTCGTTTGAGCATTTGACCATTGGTAGGTGTAGTTAAGCCCCAAACCTGGTACAGGTGGCGAAATGACAATGTCAATACTACCATTGTTTTGAACACAAGAACTATTCGGTACTAAAGTGGATGCCAAAGAAAAACTTACTGAATTGGGTGGTACTACAGCCGAGGCGGTAACGGTACAATTGTTTGCCCCGGTAATTGTAACTGTGTAAGTACTGGCAACAATATTTAATAAATCTTCAGTGGTGGCATTATTTTGCCATTTATAGGCATAAGGCATCAAACCGCCATTGACATCAAGATCTATGGCGCCATTGATCAATCCACATATTTCGGCAGATAAAGAAACATTACTATTGGGGTAAGACCGAGTATCATCTATAATATAGGTGGCCGAGGCGGTGCAAGATCCCGATTCGGTCACCGAAACGGTATAAGTGCCAGCGGGTAAGTTCGAGATGTCTTGTGTGGTAGCCGCATTTGACCAAAGTATGGTATAGGGCCCTGCTGGGGTGATTGTCAAATCTACTGCCCCATTTATTTGAGCACAATTGGAGTAAGGAGATGCTGTACCTGAAAGACTAAATGTAGAACTATTATTGGCCACATTTAAAGTGGTATCGGCGGTACATCCATTGGCGGCAGTGACAGTGACAGAGTAATTGCCGGGGAAAATACTGTTTTGATCTTCTGTCGTGACACTATTAGACCAATTATAAAAATATGGGGCAGCAGTGCCGCTAATACTTAAATCAATAGCCCCATTATTCACACTACAAATAGCAGGTGTAATATTTGGTGAAATGATAGGGAATGGAGTATTATTGTCAATTTGATAGGTAGCAACTGCGGAGCAACTGACTCCTGCTGTCACTGTGACCGTAAATAATCCCGCCATCAAAGCCGATATATCCTCTGTCGTAGCATTAGTTGACCATTTATATACATAGTTTCCTGCTGGTACTACCGTTAGGTTTAAGGCTCCATTATTTGAAATACAAGAAGTATTTTCAGTAATAATGGTATTTAAATCCAGTACGACATTGTTGTTGGTTACTAATTCTGAAGCGACAGTAGTACAGAAGTTATTATCCCTCACTGTCACCGAATAAGTACCCGTAGTAATATTTATCAGGTCTTGGGTCGTAATTCCATTTGACCACGTATATATGTATGGAGCCGAGCCTCCCGATACCGTCAAGTTGACTCCGCCATTGCTTAGGTTACAGGTGGATGGGCTTCCTGCCAGTGAAAGTGTAGGCGGCAAAGCATCGTTTTCTATAATAAAAGTTGCTGAAGAAGAGCAAGTAAGCCCTGTGCTAACCGTGACGGTATAACTGCCCGCTACTAGATTGGATATATTGGCAGCCATGCTACCAGTTGACCATTTATAGGTATAAGTGCCTGTCGGTGAAATATCTAAAATGATATTACCATTGGGTGCAGCGCAGGATATGTTGTTTTGTAAATACCCAAATATATCAATATTTACATTATTGTTGGGAACTTCAAATTCTGCTTCGGCTGTACACCCTGTAGCAGAGGTTACAGTGACTGAATAAGTACCCGCCGCCAAATTATTGAGGTCTTGGGTTACCTTGCTGTTAGACCACTTATAGGTATAGGGCGCAATACCCGCAGCAATAGTTAGATCAATCATACCATTGGCAGCACCGCAAATGGCGGCTGTCACATCTGATATAATACCCGGTGCTTCCGTGGCATCTGTTATGGTGAAGGTTTCAGTTTCGGTACAAGTACCGCCAGCACTTACCGTAACGCTATAATCGCCCGGAGCCAAATTATTCAATATGGTTGCAGAACTGCCAATAGACCACGTAATGGTTGCGTTACTTGGTTGCACGGTCAAAATGATTCTTCCGTTATTGGTCAGGCACGAGGTTACATCAGTCACTACGGCATTGATAAAGATTGGTATTTCATTGTCATTGATCACCTCTCCATCTGTGTTACTACAGCCATTTGCTCCAGTTACTGTCACTTGATATACATCTGCGGGTATGGCATTGAGATCTTGAGTAGTAGCCCCATTTGACCATAAATAAGTATAAGGTGTGACACCACCTGATACCGTCAAATTAATGGATCCATTGCTCAGTCCACAATTGGCTTGAATCGTACTAAGAAACAAATTTGGATCATTAGGATTATCTCCAACTGTGAATGTAACATCTTCGGTACAAGTACCTTGTGTGGTCACAGATATAGTGTAATCGCCTGGTAATAAAGCACTTAAATCTTGAGTAGTAGCACCATTTGACCACAAATAGGAATAAGATCCCGGTGGGGTGATCGTTACATTAATACTGCCATTGCCTACGGAAGAGCACAAAGTATTGGCTATGATAACGGCTGTTATGTTAAACAGTGGGTTATCATTAGAAACCGTAAATTCAGCAGTATTGGTACACCCATTAGAAGCGGTAACCGTTATGGTATAATCGCCTTGTGGGATACCATTGATTGTATTGGTCGTAGCACCATTAGACCAAAGGAAAGTATATGGTGGAACACCGCCAGTAGCGGTTACAGTAATAGCACCATTGCTCAAATTGCACGTGGTTGGCGTGATCATCCCATTTATATTAGGTTCATTGGGATTGTCATTTACAGTGAATTCTTGTGTGGTAGTACAAGACCCACCCCCATTCACCGTTACGGTGTAAGTACCGGGTAGTAAGTTTACCAAATCCTGGGTAGTTGCTCCATTTGACCAAATATAAGTATAATTGCCAGCCGGAGAAACGGAAGCATTGATGGCTCCATTACCATTGGCATTGCAAGTGGTATTGGCCGTTATATTGGCTGTTACATTGATCGTTGGATTGTTGTTGGATACTGTAATTTCCGCTGTATTGGTGCAGCCATTAGCCCCAGTTACGGTCAAGGTGTAAGCACCTGCCAAGAGCATTGGTAAGTCTTCGGTAGTAGCACCATTAGACCACATATACACATAAGGGGTTATTCCGCCACTAATACTTACATTGATACTACCATTGGTCAGGTCGCAAGTAGTATTCACCACTGTAGAATTAATGTTGGGTTCATTGGGGTTTTCATCCACTGTAAACTCGGCAGTGGCGCTACAAGAGCCTACTGACGAAACAGTAATGGTATAGGTACCTGTAACCAAATTAACAATATCTTCGGTGGTAGCCCCCGTTGACCAATTATACGTATAGGTACCATTAGGAGAAACCGTTACATTGATACTACCATTGCCTGGACTCAAACAGGTTGTATTGATCGTAATATTCCCATTGATATTGATCGGAGGATTGTTATTATTGACATTGGTAGTGGCAGTATTGGTACAGTTATTGGCTCCAGTTATGGTCACCGAATAAGGGCCTGCTAATAAGCCCGGAATATTCATAGTAGTAGCCCCATTTGACCATAAATAAGTGAACGGAGCCACCCCACCTGACACACTCAAGTTGACCGAACCATTGCTCAGATCGCAAGTGGAATTGATCGGCGTAAGGGTAGGATTGGGTAAATCTGGGTTATCATTGATGGTAAAAGATGCCGTTTGGGTACAGATTCCTCCTGCACTGACGGTCAGGTTGTAGGTGCCGGGGGCTAGGTTCGTAAGGTCTTCTGTGGTAGCAGCATTTGACCAAGTGTATGTATAAGTCCCTGGCGGGGCGACGGTCACATTAATCGCTCCATTGCCGGGCATTATACAAGTCGTGTTGGCGGTTACCGCACCACTGACAGAAAAAGTAATATTAGTATTATTGACGGTTGCCAGCACTGTTCTGGTGCAACCAGCATTGTCAGTAATAGTTACAGTATAAGTCCCTCCAGTTACACTGGTAGGATCTTGAACCGTGGCACCATTAGACCAACTATATGTATAAGGTGTTGTTCCTCCAGTAGGAGTCAAATTGATAGAGCCATTGGTCTGTTCACAAGTGGAGGCGGTCGTGGTGGCCGTACCATTGAGGGTTGAATTGGTCACAGTTGAGGTTCCAGAAACAGTACCGAGACAGTTAGCCCCTACGGTGGATACATTGACCAACGTATAAGTTCCCGGTTGGGTAGCCATTAGTGTGTATGGATTGGTACTGGTTTGAATTGGTGTTTGAGGCACTCCATTAATAGCATAAGTAAACTGCCATACGGGTTCTCCCGTAAAACTCACATTCAGATTAATCGGCGTGGTTGAGCCAGGACAAAGTATCCCGCTGCCACTTAAAGTAGCCGTGGGTCGTGGTTTTATTTCTACTGTAATACAAGACGGCATGGGATTGCTGTAACATTGATTGGAGGTAGTTACACACAATTGGGCTGTACCTGAGGCATTGGCAGCCCAGTTAACATTTACATTGGCTCCTGTACCAGTTACAGTGCCAGCACTAGCGGGTGTTAGTGTCCAAACATAAGTGGTGGCACCTACGACAGGAGGCAACGAGTACGCACCTGTAGTACTAGGACAAACCACCAAAGGTCCCGTGACGGGACCAGGATCATTGGGTGGTACCCCTACCGTAGAGCCAGAAACGACATCAATAGAATAATCGCAGACGTTGCCGCTGCACCCATCCAATACAAACCAATAAATCTGACCTATAATATAATTGTTTGAAGTCAAAATAAAGGGTTGGGTCGTACATTGGCATTGAACATCCATAGTTGGACCTCCACAACCTTGGTAAATACCGCCCTGTAAGCCCATATTGGCCCCCTGAGAGCAATTGCTCGGGGTCACTTCAATCGTGATAGAGGTAGTGCCTGCAAAAAAGGCAAACCATTCATCATTATTTAGGACAAAATTTCCGCCGCAACCGGGAAAACTTTGAACCATATTACTGTTATTGATAGTGGCACAATAACCATCTAGGTTTTCACAAAGAATGGGTGCCGTTGGGCAACTACTGCCGGGCTGCGGAAACCCTGGTGGAGGGCATTGAGCAATAATGAAAGATGGTAGGCCTATGAGGCACAGTGCGAGTAATAATGTGTTACAATTCATGACGATCAACAGATAAAGTTGGTTTGATGGTCGGTCGTTATGAATAAAGCGTGTGAAAAACTAAAAAATCAAAAAATACTATACGGGCGTAAAAGTAAGATAGTTGCTTGAGAATCCAATATAAATACTGATAAATAATGAGATTTGATTAC
This sequence comes from Saprospiraceae bacterium, assembly GCA_031373665.1. Classification (GTDB taxonomy): domain Bacteria; phylum Bacteroidota; class Bacteroidia; order Chitinophagales; family Saprospiraceae; genus M3007. The sequence continues at coordinate 24,342 of JANMMZ010000137.1, read as the reverse complement.
ATTAGCAGAAATAATTGGTATTTCCTATACCTAGAACTAAAATACGATGCTCTTCAAGCCAATATACCTGACACAATCAAAAAAAATGGCAATATTTCGCAAATAATTTGGAAGATAAGAGGGCGGAAAGGCAGGCTTATTCGTTCAGTTATGATTTTTTGAATCGGATGACCGCTGCTCGTTATGATAATCTGAATGATGCAGGTACAGCAATCAATAATACCAATGCCTGGAATGAAAGCCTCACCTATGATATACGTGGCAATATCAATACGCTGATCCGGACAGGTAAGTTCAAGAGTCCAGTTACAGCAACCTGCTGGACAGATGGTCAAATAGATAACTTGACCTACACGTATAATGCCAATACCAACCGACTCCAAAAAATAGGAGACACTGCCCCTGCGGCCTCCAAAGTACAGGGCTGGGACAATATGGCTGGTGCTCCCTCCACGGCGCAGTATGCTTATGATGCAAATGGGAATATGACCACAGACCCTTACAAAGGGATGACGGTTGCTTATAATTTCATGAACCTCCCAACAAAATTCACCTTTACAGGAAACAAAGTCATTGATATAATATACGATGGCAGTGGCCGAAAATTACGTAAAACCGTGACCAATAACAGTACAGTACAATATACCCAAGACTATTTAAGTGGTATAGAATACCGTACCAATAGCAGTGTAACCCTTAGTTTGGAGAGTATTTACCACGCCGAAGGGCGGGTGTTTAATACCAACACAGGTACAACAAGTGCCGATGCCTTGCGTTATGAATACGCTATTCGGGATCATCTAGGCAATACCCGCCTGATGTTCACCGATAAAAATGCTGATGGCAAAATAGATATAACTACTACGGCTAGTACCGAAGTGCTGCAAGAAAATCACTATTACCCATTTGGTATGAATATGAGCGGCCCGTGGCAGGATGATGCCGCTCGCAATACTCCTTACCAGTACAACGGGAAGGAACTGAATGAGGATTTCGGGTTGGGGTTAAGTGATTATGGCGCGCGGTGGTATGATGCTGGGTTGGGGAGATGGTGGAGTGCTGATGCAATGACAGAGAAATATTTAGACCTGTCTCCGTATAATTATGTAATGAATAACCCTCTCCGATTTATAGACCCAGATGGCAATCAGGTTGGTGTGGATACCGTGCGGGGAGGCGGCATGAATGGCCGAGACTTGATCAATATTACGGTCACTGGTAAGATTGTAAATTTTTCAAGTAAAGAATTAGATATGACAGATATGCTTTCCTACCTTAAGTCAGAAGTTGAAAAAATCTATACTGGCGAAAAAGTTGATAACTATGATTATAAAATGAATTTTAACTTCTCTGTCGCTGACAACATGAATCAAGTCGCTGATAGCGATCATTTATTGGTTTTTTCTGATATGACGAGTGCTGAGGGTACAGAACGGTATGGAAGTTCTTCCGGCGAGACAGGGAAGGTAGCTTTTATCAATGCGGCTGCTTTTGAAAAAAATCCATCTTGGGGGCCAAGTGGAGCAAAAACAGTAGCACATGAATCAGGCCACCTTTTAGGTTTAAAGCACACCCGAGGAGGGATTTTAAGTGGTAACTATTACAATTTGATGCATGAAACCAAGAGACCATTCTAGAGGCCAACAAAGTGTCAAATAAACAATTTAAAGATATTTCATCAAATTATAAGACAGGAATATTAAATCGAGGAGTTAATTATAATCAGCTTAGTACGCCTTTTGTCGGTGAGGCTCGGGGTGTACTTAACGGACCGAATGCTATGGCAAAGAGGAGAACTCGCAAATAATGTATTCATAAATTCATTTTCAAGAATAGTTTCCACAATGAATCTCCCGTTTTCAAAAATAACACGGCGCAGGGTCTTCCTCGTTTTCATGACTATCATAGTGTCAAAAATTGTACATTATGAATGGCAACTGCACCATAAGTATAATGGTAATTTTAGTTTAACGCTTGATTATCATAATCCTCAAGACATTATTACTTGTACGGATTTTAGTATTAAAGTAGATGGCGATTTGATATATCATACCGATTCATTAGGCTCGTGTACCAATACATTTGGCATTGATTCAATTTTTAATGTACCAATAGGCATTAATTGTATCGAGTATCAGAGCGAACGGATTAAATTTTACCATAAAGAATACATATTTAATTTTTTGTTTGTATTTGGACACGTTGAAATCAGTAGGGGTTATCCTAATGATCCACTTGATGTTTTTGAAAGCGTTAGGTTTTCTTATTTTCCCTTCGATTTAATGTAAAAAAGGTTTAGCGTAATCAAATTCCAGGTAAAATAGTTGTCTAATGAAAAGCACAAGCCGATCAAATACCCATATCTACCCTACCATCGGAGTACTCTTGCTCACGATAACACGGTTGTGTGGTCAATTAAATATGGCACCAAATCCCAGTTTTGAGTTCTATATTGAGTGTCCAAGGTGTTTTTCAGCAGTGGAGCCTGCTGGGAGCGATTATCCAATCTTAAGAGATTGGATTCGGCCTACGGTGGGTACATCCGATTATTATCATGCTTGTGCAGAAGAGGCATCATTATTGAATGTACCCAATAATTTTGCCGGCCATATCGAGGCAAAAGATGGGGAAGGGTATTGTGGTATTTATGTAATGAGCGGTTATGATACAGTGATGAATAATTATAATTATCGGGAGTACCTGCAAGTTCAATTATTTTCACCCATGATAGCAGGGAACGATTATTGCATTGGGTTTTATGCCCGGCCAGCGGGCTATAACAAGAGTACCGATGAACAAGTACTGTATGCCACACATCGGTTGGGAGCGCATTTAAGTACGGTGGCTATTGAAGCATTTGAAGTGCCTGGCTTTGCAGAAATACTACCATATGCTCCACAGGTTGTTGCCAATCATATAATACCTCAATCTACACAAATTATGGGATGAAGACTCTTATTGTGCAGATGACTATGTGGACGATACTCCTATACATAATGCCCCAAACAAAGGCATTGGTCAATATAAGCACGTATCACTTTGTGACGGCAACCTGGTGGAAATGACAATGAATCTCATGGATAGCAGAAATGATACTGCACCAAAAAAAGCCATTGATCTCATAGACCAATGGCTTTTCATATAAATCTCCACTCAATTTATTGAGCCAATGCTTTTTCTACCAAGTCTGCGGCTTCTTGAAACTCCACAGCACCCATTACCTTAAGACCAGATTCGTCAATGATCTTTTTTGCGATTTCGGCATTGGTACCTTGAAGCCTTACGATCACTGGCACTGGAATATCGCCAATTTTCTTGTAAGCATCTACAACCCCCTGCGCTACGCGGTCGCAACGAACAATACCACCAAATATATTGATGAGGATTGCTTTCACATTAGGATCTTTTAAGATAAAACGCATCGCATTTTCAACGCGTTCAGCATCTGCGGTACCGCCCACATCTAAGAAGTTAGCTGGCTCTCCACCCGAAAGTTGGATCAAGTCCATGGTAGCCATTGCTAGGCCGGCTCCGTTGACCATACAGCCAACATTACCATCCAATTTCACATAGTTAAGGTCATAACTTTGAGCCTCTACATCTGCTGGATCCTCTTCGTCTTTGTCCCGAAGTGCTTCTAGGTCTTTGTGGCGATACAAAGCATTTTCATCCAGCGAAACCTTTGCGTCCACTGCTATGATGCGGTCATCACTAGTTTTCAAACAAGGATTGATCTCAAACAAACTAGCATCAGAGCCAACGAAGGCAGCATATAGTTTTTGGATAAAATCCACCATTTCCTTGAATGCTGAACCTGATAGGCCAAGGTTGAAAGCCACTTTTTGTGCTTGATAAGGGCGCAAGCCCAGAAGTGGATCTACGCCTTCGGTAAATACACGTTCTGGCGTTTCTTCAGCCACTTTTTCGATGTCCATACCTCCATCGGGAGAATATACAATCACATTGCTACCACGGCCACGATCAGTCAATACACTGATATAAAATTCTTTAGGTTCGCTAGCACCCGGATAGAATACATCCTGGGTTACCAATACTTTGCGTACCAATTTGCCTTCAGCCGAGGTTTGGGGTGTTACCAAGCGCATACCAAGCATGGCTTTAGCAATTTCGCCCGCTGATTCGGGATTTTTGGCCAATTTTACGCCGCCACCTTTACCACGGCCACCTGCGTGAACCTGTGCTTTGATGACACAAAAATCGGAATTATATAATTCCTTCATTTTTTTGGCAGCCTCCACAGCCTCTTCTGCGGTATAAGCCACAATGCCTTCTTGGATTTTTATGCCATAAGATTTGAGCAGTTCTTTGCCCTGGTATTCGTGCAGATTCATGCAATTAGATATATTCGGTGAATGTATTTAGCAGCCCAAAAGTAAGACAAATTTAAGACAGTACAGCGCAAAAGATTCTTTTTGTCATAAATAGTATATTTGTACTATTTTTCATTAATTTTGGTAACCCGCACATCTAAATACAGATAATTTTGTTTATCTTTGTAATCAATTAATAACAAACACTTTTTTAACCGATCTTCAAAATAAATTTAGATTATTATCATGCATTCCAAATTAAATATTGACCGAAGTTTTCTTTTCTTAAAAGGGGAGAAATTAACAATTTTTGCTGAGCGTGTTTTAAGAAGCATGCAGCGCAACCCACACATCAAGCCAAGCGATGCGATCAGAGATGAACTAGAGGCGCATACACTGCAACTAAAGAACGTTTTATTGGATCGTTTTTTAAAACGTAAGGATCGCATTGAGGAACTGAAAAGAACAGAAATGCTAATCCAATCGGATCTCGACAAGATGGCTAGGCATGTAGAAAAAACACTGGTTTTAAAATCAGACTTTATCACCACAGGGTTTAGGCTTCAAATGGAGAAAAGGATACCTAATATCACTAGAAGAAGCCAACGGATGTCAGAAAGGATGGATAAAATATCTATGCCTGCCTAATCAACCAAAGTAGAATAATGAAGGTGATGTCAATAAGTTTTCGTTATTTTGCGCCTTTTAATGAGGCATGTCGAAATATGAAACTGTTATTGGCTTAGAGGTGCATGTGCAATTAAGTACAGCATCCAAGGCATTTTGTGCGGATGATGCTCGTTTTGGGGCAGCATCTAACACCCATACCAGTATTGTGAGTCTTGCTCATCCGGGTACGTTACCTCGATTGAACAAACGAGCCGTCGAATATGCTATTCGACTAGGGCTTGCCTCGGGTTGTAAAATAAATCAGAGAAATAGTTTTGACCGAAAAAATTATTTTTATGCTGATTCACCCAAAGGTTTCCAAACTACTCAAGATAAAAACCCTATTTGCATTGGAGGGTCGCTCCATGGAATCCGCATCCACCATATTCACTTGGAGGAAGATGCCGGAAAAAGTATCCACGACCAGCACCCTACCCTATCCATGATTGATCTGAATCGGGCAGGTGTACCTTTGTTAGAAATTGTCACAGAGCCTGATTTTAGAAGTGGCGATCAAGTGACCGCTTTTATGGAGGATCTGCGCCGTTTGGTGCGTTGGGTGGAGGTTTCTGATGGTAATATGGAAGAAGGTAGCATGCGCTGCGATGTCAATGTTTCCATCAGGATTAAAGGCGAAAGCCTATTTGGGAATCGCTGCGAAATCAAAAATATGAACTCGATGCGCTTTGCCCGTCGCGCCATTGCCCATGAAACGGAAAGACAAATAAAGGTAGTAGAATCGGGTGGCGTTGTCACCCAAGAAACAAGGGGATTTGATGCTGAAAATGGAACTACCTACAGCCTAAGAGCCAAGGAAGATGCCCATGACTATCGTTATTTCCCGGAGCCTGACCTTCCACCCGTCATTATTCCTGATGCGTTGCTGCGCCAAATAGAGTCTATGATGCCTATCCTACCGCAGGCATTGGAAAATACTTGGATTCAAGTACATGGACTTAGTGAGCAACAAGCAACAATGCTAACCCAAGACAAGTCAACGGCCGATTATTTTGACTTGTATATCCAGTTGGCCGATACTCCAGAACGGGTAAAATCTAGTGCCAATTTTGTCATCAACAAATTAATTCCTTGGTCAACTGAAACGGGTAAAGCGTTGGCTGATTGCCCCGTCAAACCTGAATCGTGGATCCTATTTTTGGGACTAATACAACAAAATAAAATAAGTGCTTCTACCGCCAATCAGCACTTATTCCCCGCTCTGTTAACCACCCCTGATCAAAACCCCGAATCGCTTGCTGAAACCCTCCATTTAATCCAAAAACAAGACAATAAATGGCTAGAAAGCATTGTTTTGGAAGTATTGGCGCGGATGCCTGACAAGGTATTGGAGTACAAAAAGGGCAAAAAAGGGCTATTGGCTTTGTTTATAGGAGAGGTAATGAAGGCTGCCAAAGGCAAAGCAAATCCGCAAGAAACAACTAAAATATTGAATCAAAAATTGAATTGATAATGGAAAATACGATTATAGCAAAAAGCAGCGACATCACTATTCGCGTAGGGCTGAACGCCGAACAAGTACCCGTTAAAATAGAATGGGCCGCCAGCGACCGCAATGGAGGCGAAATGGAAGAATGCAAGGCCATTTCAGTAGCCCTATTTGATAAAGACCACCGCGATACGCTGCGAATAGACCTCTGGACCAAGGAAATGCAGGTTATGGAAATGGATCGGTTTGTGTATCAAATACTGCGATCACTGAGCCAATCTTATTTGAAGGCTACTCAAAACAAAGAATTGGCGGAGGAAATGGCTAAATTTTCACACTATTTTGGATTAAAAACGGAAATTATTCCGGCAGAGGAGTAAGCACCCATGCGCCAAACGCTTTGTATATCCATTCAGGTCTCCGAACTCAAATTTTGGAAACGTCAAATCCTGTATTGGGCGGTTAGATTTGAGCATCACCTGTATTTAGATAGCAATGAACGGGACACCCTTAGTTGGGAGTGCCTTTGTGGCGCCGATAGTGTCAGGGCCTTGGAGACAAATGCGGGTCATGCCTTTGAGCAATTGGCAGATTTTCAAAGCGATACCAAGGATTGGTTGTTTGGTTTCTTAGGCTATGACCTTAAAAATGAGATTGAACGATTGGAGTCGGTGCATTCCAATAGTATTGATCTGGCAGATATGGTATTTTTTCAACCTATCACCGTGGTTGGCATTCGCCACCAATGTTTAGAGATCCATACGTTTGAAAAGGATATTGATGCGATCATAGCCTCCATCAAAGCGGCCACACGGCCGCTACCAGTACTCGCCATAAAGCAACAACATCGGTTGAAGGCACGGATGCCTAAAACCCAATACTTGGAGACCGTAAAAGCCATTAGGCAGCATATTATAGAAGGTGATTTGTATGAAATGAACCTCTGCCAAGAGTTTTATGCTGAAAACATTGATTTGGTACCAGTACTTGCATTTGAGCATTTGAACGAGATGAGCAGGCCACCATTTGCCGCTTTCTTGCGGTGGCGCGATCAGTATTTGTGCTCTGCCAGCCCCGAAAGGTTCTTAAAAAAAGAGGGTCAAATCTTGACTTCCCAGCCCATTAAAGGTACTAGAAAGCGGAGTCAAATCCCTAGTGAAGATGAGGCAATACGATGGGAGTTGCAAAACAATGAAAAAGACAGGGCCGAAAATGTAATGATCGTGGATCTGGTCAGAAATGACTTGGCTCGTCACTGTATTCCCGGTTCGGTATCTGTACCTGAGTTGTTTGGGATCCATACTTTTCCGACTGTCCACCAAATGATTTCGACCGTACGTGGCACATTGCGCGATGATACTGACCCTATCCGTGCACTGCGCGATTGTTTTCCGATGGGTAGTATGACCGGAGCCCCCAAAGTAATGGCCATGCAACTCATAGAAAACTATGAAAACTGCCGCCGTGGTCTCTACTCTGGGGGCGTGGGCTACTTCGACCCATCCGGTGATTTTGATTTCAATGTAGTCATTCGCAGTATATTATACAACCAGACTAAACGATATGTGTCGGTGTCTGTTGGCGGAGCCATTGTGTATGATTCTGTACCCGATCAGGAGTATGAGGAGTGTATGGTTAAGTTGGAGGCGATGCGTAAAGTAATACAACACGATTAGTTTTTCACAATGCGGATCACTGATTCCTTAGGGATGATTCCGAAACAAGATTTTCACGCTTTAAGTTTGAGTCCTTCCAAAATTTACAACCCTCCAATCATCTAGAAAGATCCGTAATGGAGAGGAGTGGCCTCCAATCTAAAGATTTGAGGAATGCATTTCTTTGCATACTGAACATTGATTTTAATCAATTCACAAATATTTCATCCATAAAAACCCAAGCTGGATCACCCTTTCCAGGATGCCAAAGCGGGAGTTTGGGGACTGGTTTGACTATTACTTTGAGGACACTAAGGTTTTGGGCTGCAAATTCAGCATTAATGCCTATTTTATATCCCGGCATCCCGACGGCTTTGGGTTGGTCAGGCTTGATTTTTTTGAGCAGTGTTAACTTGTTTTTATTCATGCCGCCCCATATTTCGATGGATGCCGCAGGCATGATATAACTACCAATATCCACTAGGGTGCTAATAGAAACGGAGGATGCCTTAATGGGCTTTTTGAAGAGCAGGTACGTTTCCATAGGGGTTTCTCGGTATCCCAGCCATTTGTTGTTCCTAAATTCAGTATCCCCAACTTTGCTATTGAACAAAGTCTTGGCTCCCTCGCCCTTGTACTGTGGATTGGGTTGATGTACCAAAATAGCAGAATCAGGGATAAATTCGACTTTGTAAAAATGGCGTATCGAAACGTCGCTGCTGATCCAGCCGGGCAGAAAAACTTTGGTGGTCAGCATACAGGTTTTGTCAATACTGAGGCTATCACTGTCGCAAATACTTGAACGAAGGCTATCAGGAATAGACCCGTCTAAAGTGTAGCGAATCTCGGCTCCTTTGATGTAATTCTTTAGTTTTACTTTGGTTTGATCCGTAAATACTTGTTTGTCCCCTTCTATGATGGCGGCATTCAATTTGGCCACCACATTTGCGCCTTGGTAACCAGTTTCGATTTTGGTATGGGGCATTTTGCTGCGCAATGCAGATAAGTCATTTTCATTTATTGCTGTGTTCCACACGTATAGGTGGGATAAATTAGGTAATTTTTCCAAGTCATTGGCCTTAATATTCGTCCCGGAAAGGGTTAGTTTTTCCAAGTGTTTCAGGGCTTGTAGCGCGGGGAGGTTGATGCCACTAATGGGCGTATTAGCAAGGTTTAGTTTCCTCAGGTTGGCAAAACCAGCGATGATTTTCAGGTCATCATCGGTGATGGGCATTCTACTGAGGTTTAGATCCACTATTTGATCACTAATAGGGGTCAATTCCTTCAAATGTTCGCTTTTGAAGGCAGCAATGCCAAAAAACTCCACCACCAACGCGGGCGAATGAATGGCTAATGGAAACACTGCGCGATAATCATTGTTCAACTTTTTGATGGTCGCTTCATCCGCAGGATCAAAGTTGTATTGCGCTACCGCTTTTCTATTAAATAGGGGTTCTGCCAAAATTCTTAGGCTGTCGGTTTGGGGTAAGTCTTTGATTTTTTGCTTAAAATCAGCCCCTTTACTGAGCCATTGAGATATAATTATGATTTCCTGAGCCGTCAGTTGTGGTTTACCTTTAGGAGGCATGTGTTCTTCAGATTCCAAAGGTAGGTGGATCCGCTCTAAGAGCAAACCTTGTCCATTTTGATCCCAAAGTTTTCCGTGTTCCCCCCCCTTTAACAGTGCCACTTCAGTGACCATGATGAGGTCACCTTTCGATTTGGTATTATTGTGGCAACCCATACATTTTTCTTCTAAAATAGGTCTGACTAAATGCTCAAAAACAAGGGCATTCTCTAAATCAACCCCTGATGCTTTTTCCTCCGATAGCGGTGCGCTCAAGTAATTTTTCCCGTGTGTGATACTTGCGCCTTCATGCCCCGCTACCAGCGTTATGATGACAGCACAGGAAGCAACGGCCGTGGAAAATAGGTGCTTACCTCGAATCAAATCCCTAAAAGCATACCATGCCCACGCCAAACTAGAGAGGGCGACACCACTCCACTTATGCCAAAACAAGGCTCCAGATTCATAGCCACTTTCTTGCGATAAAATCAAGCCCATCAAAGCACTCATGGCACTCACAACTGCGGTGGAAAGAAGCAACGTATTGCCAATAGGATGGAACAAAGAAGGATTTCGTTTTTGCACAAAAACCTCTGAAAAGGCCGTCAAAAAGAATAAAACAATGGGAAAATGTAGCAACAATGGGTGCATTCTCCCCATGACTTGCAAAAAAACGGGTACCCTGATTTCAGTACCCATAAACACTAAAAACAGTAACAAGCCATTTAAGCCTATGCATACATTGTAAAAAAAGTTAGTCCAGCGTTGATCCGACATTAGTATAGTTTTATTTCATCTAAAAATAACCAGGCACCCGTACCAGCACCGGGATGCCAATCAGGAATTTCAGCGCGTGGATATATTTTTAGGATAATTTGTGTTATTTTCATACTTCTTGGAAGGTCAACCCATATAGCAGTCGTGTTTAGAGCCTCCGCATTGATACCAATGCCCAACTCTTTGATGACTGTATCAACCGAGGTAAACCTATTTGATGCAGATTCACGCAGGTGTATTTCCACTTCTTGAGGCAAAAATATCCAAGCATTTTGATTGCTCAAGGCATGTATCATGACTCGTTTGATGCGGTGAGGCTTGGACATGGTCAAGGTGCAAGTAAGTACTTTTTCATTGAAACCCATCCAACAGTTATCACTAAACCTAACCTCCCCACCTTGCCCGTCAATCAATGTATTAGGGCCAGACCCTGCATACTTAGGGTTGGGCGAATCGTGGTTGATACTGTCTATTTTGATTCCTGCCTTAAAAAATGTGGCTTCTGCCACCTCCGATGGATAAAATCCACTGCCAAAAGCTTTTGCTTTAAGGGTTTTGGTCTTTTTAATGGAAATAGGCGCGACGTATAATGGATCTTTGAGGGTGGGTATTTTTCCGTTGGTCGTATAATGTATTTGTGTGCCCGGCTCCGCCAAAGTCATGGCTACGGTGCATTTTTTTTCAAAAAACACAGATGAATACTCCAAGTAAGGCGTAGCCAACTGAAAGGTATCTTGGGCAAAAACGCTAGAAAAAACAAGTGAAAACAGTACAAAAATTAGTAAAAATCGGCTCATATAACAGGTTCTAATTTATATGGATATGTTTTTCCTGAATTCCATTGGCAGACATACAAGTTGTCTTCATCATCCACACAAACATCGTGTGGGTATTGAAATGCTTTGATCGTTTGGTACATTTCGCCAGTAGCACTGGGGGCAGAACCTGCCAAATTTGAAACCACTTTATTGGCTTTGTCCAAGATCGTCACAAACCCTGATTGTTGGCCTTGTCGGTTGTTGGATTGCAATACAGCAGCGTATAAATAATCGCCAGAGATAACAGGTCGGCACACCCAAGCACCGGGCAAAGCGATGGTTTCCAAGTATTTACCTTCCATATCAAACCGCTTGAACGCGTTTTGCTCCCTTGATGTCACCAACAGACTTGGATTATTTTTATCTCGAATATCCATGCAAATACCATGTGCATTTTTCAAATGCTCAGCACCTTCCCCTTTTCCTCCAAAATGTCGAATATATCGCCCTTGTGCATCATATTGAATGATATAATCCAGTCCATAGCCATCAGCAACATAGATATCGCCATTGGGTGCAATGGCCGTTTCGGTGGGGACAAATGCCTCCGAATTCGGATACCGTTCTGTCTCCTTGGGATAATCTAAAGTCATCAAAACTTTTCCATCAATACTGGTTTTGATGACTTGGTGGCGTGCATTATCGCAAATAAACAAGACATCAGTCCCGTTTTCATCAAATAAAGTAAGCCCATGCGCTCCAGGATATTCCGTACCCCAAGCGTCTAGTATTTTTCCATTTTTGTCATACACCAATACATTATTGCGGACATCATTGGTCAGCAACAAGATCCTGCCTTGCCGATCCATGACCATTTCGTGGCAGTCGTTGACCGGATAACGGCTTACATCCGCTTGACTCCAACGGGTGTTGATCCGATACCGTTTTTGGTTTTGCCCCAAAACAGTGTTGGCTTCGCCCAAACGTTGCGGTACATATAAGGCACTCGCCACGCCTAAGGTTGTATTTCGTAAAAATGCTCTTCTTTGCATGTATATTCAAGTGAAAGTGTTCCTACTCCCAAATAAGCCTAAAAGTCCGCCCCTCTCCAACACCAGTACTAACCCTTCCAACATACACGCCTTTCGTCAAAGACACTGGATTTACACGGTTTATACCTTTTTGTAACGTATTGGAATATAACAACTTACCGTTCATATCAAACAATTCCAGCAAAGTATTTGACTCCTCTATTTCGATCATCAATTCCCCTTTGGCTGGATTTGGAAAAAATACGACTTTATCCACCTTGGTCGGAATTTCCACGCCTACGGCCGTCCATGCATCATAAAGGCGTTGCAAGGAATCTATGGGTTCCATACCAGCAGGGAGCGAAGGCACATTGAGATCAAGCCAGAGATCGTCCTCATTGTCGGTTGGTTTGGCAACCCTTAAAAAAGCAGAAAGAGAAGAAGTGCCATTGTTCAGGCAACGGCTGTCTGCTCCGGGTACATTAGCACCTTGCAAACAAGCCATCAGCCTATCGGCAAGCGTACCAGTAGCGCCAAGAAATCGGGCTTCCATACTATCCAAAATCTGTGCACCTAAGAGAATATTGCCTTGAATGGAATAGTTTATGCCTGTTTTGTGGCCTTTCCAATCCAAACAAGAAGAACCCGTTAGGGCGGCCGACCTTGGGTGGCCTTGAGCATCTAAGTCAATGATTCCATATTGCCGATTGATCCAAGAAAAACCGCCTTGAACATCGTTGGCTTTCAACCAAGCAATCACCTGTGTCGGGGAAAGACCTTCCTCCATACGCAGTCTGGCATTGGCTTGGTTGGTGGCATTCCAATAGGATTGGGTATGAATAGCACCCCTTCCTGGCAATATATCACTGATGATAATGGCACCATTACTACCTGGAAACTGAATATTGTCAAGGCAACTGGCCCCGGCGCTGCCTATTTCGCCCGTGATGGTGTCAACTGCGACAATGGAAAATGTATCTTGGGCATTCAGGCGTATAGCAGATACAAAACACAGTAAAAAAAGTAATATTTTATTCATCATAATTAAGTTTTAAGCAATCAAACCATTCACCACCTGGCCATGCACATCCGTCAAGCGGTAGCGGCGGCCGAGGTGTTTGTAGGTCAATTTTTCGTGATCCAAACCCATGAGGTGCAACGCAGTTGCTTGAAAATCATGCACATGAACCGGATTGGATTGTATGTTGTATCCAAATTCGTCGGTTTCTCCATAAACACCTGGCTTGATACCGCCTCCGGCCATCCAAATGGAGAAACAACGCGGGTGGTGGTCGCGGCCATAGTTGTCGGCGGTCAAAGCACCTTGACAATAATTAGTCCTTCCAAATTCTCCACCCCAAATTACCAAGGTCTCATCCAACAGACCCCGTTGTTTCAAATCGGTAATCAAGGCCGCGGAAGCCTGATCAGTGTCTTTGGCTTGTCCCACTATTTGGGTAGGCAGATTATCATGCGCATCCCACCCTTGGTGGTAAAGTTGTACAAAACGAACGCCGCTTTCGGAGAGTTTTCTAGCAAGCAAGCAATTGGCGGCATAAGAGCCCGGTACCAAACAATCCGAGCCGTACAGTTTGATGATGCTCTCCGGTTCATTGCTCAAGTCTGTCACTTCTGGAATGGCCGTTTGCATCCGAAATGCCATTTCATATTGTTTTATTTTGGTATTTATTTCAGGATCGCCAAAAGCCTTATAGCCCTCTTCGTTCAATTGAGCCAACCGATCCAGCATGTTTCGTCTATCGGTTTTGTCTATCCCATCGGGATTATTGAGGTAAAGGACAGGGTTTTCACCGTTGCTGAATTGTACGCCTTGGTGAACAGAGTCCAAAAAACCATTGGTCCACAATTTTGAATACACGCCTTGGCTATTTCCTTTTCCTTTTGATAACAATACACAAAAAGCGGGAAGATTTTTATTGTCACTGCCAAGGCCATAACTCAACCATGACCCCATGCTTGGTCGGTTGCCCACCTGCGCGCCAGTTTGAAAAAAAGTCAAGGCTGGGTCGTGATTGATGGCTTCTGTGTGCATGGTACGAATAAAACACAGATCATTGGCCACTTGAGCCGTATAGGGCATCAGTTCAGAAACCCAGGCTCCATGATCGCCATACTGTTGGAAGGCAAATTTTGATCCAGCCAAAGGAAATGTTTGTTGATTGGCCGTCATACCTGTCAGTCGTTGGCCCATTCGGATGGAGGCGGGCAGGTCTTGCCCGTACATTTCCTTCAACTTGGGCTTGTAATCAAACAAATCCAACTGAGATGGTGCACCATTTTGGAAAAGATAAATGACCCGTTTTGCCTTAGGAGCAAAATGCGGTAAACCAGCCATGATCTCTGATTCATCGCCAGCAAATAAGTCTGGAACTAGCAAAGAACCCAATGCCGCGCTACCAAGCCCAATACTGAGCCTTGATAAAAATTTGCGGCGGTTCATGTTTAATCCATGTTCAAGTATTTCTTTTTGCATCGTTTACGATTTTGTAATGGCTTCTTCCATATTATATATAGTATTGACAACTTTCATCCATGCTGCCGATTCGTTTAAATCTAGATTTTGGCGGAGTGGCGTATCTCCACCATTCAGGGTTTTGCGGCTGTCGAGTTTTTGAGTTTTGAACAACTGTAGTTGATCTTCATAATAGGCGATAAGGATTTCCACTTCTTTTGCCTTGGGTTTACGACATAAGATCCGTCTAAGCGCAAACCTTATTTTCTCTGAAGTTGCTAGGTTAGCGGCTTGTATTTCTTGAGCCAGTACCCTTGATGCCTCCAATACAGTTGGATCATTCATCATAATCAAGGCTTGCAAGGGAGTATTGGTTCGACTGCGCTTCACTTCACACTGGTCTCTATTGCTGGCATCAAACATAATCATAGAGGGCGGAGGCAAGGTAAGTTTGATAAAAGAATACAAACCACGCCGATACAAGGCACTGTCTTTGTCTTGTTCATACGTCTTGAGTACACCCCTGCCAGAGGTGGCTCCTTCCCAAAGCCCTTGGGGCTGATAAGGCTTAACACTGGGGCCACCTATTTCAAGATTCAATAAATGGCTGGTACCCAGTACCATATCTCGAATAAACTCGGCCTTGATGCGCTGCCTTGAAGACCTCGCTAGATATAAATTTTCAGGGTCTTTTTGTAAGTGTTCTTCTGTCACTTGTGCCGATTGGCGATATGTGGCAGAGCAAAGTATTTTCTTAATCAGATATTTGACATCCCAGTTGTGATCCATAAAATCAACGGCCAACCAATCCAACAGTTCGGGGTGAGAGGGCAAGTGCCCCTGCATCCCAAAATCTCCACTTGTTTTCACCAGTCCATTTCCAAAAAACTCTTGCCAGATTTGATTAACGAACACCCTAGCCGTTAAGGGATTGTTTTTAGAAACTGTCCATTGAGCCAAACCTAGGCGATTGCGTGGATAACTCAAGGTATCAAAAGGCATAACGGATTTCAGTCCCTCAGACTTGACTACCGGCCCAGGCTTATCATAAGCACCACGTATCAATATATGCGTTTCACGTGCGGTATCCAACTCTTGCATCACTGAAACTGATACGACTCCTGTGTCTTGTTTATTGATAAATGTAAGAATATTTTTTATTTCAGCATCAGTCAGGGTAACAATGGGTGTTTTAGCGGGCTTGGAAGTACTGACATCGCCTTCAAAACCAACTTCTTTGGAGGTGTTGAAAAAGCCAAACAATTGATAATAGTCCTTTTGTGAAATAGGATCATATTTATGGTCGTGGCATTGGGCGCACTCTACCGTCAAGGCCATGATGCCCTTTGAATAGGTTTTTACCTTGTCCAGTACATATTCTATCCGATATTCTTCTGGGATCACCCCACCTTCCTCTGTATATTTATGATTCCGTAAAAATGCTGTTGCTAAAATCTGCTCTTTGCTCGCATTGGGCAATAGATCACCGGCTAATTGCCAAGTAAGGAATTGATCGTAGGGCATGTTTTGATTGAATGCATGGATCACCCAGTCCCGATACGGCCATTGGGTCCGAATATTATCGTCTTGGTATCCATAACTATCTGAATAACGGGCAATGTCCATCCAATACAAAGCCATTTTTTCTCCATATTGTGGGGTAGCCAAAAGCCTGTCAACGGCATGTTCGTAAGCAAGATCGGGCGCATCAGCGGTATAAGTGTCCATATCTGCCTCCTTGGGCAATAACCCCGTCAGGTCTAAACTGATTCTTTTGAGTAAGTAATCATCGGTGGCCATGTCGCTAGGATCAAGCCCCTTTTCTGTCATTTTGGCCACCGTAAAATGGTCTATCTCGTTGATTGCCCAATCTTTATCATCAATCTCGGGCAATGTTTTTTTAGTGGGTAACTCAAATGCCCAATGCTTCTCATAGATCGCGCCTTGTTCGATCCATTTTTCAAAAATCTTAATTTCTCTCTCCGTCAATGCACCCAAGTGCGATTCAGGTGTGGGCATTTGATAGCCTAGATCTTCGGAGGTAATTCTTTTGATGAGTTCGGAGGCATCTGGATTGCCTGGCACTATGGCAAATGCCCCTTTGGTTGTTTTTAAAGGCGCGTAAGCACTATCGGCTAAGTCTAGGCGAAGGCCAGCCTTCAACTGGCTTTTATCAGGCCCATGACAAGCAAAGCATTTATCCGACAATATAGGTCGGACATGAAAATTATAACTGATCTTGTCGGGAAGATCAGTGTTGCGGTGGTTACCACTCCCCTTCCAAACACCAAAAACAATGATGCCAATGATTATTAAACCAGCAATAGAAAACTTATTCATATCAAGTGTTGTATTCTGACCGCAAGGTATGTGATTTTTATAATCTTTTGCCACTCTTCTTTATTGCACCATCCGTTAATAATTCCTTATTGCAAGCATAAATTAAATATTAGTGCTCGCATTTGAGTACCTTTGCCTCAATTTTATTATCTAATATTAATATATGATGGGTGTAATCAAGCGATGGATCCCCGCGCACTTGCGCTTTCTTTTGTCGGTGCATTTAATTTTGTTGTGCATTTTCACGATTTTTCGGTCTATTACGCTGTTATATAATCGCCCGTCTTTCCTTTTTCAGATAGACTCCAGTATTTCTATCCGTCAAGCATTCAAAATCGGTTTTTTGTTTGACATCACGGTGGCGAGTTATGCATTACTGATTCCATATATTTTACTATCCATAGAATTTATACACCCGAAAACGCACGAACGCCTATTCAAAATAGTGCGGTGGTACTGTTGTGTGGCTATTTTGGTATCTTTGATTATTTGCGCTGCTGACGTTCCTTATTTCAATTTTTTCAATTCAAGATTGAATACTGCTGCCATTGCACTCAAAAACATTGGCCAATCTATTCGATATATTTTTCAAGAACCCAAATATTACCCTTTCCTAATCATCATTTTTGTGTTTATATGGGGGACAGGGAAAATCGTGCGGCTTCTTTGGAATCGAGCATGGAAACAACCAGAAGTACACGAACATCAGCGGATTAGTACGACAGCTTTGGCTACTTTAGCTATGCTTTGCAGTCTTTGGGGCGGGGCAACGCCCAAGAAACCTGACATGAAAAGTGCAATATTCAGCAATGATGGATTTATGAACCAATTGACCCTAAATCCAGTGCATACTTGGTTTGATTCATATTTTGATTTTGATGTATTCATGTTTGATATTGACGATGCCATCACTGGTATAAAGTTATATTATAATATACCAAATAAATCATCTTTTGAATCGCCCGTTGCTAGAAATCACCACTATGAATCTGAATCTACGCCCAAAGATCCAATGAATGTGGTGGTAATACTCATGGAAAGTATGAGTGCCAATAGGACAGGAATTCTAGGCAATTCAAAACTTACGCCTGGACTAGATAGTTTGGCCCAAAACAGTATCTTTTTTGAAAACTGCTACTCCAACGGCATTCATACCAATGCTGGTATTTATAGTACCCTGTACAGCCTGCCCATCATGATGATGCAGCATCCTATGACCAATGGAAGATCGGAATTCACCCAGTTTTCTGGGTTGCCGGTTACCCTTAAAAACATGGGCTATCAAACTTCTTTTTACTGTACCCATCCAAAAAAATTTGACAACCTCGATATTTTTCTGCATAGAAATGGGTACGAATATATCAGTGACCAATTTGATTACCCTAAAGAAAAAATCACCAATTCTTGGGGCGTAAGCGATGAGGCACTCTTTGAAGAGGCACTATCCAATATAGATAGTATGACGGCTAAGGCCAATGCAAAGCCGTTTTTCACGACCCTATTGACCATTACAGCGCACCCGCCATTTACGATACCTGCCGACACAAAATTTAAGCCGCGCAGTACCGACCAAATAGAGATCACTTTTGAATATGCCGATTGGGCAGTCAAAAATTTCATGGACGCTTGCGCGACTAAGCCTTGGTATAAGAATACTGTTTTTGTGTTGCTTGGTGACCATGGGGTCAACCTGCCATCGGAAATAGACGTTCCATTGTCATACAATCATATCCCTTTGATTATACACGCGCCGGGATTATACCCTAATGGGCAAGTCAGGGATCAATTGGCCAACCAAACAGATGTGTATCCGACCATCATGGGCATGTTGGGTCGCGATTATGTACAAAACAGTATGGGATACGATCTTTTCAGGGAAAAACGCCCCTTTGCCTTCTTTTCACAAGATCACAAATTGGGCGTAATCAATGAAGAATTTCTTTATGTAGCACGCAAATCAGGCCGTGAATCAATATATCAATACCGAAACAAGGGCAAATTGGACGACCTAGCCGACCGCTACCCTACCTTGATGGATAGCATGAAGAACTACGCCTGCAAGCATTTGCAAGTGTCTCAATGGATGATCGAACGGCAACTCACCAAGTGATACCAAACTCAAAGCATCATTGAAGCCTTATATTAGACACCCTAGAAAGGGCTTCCATATTCTGGCCTTTTGTACTTGCTCCCGTGTGTAAAAATTTGGATCCGCCTGATCTAAGGTTCATTTCGCCCGTTTTCCAGTTAAATTTACGCTCATAACTGGAGCATTCGGGGCATCGCCATGTGATCCAATCGCCATCTCTGTGGCTGGTACAATGGTGGGTATCTTGGGGAAGACCTTGAAATTCTAACTGATCCATAATTTAATGTAAATGAAGCCTTCTGGGGAATTTTCAAGTAAATGTATTCTATTCAAACAACCAATTAACTATATTGTTCTTTATAATACTGCTGATAATCACCCGATAATACGTGTTGCAGCCACTCCTCATGCTCCAGATACCATTTGGCGGTTTCGCGGAAACCTTCTTCTGATTTTACGCTGGGCTCCCATCCAAGTTCATTCCTGATTTTAGAAGCATCTATTGCATACCGCTTATCATGTCCTGGACGATCTTTCACAAAGGTGATCAATTGGCGGGAAGTTCCCAATGCTTGCCCCAGTAACTCATCCATGATGTCGCACATGGATTCCACCAGATCTATGTTCTTCCACTCGTTATTACCTCCTATGTTATAAGTCTCACCAAGCCGCCCCTTATGAAAAATAGTATCTATGGCTATTGCGTGGTCTTTTACCCAAAGCCAGTCGCGGGTATATTGGCCATCGCCATACACTGGCAAGGGCTTGCCCTGTCGTATATTATTGATAATCAGTGGTATTAGTTTTTCTGGAAAATGATTAGGGCCATAATTGTTGCTACAATTAGACACCAAAACTGGCAAATGATAGGTGTGCCAATAAGCCCTCACAAAGTGATCACTGGATGCCTTGGATGCTGAGTATGGAGATCGAGGATCGTAAGGAGTTTCTTCCGTAAAAAAGCCCTCATCTCCAAGTGAACCATATACCTCATCGGTACTGACATGGTAAAAACGCTTGCCTTCTTCTTGACCTTTCCAAGCATTTTTGGCGGTATTCAACAAATTGACCGTGCCCAGCACGTTGGTTTCCACAAAAGCCATCGGGTCACTGATAGAGCGATCCACGTGGCTTTCAGCCGCGAGGTGGATCACGCCATCAAATTGATATTTCTGAAATAATTGAGCCAAAAATGCCGTATCTCGGATGTCCCCTTTTTCAAAATGATAATTGGATGCATTGGAAATATCTTTTAGATTTTCCAAGTTGCCAGCATAAGTCAGCGCGTCCAAATTGACAATCTTATAGGTTGGATACTTATGGATAAATAAGCGCAAAACGTGCGATCCAATGAAGCCTGCAGCACCAGTGATTAATATGTTCATCCTATTACTTAACTACTGTTTTGAAATATTCATACGTCAGTTTCAGTCCCCTCTCGCGGTCGTACTTTGGCTCCCAGCCCAATATTTCGCGGGCTTTGGTGATATTTGGCTGACGCTGCTTGGGGTCGTCTTGTGGCAATGGGCGGAAATCAATAAATGCTTTTGGGTTTTGTACCAAGGCAAGTACTTCATGCGCAAATTGCATCATGGTTATTTCTGAAGGATTGCCCACATTGACTGGCAAATGATAGTCACTCAACAATAATCGGTGAATACCTTCCACTAAGTCATCTACATAGCAAAATGAACGGGTTTGAGATCCATCTCCAAACACCGTCAAGCCTTCGCCACGAATGGCTTGGCTAAAGAATGCCGGCAATACCCTTCCATCATTGACGCGCATACGCGGGCCATAAGTATTGAAAATACGAATAATGCGTGTTTCCACCTTATGGTAATTATGGTAAGCCATCGTAATAGCCTCCAAATAACGCTTGGCCTCATCATAAACGCCGCGTGGCCCTACCGGGTTTACATTGCCCCAGTACTCTTCCGTTTGTGGGTGTACCAATGGATCACCATATACCTCCGATGTGGAAGCCACCAAAATGCGAGCACCTTTGTCTTTGGCCAATCCTAGGCAGTTGTGGGTACCCATTGCCCCTACTTTCAAGGTCTGAATAGGCATCTCAAGGTAGTCAATCGGACTGGCAGGAGAAGCAAACTGTAGAATATAGTCCAGTTTACCGGGAATATGGATAAACTTGGTAATATCGTGGTGGTAATACTCAAAATCTTTTTCTTTGAACAGGTGTTCAATATTCGCCAAATCGCCTGTCAAAAGGTTATCCATCGCAATTACTTGATAACCCTCTGCCATCATGCGGTCGCAAAGGTGCGAACCCAAAAAACCGGCCGCACCAGTAATTAAAACCCTTTTCTTAATCATAGTTATATTATTTTCTTGAATGCTTGTCTTGTACGTCACAAAGGTATGACAAAAAATGAGCCATCTTTATACAAGACGGCTCATAAAGTTGTTTCGATCAGCATAAAAACTTGATTTGGTGAAAAATCACCGTTCTTCATCTGCGAGCACTAGAGGTCTCAAAATAACTTGACACCTTAGATCCAACGCCTATTAGCAAGAACGACGCAACGATAACAGAAAAAATTAACATAAACGGGAGGAAATTGAAAAATGAAACTTTTCCCGAAAGGCAGTAGAATATAGATTAAATAATTAAAAATAATGATTTGTAACGGTCAAAATCCAAATGACAGTCCTTTATCCGTTTCAGAACCCAAAGGTCAGAACAATTATACAAGTCTGCAAGTTTTTATACATTTATTTTTTGTTAAATATTAAGATTTGTGAAGATTTTTGAAAACACTACCCAGATAATGACTATTTGACGTACTTTTGCCCCGCCGTGACCGTTTTATTTCATCTTAAAGTCTTCTATAAATGGTATATAATAATATATTAGAAACGATAGGAAAAACCCCCATGATCCGCCTGAACAATACTGTTTTGCACATTCCAGCCACAGTATATGCCAAAATAGAAGCCTTCAATCCCGGTTTAAGTGCCAAAGACCGTATTGCCCTGCACATGATTGAGCGGGCAGAACGCCTTGGAAAACTAAAACCCGGCGGTACAGTAGTGGATGCTACCAGTGGTAATACTGGATTTAGCCTAGCGATGGTGTGTGCCATAAAAGGGTACAAATGCGTGTTGACTGTTACGAGTAAGATTTCGGAAGACAAAATGAATAACCTCAAGGCTATGGGCGCAAGGGTAATTCTGTGTCCGCAAGAGGCGAAGCCCAATGATCCAAATTCTTATTATCGAATGGCGGAGCAGTTGGCCAAAGAAATTCCAGGCGCGTATTATGTCAATCAGAATTTCAACCTAGAGAATGGCGAGGCCCACTACTTAAGTACAGGCCCTGAAATTTGGGAGCAAACCGAAGGCCGCATCACTTGGTTGGTCGGCAGCACCAGTACTGGTGGTACCCTCTGCGGTGCTGGTCGTTATTTGAAGGAGCAAAACCCTGATCTTAAAATTATAGGTGTAGATGCCTATGGATCGGTCTTGAAAAAATACCATGAGACGGGTATTTACGACGAAAAAGAAATCTATTCCTATCGGATAGAGGGTACTGGGAAAAATATTATTCCAGCCAATATGAATTTCGACCTCATCAATCGTTTTGAAAAAGTCACCGACAAAGACAGTGCTTTGAGGGCACGTGAACTGGCTCAAATGGAAGGCATGATGGTAGGTTACAGCAGTGGTGCTGCTCTACAAGCCTTGGATCAAATACAAGATGAACTCACCGAAGACGACGTAGTGGTTTTGTTATTTTCAGACCATGGATCCAAATATGTCACTAAGTTTTTCAGCGATAAATGGATGATCGAGCAAGGTTTTATGGAAGAAACAACCGTAACCAAAACGAATAATTCATAACTCATAACTAAAAATTCATAACTAATTTTCACAACGTGGATTTATTTGATAGAATACTAAAGCAAGCCGGCCCATTGGGTAAATACGCTGATGTAGCGGAAGGCTATTATATGTTTCCTCAACTAGAAGGTGAGTTGGGTAACCGCATGAAATTTCAAGGCAAAGAGGTAGTTTGTTGGAGTATCAATAACTATTTGGGCTTGGCCAACCATCCAGAAGTACGCAAAGAAGATGCTGATGCTGCGGCTCGGTGGGGTTTTGCATACCCTATGGGTGCACGTATGATGAGTGGTGAAACCAAACAACACCAAAAACTGGAGCAACAATTGGCCAATTACGTAGGTAAAGAGGCGGGGCTTCTCGTCAATTATGGATACCAAGGCGTAGTTTCTGCCATTGACACCCTCCTGAGTCGCCACGATGTGGTAGTTTATGATGCTGAAAGCCACGCCTGTATCGTAGATGCGGTACGGATGCACATGGGCAAACGCTTTGCATTCTTACACAATGACATTGGTAGCCTCGAAAAATGCCTCGAACGCGCCAAACGCCTTACGGATGGTACGGAAGGTGGTATTTTGGTTATTACTGAAGGCGTATTTGGAATGCGTGGCGATCAAGGTAAATTGCGCGAAATATGTACCCTCAAAGAGAAGTACGGATTCCGTTTATTTATAGACGATGCACACGGTTTTGGTATGCTTGGCAAAACGGGTGCCGGAGCAGCCGAAGAGCAAGGCGTTAGCGATGATATTGATGTTTATTTCAGCACCTTTGCCAAATCTATGGCATTGATCGGTGGTTTCTTGGCTGGTCGCCCAGAAATCATTCAGTTTTTGAAGTATAACATGCGCTCACAAATTTTTGCGAAATCATTGCCTATGCCATTGGTTGAAGGCTTGTTGAAGCGTTTTGAATTGCTCCGTGATCGCCCAGAATTGCGCGAAAAACTTTGGCACAACGTTCGTTTGCTCCAAGGAGGCTTGAAAGCACGTGGATTTAATATTGGCGATACCAATACTTGTGTGACCCCGGTTTACATGAGTGGTGAAGTAGAAGAAGCCATGGGACTGGTAAAAGATATGCGCGAAAATCACGGCGTATTCTGCTCTATTGTGGTATATCCTGTTATTCCTAAAGGCATGATTATCCTTCGATTGATCCCTACGGCGGAACATACCGAAGAAGATATTGAAATCACGTTGAATGCATTCACAGACGTGGGAGCCAAATTGGCGTCTGGCGTTTATAGGCAGTTTATTCCAGAGGTGATTGCTTAGAAAAGCAGGGATTTTTAGAAGTTCTGGGTGAAAGCCAAGGGGGTTTGGGGGCGGTGCAGCCGCC
>JANMMZ010000133.1:0-33115 GCA_031373665.1 Saprospiraceae bacterium | reverse complement strand
CAGTGAACCTATATTTGTCCCGTATATACATGAAGACCTCCTGTTTATTTTGTGATTAGAGAACACTAAAGTACAGGAGGTTCTTCTTTTATACAAAAAAAATGAGTCACCCCAAAAATTCGGGATGACTCATGTTTTTATAAACCTATTGTTGATCGGCCTTAGTTCAACGTAAACTGCACGGTCACACCCGAATTGATCGTTTTAATCGGGAATGATTGCGAAGTCTTGGGCGTTGTGTTGCGATAGTCCAAAAACAGGCGCAATTTCAAGCGTTTGCTCAAAGTATATTCCACCGAAGGATTGATAGAGACCGTGCGCGCGCCCCTAGTAGGCTCGGCAGGTATCGGCAAATCAAGGCGGTGGTTCTGGGTAATATCATCGCGGTATTCAAAGTCAAATTTGAAACTCAAATCATTGCCCTGCTGCTGTGTAGTGCCGCCAGGTGCTGGTGCTCCACCTGCTGGTGCAGTGGTTGATTTCTTCTTTTTCTTCTTCTTTGATTTGGATGACTTCGCCTTGCCTTTGAGGAATTTTTTACCCGTCAAGAATGGAATATTGACATTTTTCATGCGGTAACCAAAACCTACGGTATAACTTTCAGATTTTGTTTCGGCCAACTGATAGTCCGTAAATGACAATGCCAATTGGCGGGTCTTTTTCATATCTACCTTGAACGTCATTTCATTTTTCAACTTCACATCCACACTAATCAACGGCGACAGCTGCTCATTTATCAAGATTTGAGGAATCTCAAATCGAGCAATATAGTTAAAATTCAGGTTGTAATCGTCGCCCGATGTCTGGTAAGGCGTTTCGGGATTGAAGAACAGATCCGTGTTGTAAGAGTTGACCGTAAGGGTGTTCTTATACCCGTGAGAAATTTGGATGCTGCTGAAAATTTTGTCCAAATTGCCGATCTTCGACAATCCGTTATACGTAAACTTCCAGTTGGGTGATGGCAGCGTTTGGAACAAATTTAACCCTACTTTGCTTGGATCTTTGCCCGTATAAGCGGCCATGAAAGCCGGAATCAATACCTGTTGTTGGATTTTGCCATAACCTTTGGTATAAGCAGAATCCCTTTCGTGAGGCTGTAGTGGTGCACTATTGGTAATAGCCAAACGTGTGGATATATCCCTACGGTTATTCTCATACGTATCGAACAATGTATTGATATCGGTACCGATCAAGGTCTTCAAAGTAAAGAACGACATGGTGTAACTACCCAATACACGTTGTGCATTGTGTTGAAAATTAACGCTTTCGGGGTTCAAATCGCGCGCTTGATCCTTAAATAACTCTGTTTGGTTGCGCGTAAACTGGCGGTTGGCGGTCAATTCTACCCTGAAATCCTTGAATGGCTCAATGGTCAGTCCTGCATCAAAATTTTGGGTGTAGTTGCGGGTCACCTGCTGGTTTAATTCTTCGCGGTGCGTGATCCATCCATTTCTAGCGGCTTGATCCAACCAACTTCTTTCAGGCTGAATACCTGCTACAAAAGCCCATCCCGGTGCATTAAATCCTTCGCTTAAACCCATCAATTGGGTTTCAGGGACAAATCCAGGAACAACCGTGGCAAAGGTTTCGCTATAGGTAAACCGTGCTTTGCGAACCAACATCAAAGGGCGCAGGGCAATACGCTCGGCCATGCTTGGCATTCGATCCTTCTTCTCTTTTTTCTTCTTATCCTTGTCTTTTTTGCTCTTATCATCAGGTGGTAAGGGCTTCCCATCTGGACCAACGCCGCCGCTTTTAGCATCTTTGCCACCGCCTGCTACGTCTTTGCCCGACTTGTCTTTACTGTCTGGATTATCGGCAGCCTTGCCATCTTTGCCTTTGTCGCCACCGCGACCACCGGGGAACATACCACCGGAGCCTTCAATGCCTTCAAGGCCACCAGCGGGGTCGCCCCCACGGCCACCGGGCGTTTTACCTTTTCCTCCTGCGGGCGCCTTGGTCGGTTTGTTTATTTTGGCTAAGTATTTACTCTTGTTGTACAGTGTTTCAAAATTGAAATCACCATTGATCTGACGCGTATTGTTGTTTTGGATCACATGACCGAGGTTACGCGCTACGGCAATATTTTCGTATTGTGGCGCAGCATCCAAGGCTTGCAACTTGAGCGACTGAGCCGACCAAGTATAACCGGCGGTATAAGAAGCCTTCATGGTGATGAAATCCATGAAAGGAATTGTTTTGAATGGCAACGTATAGTTCAGTGCCGCTGTGTGCGTATAATTCTTAGGGCGACCCAATTTTTTGAAATTGGTCCAGATCGAATCGCGGCGTTCTTGCGTTGTCACTTCTTGTCCATCGGCTTTGGTTTGCAATGGCTCATCAATAATACTGCGGGCAGTGGCATCAAAATTGAACCGCAACGACCGCGCAATATCCCAACCGAGATCGTAGTTGCGATCCCATGTGAAACGGCGGTTGTGGTAAGTATTCAGTTTGGGGTCTTCTCCCGCAAAACGGTAAGTGGTCACCCCATCAAAACGCTCCAAAGTAGAATTAAATCCGTACGTATTCGGAAGCGGATTCAGGTTGAACTCGCTAAGGAACTTCAAATACTTATCCTTTTTGATCAGTTTTTTGAATGGAGCGATTGGTTTGATTCCTGTACTGTATTGCCAATCGAGCGATCCCTTATGCTGGTCTATAGCGGCATTCTGAATAAATGGCGTGCGGCGTTGTTCTCTATTGTGGGCGTAGGTCAGGCTAAAATTTTCGATGTTCCAAGGGAGGGGAATTTTTCGTGCGCCACCCTTGCGTTCTTTGCGGACATTGGTGAAATTATAACCCTTTGTAATGGTCACATCTTGAGCCAATGACTTGATTTCCTTCCGCTCTGTAGCATCGGTTGATCGCCTGATCTTATCCCTTAATTTTATATCCAAATCGTAAGGGTCATACTCTGGATTCCTAGTTACATTGGAATATTGCGCGTAAAACGGCAGTTTTAGGCCCAATTTTTCCGGTAAAAACTTACTCAATTCGAGGTTGGTCGAGATGTCGTATTGGATTACCTCTTCCCGCTGTCGCTGATTCAATTTTTGATCAATACCTCCCCAACCAATGCTGGAATAAGCCCCTGACAGTGATAAATTACCCAAGTCTGCCAATTTCATATCCACGCGACCCAAGCCAGCATAACCGCCTTGTTCGTTGAATCCATTGAGGCGCAACTCATTGAACCAAACCTCTACACACTTAGATTCCCCATTAGTGTTTCTGACACCAAGCATGATACCTTTGACATATCCTAAGTTTGGATTGCCGACCACTTTTACTTTATTGTCCGGCTTGTCGGGGTCTGGTATAATGTACTCGTCCCCGGCAGGGAATGGAGGATTAACCTCATTGCGTTCGGTTTTGGCCTTGATTAGGAGATTGAGTGGAAAATCAAAATCATTTCCCGGTTTCCATACTTCCAATTTGTATTCCTTGGTTTCTGGGTTATTGTTCAGGGCGTTTGGATCAGAAGCGATCAATGGCACTTCATATTCGTAGTAATTGTTCACAAAATCTGAACCCAACCGCATAAATATTTTCATTTCACCTGGCTCAATCACATCAGTTGTACTTAGATTTTCAGCGTGCGCAAACATTTTGATCCGGTCAAACTGACGCAAATCCATGTTCAAAGTCTTGAATATACCACGGAAGTCGCAATTGGTTAGGTTGCATACACTCATAGACAAAGCCTGCTCATTTTGTAGGATGTCAGGGAAAGCACCCACCGAACGCTCACGCTGAATACCAAATGGGATGGTATAGTTGAATGGCTGACGGGCAGAATTTTCTTCAATGCTTACAGCATTGATATCGAAGGTTGTTTGAGAGCCACCATCTACTTGACAGGCAGGGTCATACTGGGTGAATCGGCGCCATTGATTTCGGCCCAATTCAAGGGTAGCGAAACGGAAAGTGGTCTGTTCTGTGAACCCTTTCCAAAACATACGGATGAATCGGATAGAACGAAAATCTTGGATTCCGCCTATTTCTTGTCTGGTTTTTAGGTCGAGTGGCAATTTGAACCGGTACCAGACAAAGCGGGTATTTGACTCGTCCACGTAATCGCGTACGTCGGTGATCAAATCACGTAGGTTCGGATCGTTTACATCAAGCACCTCGATGCCATTATCAATTACCTTATTCAGTTCTATTTTATACCGATAATAGGCCTCCGACTCATTCAATGAATTGTCTTGATTGAGGTCTTCCATGTCGGGGAAGTTGGTTGAAGACTGGTTGGCAAAGAAATTGCCTTGCCCTACTGTCGTATTTTGATTGACTGGAGAGTTGCCTTGGGTATTGTTGAATTTTTTGTACCGCTGCAACAAACCAACACCCTGACCTTGGGTGCCATAAGTCGGATCGCCAAAATAAACGAAGTTATCGTTAGAAACATCGCTCAATAACTGAGTTTTTGCACTGGTTGCCAAGGAAGAGTTTTCGATCAACGTTTTCCACTCCGCGAAAAATGCTGATTCGCCAGCATCATCCAATCCATCCAAACCGATGTCTTGTAGTGCACGTTGGGCATTATCGTTGGCGAAGGCATTTACTATGGGCGGCAACACTGGCACCCGTCCCCAAACCGTATTGACAGTAGCACCATTGGGCTGGGTCGGGATAGAGTTTTCAAAAAACTGACGCGAGTCGCGCATGATGTCTTCCGAAATAGACCCCAAATCAATATACATCGTACCCGCATTAGACACCGGGGCATTATTCACTGCCATATAGGGGTTCAATACCCAAAACTCCATAAATTCAATATTGGCAGCCTCAAAATCATTGTTGTTTTGAAGTCCGCGCATGAATCCAGACCACCGAGTTTCTGGCAGGTTTAACTGACCCTGATCGTTGAATCCCGCCGAAATACCGGGACCATAACCACTGGGTTTTTCATAGTTGTAAGGCCCGCGATCGCGTGGGTATATGGTAACATCCAAAGAGCGCAAATTGCTTTGTTCTAAGGGCGACAACTGCCTATTGGGGAATATATTCTGGAATGGAATACGCTTGCTGTAAGGGTTGTTAGCGTCCACTCCATCTATGGCAGCGGGATCTGCTACATACCACGACATAGCCGAGCGGTTGGCATTGATACCCAGTCGTTCTTCATCAGTTAGTAATTCAGATTCTGGAAATAAAGTAGCATCACCTTGGGGCGTAGAAGCGATCACCCAAGAGAAAGCAGGGAAAGAAAGCGGCACATTGCTGGTACTGCCTTCAAAATCGTCAATATATACGGTGCCTCCTTTTTCATCGCCCTGATTGATGGCTCTATTAAAGCCGGGGTCAAGCAACGCTACCTCTGCCGTAGCAGTGATAGATGATGGCTCTTTGGTATTGATAAATGGAATATTATCCACAAATTTGGTCAACCAAGGCGCACCTTTGGAGAGACTAAAATCAAGTCCATATACTTTGTTATTGATAGGATCGTCGCCAAAGTTTACTTTTTGGGTAAGCGGCCTTTCAAAAAGATTCATAAAAGTGCCACCAACGATCAAATCCTTACTAAATTCGTAATCAAATCGGGCACCGAGCATAGTACGGTTCTGAAACCCAAACAAGGTATTGTCTTCAAAACTGATGTTGACATTTTGGCCAGACTGTAACACCGCATCATTCAAAATACGCACTTTACCTATATTGTAGTCCACTACATAATCGCGGCCTTCCACCATCTGGAACGAGCCCGCACTTACGCGTACCGAGCCAGGAGGCAGGTTGAAAGTACCTAATGAGATTTCAGAACTAGAAGAAGATTTATAAGAGCCTTTTAGGATAAAACGGTTGAGTTGTTGGTATTCCCGCGCCCTAAATATGGTAGAATCATATAACTGTGGATAGGCATATTTTTTAGCAATATCCGCAGAACCACCCGCTGCATTGGTCAAGGTATCAGATAAAAACTTACCAAAAGGCTCCAATATCGGGAACATGACCCTGCCAGAGCGTAGATTCACCGTCAATCCCGGAACGTAGTCAAAAATACCGTCTGGCCCCGGATCACCTTGTAAGTTTAGGTTGTCCAGTTTAAATATTTGCAAAAGCGGCTTAGAGCGCAATGCCAATGGAATGGCATCGTCATCTAAGAATCGTTTTTGCCCTTGACCCGGATCTTCATAAAAAATATCAAAGCGAAATTCCTTTTCGTCCACATTAGCAGCACCTACGGAATAAACGTTTTTCATCATCAAATCCCAAATAGGAAACCGAACGTTGGCCGTAGTGCTTTTGAGCATTTTTAGGAACAATACATTCTGATTCAACGAGTCGCCCGAAGGCACATCGCTGGAGAACTCCCCTACTTTGTATGGTTGCCCATTGTAGGTATATTCGTAGGCTACGCCCACTACTTGGTCGGGCTGTACATTGAGGTTGATGCTGAGGAAGCCCAACTGGTCATTGTAGGAGTATTCTTGAGATGAAAGGAGGCGACCCCGTACCTTCTCAAAATCACGGATTTGTTTTAAAGGGGCAGTCCCCAATTCCTTCAAACCAGTAATGACCCTGTCTGAATAACGGAAAGCAGAGTCCACTGACAATCTTTCTAAGATTTCGGGATACAAGAGGTTGTTTTTATTGGTTGGCAAGCCTTGATTTTTAAAATCTAGGGCTACTGGGGTACTCAGAAATTGAGATGAGGGATCCGTGAATATGGTGGATTCGCCCAAATCGGCTAAGGCCACTACGTCACGCACATTTTCAGTAAGCAACTTATCATTGGTGATCCAGACCTCCATACGAGTGATGGTAAACTGCGATTGGGGTACTGGTAAGCATTTCATGGCTGGTTCAAACTGGGTACGATTCCATTGCGATACAAAAAAGTGGCGGTTTTCATCGTACTCATCAATCGGCTTTTCAAATACTTGCAATTGGGATCCACCCTGCACAGTCAGGTTCTGCTGGCGCGAACGCTGTTGGCTGGCAATGATCTTGGTGCGTAAATGGCCAAATTTGAGGTCGGCCATGATACCAAACAGGTTTTGTGCGCCCTTGATCAGGTTGGATCGCAGCGGTAGCGACACGTTACCAGCCTGTATGTTTTGCAACAATCCATCTTCGTCGCCTCCCGTTTTACTATCGTAGTTGATCTTCATTTGATTGTCAAAATCAAAGGTCGCCTGCGTGTTATAATTAAAATTCAGGTTGAGTTTCTCGCCAATCTTGCCTTGAGCACTCATATTGATATCCATATCGAAATCAAAATTCGTGGTTTTTTGCTGGCGCAAAGTCAAAATAGGGTTAGAAAGTTTTTGGTAATCCACCCCAAATGTCAGGTTGATATTGCCTTGAGGTTTGATATCAACCTCGGTACCGCCGAATAGGCGGTCTATTAAGGAGTTTTGTATATTGAATTTCGCGATAGGATCTACCCCCGCATAACTCTTTTTACCACCGGGCGTTACCACCCCTTGTAAGCGATCAAAATAGGCATCTTGCTGCTTTTCATCGCGCCATTTCACGTACTCATCGAAGGTCATATACGTGGGCATTCGAAAGAAATCTTCACCGACTTTCTCTGTAATAATATAGGTATTCGTGACCGGATCGTACTCCACACTCTGCTCTATGGCAGAGGGGTCTTTCAAGTCAATGGTGTTCGGATTGCCGTTGAGGAAATCATTGGGCCGATCCACCAGCGGTGGATTGGTGTCAGGCGGCGCGGAAAAATTGTTATTTTTCCAAATAGTAGGCATTTCTGCCTCCGGATAAGCGGGCGCAATCGGTGGTTCCGCAATCGGAAACAACAATGTCAATACTGATTGTGATACACTAGTCTGGTTACTAAATGCATACAATAGACCTATGGACAATAGGGCGGCTGCCAAAAATGGGCTATTCCTCTTCATCATAATCAAAATAATCGCAAAATGGATTTGTTTCAGAAAAATCTAGGGTTGGTTCCCGAGCTGTTTCACGAGCTGATTATGACGTAGAATAGCAAAAAAAGGTTGTCTGTTAAAAAGTATTTTATAGTGGGTTTTCAGTTCCAAGTCATGAAGTCGGGTATTTTCGAGATGATCTCAAACGCACCACCTTTGTTGTACATGACCTGTTGCCAGAGGGCATCAGATGCCGATTTAAATACATAATTGGGATGCACTGATGCCGGTATCCAAGATTGGATCTCCATTTCTTCTTCCAATTGCCCTCCAGACCATCCAGAACAACCCATGTAAAAGCGGATGTGCTTTTCTTCGATTAAGCCAGATTTTATGAGAAAACCCAGTTGTTCAAAATCGCCTCCTAGCCAGATCCCATCGGCTACTTTGAGACTATCGTCAAGTAGATCACCCACATTATGCAAGTAACTAAGTGTATCCACGTGAACAGGCCCACCATAGAGCACTTCGGCCTCAAATCCTTCAAAGTCTGGGATGAGATTGCCCAAAGACATATTCATTTTCTTATTCAAAATAAAGCCAAGGCTACCCTCCTCACGGTGTTCACACAACAAAACCACGGCCCTGTGGAAATAAGGATCCACCAAAAAAGGCTCTGCTAATAATACTTGCCCGCTTGATACAATAGATGTTGTTGCCATAATAGATGAAGGTTATGAGAATTTCGAGGCACGAAAATATTTGCCTATTTTCATATAAACAAGCCTTTTATACAAGAAAAAATAAAAAATCTACATTTTTTTTCAAAATCTACAATTTTTCTAAAAGTTGGCGTACCTTTGCAGCCCGAAATTAAAAAGTAATATTTTTCATCTTTTATAAACAACATTTTTCATGCTGATCCTTGAAGTAAAAGACGGCGAAGTCATTGACAAAGTACTAAAGAAGTACAAGCGTAAATTCGAAAAGTCTGGTATTTTGAAAGAATTGCGTCGTCGTAAGGCTTTCACAAAGCCATCTATAACACGTCGTACCGAAGTACTAAAGGCTGTCTATAAAGAAGATATGTACGGCAATAAGAACGATTAATTGTTGTGAGGAAAAGCAGCGTTGCTTCTTCAAAACACGCTTCTTTTCTTTCATAATTAATCGTTTTATTCGTGTTTCACGAAGCGTCGTTTCTTAAATATATATCGCTCGAAAGGCGGTTTTCAGCCCACACGCTGACGGCCTATAATAGTGATTTACAATTGTTTATCGCGCACTTAACCGAGCACCAATGCCTCACCTCCATCTCGGAGGTGAGGCATTTGCATGTCCGTACTTGGATTGTTAGCCTGATGCAATTGGGAGAAAGTTCGCGCACTATCAATCGCCGACTCTCGTGTTTGAAGTCTTATTTCCGCTTTTTGAAAAAACGAAGCCTCCTCGAAAAAGACCCAATGCTCAAGGTGATTGCCCCTAAAATGGGTAAAAAACTGCCAGTCTTTATTCAAGAACATCAAATCGAAACCCTTTTTTCTCATGTGGATTTTGGGGCAGACTACACAGGGCTGCAAGACCGCCTTATTTTAGAAATACTTTACGGCACGGGGGTTCGCCGAAGTGAGTTGTCGTTGGTAAAGATCAGCGATATTGACCGTAGCCGCATGGTGCTGCGCATATCAGGTAAGGGCAACAAGGATCGCCTTGTGCCTTTTGCGGCTTATTTATTTCCTTTTTTAGAGAATTTCTTGGGTGCTAGAGCCACCGTATTTCCTTTTACTAAAGAGCCTTGGCTGTTACTCAATCGCAAAGGGGAGCAATTGAGTCCTGAAAGTATTTATTACATTGTACGCAAGCACCTCTCCGTTATTACTACCATAGAACAGCGCAGTCCTCACGTATTGCGCCACTCGTTTGCGACCCATCTTTCTAATAATGGTGCTGATCTCAACGCCATCAAGGAACTGCTCGGACACGCCAATCTGGCGGCCACGCAAATATATATGCACAACAATATAGAGCGATTGATTGAAGTTTATGAACAGGCGCATCCCAAAGGGGAGCAGATCGAAGATTAAGTCTAAATATTGACTTGTGTAAGACAATACCCTTTGTCTGTAACAATACGGTCAAAATACATTCGTTATCAAATTTTATGAAAATAATAAGTATATTTTTTAATGTAAAGTATTTTCACTATTTTATTAAGTATGAAAAATGAGATTATAATTCTGTGTTTTTTCATCATAACAATGCTTTTTCTTGGATGCGGGGATAATCATGCGAAACTTCCAACTAGCAAAGATCCTTTAACGGTATTTAAAGGGGAGATGCTTAATATACTATGTTGGGAGGGCTACGCTGATGAAGTATTCACGAAACCTTTTGAAGCAAAATATGGCTGTAAAATCAAAGGCACTTATTTTGGCAATGAAGATGAAATGATCTCTAAGATGCAGGCAGATGGAGGGTCAGGTGCTTACGATATTATATCTCCCTCGTGCGATTTTGCTGGATATTTGATAAAAGCCAATCTAGTTGAGCCCTTGGATACATCAAAAATTAGCCAATGGGACAAACTTTCTGCAAAACTTCGAGGAATGGCCGATGTTAGAAAAGACGGTAACGTTTATGGACTCCCTTTTACATGGGGCCCTGACTATCTTATATACAATGCAGATCTTATCAAAGAGGCTCCAACCTCTTGGCGTGTACTTTGGGATCCAAGTAATAGAGGGAAGGTTTCTATGCCTGACGATATCGTCAATATTTATACTGTAGGTCTTGTGTTAGGTATGGCAACCAATGATAAAAGCCAACTTTACAATATGAGTGAAGCGCAACTGCAAGCCTGTAAAACGGAATTAGCCGCTTTACAAGTAAATGTACGCAAGTATTGGACTAGTGCGGGTGAGTTGAGTAATTTGTTCAAAAACAAGGAAGTATCCATTGCCTTAGGTTGGCCGCTGACCGTCAATTCGCTCCAAAAAGAAGGAATGAACATCAAAGCCCTCATCCCCAAAGAAGGGGCTACGGGTTGGATTGATCGCCTGATGATTGTAAAAGGATCCAAGCATAAGGAATTGGCCAATCTCTGGTTTGATTATATCAGTCGGCCTGAAAATATGGCTAAGGTAGCAGAAGTAACTACCTATGCAGTGGCCAACCCCGATGCCGCTACTTATATGACAGAAGTCTCCAGACAAAATACCTATGTGGGCAATGAAAACTATTATTTTGAGCGACTAAATTGGTGGCAATGGGCTCCCAATCGCAAACGCTACAATGAAATATGGCACGAGGTTAGAGCCGAGGCGCATTGATAAATTTTAAAGAATGTGGATCAAACGCTCCGAATGCTCCATGACTTCGATTGTAATCCGCTTGGTGTTGGTCGGGAGCCAAGGCTCTATCAATTGGGGCCATTCTATGATGCAATACCAAGGGTCAAATAATAGGTCTTCTATGCCAATGTCGAATGCCTCCTGCACATTTCGCAAACGGTACAAGTCCAAGTGGTGCATATATGCTACTTGACCGCTTGAATCTTGATATTTATACTGATTCACTAAGGAGAATGTAGGACTCGCTGCATGGCCTTCTATACCTAAATATTGGGAGAACATGCGAACAAAGGTGGTTTTCCCAGCGCCCATTTCGCCATAAAGTGCTATTTTTTTCGCGCCTTGTAGGTGATGTATGATCTCTGGTACTTGTGCTTCGAAGTCGCTGAGGGTTGTAACATGAAATGTCATGAAAATGAGGCTAATACGTTTCCACCAATTTTTTCAATTCGTCTAAGTACAGCTGTTTGGCGGGTTCTCTTTGCGCCTTATTGGTCGCTGTATGAAATCGGTGGGCGGAAAGAAAACCGACCTGTATCTTGTTCCATGCCTTTATGTCTCCCATCAATTCATAGGCTTGTAGTTCATGGAAAAGGGAGTTCCCAATCAAGTAAAAATCTTCTCGCCCCAGATAATCCAAGTCGGCATCGCAAATAATTTTCTCTAAGAGCGTTTCTGGCGACTGCGGTATTTTGGTGGACATAATCATCGCGCAGATCTTTTCAACCGCTTCAACAGTATAGCCAAATTGTGGCAATACTGACTTGGCCAAATCACAACCTTCGACTTCATGTCCGGTGTGTTTGTTCTTCAAAAAACCTGAATCATGAAATAAAGCGGCGGTTTTCACAAGCGTTAAATCGTCGCCCTTGACCCCCTCATTCCGTGCAATACGG
The DNA here is from genome assembly GCA_031373665.1 of Saprospiraceae bacterium. Taxonomy (GTDB): domain Bacteria; phylum Bacteroidota; class Bacteroidia; order Chitinophagales; family Saprospiraceae; genus M3007. Next base: position 21,019 of record JANMMZ010000133.1, on the reverse strand, counting down.
TCGGCCATTTTCAACACATCGCGCGTGTGGTGAAACCCATGATAGGTCAACTTATCAGAAAGTCCAGCCCTCAAACGGGCAAGCATGTATTTTTTTGTAGCACTGTAATCCATGAGTATTGGATAATGTTGCAAAGAACGTCCTTTTTGGGTTAATGTTGGATGTTTGTCCCTCAAAAATGCTTATTTTTTTAGATTTTGTCCAAAAAATAAAAAAATTGGATGTTCTGCTCATTTTTATGCCTCAATAACATTCAAAACGCACTACATTTGACCCATCAAGAACACAATATTGTGTCACATTTCAAAATCTTTTAGTTCAGTATTATGAATATAATGGACATTCTCCAAGGCCAACTGTCTGATGATATGTTGGGTCAAATCAGTCAGCACATCGGTGCAGAGCCAGCACAAACGGCTACGGCTGCCAATGGTATTTTTGCTACCCTTTTGGGCGGTCTTGCAAACAACGCTTCTTCTGAGTCGGGACTGACTGGATTGGCTGGCGCACTTGACCGCGACCACGATGGCAGCGTACTTGATGACCTCATGGGCATGGTTGGTGGCATGATACAAAACCAAGACCAAGGAACAGGGGCTTCCGATGGTTTGGGTATCCTAGGTCACATACTAGGTGATCGCCAAGAAGTAGCAGCCCAGCAAGTAAGCCAATCATCTGGATTAGACATGGGTCAAGTTATGAAACTCATGCCAATCTTGGCTCCCATCCTCATGGGTGTTTTGGGTAAGGCTAAAAGCCAAGGAAATCTAGGTCTCGGCGACCTTGCTGGTGTCTTGATGGGCGGAGCACAACAAGCACAAACACAAAACCAAGGCGGTATGGGTGATTTGATTGGCGCAGTACTTGGTAATGTATTGGGTGGTGGACAACCACAGCAGGCACAGCCATCGGCAGGTGGTGGTTTGTTGGGTAGTATCCTCGGCCAAATATTTAAAAAATAAGAAACACTTAAACCTATTTCTAAAAATCCGGCTGCTGGCGGTGGTATCTAAACAGTTGAGGTCAATTCTTTTTCCCTCTGCTTAACGCATTTTCCCACACTCTGATCTGGCTGGCTACCGATCAGTGGCCGTTTTTTTTTGTTATTCTTTGAAATCCTGTAATTTATGTTACCTAAATTTTATACATGAAATACAAAATTCTTTTCAATATATTGGGCTGGATAGTCCTTTTCCTTTACTGCCAATGCCAGCCAACCGCCTCAGTACCAACAGTAAAATACCAACCCCAAGATCCTTTTCGATCAAGTATGGCAGCCAGCCAATACTTCGAGTTAGACGCTGCCCAAGATCAAGTGATTGAAGGGTACGATGGCACGATCGTGGTTTTCCCCAAAGGCTGTTTTCTGCTTAAAGGACATGTTTTTGCCCAGAAAGTAAGGTTCGAACTCGCAGAAGCCCTCAAAATAGTGGATATGTTGTGCTCCAACCTGACGACGACCGCGAAAGGAAAACTGTTGGAGACGGGCGGAATGCTGTACTTTAACGCCACAACCGCTGCGGGCGAGCAACTACAGATCAATACTAAAATCCCAATCCACATCGAGATACCAACGGCCAACAAAAAGGCTGGGATGAAAGTCTATCAAGGTATCCGCGACGAAAATGGCAATATGGACTGGATAAAACCAAAGCCACTCGACCCTTTATTGACGGCAATGGATATTTTATCCTTGGATTTTTTGCCACCCGGGTTTTACGCTGAAGTGGAAAAAAACATGCCTTTTGGCAATTACGATCGGGCGAGTATCGCCTTGGGTGATAGTCTATATTACAGTATGGCAACCTATAATTACTTCGAAATAGTTGCCGGTATGACCGATACCGACGTCAATGAAGCCTATTACAACCAACAAGCAAGCGTCAAAAATGGACAATACACGAGCGGATCGTACAACCTGAGCACCAACAATCCATATGAAGGCCATACTAGTACTGATGGTGAACTCTCTACCCCATCCATCAATCCAGAGATTATCAAGGTCATCAAATCCGAGAAGTTTCAGAACACGCTCTTGGCTACCCGTGAGTTTGAGCAGCGGATGCCTTATATTTTTCAAACCTGCGATAATGCTATTTTGGAGACTTACATTAATAATTTGGACAAAAACCTCTGGGAATTGGATGAAATAGCCGCCAAATTGATCTCGTATGATCCTTTACAAACCATTTTCCAAAATTTTGCCAACCAACGGCTGACTAAGGTGAAAGGCGGAAACCGATGCAGCGAATTGCTCAAACAATATTACAAAACCGCCTTGGCAAAGGTACACGCCGACCTTGCGGCTCAACAAGACAACCTGACCAAAGCCTTGCGTGAAAAGAATGAAGCCGCCCAAAAAAACGTGGAGGCTTACCAAAAACTACTCCAACAACGCGAAAATTACCGCATGGAAACCTACGGTTTTGAGTGGACAGAAACAGGTTGGATCAATGTGGACAATGGCACCATTCCCAAGGATTGGGGCTCCGCTCCACTCGAAATAATCGTGGACAACAGCCGTGATTTTGACCGTACCTACTCCTACTTGCTTTTTACTTCCATCAAAAGCCTCTATCGGCTCAATACGGACGATGGAAGCCGTTTTTATGTCGGTAGTAACCAAACAAAAGAGATGTTGATGCCCAATGCTGTTGCTTTGGCCATCGTAATCGGCTACAAAGACAATCAGCCTGCCCTAGCGACGCGCACTTTTCAACCCGGAGACAACCCCAACTTAACACTTCATTTATCTCCAGTTATTCCTAAAGCAATCGCAGAAGCATTAGCCCCTTACGACGATTATGCGGGTGCAAACGATATTGCGACCGACCTAACTTACATGAAAACATTTTATATGGAACATCAACGACAACAAAAACTGAAAGCACAAATTGCCATCCTGAATAAACTGAGGGTGTTGGCCTATCCTTGTTATCTTCAAACGCAATAATATTAAAAATTGACGGGGTGACTTTTTCAAGGATCGCATTGATAGTACTGATCGCAATTCCGATAGTTTTGCTCCTGTTGCCGCCCCACAATTGATTGCTGCATACACAATTTTTTTGCTGAAATAATGCAGCAATAGTACACATTCCGCTCACATTTTACAAATAAAATCAGCGGAATGTGTGCTTTAAATAGACATTCCGCTCGAAAATGAATTTAATACTGGGCGGAATCTATTTAATCAAGTGGGTGCGTTCTTGATAAAAGGCAATAATAAGTCGCTTATTATGTTGATTATCAATTATTTATGAGGGGTGATTGGTCAATCAAAACTCCTTTTGTTACGTTTTTGAAAAAATCAAAACTTTATCAAATCGTTGAACTGATTGTGTATCTTTGTGCGGCGGTTATATGACCCAAACTATTCGTAACATTATTTCTATACATATGCATTCAATCATCAACTCCCTACACTCTTACAACCGCTATTTGCTGCTGGCAGCCCTTGCGTTTGTATTATTTCGCTCTTTTAGCGGATGGCTTGGCAAAAAGCCCTATGAAAAAATGGATAATACTGGCTCTGTAGCATTGCTTGGCCTGACCCATCTCCAATTGGTGCTTGGTTTGATCCAGTATTTTGTGACCAGTACTTACACCAAGGCTGCTTTCGCAGACATGGGTGCTGCTATGAAAAACGGACTTTTGCGTTACTTTGCGGTAGAGCATTTCGCGATGATGTTATTGGCCGTTGTATTCATCCAATTGGGCCGTACACTTTCTAAAAAAGCGATTGATGACAATGCCAAGCACAAGAAGTTGGCTATTTTCACCACTATTGCAGTACTGCTTATCTTAGGTGCTTTGGTGCCCAAAAATCTGTTGTTGGGCTCCTTGGCTACTTCTGGTATTGTAGAGTAGTGCCTTCAATAGTGGTTCAAGGTACGTATCATTTTCAATATATATAGCACACCTGAGCCCAGGTGTGCTATATATATGATGACCACGATGCCTTGGCGTTTGTGGCGTATCAAGTGCGTCCGCAACGCCTCTATTGGGATGTGGCGCATCCTTTCCCATACGTATATCAAAGATACCATATAGAGTATATAGGCCGTGATATAGTTCTGAAATCTAAAGGCACTGGTGTAGTACTCTTCTCCTGTTTGTTGAAAAAGCAAGTAAATTAGTGCCCCAAAGGCAAAATTGGCCCAAGCATACCAAAACAACAACTTTTTTTTCAGATCTTGCCACCAAACATAGGCCACTGCTATCGGAAATGCCACACCTGCTACAATTGACATATGGATACTAGTCGTCCACATTTGCCATGCTACCAATGGGTTGATGATGACCCCACTGGGTTGCCCGTGGTTAAAATCGCGTACATACACGCTGTCGGGGTTCAAAAAAACGAGGTAATATTGGATCGCTACGAGGATGGCTAACCCAATAAATGGCAGCAACTGCCAGCGGACTGCGGCATTTTTAAGGCCAAATTGCCCTATTAAAAACAAAGGATATATTACGGCAAAAACCAAGGCATAACTTATCTTGGAAAATGCTACGGCAAACAACCAAAGGCACATCCACAATGTCCAGCGTCGGTCAGGGCCACGCTCCAGTTGTTTCCACGATTGCCAAAATAGGATCAATGCAAAGGGCCACGAAGCCAATAAAGTGCCGTTCATCCAATAGTTGGGTGAAGGCTGACCCACGATGTACCATTTTTTAATAATAATGTCTAAGGTCGGCAGGCTGGTGACCAAGGCCAACGAAGCTGCCAGCCATCCATAGGTATCTGTGGCGTGCGTTTCTCCAAAATACTCAGATAAAACCCTGCGGGTAATCCACCACCTAAAAGTGACTAAAATGGTTAGGACTCCTAGGGCGGAGCAGGTCAATATAAAAAAATTGGGCTGACCCAAAGCTCCGATCCAGACCAGTATATAAAATAAGGCCGTTGGTGGCAGTGCCACTTGGCCTTCTATGACTTTTTTGAGTGTAAATAACTGGTCTGGAATATCCATACTCACTGGAAGACCAAGCAAGATCACATACAAAACAAAAGCAAAGAGCAGCACTGCTCGCCCAGGGCTACCCAGTATTGTCTGCACTTTTTGATACCAAGAACCCATATCAATCTATGACTCTATCTAGCGAATAAGTTAAACACCGGAATATCAACCGAGAAGAAACCTCCAAGTCGCCATCCGCTGTCTGTCTTAATATCAGGAAAATTGACATTGTCTATTTTTCGCAAATTGGGGCCTCGCTGCCCTCCAAGCCCTATTACAAATGGCCATTTTTTATGAAATCCCCATACAAAATAGGCGCCTGGCGAAAACAAATTGCTCCAATCTAGTTCAGGTAGATTGCTTGCCGTGGCATCTTTGAATCGAAATGCCACCAAAGCACCTACATCAATGACGGGTAAATAGAGGCTGTAACTGCGTTTGTTACGACCTAGGTTGAAGGCAAAGCCTATGGGAGCAGAAAGTGCACCCGTAAAGGCTTCTTTTTTGGTAAGTTCTAAGCGTTCACGCCCGCCTGCTAGTCCAGTATAGCCATTGAGTGATACCGAAAACGGCGATGCTTTTTTTAAGCGGGCACTGCCTGGAGGTAAGGCTATGGCATCAATGGCTGCTGCTACTTCGTCGGAATTTTCAGCTTCTGCAACATTGGCAATGAACCGGCCATAACGAATCAGTGGAGCCCTAAATGTAAATTTTTCGGCGGGCAGGAGTGCATCCAGTACAGCAACCAAATCATTGATAGCCGCTGTATAAAAACGTTGGCGGACATCAAAATTCAAATCATTTAGCCCTCGCAATCCTTTTAAAAACATGGTATCTCTTTTGGTATTTTCCCCCACCATGTTTCCCATCACTAGTTTGAACTGCAAACCCGTTTCAAACAAGCCAGTCACCCCTGAAAAAAATTGATAATAAGGCTCATAAGGAACAGTACCAGCCTCTACCTCTGTATTTTGAGGCTGCTTAAATTTCAAACTATTGGCTATTTGTTGTCCATATTCGCAATAGTCGCGCATAATGTTTCTCAACTCGTCGTATTTGGTTGTAGCCGACAATAAATCTCTGAAATTTTGCCCCTTTCCGAATGAGATAGCCTCACCTTTTTGCCAAAGCAACCCTAAATAAATATACAAGGTTGCTTCATCATAAAGTCCAGATTCCAATAGGGCACGATTGACCCAGATCTTTCCTGTTTCTTGGGAGCGGAGCGATTCTGAAATCAGGTTGAGCATCTTCAATCGTCCACCCAAATCAATCAAATAAAGCGAATCTGTAGGGTTTTTTATTTGCTGAATCCGGTAAGTCCTTTGTATGGCGGCATCGGTAGCCAAATATCCGATGATAGAGTCGGGAGAGGTTTTATTCATCAAAAACTGAGTCACGTCCAGTAAATCTTCTGCCACTACTTGACGGAAAGGATCTTTGACGACATCACTGGTTTGGATAAAGTGTTTCAGGTTTTCTGGCACTACCCGCATATCTTTATCAAATGATACGCGCAAATCATTCAAATAATTGTCAAAATCATAGACCTTTTCGCCGATGGTGTTGAGTATATTTGCTGTGGCTGGAAATAGGGCTTGAATCCTTTTGTCGTCTCGAATGGCTTTTTGAAACTTTTCAAAAAATACAATAGATAACTCTTGTTTGGTACGGGTGACAAAGAATTTGGCCAGACCATCGGATAAGGTAGTGACGCTCATACCACCACTGCTTCTAGGTGGTTGTTGATAGGTCATGTTGTTCTTGAATTTTGCACGTGTATTCAAGTATTCCTCTGGGATCACCACTTTAGCATTGAAAGCAGTACGCCCTAAAAATGGGTTTTTTTTCAAAGAATCCAGAATGTTCACCATAGAAGCACTGCTGCCTGCACCTACCACGGGTCCTAAAATATTCATAAAATTGGTCACATCTGCGCCATCAGAAGACAAATAGTATTGCCCACCCTCTTTGGTTTTGCTCACATAAGCGCGCAGTTTTAATGCCTGTTCAAAAAGGCTTTGAGACAGGAGCAACTCCCTGGTGCACAAGGAGAATATTACGATGATGATCGGTTTAAGCAGATGCATTGTTGGATGGTTTTTTATAAAATTGAAGACTTTGGGCAGATATCAGTGCAGCAGGATCATAGTCTTTGGCACAAGTTTGTAAGGCCGACAGCATCTCTACACGGCTAAAACGCCGAAAAGAACTATTTTTTGCACGGGCGTTGGCAAGACAAAGTGCGGCGATGCCTCCCAGTGCTATGGTGGCAATACTACTCGCTGCTGGGCGGCTATCATAGGCATCGGCAGTACAAGTAGAGGCTGGGGCAGCAGCAAATAAAAAATCAATATTATTATCAAATGGTGAATCCGAAGGTTTGGAATTCACAATACTAGACGTGGCTACTCCGGTGACGATACTTTCTGCCCTTGAAGAAGGGAACATTATTTTATTGAATGTTTCAAAATCGTCGGTATTCAACAAAGTGGTGAACAGAAGTACCTTTTGATCCGATATTCTTTGGAAAACATCCGTTAGCCTACCATCTGATACCTGCTGGCTCATACGAGGCAATATAGAACAAACGATGATGTCCGCGCCTAGTTTTAAGGCTAAATCAATGCCATTAACGAGGCTCCCATTGCGAGCCGCTTTATCGGGGGAGGAAATTTTAATCACAAAAAATTCAGCATCAGGCACCATTCCACTCAAGCCAAGATCGGTACCCTCTGGCTGGGCGGCAAGTATGCTCAAGCAAGCCGTGCCGTGTGCTTCGCCCATAGGCAAGGCATCACTGATATCGCCGTTTACAGTAGGTACACCGCTGGTTGGATTGAAATTGGGGTCGCCAACATAAAAAAAATGTGCGGCATCGCCCAGTTGGGCTTTTAGATGGTTCAGTGCCGGATGGTCTAGTTGGGCACCTGAGTCCAAGATCGCAATTTTGACACCTTTCCCTTGGGTTTCACGCCATTCAGTAGGTATATTTTCGATCTTTGTATTCCAGTTGAAGATTGACATTTGAATGAATTGAAATACTATTTAAATTTTCCAAGTACAAAAGTCGTATTTTTTACCGAATTTTACTAAATTATCTTACTTTTGCTAAAATTTGTGAAAACTTTCACAGATGCCAGCCAACAAATGGAGTACAAATGTCGTCTTATCTTTGTTTGTTGGTCGTTTAAGAAGACATTGAATGTTTTTCATAAATATAAAACAAAATACATAAGGTCTTATTTATTTTCAAACTACTATCATGAGAAAACTGATATTTATTTACGCTTTGTCAATGCTGATGGGGGCAAATGCCTTGGCTCAGGCTCCAGCCAATGATGAATGCCTCACTGCAACGCCGCTTGCTGATGTGACCAATTTTTGTAGCCCTTCGGCAGGATTCACCAATGTAGGTGCTACTCCTTCTAACTTGAGCGCACCCGGCTGTTTTGGCAGTGTTCAAGATGATGTATGGTTCACTTTTACGCCTACGGCTACCGATGTTACGATCACGGTGCGAGGTGCTACTATTGATGCACCCGGCGGCACTTTGCAAGATCCACAAATAGCCCTTTATTTTGGCAACTGTGTGCCCGCTGGCACCTCCGAGCTGGAGTGTCAATCTGCCACTGGCAATGATAACATAGCAGAGGCTTACCAAGGTGGCCTATTTATTGGATCCACATATCTTATTCGTATCCAAGGGGCTGGAGGCCAAAACGGCACTTTTCAATTGTGCATTAATAATTACAACCCTCCAGTGGAGCCCACCTCCGATTGCCCAACAGCGGCTATCCTTTGCGATAAATCGCCTTTTGTAGTACAAAGCGTGGTAGGAGCCGGTTCTAATAATTTGGAAATGCAAGATGCCGTTTGTTTTGACAACGGCGTACCGGGACTTAAAGAAATGAACTCAACTTGGTTTGTGTGGACTTGCTCCCAATCAGGTTCATTAACGTTTACGCTTACTCCCCTTAATGCGCCTGATGATCTTGATTTTGTGTTATATCGCCTTCCCAATGGCATTGGAAACTGTAATGGCAAAGTTGTAGAGCGGTGCATGGCATCTGGATTGTCGCAAGGGCAAGGATTTCCAAGCCCTTGTTTAGGTCCTACAGGTTTGCGTGACGGGGATACCGATACCGATGAAGATGCAGGCTGCTCCGAAGCGGGCGATAATGCTTGGCTTTCCCCATTCAATATGGTACAAGGAGTATCTTACGCGCTGGTAGTGAATAATTTTTCTGAAACTGGCAATGGATTCTCTATAGAATTTGGTGGTAGTGGAAAGTTCTTGGGTCCCGAAGCAAAATTTGAGACCATCCCATCTGCAGTATGCCTTGGTACTGCTGTTCAAGTGATAGATGCCTCCACTTTTACCTTGGGGGCCATCACCAACTGGAATTGGAGTTTTGGTGCCGATGCTATACCTCAGACCGCCACAGGCCCAGGGCCGCATACGGTACAATTCAACTCTCCAGGGTCACGTGGGGTCGTACTGACCCTCGAAACGGACTTGGGCTGCAAAGTCACTGATATTCAGCCAGTATTGATCTATCCTGATGTAAAAGTGGATACCCTTATTGCTGCTCCCGACTGCAATGGCACAGCCAATGGGTCGGTACAAATCAACAACATTACCAGCGGCACGCCCCCTTATATGTTTAGTTGGAACAGTGGCCCATTTAGTACCAACAACTCCCTGCAAAATCTTGGAGTAGGGGTTTATACGCTTAAAATAAAGGACTTCAATAATTGTGAAACGGATCTTTCTATTGATGTAAAAGAGCGGATTCTGACGGCAGTCCCAGAGGTGATCAATCCCCTGTGTTTTGGCGAAAGCAATGGGGTGATTACCCTCAATGTTACCAATGGTAAAGACCCAGTATTGTTTGATTGGGGTGCAGGGTTTATTCCTCTGAACACACAGAGTACCTTTGCGGCAGGCACTTATACGATTCAAGCCATTGATGATGCCCTTTGTAAAGGCACTTTTTCGGTCTTTGTGGGTAATAACCCTGCATTGACGCTGTTGCTTGATGCCAGCGATATTACCTGTTTTGGGGCTATGGATGCTTCTGCTACCGCCATTCCTGGCGGTGGGGTCGGCAATTTTAGTTACGATTGGTCTGATGGACAAACTACGGTCACTGCCGCTGGATTGGATAGCGGCACTTACACTGTGATTGTAAGTGATGCTAATGACTGTACTATCACCACCACCACGGCCTTCGTAGAGCCGCCCGATGTTGGCATTAACTTGATTGATGTGTTGGATCTTTTGTGCAATGGGATTCCAGAAGGTGAAATAAGGGTAGAAGGTATTGGCGGTCGCCCTCCTTATACATTCAGTGCCAATGGATTCAATTATGTACCTACTGACACGCTCAGAGGGTTGCCCGCAGGCGATTATTGGGTCAATGTACTGGATGCATCGGGCTGTAAAGACTCTGTGATGGCTATGATCAGCCAACCCTTACCAGTCGTAGTCCAAGCCTCTCCAGCCGATACTACGATATTATTGGGATATTCCTTTGATGTTAGTACTATTACAGGGCCATCCAACCGTATATTTGAATACTTGTGGACTCCTTCACTGGGTGTAAGTGATGTGACAGTAGCAGAGCCTAGTATTCAAGGGATAGAAACCATAGCCTATATCATAAAGGCTACTGACGAAGATGGATGTATGGGTTTTGATACGGTGCGGGTACGCGTAAAAAAAGACCGTCCCGTTTATTTTCCCAATGTTTTTGATCCCGAAAGCGTCAATTTTAACGATTTTTTTACTGGTTTTGGAGGGCCTTCTGCCAAATCCATTGAGTTGCTCCGTATTTACGACCGATGGGGAACCCTCGTTTTTGAAACCAAAGATATTGATCTTGGGGTGCCACAATTGGGCTGGAATGGCACATTCAGGGGCAAACCCGTAGATGGAGTATTTGCTTGGTACGCCAAAGTGAAGTTTATTGACAATGAAGTGCTACAATTTGAAGGTGATATAACGGTGGTGAGGTAAAATAAAAATATAGTGGTCCCTATTGTATGGGTATCCACTATGAAAAATGCTAACTTTGCCCCGACTTTAATATTTTAAAATATTTTCAAAATGAGTATTATTCGTGAAATAGTAGCCCGTGAAATATTGGATAGCCGTGGCAACCCAACGATCGAGGCAGAAGTATGGACAGAAACTGGTTTTATGGGTCGCGCTGCTGTGCCAAGTGGTGCTAGTACTGGGGTACATGAGGCTGTGGAACTTCGCGATGAAGATGCCGGTCGCTATCTTGGAAAAGGCGTAAGACAAGCCGTGAAAAATGTAGAATTGATGCTCCGTCCCGAATTGATCGGTATGGAAGTAACGGATCAGATTCGTATAGATCGTACCATGATCGAGATTGACGGTACGCGCAACAAAAGCAAGGCAGGAGCCAATGCTATTTTGGCGGTCAGCCTCGCGGTGGCTCGTGCAGCAGCCGAAGAACTCGGCCAACCTTTGTACCGCTATCTTGGTGGTGTGAATGCACACGTATTACCTGTACCTATGATGAATATCCTTAATGGAGGTTCTCATGCTGACAACGGTATTGATTTTCAAGAGTTTATGATTATGCCTGTTGGCGCTGAATCGTTCAGCGAAGGCTTGCGCATGGGTGTAGAGATATTCCATCACCTTAAAAAAGTATTGAAAAGCAAGGGATATACCACCAATGTAGGTGATGAAGGCGGATTTGCACCTGGTATCAAAAATAATGAAGAGGCTATTCAAATGGTGATGACCGCCATTGAGGCCGCTGGATACCGGCCTTTAGATGACATTGTTATTGCGCTTGATGCGGCTGCATCAGAGTTTTATGATGCCGAAAAAAATGAGTATGTATTCAAAAAGTCTACGGGCGACCGTCTGAGTCCACAAGATATGGTTGGGTACTGGAAAGATTGGTGCAATCGTTACCCGATCCATAGTATCGAAGATGGATGTGCCGAAGACGACTGGAAAGGTTGGAAATATATGACTGAGACCCTTGGTCATCGGATTCAACTCGTTGGTGACGATCTTTTTGTGACTAATGTAGAGCGTCTCCAACGCGGCATTGACGAAAAAATCGCCAATTCTATCTTAATCAAGGTCAATCAGATCGGGTCTCTTACTGAAACCATCGAATCTGTGAATTTGGCTACCCGTCACGCTTATACCTCTATCATCAGTCACCGTTCAGGTGAAACAGAAGATACAACCATTGCTGACCTATCGGTGGCATTGAATACTGGGCAAATAAAAACGGGTTCAGCTAGCCGCTCAGACCGGGTTGCTAAATACAATCAGTTGCTTCGCATTGAGGAGGAGTTGGGTGATGCTGCAACTTACCTAGGTAGGTCTATTTTTGGGCTTTAAGTTATATCCGTTCTGATACTTAATTGGGCGTTGTGCATAGCAAAATCAGCGCAGCATTTTTGTCTGCGCTGATTTTATTATGCACATAATTTATTGGTACATTTTTTGTCTTTGTTACTTTTTTGGTGAAAAAAGAGACACAAAGAAAAGGGGTATGTAGTGATTTTGGTAAAAGGCTACTCTTTATATCTCTGCTGCAATCTCTTGAGCAAGTGCAGCCATATCTTCGGGGCTGATCGTCACCTTAGCATGGCCAGTAAATTTCATATCGGCCATGGAGTTCAGCGGAATTAGGTGAATGTGCGCGTGTGGTACTTCTAGGCCGATCACGGCAATGCCAATGCGCTGGCAAGGCACTACTTTTTCTACGGCTTTGCCTACTTTTTTGGCAAATACCATCAGACCACCAATAAGGTCGTCATCCAGATCAAAAATATAATCTACTTCGCGCTTTGGGATACATAAAGCATGTCCTTTGGCTTGTGGGCGTACATCAAGAAAGGCCAAATAGTCAGCTGTTTCTGCAATTTTATAACATGGAATTTCTCCATTTATGATGCGAGTGAAAATACTTGCCATATCTTAACCGATAGTAATATTCATGATTTCAAACTCCATTACGCCATTGGGCGTAGTGATTTTTGCGATGTCTCCCAACACTTTGCCGAGCAAACCTTGGCCAATAGGCGAAGTCACCGAAATTTTTTGCAATTTAGAATCAGCCTCGGTTTCCGACACTAATTTATAGGTCATCTCCTTGCTAGTTTTAAGGTTTTTGATCGTTACATTCGATAAAATAGCCACTTTAGAAGTATCCAATTGGCTTTCATCAATGATACGAGCATTGGAAAAGACACCCTCCAAGGTGTTAATTTTCAACTCCAAAAGCCCTTGCGCTTCTTTGGCTGCGTCATATTCGGCATTTTCTGAAAGATCGCCCTGCGAACGCGCCTCCGCAATAGCATGTGCTGCTTCAGATCGGCCTTTCGTTTTTAATTCCTCTAGGTCGTTTTTCAGTTTATCATAGCCTCCCTGAGTCAGATATGTGTAATTTGCCATTGTATATAAATTAAATTTGGTATGTAATATTATGTGCTAAGGAAGGGTGAAATGAGAATAGTTATTCTTGCCCCGTTACTTAGTTAGACTAAAAAAGCAGGAACGTTTTTATCCTAGGTGGATAAAAACGTTCCTGCTCTTATAATAAGTTGCCACAAAGGTACGTACTTATGTGTGAATAATACAAGGCGTTTTGTGTTTTTTGCATTTTTTTGTCTGAAATTATGCTCATAGAGCGAAATTTTAGATTATTCTTGGTATTTTTAAAGTACGAATAATGGATAACTTCATTGCTATACGATTATTAATAAATGAAATCAAGTACGAGAGTGTTGCTCAAACGCAAAAAAACTCGTTTCTTTGCGTGGTTTTTCACACAAATTAATAATACATTGAAAAAAGGATATCTGGCCACGCTTGTTATACTGTTGGTTTTAGTTATAGATCAGGCCGTAAAAATATATATTAAAACGCATTTTGCGTACAATGAAGAAGTGTCAATGTTCGGCCTAAATTGGGCTAAATTGCACTTTGTCGAAAATGAAGGTATGGCCTTCGGCATCACTTTTGACTGGACTTATGGCAAATTGGTGCTCAGTCTATTCCGTATTTTGATGGTCATGGGACTCATTTGGTACATCCGAATGCTCATCCAAGAAAAAATATCCACCGGTTTTATTGTGAGTATATCGCTGATCACCGCTGGTGCCTTGGGCAATATTATTGATAGTGCCTTTTATGGCCTTATTTTTTCGGAGTCCAGCCCTCATTCTGATGGATTGTTGGCTGATTTTGTACCACTAGGAGAGGGTTACGGCAAAGACATGTTGCTGGGTGGATTCATGCATGGCAAGGTGGTGGATATGTTTTATTTTCCCATGAAATACATTTCAATGCCTGACTGGATTCCGTATTTTGGAGGGGAGGATTATTTGTTTTTTAGTCCTATTTTCAATGTCGCCGATGCTGCCATCACTTGTGGCGTATTGTTTATATTCTTGTTTCAGCGGCAGTTTTTTAAAGATGACTCCACTAAAGCACCAGCAACGCAAGTTGAAAACGACTTACCAGCCGATGTCGTGACGATGGAAGATGTAGAGCGGGAGACCTTGACTGATGTCGTAAATATTGAGACCGAGGGTGCTGTGGAGGAGACTTCGGAATGGCATAAAAATGAAACGACTATTAAAGTAATGCCTGAAACGACCCATGAAGATCATACAAAGCCATTGCTTTGAGGCCAGATTTTCAAATCGGAGATTATGGTATCTGGATTGGAGATCTCCAATCGTATTTTCAACCATGGATCAAGGCACAGGCTTTTACCAGTATTTGTATTGTCACCGATACAAACGTGGCACAGGCTTGTTTATCCATTTTTTTAAAGAAAAGCGGGCTCCCTTCTGACACGAAAATAGTGGTCATACCTAGTGGAGAGCACCACAAGACCTTAGATACTTGTCAACAAGTCTGGGCATCCATGATGGATGCTTCGTTGGATCGTCATGCACTATGTATCAACTTGGGCGGTGGTGTCATAGGCGATTTGGGCGGTTTTTGCGCTGCTACTTGGAAGCGTGGCATTCAGTTCCTACAAGTTCCTACTACCTTACTCTCCATGACTGATGCCGCCATTGGCGGGAAACTAGGCGTTGATTTTCAAGGAATTAAGAACAGTATCGGAGTGTTTCAGCAACCCTGCGCCGTATTTGTTGATCCCGATTTTTTAAATACATTGCCCCATCGCGAAAAACGCAGTGGTATGGCTGAGGTGTTGAAACACGCGCTCATTGGTGATCCCATACTTTGGAAAAAATTGCTTGAAAACCCTGATTTTGAGCGTTATTCCAAAGAATATTGGCTTGAATTGTTGAGGGCCTCTATTGCTGTGAAGGCAAGGATCGTCGCGGAAGATCCCTTTGAAAAAGGGGTGCGCATGTTGCTCAACTACGGCCATACCATCGGCCATGCTATAGAAAGTTATTACCTTGATACTGCGCATCCACGCACGCATGGGGAATCTATAGCAGCAGGTATGATTTTGGAAACCACTTTGATCAATGATCCGCGCCTTTCCGAAATAAGGTCGGGCATTCAATCATTTTTTCCGACCATGGAAATACCGGGCCAAGTCACGAATGCCCTTTGGCAAATCATGTTACAAGATAAGAAAAACATCGGCAAAGCGGTGCTCATTTCAGTGCCCGGTAAAGAGCCCTACCAGATTCAGGTGCATGAAGTGGATTTGGAGGATTTTGAAAAATTGTTTTCAATTACCTAGGCACATTTGCCAATTTCTCCGCCTTCAGAACAAAAATTACTCCATTCCTAATATCCAAATAGCCATCATCTTTGAATTCGGAGAGCATCCTAATGAGTGTTTCTTTGGCCGTACCGACTAATGCTGCTAAGTCTTCGCGGTACATAACAATCCCCATTGTTGGGTTGGGCGTATGTAGTTTGAGCAAGGTATCGGCCACTCGTTTGCGTACATTGTGGTAGGCGAGGGAGAGAATTTGCTCCTCTTTCTCGACAGCATGATTGGCCAATAATTTGATAAGTCGAGCGGACACGTCCTTATTGCTGTATAATAACTTCAAGAAATCATCTTTCGGTACTAGCGAAAGATGAGCCTCATCCAAGGCAAATACACTTTCTGAATAATTGGACTCTCCAATAATATCCAAAACCCCCAAAAAACTACCTACTCCTAAAATATCAAGAATAAACTCCCGCCCATCGTCATTGCTTTTGACGATTTTCACCCTTCCACTGTTGACCATATAGAGGTAGTGAGGCGTTTTGCCTTCTTTATAAATTATTTCGCGTTTTGCGTATTGTCTCACTTCGCGGTCTATGCTCAATTGTTGCAAATCGGCGTAACCTTTGGCTTCGTTGATAAAGGTTAATAAACCTTGTTCGGTTGGCTCAAAACGTTGTCGTATCTTCTCCACTTTGGTCAATCGCATTGTGATAGCCGATAGCAACTCATCTTTGTAAAAGGGTTTGGTGATATAGTCATCGGCTCCAAGATTCATACCTCTGCGGAAGTCTTCTTTTTCGGTTTTAGCGGTCAAGAAAATAAAAGGAATATCATGGGTTGCAGATTTTTTACTCAAAATGTTGAGTACTCCAAAACCGTCTAATTCAGGCATCATCACATCGCAGAGTATGAGGTCTGGGGTGTTTTCGAGGGCTTCTTGCACCCCAATTTTGCCATTTTCGGCAGTGGTCACGGCATAGCCTGAAAGTTCGAGTATTTCAGCAATGTTTTCGCGGACCTCCAGATTATCTTCAATAACGAGTATTTTTTTCATTGTTTGAGTTGGATTGTAAATACAAATTCGGTTCCTTGCCCTTCGGTACTTTTACAGAGTATTTGCCCTTGCAAAAGTTCGACATATCGCTTCACAATTGCTAACCCTAAACCTGTGCCTTGTATATTTTCTGCATTGCTGGCGCGGAAAAAATTAGTAAAAAGATGCGATTGGTCTTGTTGTGGGATACCAATGCCGTAATCACGGATACTAATGCTCATTTTATCACCCAGGATTTGCGCATTGCACTCGATATTGGCTCCTTCGGAGGAATATTTAATGGCATTGGAAACTAGGTTGAATAAGATGTTTTTGAGTAATTTTTTGTCGGTCATCACTACTCCGATAGTAGGGTAAAGGTGGCTAAATTTTTGACCTTTTTTGCGAAGCCCTTTTATTTCATCAAAGGTTTCGTGGCAAAACGTGTCAAAATCAAAAACTTCAAGATGAGGTTTTACTTTGCCTTCTTCCAACTTACTAATGCTTAAAAAATCATTGAGTATGCCAGTCAATTGATTTACCGACGATTTTATCCGGATCACGTGTTTAATAAATTTTTCATTACCAGCCTTTTGTGCATACATATCCAAAATCTCTGCCGAAGAGAGGATACTACTCAATGGTGTGCGAAACTCGTGTGAAGCAGTGCTAAGAAAGCGAGATTTCAGTTCTCCTAATTCGCGTTCTGTTCGCAAGGCACCTTGCATTTCCGCTTCGTGTTCGCGCAAGATACGCTCTATGCGTTGCCGTTCAGCAATTTCCATTTCCATTTTCTTATTGCTCTGCAAAATTTGGTTGAGTAGGCTGGCTAAATGCTCGGTACGGTCGTCCACCATTTGCTCTAGAAGGTCGTTTTGGCGGACTAATTCTTGGTTGAGGCGGAGTATTTCGGGCTCGGTATGTAGTGGTGCATTGGAAAAATTGTCCATAGGTGAGTCCTTTTTTGTAAAAAAAAATAAAGGTACGGTTTTGAACACAGATTGCATCGATAATACAGATTTTAAAAATGCCGTTTGAAGAGGTGGATGATTTCGGCAATCGAAGGCACAACGCCTTCCGCTATGATCTCGTGGTCGAAAAGTAAGGCGGGAGTTTGACTCACGCCAGAGGCAACAATCGTGCTGACTTCTGTGACATTAACGACCTCGCTATTGACAGGATAGATTGCCAACGCTGCTGCAACGTTTTCACGAAGTTGGCGGGTTTGCAGGTCGCCTATTCCAATGATGCTAATAGTAGCCATTTTTTAGTGATTAATGGTGTAAGTAACGGTAAAAGGACAGTTATTCTTCCACCGTTACTAAGGAACGTATTCTGGCAACGTTTCTAAAAAAAAATCTTCCTACTGTTATTATTTAGCCTTTGGAACAGAGCAGAGTAGTCAGGAAAATTGTGACGTGGGTATTTAAGGGCTTCAAGGCAAGGTTTTTTTAAAAAATCGTAGCCAAAGTTTTCTTTCACCGCTTTTTCCTCTTTTTCAGGGTTGAAATCAACGGCAATTATAATTGCGCTATCTGTGTCAAATACTAAGTTATCGAGCACGGCTTTCATTTTAATGGTGAATTTTTTAGGGTCATATATTTTTCTAGCAACAGCAATATATCGAAGGTGGTCACAATTCCCAATAATTTTTTCTTTTCATCCACTACAGGTATCGCTTGAAAACGGTTCAATTTGAACAATTGTAGCGCGTCATTGATACTATCGTCAGGGTGTAAGCATACCATTTTGTCGGTCATTACGTCACTCATAGTAATGCTATTGAGTAGTCGTTGATTGGTGATTTTCTCATCATTATTGTCCCCCAAATTGCGAATAACCCGCAGGTAATCTGCAAAACTAACCATGCCCACCAATTGGTCTTCGTGCACAATTAGGATATGATGAATGCCATGTGTTTTAAAAAGGTCGTGCGCTGTGTCCAATATATCTGTTGGTGTGAGCGTCACAGGATTGGTTGTCATTATTTCTGAAATCGGAGTGCTAGGTTTCATCTTTTCTTATTTGAATTCTTTTGTATAAATTTTTAACAATAAAAAACACATTGCTATCATAATTGGCCCAAAAATAAACCCCATAAACCCAAATAATTTCAGCCCAATAATCACCCCAAAAAGTGTAATTAATGGGTGGGTGTGTCCAATTTTATTCAAAAGCCACATTCGAGCCACATTGTCTACCGAACCGATGACTGCCGTGCCATAGATTAAAATGAAAATGGCTTGCGTCGTCATACCTTTGGTAAACAAGATAAAAGCAAGCGGAATATAAGCCAACATGACACCTAAAAATGGAATCATACCAGCAAAAACTGTCACCAAAGCCCAAAACCAACGGTCTTCTACCCCCGCAATCCAATAGCCCAACAGACCAGCTATGCCTTGAATAACACCCATCAGAGGGATCCCAATGGCATTAGAATACACGAGGCCATTCAGTTCTTTGCGGAAAAATTCGATATTTTCGGCTTTTAAAGGCAACCAACTAAAAAATGAAGTCTCCATTTTGGTGCTTTCGATTAGCATAAACCAAATGACAAAAAAGGCAATCGAACTTTGCAATAACACAATCACCGAAGCATTTAACAGGTTACTCACTTCTTGAAACCCCCATTCTGACAGCATTTTAATACGATCCTGAGTGAGTATATGCACTCCAATGCGCGTCTCTGCCTTCAAAATAAAGGCTACGGCAGATTCTTTTATTTGTTGAGAATTCTCAAAACCATTCACTACTTTGGGACTTAACAAATGAAATAATCCAAAGACAGCCAACGAAACAACTGCCGCTGATAGCAGAATCAGCAACAATGCCGCTAGTTTTTTATTCCATTTGCGCTCATCTGTGAGGTATTGCATGGGTCGGCGCAATAGTACATAGAGCGTGTAAGACCCTAAGAACGCGGGCATAAAAGCATATAAATTCCAGAAAATCATCCACAAAAGGGTAGCAATTAGCAACATTAACAAAAGTTGCCTGACTTGAGTATTGTGTATCATGTCTGTGAGTGGGTAGTTTTAAATTTATTTTGCGAAGGTATGAGACTGGAAGCGTAAGTACCAGTGACATAAGTCATTGAAAGGTATGATTTAATATAGCGTAGATCTTGGAGAAAGGCCGCACCTTGCTGATAAATTTGTAGTGAAGACCGAAAGTCACGGGTTCAAACGCAACACTTTTAATTACAAAAAATGCTAAAAATGAATGATCAAGACCGCATCCTTCTAAAAGAAATCGCTCAATTGACCCAAACGATACAGGTTAAACACCCGAGTTTGTACCTCAATTTGTCGGAAGAAAAACCCGCTTTTGACCCTGATAATGGAGGCGGTGACGGATTTAGGGGAAATGAGTTACAGATTTATCTTGATTTTCTGAAAAGTCGTTTGAAGCATTTTTGGGAAGTGAACAAAGATACCTTGGGATAGATTGAACAACGTCAGAATTCATCATTAACAATTCATCATTAACCATTAAATTATGTGTTTTTCAACTTCCGCAAGTTTTGCTTCTGGCGTCGTACTTTCTGCGGTTGGCGTGGTTTGTTTAACTAAGGTGCGCGCTCCCAAACAATTTCTTTTTGCCAGTATTCCGTTGGTTTTTGGCATACAGCAACTTTTGGAAGGTGTGGTGTGGTTGTCTTTAACCGACCCCAAATATGCGCAATATCAACAAGCGGCACCGTATGCTTTTTTACTGATTGCTCAGATTATTTGGCCGATATTGATACCGTATGCCCATTTGCTATTAGAAAAGGATAAAAAGCGCAGAAAAATGCTGCAATGGCTCACTGTCACGGGTACTTTGGTGGTGGTATTTTTGCTATATTTTGTTTTTTCGCAAAGTGTGACAGCGCAGATAAGGGAGCATCACATTCATTATAGGACGGGAATTTCGGGATATTTGGCCAAATTTGGCCCTATTCCGTATTTTATAGTCATTGTGAGCGCGCCTTTTATCTCGACGGTTAAGCGTATGCAGTGGTTGGCTTGGAGTACTTTGTCGGCATTTCTTTTGGCAAAAATCTTCTTTGATCAATATTTGGTCTCGGTGTGGTGTTTTTTTGCGGCGGTAGTGAGTGCTACGATATGGTTAATAATGGACAAAATGGAATACGATCAGGTACAGATTTTATAATTTGGCTCAATTATGATTCCAAGTTGTTACGTACATTTGTGCCATTATGCTACTACTCAGAATCCAAGATATAGTTGACGACCGTCTTTGTTATGAGAGGGTCAGAGAATTGCGTTGGTCAGAGGGGGTTTGTTGCCCGC
>JANMMZ010000122.1:0-44213 GCA_031373665.1 Saprospiraceae bacterium | reverse complement strand
CAGGACGAGTCGGGGACGCAATATTCATATATATGGGTACTGCTATCAGGTACACTGCCTTGGATTACTGTACCGGTTGCTGGATCTGTAACAGTCCAAGATACTTCTTGCCAAAAAAAGTCGGAATTGACGACCAATTTGAGTTTTCCATAACCGCTAGGGCATTGAGCCGATAGGGATGTGAGCGTTGCAATTGCAAGGAAGAGGAGTAAAAGTAATTTTTTCACGATGGATACTATTTAATAGATGATGAATGATGTGTTACTAAGACAACAAATGTAGCGCAATATTATAGAAGTTTTATATAAAGTATGTAGTTAGTCTCTTTTTGACAAAAAAAACCATGCTAACACATGAATAACCAGAACAGGGCCGCCAATCCAGTACAATTCACTCCAAAGTACTTGTATGCCCCAGTCGGAAAAGAAATCAGCGATTTCGAGGGGCGACACCTGAATGGGTCTGAAAGGAAAGAACAGCCGGGCATGATTCAATGGCCACCATAGGGCGCACCCACGGCCTCCATTGGTCATCATATCCAGTAGCGGATGCGAGAGGGTGGCCATGATGAGTATGCAGGTGATGAGGCGGTAACGGGCGTTATGTCTGTAAAAAAGCCAACCCATAGCCAAGCCCAATATGATGGAAAATCCCAAGGAGTGGGTCCAACCACGATGCCCCCAGATACTGCTATAAGCCACCCCAAACTTGAAGGCCAAAACATCCAAATCAGGTGCGAAAGCACAAAAGCCTGCCACCCAAAACAAGGAACTTATTCGGTGTTCTTTCTTCAAGAAAGTGGTAAGGGCGGAAGAGGCCAATACATGGCCAAAAATAGAGGGCATCAGGGCTGGGTTAGGGTCTTAATTTGCGAATATTGTACGTGTCTGTCTTGGTATTATATTGGCCTAGGTAGTAGTTATTGCCTATCAATAAAATGGCTTCATCGGTACTGTTATCCAACATTACACTCATATTAGCATGATAGGACGCTAGTGTACGCTTAAAACGGTTCGTTGATCTGAAATAGTTTTTATTATTGACTGCAGTATAGAATGAAAAGGCACGTTCGTACGAATAACCGCTACTACCAGTAAAAGCACCGGTGGATGGATTGAAGCCTGAGCCTGTTGTTTTTTTAACATGTTCATACCCGCCTATGCACATCAAATACTCATTGCCCTCTAACCGAACTTGGATAGAAGGGGTACACTTTTTATAGCGTTTCAGAAATTTTTTCGTAGTAGATAATTCTTTTTCTATGCCTAAAATGCCTCGACCGGGTACCATGACTGGGGAGTTGGCAAAATCAATGGTATCAGCATTGCCATATTGGGTGTTTTGTAGTAGATTGCCCGTCCATAGATCGCGGATAGTGAGTTGAAAGGTAGATGCAGAACTGGCTACCTGAAAAATTTTACCATCGAAAAGATAGGTTCCACCCTTAGATCCTCGGCCAAGCGAACCATTTCCATACAGGTATTTTCTATGTGTAATAGTGTCGCTTTGTAGGTTGAATTGGTATAGTTTCAATTGGTTGCCTTCGTCGTCGTCTTCATCATCAAGAGCCATCCAGACTAAGTCCTTGCCCGCAAATAGTTTGGGTCTTCGGCCCGCCTTTTCGGGATCTTCTTCCATATTTGGTTTCACGGATAAGGGTCGGAAAATTTCTGTATCGGTAGTGCTAAACATTGAACCATCGGCCAACTTAAATGGCTTCACAAATATCTTTTCAAAAGTCTTTTTTTCATTTTCGGGTACTACAAAATCATGTTTTTTTAAGGTGCCTGATTCATCTATTTCATAGATTAAAAGGTGATCAGGTTTTTTCTTATTGGCTATAAAACCAATAATATAAGCGTGGTTATTGTCAGAAACACCTTGAAGGAATCGCTCTCCTTGCATGGCTTTGAGCGAATCAGTGAGTGTGATGCTTAGATCGAGCCACGAAACCCTAAAAACACGGCACCCATTATTATTTTCTATCGCAAAATAACCATAATCGCTCCTGCTGGCGTGACACAATCGCCTAAGTTTATCGTCGTTGCTAGAGGGTATCCTTAATCGCACCACGGTTTTGCGGAGGCTGTCGAGGTATTTTTCATTGCCCTCGAAAATCTGACAGATTGGATTAGCCTCATTGCCCATTTTCTCTGGGGTAAATAATAGTAAAATCTTAGAGTTTTCGGGGTGTTCGAATACCAAGGGTGCGCTAGGGTTTTTGATGCGATCAATATGAAAGTTCTGAGCATGAATCCATATATTGGATTCCAATAGTAGGATGATTACCACCAAGTATCGAAAAATATAAGACATGTTAGGCTATTTTTTGGCAAAGTTACGTCTATTTTCATCAGTGCCATTTCAGTATATGAGGAGAGTTTGAAATACGTTATCGTCTTAAATGTGTTTCCGAATCCTAATCCAAGGAAAAGGCGGTAAAATACCGATTTTTTTCAGTATTTTGTTCCAAAATCCACGATTCAGATCGGTATAATCAAAGGGGTAAAGATTCGCAATAGGGTGGTGGTGGTAATAGGAAGCCATGCCTTCCACGCCTTTGGAGCGATAGTAAGAAAGTGTACGCAGCGCGGCCTGATCTCGGGTCGCGCTGTCTTTGTAAAATGGGGAATCAATGATATGTATTTCGCCATCAGGAGTCAATACCCTAAACAGGGAATTGATAATGTGATTCATTTGTGGAAAATACTGCAAGGAGGCTGCTAGTATGATCACATCGTACGTTGATTCTGGAATCACATTATCTAAGATATTGGCATATGCGAATCCTAGATTTTTGCGAGTAAACAACCGGACTCCTTGTTGTAGTTCTATTAGGTTGAGGTCTATACCTGTCACTTGGAAAGTGGGGTTTTCTGCGAGCCGATTCGACATCCATCCGTTCCCACAGCCTAAGTCAAGTATCTTGATTGGGGTGGTACCATGCTTTTTGGATAGGTATTGCTGCAATCGCTCAAAACTGCGGCGACGCATTTCCCACTCTTGATGGGCAGGGTTGTTGGCAGTCGTATGAGGCAGTAGTTTAACCTCTTCATCAGTCAAGACACGCCCCTCTTTGCGGCGTACTTCGAGGTAGAGCCGCTCTTTTTCTGCAAACTGTTTGGGGTCGGTGAGGTAACTAAGCATAGTGTGGTTTACTGAAACATCCTGAGGGCATTCTCGGTGGTCACTTTAGCGATTTGGCTCAAGGGTAGTACCTTGGATTCCGATAGCAGGTCAGCGACATGGGTGATGAAGGCGGTTTCGTTGCGTTTGCCACGATGCGGCACTGGAGGAAGGTAGGGTGAATCGGTTTCGAGCACTATGTGTTCGAGCGGTACTTGGCGCATCACTTCTGGCAACGGTGATTTTGGGTAGGTGAGCGTGCCGCCTATACCGAGCATAAAGCCAAGGTCAATCATTTCTTTGGCTTCGTCGAGGGTGCCCGAAAAACAATGAAAAATACCGCGCAGGCGACCATCTTGCCCGGCTTTTACGCTATCTAAGCACTCCCGATTGCTTTCACGAGCGTGTATAATAATGGGTAGGTTCAGGTCTTTGGCCCACTCTATTTGACGGGCGAATGAAATTTGCTGGATGCCCAAGGTGGTTTTGTCCCAATGGAGGTCTATACCTGTTTCGCCAATGGCCACCCATTTTCGTTTTCCGAGCCAATCTTCTACGATTTTTAATTCTTCCTCAAAGTTCTCTTTGACGGAGCAAGGGTGCAAACCCATCATGGCAAAGCAATGTTCTGGGAAATCGGCTTCTAAGGCCAACATAGGATCAATAGATTCAGCATCAATATTGGGTAAGTACATTCTAACCACGCCAGCCTTGATGGCACGTTGTACCATGTCATGTCGGTCTGATTCAAATTTGCGGGAGTATAAGTGCGCGTGTGTATCTATAAGTGGGTGCACAGTCTATAATATTTTAAAATTTGGAGAAGGGGCAAAGATAGGACAGGTTATGGAAGTGATAAATAATTTTCAAAAAAACTTTGCAAATAGCGGTAGAAAGCGTACCTTTGCAGCCGTTTTTATAAAATTCACACATATTTTTTCATAACTGACTGATAATGAGACATTACGAAGTCACCTTCATTGTAGATCCGGTGCTGTCGGGCGATGAAGTTAAGTCGACAGCGGAGCTAATCCAAAAGGATATACAAGGGGCGGGAGCCACCATTGTAGCCGTGGATGAGCTAGGTTTGCGCCAACTGGCCTACCAAATCAATAAGCGTTCTTCGGGCGTTTATTATTCTATCGAATTTTCATGCTTGTCCTCTGAATGGATGCCAAAATTCGAACTTAACTTGAAGCGTAACGAACGTTTGCTTCGTTTCTTGACCGTCAAACTGGATAAGTATGGTGTCAAGTACAACGATGATAAGCGCAACGGTCGCATCGGAACAAGGAAAAAAGAAGTAGAAACTGTACCTTCAGAAACTGAAGCACCAGTAGTTGCCGCTCCAGCGGTAGTTGATCTCGACGCTTAATTTTTGTTTCTTTTCGATCTTTCACCATTTAATTATTACAATCAACTTTTCAACCATATATGGCTGCTTCAAGAGAAGATGTAAAGTTCCTCAGTAATCCGAAAATCGGCCTGAGAAGAAAAAAATACTGCCGTTTTCGCAAGTACGGTATCAAACACATTGATTACAAAGATTCTGACTTTTTGTTACAGTTTGTGAACGAGCAAGGCAAGTTATTGCCACGCCGTATCACTGGTAATAGCCTAAAGTTTCAGCGTCGTGTTGCTTCATCCGTGAAGCGTGCACGCCATCTAGCAATGATGCCGTTCATCGCGGATTTGCTCAAGTAATTTAATGCTCGTTTCACACATTCAAATTTATTATTCGAACAATGGATATTATTCTGCTCGATCATATAGAACTGGTGGGCGCCAAGCATGAAGTCGTTAAAGTAAAAGACGGTTACGGGCGCAATTACCTTATCCCTCGCGGGTTGGCCATCGTTGCTAACAAAGCAAACATGAACCAGCTGGAAGGATTAAAAAAGATGGCTTCTAAAAAAGAGGCTGCACTTGTTGGTTCTTATCGCGAATTGGCTGCTCAAATAGCAGGCCAAACGCTTATTATTAAAGCAAAAGCAGGCGAAAGTGGTCGCTTGTTTGGTTCTGTCAATGCGCACCACATCGTTTCTGCCCTGAAAGAACTTGGGGTAGTCGTTGAAAAGCGCATCGTAGAAATGCCAGAAGAAGTGAAAGAAGTGGGTGCTTACAAAGCATTGGTGCGATTCCATCCGGAAGTCATCGCGGAAGCCGCTTTTGAAGTGGTTTCTGAATAGTTCAGGTCACTCATTCTTTAGTATATAGAGGGGCTGTTATGATTTTTTAAAATCGTAACAGCCCTTTTTGTTTTGTGTAGCGTGGATGTGTACGCGCAACAAGTAAGAAATTCCAAATTCGTGCGTTTTCAAGAGAAAAAATATGTTAAAACGGAGTTTCATCGGAGTTTGCTCTTTGCTATGCGCCGCCATTGGATTTGGGCAGTGCCTTGATGAACTACAGCATAACCCTCATATCGGTTGGATTGCTGAGGTAGAACATGATTGGATCTTGGATATTCCAGCCGACACAAATTACGTATTGAATGATCACAATGCAGCACGTCTCCAACAATGGATACAAACGCCGACGTTAGTGGAGGTTTTGCCCAATGAATTTGCCCGAAGTACCATTTTATACGCCATCCAGTCGGGTGATTTGCCAATTTATCAAGATCCTGCCTGCACACATGCGCTGCATTACCCTGATTTGGTTTCACAAGATACCGTTTATAGTTGCGAAGAAGGAATACCGTTTATCATTATTAATCCACACGAACCAGCGGATATTTACTTTTTTCGGGTACATCAATTGATCTATTATAACACCCAAACGGGTAGATTTGGGACTACTTCTATTTCGGTGGCTCCGATCCTCAAAAAACGAGACGTTGAGGGTAATTTTATTTCTTTTGAGCCTTTATGCTGGTTTAAGGCTGATAATATGGAGGTTCATAAAATATCATCCAAACCAAATATTACACTGGCAATCCAAACTTGGTCAAGGTCAAGTGCCAATTTTTTGAATATGGACACGAGTGCCATCCTGAAAAAACAACCTCAAGCATTAGAACCCTGCAAGCACCTTTTTCAACTACTTATTTCCGATATTTCTGAAAAAAGAAGGGGAAGTTCTACGCTAGTTGGAACCAATTGGAACTACTTAGTCTTGAACAAGGCCGTAGAATTATCGCTTGGAAGGATACGCTTGTGGTATTTGAACCAAGTACCGATGAAGAACAAACGATTGTAAAATCGAACAATCTCTTAGAAGAAGAAATCAAAGAACTAAGGTTGATTCAAAACTGGTACTGGAACGATAAAAAAAAGAAACTCAGTATTCATTTAAAAGCCGTCGCTCCCATGCGGGATATTTTTGGTGACGACGGGTTTTTTAGATATAAAAAGCCACTTTTCTTTAGGTTTACTCAGTCCTTGAAATGATAGTTTAAGGTTTGTTAAATAAGTAAAGGTGAAAAGAACAGTTGCTGTTTTGGAGCAAGGCATCGTTCCTTACAGTGCTCCCAGTGACCATTCTTTGGTGATATTGATAAAAGATTTTCCATCAGAACGGCAAAGCCCGCTAGCACAACCAAGCCAAAGGACTCCTTTTTTATCTTCAAAAATGCATTGAACATTGTTTTTGGCCAAGATGCCTTCATTATCTGTAAAATTTGTAAAGGTTTTTCCATCGTAGCGGCATACTTTACCGGAGTGGGTTGCTGGAGGAGTCAGGCTATTGGCCGCAAACCAAATGTTTCCGGTTTTATCTTCTATCATTTTCCAAACTTCATTCGCACAGAGGCCTTCATTCACGGTAAAAGTGGTAAATCGGGTCTGGTCGAGTGGCGATTTTGAGCCCCCTGCCGATGAATCGTAACGGCTCACCCCTCCGTGTTGTGTGGCGAACCATAGATTTCCTTTTCGATCTTCTACAATGCAATTCACATAATTGCTAGATAGTCCATCTTGTTGTGAAATATTGGTGAGGGTTTTTCCGTCGTAGCGATATACGCCTCCGCCATTGGTGGCAAACCAAATATTTCCTGCCCTGTCTTCTTTCATGTCCCAGACGAGTTTGGTGCCAGAAACGGGCCTTGAAAAATCATTTTGCTCCGCCGCAGGAATGGGAAAACTGGTAAACATCTTTGAACCTTCTGGTGCAGCCGAAGGATGGTAGCGGCTTACCCCTTCCTGTGTAGCGACCCAAATGGTGCCAGATTTATCCATCAATATGCTCCAGACTTCGTTGTGACTCAAGCCTTCCGCCACCGTGAAATTGGTAAATTGTTTTCCATCAAATTTTGATACGCCCCCATTGGTTCCGAACCAAATATTTCCGTTTTTACCGGTTGTCATACACCTTACATCGGTGCCGCTGAACCCGTCTTTCGTACTAAAGTAGGTAAAGGCTTTTGAACCCGCCGGAAGCGAAGTCGAAGGATTGTAACGGCAAACGCCGTCGCCATTGGTGCCAAACCACAGGTTTCCGGCTTGATCTTCCAATATATGTCGGATGTCTTTGGACGCTTTATCAGAAAAATCGGTAAAGGTTTTTCCATCGTAACTGCACAAGCCCATGTCTCTGGTGCCAAACCAAAACTTCCCTGAATGGTCTATTGAAATATGAAAAACCGAAGGATGTCTAAGGCCGTCTTTCATGGTAAAATTGGTCATACTCATGACCCCCGGCATCAGTGCCGCCGATGGATTGTAGCACCAGACTCCGCCTATTGTTTCCCGCTTTGCCATATCACTATGCGTGGTGCCAAACCAGATATTTCCCGCTTTATCTTCTACCATTGCGCTCACCGCACATGCGTTAAAAATGGGGGTATCCGCAAAAAAATTAATACACGTTTTGCCGTCATATAGGTATGCACCGTGACCTCTGGAGCCAAACCATAGATTTCCATTTTTATCCTCTAAGATAGAAGCAAACCATACCTCGCCATTGGGTTTAAGATGGGTGATTGCGTTTGCGGCAGGATCGTAACGGCATACGCCCTCAAACCAAGTTGTAAACCAAATGTTCCCTTTTTTATCTTCTAAGATTGCAGTTATTGCACCGAGGCGGAGGCCATCTTTATTGATGACGTTGTCATTGTGTAAAAAATGGGTAAAATTGGTTTTTGCTGTATTACCAGTACTGAGTTGTGCCGAAGGGTCGTAGCAATAGACTCCATTTTTACCGGTACCGAACCAGATTTTTCCAGATTTATCTTGTAAAATACTACTAATTTCTGGTTGAGTACTGGATGAGGCTTTTTCAGGGAAGGAATCAAAATTGCTGTCGTCGGCTACTGAAATTGGAATATTTGTAAAGACTTTTCCATCATAACGACAGAGGCCAGCCGAAGTGCCGATCCATAAATTGCCCGTTTTATCTTCTAAAATAGCCTGGACATTATTGTTGCAGAGGCCATCTTTTTCTGTAAAATTGGTGAAGGACTTTCCATCGTAGCGGTAGATACCTTCTCCAGAAGTGCCAAACCAATGATTGCCCGCTTTGTCCTGTAGGCCGCAACTGACACTGGAATATTTGTTGGAGCCTTGGGTTCTAATTAGTTTTGGCTGTACTTCGGCGGTTGTGGGCGTGTTTGTTTTGACTTGCCCGTGGCAGGAAGTAAAAAACGCGAATAGGAAGAGTATTAGGTAGGTGGGGTTGTGAAATTTGTAGTTGATCACTTTTAGACTTTTGTTTTGGATAATATGTCGCATAATTTATCATGACATTTTAGTATCCCACAAAATTACCGTAATTACCCCACCTGCTCGCTGAAATGCTTGTAAAAGAATGTAATGGAATTGTAAAAGAAATGTACTATTGTTTTTCCAAGGAATGGGGGAATGGTGTTGGAATTACCATTTCACCGTTATACCTCGTTGTTGCAACTTGGAAATTTTAGTCTGCGGAATGGGGTTGTTTCGTATTTCTAAGTAGTTTAGTTTTTGTAATTCGTTGATTTCCAAAGGGATTCTGTGCAAATTGTTGTCATTGAGGTACAGCCTTTCTAAGTTTTTTAAATTGACGATGCCGCCTGGAAATTTGCGAATACCATCATGATCCAGATGTAGGGATTTCAAACTGAGCAATTTTTCCAGAACTTTGAAATCTTTGGTCAGTGCTAGATTGGGATCTTCATCCAGGAAAAGTTCTTCTAATTTTGAAAGTTCTGCAAAAGAATCGGGCAAAATAGCGAAATCGTTGCCTCCCAAGTCCAGGACCCGTAAGTTTTTCAGACCCCCTATTTCTGAGGGGATAGACTTTACATGGGTATTTCGCAAACTCAAAAATTCAAGTTTTTTGAGTAAGAACAAACTGTCTGGAAAGGAATGAAACCTCTGATTGCTTAGGTTCAGGCGATAGACCTTCTCGGGTTCTTTCAGTGCTTCACTAAGGTTGTAATAGACCCGGGAGTATTGAATAGAGTCAACTGTTTGACTGGAAATTGCACTGGAGTCTAGTAAGAAACCAATAAAAAACAAGAAAATTGCACGATTATTCATATCAGTAGATAAGTTGTTGGTTTAAAAAATTGAGCGGGATATGGACTTTATTTGCTCAAATCCATATTGAAATAGGCGTTGATGATAAACCCCGTGTTGTGCTGAAACACATTTTGGCCGTTTGTGCTGCCAGGTAGCGTGATTTCTCGAGGTAGTTGTCAGATAACTTAAAAGTACCAAAGTAATTATACCAACCAATAGCATTGTTAGTGTTCAAACGAGTGTTCTGGCCAAAAGCAGTTAGGGAAACAGAAAACACAATTGTGACTATATGTAATACGCTATATATCATCATTTTTTAGTGAAAGAGGGTTGAGCCTAAGACCCAACCCTTTTATCAGTTATTTTACAGGTGGAGCATATGGAAGTGCAGATTTATGCACTATGATTCGTAGTTTTCCATCTTTATCTTTTCTAAATACCCAGGTTTTATCTACCATTACCTCTTTTCCATCTTTGCTGGTTACCCAAACATTGCCCATCGTAATTGCGATAGAGCCATAAATTTGAATGCCCTCATTTTTGTTGCCTGAATTGTCATATCTTGCTTTTACCCAAGGCGTAAGGGCGAAGCCTTTGTCATTTGGATAATCGGGGTCACCACCTATAAAGTAGGCTAAGGCTCCTTTTTTATCGTTTCTAAATGTTTGATCTCCAAAGGCGAGAGTAGGCTTGAAAAACACTTTGCCGTAATCATAGTTGTAGGCACTAGAAAGCACGTCATTGGCAAAGGCTTTATAATCGCCTCCATCTTCCTTTAGTTTACCAATTTTTACCAAGGCATCGCACCAGACTTGTTGGGCGGCATTTACTTCGGCATAAGTGATAATTGTTTGAGCACCTTCTTCGACATAGACAAGCCCCAGATCGTTGATAACTTTTTGAACCTGCTCGTTTGATTGGGAAATAAGTTTACCTTTTTGTTCTTTTGCTTGGTCTTTCACTTGTTGTTGGGCTTGGTCGCACGAGGTTAATGTAACTGCTGTTAATGCAAATACATAAATAACTTCTTTTATATTCATTTTTTGTTTTACTTGATCGCCTACTTCTTAATATGGTGTTCGGCTTGTCCACTTTGCTTTTAATAAAATACTCTAATGACGGAGCAAAGGTGGGGTGGAGGGTGTTAGAACAGCGTAAGAGTAGAATTATAATGTGGTTAGATTTTCATGGTGTGGCCTTAGATAGGTGAGGCAACGTACTGCTCCCAATAGATAATATGTCAGGTATTTGGCATGATAGCCAATTGATGAGTTGGAAAGAGTTTATCTTTAATTTGTATTTGTCACTTTGTTACACCTAAAGTCCAACCAAAGTTGATGAAGCCATTGCCAAACCTTATCGCTATAAGGCTTGGGTGATATTTCGTAAAATACAAAGGCCTTATCTAGTCACAAACAAGTATAAATCTGTTATTGCGGTCTAGTGTTTATATTCCGAATAAGTAATAAATTCTTTTCCATCGAAAAGGTAGAGACCTGTTTCTTTCGTACCCACCCAAAGATTTCCAGTTTTATCTTCCAAAATTGACCAACCACCTAAATTGGCCTGTCCATCTTTTGTTGTAAAACGAATGAAAGATTTTCCATCGTAACGAAAAAGTCCATCACCACTAAACCAAATGTTTCCCTTTTTGTCCTCGATAATTCTAGCAACCATTGCACCTGTTAAGCCATCTTTTGTTGAAAAACTAGTAAATGTTTTTCCATCATACTGGTAGGCTCCACCCCAATTACTGAACCAAAGATTCCCATTTTTGTCCTGCAATTGAGGCCACTTTTTTAATTGGTCCGTTGCAGGCAGTAAAAACAGATATCAATAACAAAGTATATACTTTTGTGTATTTCATAATTTATTAATTTTAATTAACTCCTGGCTTTAGTTTTAAATTCAGTAACAGTCTTTCCATCATAACGATGCACCCCACAATGTACCCCACTCCCATTTCTGCCAGATCCAAACCAAATACTTCCGTCGTTCGCTTCCAAAAGTCCCAAAAACGCTAGTTCTCCTGACGACTTAATTTCGGTTACCGTTGGATTTTTACTGTACAAGGATTTTGCATCATAACGTGAAAGTGCCCAAACCTTTGGATTTACTCCACCAGTAGTCCAGATGTTTCCTTTTTTATCTTGGATTATGGCATAAGCCCCCCTCGGCGATACGTTTGTAAAGGTGCTGCCGTCATAACGCCAAATGCAATCATCGGCACCGAACCAAATATTTCCTTTTTTATCTTCGATTATTGACCAAACGTTGTTAAACACTTTGCCATCTTTGTTTTTTAAAACTGTAAATGTTTCCCCATCATAAAAACAAGCCTCGCCCCTTGTACCAAACCATAATTTCCCAGTATTGTCTTCCATAATCGTATTAATATCGTTATTGGGAAGTCCATCTTTCGTAGTAAAAATTCGAAGCGATTTCCCATCGTAACGGTATGCTCCACTTACAGTGCCAAACCAGATATTCCCGGCTTTATCTTCATAAAGATGAAGCGCGCCATAATTACTGGCAAGCCCATCCTTTGTTGTAAAATGTTGAAAGGTTGTTTTCCCAGAAGGCAGGAGATAAACACCCGAATCGCGGGTGCCGAACCAAAGATTTCCGTTTCGATCTTCCAGAACATCCCAGAAGCTGGGCGAATTTATTGTACTTGTTATATTGGTAAATGATGTTCCATCGTATCGAAACACCCCGAAGTAAGAAGCAACCAAAATGTCTCCATTCCTGGCTTGCTTTACATTCCGAACCATACTCATGGGTACCTTGGTCGAGTCCACTTCTATAATTTTTGACTCGGTGTGATTTCCGTTACTGACATTATCTTGTGGTACGTTTGTTTGGTTTTGTCCTCCACAGGCGGTGTGAAAAACGGACATTAAGAACAGAGCATATACTTGTATGTACTTCATAATTTATTTATGTTATTTCTGACTGGCTGCACTCTTAAAGTCAGTAAAGGTGTTTCCATCATAACGATACACTCCATTTCCAGAGCCCACCCAAATACTTCCATCAAAGGCTTCTAAAATTCCAAAAAAAGCGTCAGAGTCTCCTAATGACTTCATGATGGTTACCCTTGGTTTTTCATTAGACAACGACTTTCCATCATAACGTAAAAGTTCAAAACTTCTGCCCACACCAGAACTAGTCCATACGTTTCCTTTTTTATCTTCAATTATAGATAACGCCCCCTTTTTCGATACCTTAGTAAATGTACTGCCGTCATAACGCCAAAGACCATCTTCACCAAACCAAATATTGCCTTTACTATCTTCAATTATACCCCAAACGTTCTTGAAAGCCTTGCCTTCATTATTTCTGAGAGTGGTAAATGTTTTTCCATCATAAGTATAGGCATCTCCCCTTGTGCCAATCCATAATTTTCCAGTTTTGTCTTCAATGATAGTATTAACGCTATTAAGTTGTCTATTCGAAAAAGTTCCCTCTGTCCGATCTTCATTTATGGCATTCCCATCTATGATATAATTTCCAAAGGACTTCCCATCGTAATGACTTATTCCTCCAGAAACACCGAACCAGATGTCGCCTTTCTTATCTTCATAAATTTTTGTAACTTCATCATTCAGAAGGCCCTCTTTGGTTGTGAAATTTTGAAATGAATTCCCATCGTAGTAATACGCCCCTGAACCTATTGTACCGAACCAAAAATTTCCTTTTCTATCTTCTAAAACAGAAAAGAAGCGGGCCGAGGTCACTTTACTTGTCATATTAGTAAAAGATTTTCCATCGTATCGAATAATACCCTCCCATGAAGCCATCCAAATATTACCCTTTCTATCCTGTATGATTGTGCGAACGATATTATTAGGAGCATTAGGAGTGATTACATCTTTGGTTTCGGGCTTGATAGTACCGCCGAAGGGGTTCCATATATCCTCCATAAGACTTTCTGTTTGTGTACCTTCTTCTGTATAACTGATAAAGGTTTTTCCATCAAAGCGGTGCAATATTGTTTCTCTCGTACCCACCCAAATAGCGCCAGTTTTATCTTCCAATATTGACCAAATACTTTCATTGAGTAGTCCGTCTTTTGTTGTAAAACGAGTGAAAGATTTACCATCGTAACGACTAAGTCCAGCACCACCAAACCAAATGTTTCCTTTTTTGTCTTCTATAATTCGGCAAACCATATTGCCTGACAAACCATCTTTTTTTGTAAAAGTTGTAAATGATTTTCCATCATAACGATAGACTCCATCCCAATTGCTGAACCAAATATTTCCGTTTTTGTCTTGCAATTGAGGAAAGGCCCAATTGCGCTCTCTTCGCGGACTGTCTTCATATAGTTTCTCTAGTTTAATATAAGTTATAGATTTTCCATCGTAACGATACACACCGTCGTGACACCGTCCACCAAACCAAAAGTTACCTGCATTATCTTCTAGAATATTTTCTATTTTAGCATAACAGTCTTTTATGTCATCAGTTACTTTGAAAAAGTTAAATGATTTTCCATCATATACATAAACACCAATAGTTGTTGCAAACCATAGTTTTCCACGCTTGTCCTGCATAATACTCCATACATCATATTTACTACTTAGCGTATCATTTGGTAAAGCGATTTGAATTTTAGAAAATTTATGATCATCGTAAAGACAAACACCATCGTCTGTGCCTATCCAAATCTTACCACTTTTATCTTCTAAAATGCACCAAACAGTATTGCTGTTCATTCCATTTGACGTAGTGAATTGAGTGAACGATTTTCCGTCATATTTATAAACACCATCTCCGGTGGTTCCGAACCAAAGGTTACCGGCTTTGTCCTGCAGACTACAATGAACATTGTTGCCTTTATCTTTTAGTGAGCCAAGGTTTTTAATGAGTTTTGGATGTCCAACAGATGGTATGTTTGACTCACCTACCGTTTCTTTGGGTAAGTCTTTTTTAACTTGTCCGTTACATGCAGTGCCCCAAATTAATATTGTGAGTAAAGTAAAAACTTGCATGTGTGAGCAATATTTTTTCATTGTTCAAATTATTATTGTGGATTTGATATCTATTTGTCGGTTTTGGTATCACCCCACTTAGCAATAGTTTGTTGCAGAAGAAGGCTCATAAGGGGTTTTCAACCTGCTTTGTCACAACTAAAGCCACTCCAAAGTTGATGAAGCCCTTGCCAAACCTTGTCGCTATAAGGCTTGGGTGATATTTCGTAAAATATAAAGGTCTTGTTTTGGCCAGCACAAGATTTTAGATGTACGATACAGTTCAGGGTAATTGGCTTTTTCCCCATGTAGTCGAGCATATAAACAGTGCCACGAAAGGTTTTCAAATCACCTTTTTCTGTTTTGACTTTTTTGATTTTGGTTTTTACGGACACTAATTTATCCGCTGGGATTTCCCCCTGCATACTTCCAACAAGTCCTGTGTAGTATGCCTTCAAATTGGCTGCCACAATTTTTGCAGTTGTCTTCGGACTACCGTCTAAATACCATAAAAAAGCGTAACTCCAATACTCATCACTGTTTACCTTGGCCCAACCTGGGGCAAACCGAATGTCCTCCACGCCTTTGTAAGGTATTTCTGGGGCAAATAAAATAGGAATTGAAAAACGTTCCACGCCCCAGCCTTCTGGAAGGCTAAGTTGGTACGGTGGTTCCCATTTTGTAGCGTCAAATTCATCTGTTGGGGTTTGGCCAAATGCGCTGAAAGCCGTAAAGCAAATGAGTAGGATGATTAAGTTTTTCATATTATTTTTACTGTTTTTTAATGAGTTTGATTGTGTATTCTTTCACCGCATCCACCTTGTTTAGGTAGTCATCTATACTTTGGGTCACATAATGATTGGGCAAAATACCGGTTTCGTCTGGCAGCGAAGTGGCCAAAGATTCGTGGGTATTGTTTGCTACGCTATATTCCAATTTCGTGTTTGAAAGCCTGCATGTTTGCCCTCCAGCCGAACAGAATTGATTGGATCCAAGTTCTTCACCTACAATGGTTCCAAGGTTTAAATATTTGACGACTGACATAAAATGACCTGTGGTAGAATTGCCAATTCCATCAATCATATAATAGGATTTACCTTTGAATCTGTGTTCAAATGGTGATACTGGTTCTTCGCCCTCTATTTTTGCTGTTTTTCCTTCAAATTGAGCAGTCGAATAGTACGTAAAAGGCTTATCAACCAAATACCTGAGCAAGTGCATACTGGATGACTGAGAACCTCCACCATTAAAGCGGAGGTCTATGATTAGGTTTTTAGTGCCTTTGGCGTTTATTGCTGCAAAACTGCTATCAATGAACTTTTCAAATACATCATAATTATTCCATCGGTAATAACTGAACGAAGCGATTGTCAGTAAGGCGGTTTTGCCTTCATCTAAAAACTCAAGGCACAAATTATCGTCACAATATTTGATGGATGGATCACGGAAGAAGTCTTGAAATGGTTCTGCTTTATCTAATTGGATAGGGGCTTTCGCTCCTTTTAGCACTATTGTGTAGGTTTCTGGAAAACCAAGTGCATAAGGTATCATCCTGACAGCCCATGTATTGAAAAAATGCTTTTTGGTCGTTTCTATGTATCCTTGAGATTGAATATGCTTGTAAATATCACGGACTAATTTATCAACGGCTATTCCATTGATACTCAATATTTCGTCTTTTATCTTTGCGTTTTTTTCATTGGTTACAGGATTGATCACAAACAATTGATTGTTGATCCATCGGGTTTGAATCGGGAATCGCAATGATGCTGGCAACATTTCACCTTCTGGATAAAAACTGCCCATTGAGGTGTGCGAACAATGAATACTGGCTATTATTTCGTTGCAATGCCACCTAAATTCGCCGTAAGTGGTCTTGTCTGTAATCAAGGATTTTTTCTCTTCAATGACTTTCCAAAATGCCTCTTTTGTAATAAATTTGAGTGCGTTGGGGTGTACCTTCATTAAGGTGTTGCCCAACTGATCCAAATCGGCTTTATATGCTTGATCTGTAAAAACCTGAACAAACTGCTCCGTTGGTTTTAGGGGGATTCTATCGGGGTATTTAATACGTTCTATTTGGTCTTCTGCATTAAAATTATCGGGATTCATCCGCAATGATTTTTCGTAGTTGGCCAAGGATAGTTCCTTGTTCCCATTTTTTAGGTATGCTTCCCCTAGACTATCATAAGAATTTGCAGAATTAGGGAATTCTGCTACGATTAACTTAAATACCTCGATGGCCTCCGCCACATTATTTTCCCAAAGGAATGCGTAACCATACATGGTAAGTTCATCCTCGTTCTCAAAATTATACGCATCTGGGCTTTCTTTTTTTAGCCTTTGGTAGAGCGCAACCCTTTGGTTAACGGGGAGATGACCGTTTTCTTTGAGTTTTTGTACGATTGACAACTGTACCGTTTTGACAACGCTACTTTTTGATTCAGCGGTATTCGTCTTAATGCCGCAGGCAGGTAGCCAACAGCAGATTAACACGATCAAATAAATTGCACTAACGTTTAACTTAATCATATGATTTATTTTTGATTCAAAGGTAATCAAGGTTATTAGTTTGAAATGTTGGTCTGTGTAAATTAATGTAACTGATTTGTAAAATAGTGTAAAATATTAATTCCCAAGCCCTCCCTTCGCAACATTTACAATGGCCGCTCCACTAAACCGAAAAAGCCCTCCAGAAAACCCAAACCAAAGCCTTCCTTTGCTATCTTCCAATATACTTTGAATACCCATGCTCCAGGTCAAGTCCATCCGATCTGTGCCTTTGTAAAATTGGAATGATTGCCCATCATAGCGATAAACCCCCAAGCCTGTTGCGCCCATCCAAATGTTGCCCGCTTTATCTGCATAGATGGAGTAAATGTCATTTTTACTAATGCCTTCTTTGTCTGGAAACTTGGTGAAAGCCTTGCCATCATATCGGCAAACGCCGCCCTCTTTTATCTCTTTGGGCAAATCGGTACTGAGGCATCCGAACCAAATATTTCCACGATTGTCTTCCACGATCCCATCAACATTGTTGCTGCAAAGCCCATCTTTTTTGGTGAAATGGGTGAAGGATTTCCCATCATATTTGCAAGCACCATAAGCATCTCGGCCAAACCAAATATTGCCTTTTTTGTCTTCCATCAGACCCCACACTTTGCCAGCCTCCCATTTGCGCGACGAATCTTCCATTACAGGATTGGGTATCTCAAATGGAGTAAAACCAAAGCCGTTGAAGCGAAAAGCACCATGGTTGGTGCCCGCCCAAATATTCCCAGTTTTATCCACCAGAAATTTGCAGCCAGCACCATGTAAGCCCTCTGCGCGCCCAAAATTGGTAAATCTTTTTCCATCAAATTTGGAAGCGCCATTGTGTGTGCCAAACCAAATATTTCCTTGATGGTCTTCGGCTATGCTCGCAACGGTGTTGTCAATCAATCCGTCTTTTGTAGAAAAGTAGGTGAGTGTTTTTCCGTCAAAGCGTGCTGCTCCATCAGAGATGGTGCCAAACCAGAGGTTTCCTTTTGAGTCTTCAAATACTCCTACTACATACTCTGATATTTGTGCGGCAGAATCCAACTGGCCACTTATTGGGCTTGGAAGCAACGTTTGAGGGTTTGCTTCTGTGGCATTCGGTTTTTCTTGTCCGTTGCAGAAGGTAAGAAAAACGAGTAGAAATGACAGAAGATATATCTGCTTTAACAACTGGTATTTTGCCATTTGCGAACCATTTTTAGAAGTTGAGTGATTATTAATTCTGCCCAAATTGACGATCCCACTTTGGCTTTAGTTTAATGAAAAAGTAAACTCCAAGACCCATCACTAATGCTGTCCCAATACCCGTCATTTTGTAGAAAACACTATTCGGAATACCGCTTTCGACTACAACTTTTGGCATTCTGACCAATGTTTCTGAAACAAATGCTCCGTAAATGCCTATTATGCTCCAATACATAAAACTAAAATGAAGAGATATATAATTTTTGACTGGTCGTTTTGTCAGTATAGGAATAAGCCCGCAAATAAGGGTCAAAGTGCTGACTACTGCTGTCCAATGGAATATTCCCCAAGTACCGAAAAGCCTGTACGTCATAAAGGCAGTTGTCAAAACCACCAACATCGTCAAGGCGTAAATCCTACCAATAACTTTGTGTTTCATGGTTCCCTTCGGTAACATAAGCACAAAGGTTCCCAATAAAAGTGCAAAAACAGATGCGATAAAGTGCACAAGTCCTGTGCTGCTTGTTATAAAACTTCCAAAATTCATATTCATTTTGCTTTAAAATGTTACTGAAATACAATTTTGTACTTAATTTCGGCACAGTTACTTTGGTTTTTCAATCTTCAACTCTGCAAAAACCTTGTCAAACATCGTTATATCATAACCATGATCCCTAAGATAGACCAAATCGTCGCGCATCGAATCCTCCCAACTGAAACCGGGCCGAATCATATCCTTCTGGTGCGCTTTGTAAATAGCAAGGGCGTTTTGATAATCACCGCTATACAAATACGTGTGCGCCATATTCATGTGCATATTTAGGTCTGTTGGGTATAATTGCGTACCCCGCTTGAAATATGCAATAGCCTCCTGATACCTTTTAGTTTCAAACAAATACCAACCAATTTGTCCAAACGCTTCGCTCGCTAACTTAATCGTATCTGGATGGGTAATTTTTATGGAATTGGGGTATTCCTTGCCCTCTACCGTGCGCGAATAACCCGTTATGTTGCCATTTTCATCCTTTAAAAACGTTTTTACCGCCCGGAATTCTTCATTAAAAAAACAAGTGGGTGTAGTATAATACATGTTTACGTACATGCCATCCGTATAGAAATGATATTGTCCGTCTTTTTTTCCGACAGCCGCCCATTTGTCATCAAATACATAAATGCCCTCGTAGGTATCCAATATGTTGTCGGGAACCACGATGCTTTTTTTTCGCTGTGGTTCGCGGTAAAAATTCTTCCAGTTATAGGCTTTCGCTACGCTATTGGTGACCTCTGACAACAATTTCCAGTCATCGGTATTCAAAAATATAACCACCCCATAACCATCTTCCAGACTGGCAATAAAAGACCCGCAAAAACCATCATTGCCGGCTGAATGCTGAAAGTACTTGGCTCCCTTAAGATCATCAATAAAAGTTCCCATAGCGGTTGGGCCATTGTTATAAGGTGTTAAGTGCAGTTTTACCATGTCTGGATTCAGTACTTTTGAGTTTTTTTTGCCTTGATACGCCATTTGCATATCAATGATATAATGGCCAAGGTCGGTGGGTGTCATCCACAGTCCCGCTGCCGCTTGTACGGTGTAAATGGGAAACTTAGCACTCAATGGAGAGCCATCGCGATTATAGCCGGTGGCACATACATTAAGTTTGTCTTTTGAAGGTGGCTGCGCAAACGTACTATGCACCATCCCGATGGGTTTCAATACCTGCTCATCCATCCAAATATCATACTTTTGTTGGGTGATATCGGTCAGCAGCACTTGCGAAATGGTCGTGCCGCCCCCAGAATATTGAAATTTCAAATCGGGCTCAAACTCGCTGCGCACCGCTGGCGTGACTGCTGGCCTTTTTCCATCCAAAACTTCATACACCGTCGGCAGTTGCCCATTGATGTTTTGGCCCGGAAAACCATGCACCGACAAGCCTGCATTGTGGGTGAGTATTTGCGCCAACGTTATTTTTTTGCCTTTTGACAACGAATCGTACGGAAATTTCCAAGAGGTCAGGTAGGTATTGATGTCCGTATAAAGATCCACCTTTTTCTCCTGTGCCAGTTTCAAAATACCCACCGCATTCAATGATTTACTGATAG
Organism: Saprospiraceae bacterium; assembly: GCA_031373665.1. Lineage (GTDB taxonomy): Bacteria > Bacteroidota > Bacteroidia > Chitinophagales > Saprospiraceae > M3007. The sequence goes on along the minus strand of JANMMZ010000122.1, from coordinate 23,842 downwards.
AGCCCGGTTCAAACAAGGTCTCCGTCGTCACGGGTCTTTTCTCTGCTTCATCCGCCCAACCATATCCTTTGGCCCATACGATTTTGTGATCATGGATAACCGCAATACTCATCCCTTTCACCTTGTATTTGGCCATCCGCTCCACAATGGTATTGGGTCGTTCATCGTTCAACAGGAGATTTCCCGTAATATTATTCTCTACCTCCTTTATTTTTTCGAGGGTTTCGGGCGAGTAGTTTATTTGAGCGAGTAGTTGGCTGACACAAAGCCATAAGGCCATGAGTAATAATGATTTTTTCATACTTGTGCGAATTTTTTTTTAAAATATCAGGCTGCAAAGTAATCGTGATTACCCATGCAATGCTCGGAATGCATGTAAAAGAATGTAACGGAAAGGTAAAAGCACTTGAAAAATGGTTTTCACCAAACCTTTCTAGTAGTTACTGCGGTAAAAATAGCACTATTCTTTGTAACGTACGACTTAAACTCGGACTTATCAAACAATCTCATGCGAAATTGTAAACCTAAATGGCCAAACTTACCGTAACTTTGTCCCATAATTCGAAAATATGATTACTTTGCTCTCTCAATTGGATCCCAATGGCTCCTATACATACGCCGACTACCTTGCTTGGAAATTTGAAGAGCGGGTAGAACTCATCAAAGGCCGCATTGCGCAGATGGCCGCGCCGTCGCGATTGCATCAAGCAATTAGTGGCAACCTGTACGCGAGTATCAAAAATTTACTAGCCAGAAGCCGATGCAAGGTCTATGCAGCACCGTTCGATGTTCGGCTTACACATTTTAGCCAAAAAAAGAACATAGAAGTCACCACCGTGGTGCAGCCTGATATTTGTGTGATATGCGACCCTGAAAAACTGGACGACCGAGGCTGTATTGGAGCACCCGACCTCATCATCGAAATCACATCTCCCGGTAATTCCAAACGCGAGATGAAAGACAAATACGAAGCTTATCAGGAGGCTGGGGTGCGGGAATACTGGATCGTCAACCCAAGCGAGCGTAGTGTGCAGGTATTCCAACTCAACGAAGCAGGCATATACATCGGCATACAACCTTTTGTCGAAGACGACATATTGACCACGCCCATCTTGCCCGATCTGAAAATCAACCTCATGGAGGTATTTGAAGATTAGTCCACATTCACCACAATCGTCTTTTCAAACGTATTCACCTTCCAAGTGTCTTGGTTTCGATTGCTGTGTCAAGCAGGTCATCTGACTTACATAAAGTCTTGTCAATCAGTGTATTAATGACGAGCCTATCATTCGTTGCTTGTTCTCTAAGCACATACCCTCCCATGAGCACCATGAATAGGGCATATACAAACCAAGGCAGGTAATGTTCGATGTGCATTTTGTAGGTTTTTTTTGAAACAGATGTCTATCTAAAGTATTATCTAGTTAACGCTAGAAATGGTGTGAAAGCACATAATTATGCTCAAAAAATATTTTTCACCGTTCCACTAAGGGTAAATTCAGCATCAAGTGTCTCGTTGATTATGGCACTTGCCATAAAACAACTTAAACTCTATGCGTATGAAATTTTCCTTGAAAAAGACTCTCTGGATCATCATAGTCCTATTGGCTATACTGGTTGGGCTTATACCCCTAGCCTACATTTCTCCAGATACGGAATCTGGTTTTTTGGAGTTGAAAGATAGAGCCCTATTGCAAAATATGGGTTGGCAAATAGCCTTTAATGCCCACATCATTTCAGGCGGAATAGCCATCATGATTGGTTGGATTCAATTTAACAAAAACCTGGTGGCAAAGCACCTGAAATGGCACAGAAATATTGGAAAAGTGTATGTAGTCAGTGCTTTAATTTGTGGATTGTCTGGCATCTATGTAGGTTTTCATGCTTATGGCGGGCCGATAGCCGCCGCAGGTTTTATGAGTGTGGGTATTATTTATTTTTATACCACCTTGAAAGCATATTTGCATATAAGAAAGAAAGAAATAGTACCACATCAAAGGATGATGATGTACAGTTACGCTGCTTGTTTGGCGGCCGTAACACTGCGGATATATTCGCCGCTGCTGACCTATTTCTTGGACGATTATCAGAAAGCATATCAAATTTCGGCTTGGTTAAGTTGGGTGCCTAACCTTGTTGTAGCAAAAATGCTAGGTAAGTAGTCTGCTGCCTACTTACTTTTTCTAACTTTACGCCTTCTTTTGATTTTCACAAACCGACTACATGACATCGCTCGAAATCGCACAGCAGTATTACCATTGTTTCAACCAAAAAGACTGGGCAGGAATGCTCCATTTGCTCGACCCCAACATCCGACACGAAGTCAACCAAGGCGATGCTCGTATTGGCTTGGACAAATACCGTGAGTTTCTCCAAGAAATGGATGAAGCCTACGAAGAAACGCTCACAGATATGGTCTTTATGACTGACCCAAGCGGCATCCGCATCGGTTGCGAATTTACGGTCAACGGTATTTACAAAAAAGGCGATGAAGGCTTCCCTCCCGCCCACGGCCAATCATACATACTGCCTGTGGGCGCATTTTTAGTGATCCAAGATGGCAAAATACAGCGGGTCACTACGTATTACAACCTGCCTTTGTGGATAAAATTGGTGTCTGCATGAGGCAACCTTTGCATTTTGCTGCCTTTCAAGGGCGAGCCATCGAGCAAGTATTTTTGCCCTTGGCGCAGTTGCGCATGGAGGTATTTCGCGCCTATCCGTATCTATATGAAGGTTCGATTGAATATGAAACGGAATACCTTCAAACCTACTCGAATGCAGAGCGTGCTTTGCTGTTTACTGCTTTTTCGGGCGAACAAATGATCGGTGCCACCACCTGTATTCCCTTATCTGACGAAACGGCAGCAGTACAAAAGCCATTTGTAGAATCAGGTTATGACGTACAAAAGGTGTTTTTATTGCCCCTTCTGACCACTCGGGCTGATACCCATGTGTCATCATTAGACTTTCAGGTGATAATATATTTTTCATAAACCCATTTTTGTTTGGTTAAATAATTCTACAAAATTAATCCTAAAAGGAATAGATTTTGTAATTTTGCAACATTGCCTTTATTTCTCCTAAAAAAAAAGCAATTTTAAGGAAATTACAAGTATCATTCATTCATTTTTTAATAAAAAAAGGAAAAATTCCTATGGTAAAATTAGACGCTATCGACAACCGACTTTTGGAATTCTTACAAAATGATTCGAAAATGAATATTAAGGAAGTGGCAGATCAATTAAACATGACTAAAACGCCAATTTATGAGCGGATAAAAAGATATGATAGGGAAGGAATAATTGAAAAATATGTGGCAGTTATCAATCGTGAAATGGCAAGCAATTCCATGGTCGTATTTTGCTCTGTTTCTCTTGAAAGTCAAAAGTTGGAAGAAATTAAAAAATTTAGTGCTGAAATTTAAAAAATACCTGAGGTAATGGAGTGTTATTTGCTGGGCGGGGCTAATGATTTTTTATTAAAGGTGGTTGTTTCAGATTTAAATGCCTATCATCAATTCTCATCTGGCAAATTAGCTGCATTATCGAATGTTGGGCAAATCAAAAGTACTTTTGTTTTAAATGAAATTAAGCGTTCTACCGTATTTCCTTTGGTTTGATTTTTCTTTTTTAGTGGAAGCGAAAACATCTTATCCGTATGAAATTTCAGGTAGAAACGCTCTTGCTCCTTAAAAACGCCCTGATGCCCCCTCTTGCGCGTAAAAGGGCAAGAGGGGGCGGCGTTGACCCCAAAAAAACGTTGCAATTGCCGACGAACTTTTTGAACTGACACAGCACCAAAGTTCTGTTTTTTGCCTCCATACCATTGTAAAAGCCGTCGAAAAATGCTTGTAAGGACCATTTTGAATGGTATTATCCACAACAGGGGCTTCACCTGCGTTTCCCTGAGGAACGGTGTCGAAATAATTTCTTTAGGGGCTTTACGTATTTCAGTAACAGTACTAGATGTCTTGATACCTCTTGTCAAGACTTTTTCGATTTCATGTTGTTTTTCGTATGCCAATACGGGGCGACAAGTGCCATACCTGATAGGACGTAAGGTGGCAGGTAATTATATGGATTCATCCTATTCTTTGTTGTTCAAGAGTCTGATGAAAAGCCTAAAAATGTTGCTTTAAAGTGTTTTTACTCACTTTTTTCTAAAAAATAAGACGTCAGCGTAGCCACTGCCATTGTCATAGACATCAAATGTCCACCATCGTGGGCATGCAAATGTGCCGTCGTCGCCAATACACCATCAAAGAAAAAACCTGCATAAGCCCACTCTTTCAACCAATTGTTTTTACGGTAAAGAATGGCTACAATGCCCATAACTTTGGCAATTGCCAATGGAATGACGAGATAATCGGGATAATTTAGTTGACTAAAAAAAACCTGCAACCATTTCTGTTTTTGTAAAATACATGGTCGCTGAAAATGCCATCAATCCACAAGCAAGAGCAGTTGAAAGCCAATAAAGTATCTTTTTAATTTGCATTATTAAAATATGGTTTGTGCTTAGTTTTTTAGTTTTTCGTTTATTTTGCAAATATCCGCGTTGGTTTTGCAAACATAAACGTAGAAAAACTAAAACACTTAAAAATTAAAGTAAAAACAATACAGGTCAAAGGTATGCCAATGACCTGTAACTGATTGACTTGTTTATCAAAACCAACTCTATTCCATTTCTTAATGAATTTTCCTTGAACGCTGGTAAAAAAGGTTTAGGCAACCGAAGCCTCTTCGAGTTTTTCTATGGCTTGTTCGATGTTCCATTCTCCCTCGATCATGCGGTGCACATAACAAGCATCGGCTTGCCGCAATAGTTCTTCGCGTTGTTCCGCAGTGAGGTCACCTTCAATTTGGATAGCGACTTTTACGTTGGTCGAGAGATTGCCGCCCTCTCCCCGCTTGACCGTTTGTTCGAGTTGTGCATCTACTTCACCTATTTCCCAGCCGTTTTTACGGGCGATGAAACGTACGGTTGCCGCTTTGCAAAATGCCAGTGAAGAAAGAATTAAATCCGTCGGTGAAAAACCCAAATCCGTACCTTTTGAATTGATAGGTTCATCACCGATGATGCTGTGCCTGCCATTTGAAAGGATACTTTGGTAGCCTACTGGCAGGTTTTTAATACTTATTTTGGTTGCCATTATTTTAATTTTATATTAATCAATGAGTCTGTTCAGATTTTCGGAAAGCGTAGATTCGGATTGTCCCCCAACGTGTTGCCCCATCAATTTTCCATTTTTATAATAAAAAAGCGCAGGGATGCTACGCACATTTAATTGTTGCGCGAGTTCTGGGTTTTTATCCACATTGATTTTTGAAATCACTGCTTTGCCGTCAAAATTGGAAGCGAGTTTTTCGAGAGTAGGGTGCAGTGCCCGACATGGGCCACACCAATCTGCATAGAAATCCACCAAAACCACATCATTTTGTGTCAGGGTGGACTCAAAATTTTTAGAATCTAGTAATTTAATCATTGTGTTTAAATTAAATTTATATCTTTGGGTGATTTATTTATTTGTTGCCAATTTTTTCCAATTGGCGTTGGTAACGGGTAGCAGCCCTTTTTCGTCGGTGTTCCAAAGTTCAAGTGTGTTGAGCGGCTTGCCTTCGTAGAGGTCGTTGAAAAACAAGTAGAGTTTCCCATCTGTGATTTTGTAAGTCGTTGGGTTGATGGGGACTTTTGCATTCATTTTGCCGACAGCGAAAGCGCAATACCCGCCACATTGTGGGGCATATTTTGCAGGATCTGCTTTGAAAAGGTCGCGATTGGCGTTTGAAACAAAGCGATAAATGGCGCCTTCATGGATAGCGGTGAATGAAGGATTGCCCGTTGTTGGGGCGTTTTGGAAATAGGTAGTCACATCAAAGCCACCTGCCGCTACACCATTGTCGTCGGTCAGTGTGTTTTGGGCTTGTGCCGTGAAAATAAAAGCCAAAAAGGCGAGTGAGCCAATAAAAGCCCGAAGTTTAGAAATTGAAAAATGTGTCATTTTAATACGCTTAAATTTGTTTAAAAAATTTGTTCGATTTGATGACACAAAGGTGCGGGCATTAGGGGGCGCGCAAATAGGCAGGGTTTCCCGATGGATTGGCAATTTTTCCCGTTTTTATTTTTTCATCCTAAAATCGGTGGGCGACAGTCCTTCCTGCCCCTTAAAAAAACGGCTAAATGTCTGTACATCCTCAAAATTGAGGGCAAAAGCGACTTCCCCCACCGGCAAATCGGTGTACCGCAACATTCGCCTTGCTTCGAGCATACGGCGCTCCTGTATGATTTGTAAGGGTGTGCGGTCGCCGAGTTTAGTAAAAAGGTTGGAAATGGTTTTAGGAGAACGGTACAGCAATTCGGCATATTCGGCAACAGTATGTTTTTCCCGAAAATGGGTTTCTACCAAGAAGTTAAAACTGCGAAACAAATCATGTTGAGGAGAATCAATGTGGTTTTCTAATTTTTGAGTATTGTATAGCCGAGTTGAAAGTATCAAAAGGCGTTTGAGCATCATTTGCAACATTTCGATTTGCAAGCCATCTTGACTTTGCATCTCGATGCGGAACATTCTCCATAAAATATCAAATTTTTCCAATTCGCTCTCAGGTATCGAAAAGTAAGGCAAATCTTTTGCCCCAAAGAACAGAACACCCCGACATCCCACTTCTGAATCATGTTCGGTAACACAAAAAAACTGCCGATTGAACCGCACAAGCCGTACTGCAGCAATCTCAACGTTTTCAACATGATGGAATTCTGTGAGGCATACCACATCATTTTTTTGGAAAATGTATGCTTTGTTGTCCACCATCAAGCGTGTATTATCGGCAGATATCCACAGTAAAGACAAACTATTTATGATTCTCTCCTTTAATAGATAGCAACTTGATTGGGTGACTTCTGCCAGTAGTAAGTATTCTTCGTTCGTTCCTCTAAATTCCATTTCGAAAACCTTTTTTAGGTAAACAGCGAAATGTTTTTTAGGTTTAAGACTACAAAAAGTAGATTGGACGGTATTTTTGCTAGTCCCGATCGACAAGGATTTTTTGTTCAACCCTGCGTTTGGGTTTCCTCAGGAATAAAATCAAGGTTTTTTGGCTGATTGGATCACGGTTTCCACCCTTTTGATGAGTTCTTCCGAAGATGGGAAAAACGAGCGCAATTCTTTGGGTAGTGACTTCGACAGACTGTAAGTAGCCACTCCAATGGGTTTGTTAAGATCGCGTAGTGCGAACGAGAGGGCAGGTTTTTAATTTTCAACAGCATCAAAGCGTCGGTTATACGTTGGATGGGGCGGAGGTGGAGGTGGTGCGGGTTAGAGGTTAGGTTTTAAGATTCTAAACCTTCATAGTTTTATTCCCCAATACCCTAATCCCCAATTGACTAAGTTCCTTGGTTTTTGTGGGATTATCGGTCAGCATCACAACGGACAAAACACCCAATTCCTTCAAAATGGCTGCGGCACTCGAAAAATCACGGGCATCGGCTTTGAAGCCGACGGCCTCGTAAGCGGCGGCTTGCGAAAGCCCTCTTTGTTTGTAGGCGATGCTCTGCATCAGGGCAAAATGTCCATTTCCTTTGCCTTCTTGCTCCAGCCAAATCACGATTCCTTGATTGGCCTCCTGAATGATTTGTTGCGACAAGGCCATTTGCTCTCGGCAATCGCACTCAATGCTATTGAAAGCGTGTGCAGAAATGCAAGCAGAATGAACACGGCACAAAACCCCTTCTTTGCCTGCTACATCGCCCATTGTCAATGCAATACAGTCTTTTTGACCATTATAAAACAGGATTTTATTAAAAATACCGTATTTGGTTTTTAATGGTGTTTCTGCGACTTTTATGACCATTTGTATTGTGTATTAAGCCAGCCCAAAGTGGGTAAAAAAAAGTAGTTTTGGCTGTGTTATTTGGGCAAAGATAGGGAGTATTTGGCGACAACTTTTATTGAAATTCAAACTTATAATACAGCCGCTACTTACAGGTCGCTCCCTGAGTCATCTGATGGCTGAAGTCATCGGATGAAGCTATCAGCGTATTTTTCTATGCTTTATTTCGGAATCGTTCATAAAGCATAATTTTTGACAGATACCAAAAACCTGTTTACATTTGCGCGCTTTCTATCAAAAAATAACCTTTAAATGGAAGCACACACCTTTATGAAAAGAAAAGTAATGGTCACGGGATGTTTTGACCTGTTGCACAGCGGCCATGTGGCATTTTTAGAGGAGGCAGCCTCGTACGGCGACCTCCATGTTTGCATCGGCTCAGATACGAATGTGGCCCAATTGAAAGGCCGGTATCCGATCAATTCGGAAGAGGAGCGCGCCTATTTGCTGTCTGCCCTCGCCTTTGTGCACGAAGTGCGCATCAACAGCGGTATGGGCATCATGGATTTTTTGTCTGAAATGGACGAGATTCACCCAGATGTGTTTTTTGTAAACGAAGACGGCCACACGCCGCAAAAGGAATCCCTTTGCCGCGACCGGGATATAGAATACCTTGTGGCTAAGCGACTGCCACACGGGCAATTGCCTGCGCGCAGCACGACCGCGCTCCGAACCACCTGCCTCATCCCCTATCGTGTGGACATAGCCGGAGGTTGGCTCGATCAGCCTTGGGTATCGAAACACCATCACGGTCCTGTGCTGACGGTGAGTATTGAGCCGACCCACGATTTCAACCACCGCAGCGGAATGGCCACTTCTACTCGAAAAAAAGCAATAGAACTTTGGAAAACGGCACTCCCGAGAGCAGATCAGGAACAAACGGCCAAAATTTTATTCAGTTATGAAAACCCGCCCGGTGTCAAAACCATCGCTGGTTCACAGGATGCTATCGGCATCGTGTTCGCGGGCTTAAACCGCTCCAATTATAGCGGACAATATTGGCCGGAAAGCATAGAAAGCCATCACGAGGAATCGGTACTCCAATGGATCGAACAACACCTTTACCTTGTCACCCTCGCCCCGCGCATACAGGAATACGATGTATTGGCCAATACCCACCTCAACAAAAAAAATGCAAAGACCCTTGCTCTTGCTGCCGAAAATTGCTGGGATTCGATTTTGAAGATGGACTTGCCAACCTTCGGGCGGCATTTCACAGAATCCTTTGAGGCACAGATCGCTATGTTTCCAAATATGGCCGATGCGGGCGTACACAACATGATCGAGCAGTACCGCCATTTGGCCTTGGGCTGGAAACTCAGCGGCGCAGGCGGCGGCGGCTACCTCATCCTAGTGGCAGAAAAGCCGATACCAGGTGCCATTCAAGTAAAAATTAGGCGAATTGGTGAGGTTTAAAATGTTGTTTTGGGGGGGGCTTTGTTTGCTCAGAGGTAGGAGGTGTTTTAGTAACAATGTTTCATCGTTACTCAATCAAATAAAGCATCCATCGTCAATTCATTCTGTACGAGACCACCTTCTTGAATACCTCGGGTAATCCCATAAGTAGTGATCATTGTCAGGAAAACGGCTTTGCGTGTGTGGGTGACCGCTTTAAAAAGACTGATCTTTTCGCGCAATTCGCTTGCGTATCCCTTATCAAGGGTAAAAGCCCCGACAGAAAATTTCAGTTCACAGAGGTTGATAACTCCATCCCGGCGGTCAATTACTAAGTCAATTTGTGCTTTTCGTTGCCCGTCACTGCCTATCCATGCCGACGAGCGGGTGATAACACTGCCTATCTGCAAGGCTTTTTTGATTTGCTGAACATGCTGCAAGCAAACTTGCTCAAATGCATAACCGCTCCAAGCCCTGAACTCAGGTAAATCAGCGCCCCAAACATAATTGTCCAGCGTATCCGTTGGGCGGATGAATTTCAAGAAAAATAAGGTGTAAAAATCCGAAAGTTGATAAACCGCATTTTTGCTCTGCTTATCAAAAGCATGGTATCGGCGGATAAAATTGCTTTCTTCTAATTCACGTAAAATCTTTGTGGCACTGCCACCGTTTGGGAGTTTGGATTTTTTGAGCAATTCTTCGCGCTCCATACCTTTTGCCCGTTGTGTCAAGGCTTCTACGACTGCCATATGCCGTTCTGATTTTTTGAAAAGAGAGGCAAAAAGATACATAAATTCTGCTCGAAAAAAACCATTTGGCGCAAAACAAAGGTCATTAATATTTTGAAGAGCACTTTTTCCTACATCTATTTGTTCCAAATAGAACGGTATTCCTCCCATGACCATGTACAGTTGTATCAATTGGTAACGGTTGAATGCAGCCCCACGATTGGCGAAATAGGCCTCACATTCAGCCAAATTAAAGGATTCCAGTTTGATACGGTGCGTTACACGATTGTATAATCCTCCTGTGTTCATCAATAGGCTATGGATCATCCAAGAGGCGGCCGAACCACATACAACGAGCAACACATCACTTCGTGTACTTGCCCAACTGTTCCAAAAATGTTCTAACGCAGAGATAAAATCCGATTTTGGAGTATCCATCCAAGGCAATTCGTCCAAAAAGACGACTTTTTTAGTTGCTGTCGAGCCTTCCAAATGAGCAGTCAATTGTTGAAAAGCCTCAAACCATGTTTTTGCTAGGGATAATTCTTCTCCCCTTGGTTTTTCCCGTAGAAGTGCTCCATGAAAATTGGTCAACTGGCCTTTCAAGCCCATCTTTGCCAATCCAGTCAACTGAAAACTGAATGCCCCCTCATAAGCAGTGCGGATCAAAAATGTTTTCCCAACCCTACGGCGACCAAAAACGGCCACAAAATCCGAACGGTCACGGCTCATTAAAGATGTTAATAATTTGAGTTCGGCGGTGCGCCCAATAAGTTTTTGCATTTCAAAATGACGAGGAAGTGAGGAGCAAAGATACAACAAAAAACATAGATTCAGCCAGTTATAATTTTATAACTGGCTAAAAATATCAAAAAAAACAAGATTTAGCCAGTTATAATTTTATAACGGGCTGAAACTGCTAAAAAAACAGGTTTTAGAGATTTATCCTTGGTTGGCAGTCGAAATCACGTGCCGTAAAATTCTCCTCCCCAACCAAAAGGTAAGACAATAACCTATGCCAATAGCAACACACGCGAATCCATATATACCAGATACAATGATGCCGCCACCAGATTTCCAATCCATAGAATAAACGGATACCCACGCTTTTTCAATTCTAGCGGGGTCAGCACCAGTCTCTTTTAGATTTCGGTGAAGTTCCACTCGATAGTTGTTATCGTATTGATCAAAAAGCATTCCGTAAATTCCTTCGGTTAACGCAATTACAGTGGCAATGACCATTGTGGCCTTAAAACCTGTCTTAAAAATGTCGTCTTGATTCTTGATGGCATAGAAAATAGCAATCGCAAAAACGCCGAAACGAGACCACCAATTGGTATCTACGATTTGCAGATCTATCATGCGCATATACGGAAATTCTCCATAAGCAATTCCGATACAGACTGCACCTAAAAGTACCCATAATCCGGCAAAAAGACTGTATTTTAGCCAATGAGGCTCGAATGAGTAGTTAAAATCATTATCTAATATATTACCATTTATTATTAAAAACACTAATATTTTATTGTTCCTATGATATTTTCAAATCGCCGTAAAGATAGTTTGTTCCTTGCAGATAATGAATAATTTATTATTCATTAGATACCCTGTGTCTTGGCTTTATCTTTGGCAGAACCCCATCTACATCGCAACCATATGCATATATCCCCCAAAATTTATTAAATAACAAATTCCGCAGTGCAAAAAAACATAGTTGCTATTCGGAATCTATGTATATTTGCCCACATTCCGAATAGCAACTCGGAAATCAGTATGAAAAAACTCATCGGCAGAAAGGAAGAAACCAAAATTTTGATGGATGCTATGGCTTCGTCAGAGGCCGAATTGATCTCGGTGATCGGGCGGCGGCGGGTAGGAAAAACGTTTTTGGTGCGCATGGTCTATGAGGGCAAGATTGACTATGAGTTGTCGGGAATTCAAAAAGGTACTCGCATTCGCCAATTGAAGAACTTTACTGATCAATTGGAGATTTTTGAAAAATCGGGATTGTCACTCAAAAAACCAGCCGATTGGCAGGAGGCGTTCAAAATGTTGCGCAATTACTTGATTGGTAAATTAGGGTCAAAAAACGAGAAACTTGTCATCTTCTTAGACGAAGTCCCTTGGCTTGCTGGTCAAAAATCAGACTTTTTGGAGGCTTTTGGCTATTTTTGGAATTCTTGGGCCTCTCAACAAAACATCGTTGTCGTTATTTGTGGCTCATCGGCTTCGTGGATGTTACGAAAAGTGCTGCGCGACAAAGGCGGTTTGCACAATCGGGTCACCAAACGGATGCGCTTGAAGCCATTCACGTTGCCAGAAACCGAGGAGTACCTCAAATATCGAGGCATCGTGCTTGACCGTTACCATATCTTGCTGATTTATATGGCGATGGGTGGCATTCCGCACTATTTGAAAGAAATTGTTGGGCATCGGAGCGCCATCCAAAACATCAACCATATTTGCTTTTCCGAAGGCGGTCTCCTTCGAGACGAATTTTCCAGTCTTTATCCCGCCCTTTTTGAGCATTCTGACTATCATTTGGCCATCATCCGCGCCTTAGCCGACCGTCATTACGGTATGGTGCGCAAAGAAATTGTAGAGGCACTGCCCTACAATGACAGCGGGCGAATCACACAAGTCTTGGAGGAACTCACCGAATCAGGTTTCGTGTCAGAGCACACCCCGTTTGACAAAAAGAAAAAGGAAAGAATATTTCGCCTCAGCGACGAATACTCCTTGTTTTACCTCCGATTTGTCGAAAAAAACAAGGCAGAAGAGGAAGATGTTTGGAATAAACTCAGTCAAACCCAATCATTTAAGACTTGGAGCGGCTATGCATTCGAAAATATCTGCCTGAAACATGTGCCACAAATCAAAAAAGCCCTTGGCATTTCGGGCTTGTATTCTTCGACTTCGAGTTTTGTCAAAATGAGCAAAGGGAAAGAAAAAGGGATTCAAGTTGACCTACTCATTGATCGCAACGACCACGTCATCAATTTAATAGAAATAAAGTTTTATAATACGACTATCTCTCTTGATAAATCTGACGCAGATGCTTTGCGCGAAAAACTTGGTGTTTTCCAAGAAAGCACGGCTACTAAAAAAATGGTCAATTGGGTAATACTCAGCACTTTTGGCCTAAAACCCAATGTCCATAGCCAAGGGATCATTGCACAGTCACTTGTTATGAATGCTTTGTTTGGATAGAAGACTTATTCTTATACCCCAAGCGAGCCACGGAACGCTCTGCCAGCATAGTAAGAAGATGCACCGTTGTGATACACGAAGATGTGATCGTATCGGAAATCAGCAAAGAGCGCGCCACCGAGTTTTCTAATATCAGCAGGTGTTTTTATCCAACTGGATGTTTTGGTGTCGAAATTTCCAAGTTCCTGCAATGCTCTATATTGCGCCTCTGTTAAGATCTCAATACCCATGGCAGCAGCCATATCAAGGGCGTTGTTTTCCGGCTTGTATTCTTTTCTGGTGTCCAGTCCTTCTCGGTCATAGCAAATACTTCGGCGGTCTTTAGGGCTTTCTGCTGAACAATCATAAAAAATGTATTCGCCCGTATTTTTATCCTGATCTACCACATCTGGTTCACCACCAGTTCTTTCCATTTCATGGAGTGACCATAGTTTTTCAGGATTAGCCTCTATTTTTGCTTGTATTTTAGCCCATTCCAGCCCTTTATGACGGTTCATGTTTTTGTCGAAACGGCTTTTTAAGGTTTCGAGCAGTGCTTCCCGTTGTTCAGGCGATAATTCCTTTTTATGTTCCATTGTTAAAATATATTATATTTAGGTGCCTTTCATCTCTTTCTAATTGATACAAAGATACAAAAGTATTAGGAAGGGAATCACCTTTATTTTGCCGTAGGAACGGTGTGGATATACCAAGCCCAAGCAATGAATAATAATTGAACAGGTAATCGAATCAAAGCAATTTGGTGGGTACCAACGGCAGGGTTTTCCCTGAAAACATCATAGATATGTAGGGGCAAAAATGCAAGCATCATATAGAGGATACCAGCGGTGCCCCAATGCCGATACATAGGAATAAAAACCAACACACCAACCAGAATTTCGGCAATACCAACGGCGTAATTGAGCGCGACTTTAGGTAAGAAATTGGCAAAAAAGGGGAAATACATGGCTGGTTTCAAAAAATGATTGACACCGCCAAAAATCATAAATGCCCCAAATAATAGGGTTAAAATTAGTTTTAGAATCTTCATAACGTGCTTAATTTATCGTAAATTCTGAATTAAATAATTCGTGAGAAATGCTGTAATTTATTGATTGTGACCTGACTTTCGTAATTCAAAATTAGCAATCCAATCCATAAGTTCTTCTGCAATATCCCACTTTCGTTCAAGAACTTCCCAGTCTGAATAACGTATTACAGTAAATCCAACTGCCTCTAAATCGATTGTTTTTTGGTCATCTTTTATGGCGACGGATTCAAGTTCATGGGTAATTCCATCAACTTCAATAACTAGCATTAGGTCAAAGCACATAAAATCAGCAATATATTTTAATACTGGTCGCTGACGTTGAAATTTATACCCATTTAAAGAGCCATTTTTTAGTACATCGTTCCAGAAGTATATTTCTGCCTTGGTAGAATGTAGTCGTAATTGACGTGCGTAGTCTAGCAGATTTTTGTTGTAATGGTAATTATTTGCGGCTGTTGCTTTTCCTAACATACATTATTTTAATATTCAATAATAATTAATATAATTAAATTGGAAATTATTAATACTATTTTTACTTAAAGAATAGTGTGGATTCTCTGGTGATAACGAATTCATCCCCCTACCCCCTTCAAAGGGGGAAATGTAGATTACACCGTAGATTATACAATATGCATGCTCGAAATCGCAGAACACATCACATTTCCCCCTTTGAAGGGGGCAGGGGGATGAATTCGTTATCACAAGTGGCCTTATTAGGCTAAAAACAGTATTTATCAGAACCAACCTACCTACCTTAAAAAAAATAATCTATTGACAATGAACACATTATACACTCATTTAGAGCATTAAATAGTTCATAACTTACCTTTATTTAAATCAAATCAGGGGACTGCAGCAACGCAATTTTCTTCTCCAAAGCCGTCACTTGCCGCTGCAATTCGGGCAGTTGCTTGAATACAATGTGCGAGCGAATGAAATCTTTGTACCCAATAGCAGGGCTTCCAAAAAGAGCCGTACCGGGCTGTTCTATCGAGGAGGCCAGCCCACTTTGAGCCTGTATGCGCGTACCATCGGCTATGGTGATATGGCCTGCAAAACCAGCCTGTCCACCTATTTGGCAGTTTTGCCCTAGGCGGGTGCTGCCTGCTATACCGACTTGAGCCGCCAAGGCCGTATTTTGACCTACTTCCACATTGTGGGCTACGTGGATCAGGTTGTCAAGTTTGGCTCCAGCCCTGATGGTCGTGCTGCCCAAGGCTGCACGATCTATACAGGTGCAGGCACCTATTTCTACCTGATTTTCTATGATGACATTGCCAACCTGCGGCACTTTTTTCCAAGTCTTATCTTCTTGGGGTGCAAAACCAAATCCGTCAGCCCCGATCACAGCATTGGCATGTATGATGCATTGATCTCCGATCGTACAATCAAAATGCACACGTACACCTGGATATAGGCGGCTATTTTCGCCAATGCGCACATTGCGACCAATGAATACTTGAGGGTAAATGGTCGTATTGTTACCAATGATCGCCCCTTCTTCGATGACTGTAAAATCGCCAATACTTACGCCTAAGCCTATCTTTGCAGTGGGGTGAACGGATGCCCGTGCCGATATGTTGGTTGCTGCCGCTGCTTGGTTGGCATCATCAAATTCGTGGAGTAGCAGTGCCAAAGCGGTGCGCACATCTTCTACACGGATCAAGGTGGCTTTGATGGGGTGTGCGGCT
Organism: Saprospiraceae bacterium; assembly: GCA_031373665.1. GTDB lineage: Bacteria > Bacteroidota > Bacteroidia > Chitinophagales > Saprospiraceae > M3007. The sequence continues at coordinate 7,896 of JANMMZ010000122.1, read as the reverse complement.
TGAAAAGCGGCACTCACCAACACAATGGATGCCTCCGTGGAATAGACGTATGATTCGTAGCGCGGGTTATCCAGAAAAGCGAACTCGCCCTCAGTGGCTGCTTCTATACGTGCCGGACGGCTGACATTTGCATCGGGATTACCCTCTACGGTGCCACCAATCAGGTGCGCAATTTGAGCAGCGGTAACTTTCATGAAGATAGCGATTATGATAGGCAAATAAGCCTATTGTTTAACAAATTTCAATAGATTGCTTCCCATGCCCGGCACCTCTACTTTTACAAAGTAAACGCCTTTAGGAAGGTCTGATATAGACAATGCTTCATTTGCTTTTACGGTGGTGGTATCGCGGTATAACATACCATTGGGATTGAAAATACGCACGCTCATTGGCTTCGCCGTAGGAAAACCCGTAAAACGCAAGGTGTTGCCTGCTGGATTGGGAAACAATTCTACGGTAGAAAGGTTGGCATTGCCAAGACTTTCGGTGTCTGAAACACCAGCAAACAGCCAAAGGTAAGCATCTTTAAATTCACGCGCCCAAAACCACTCGGAGTGTTGTCCATCGGTAGGTACGGTGAAATAAATTTCATTGACTCCGAATCCTGCTGCCAACATAGCATCTGCCACGTCATTCATATCATCTTCTACGTACTGTGGCTCGTCTCCGCCGGCTAGAAAATAAGTTCTGGCTTCTCCTTGCTTAGGGTGGGTGGCTACGTGATTGGCTGAATTCTGATCGGCGAACCAAAATGCTGGACTAAAGATACCTGCTTTAGAAAACACGTCTTGACGCTCAGAAAGCGCGTACATAGAAATAAGGCCACCCATGCTGCTGCCCATGATACCAGTGGTTAAGCGACCCGGTAGGGTGCGAAAATTGGCATCAATATGCGGCTTTAAAGTATTGGCAATGAATTCGGTATATTCGTCGCCTTGTCCACCACCATAAGAGGGGTTTATCCAAGGCGAATACTCATCCAAGCGATAGGCTTCTCCGTTTTCAATACCGACTACGATGCACCCAAAATTGCCCGCTTGATGCAGTTCATTCAGGGTTTCGTCCACCTCCCATTCTCCTGAAAATGAAGTGGATTCATCAAACAGGTTTTGAGCATCGTGCATATACAATACTGGATAATGCTTGGTGCTGGTATAATAATCTGGCGGCAAGTATAACCAAATACGACGGGTACGGTTCAACTGTGGGATGTAAAAGTTGTCATCCAACAACTGTACATTGGAAGCCGCAGTGGAGCCGCCGCCAGTGCCAGAACCCTGATCTTCCCAACTCAATATACTCAGTGTCAACGTGGTAGGTGATCCAGTGTAGTTGAACACGCGATCGGGCAAAAAATTACCATTGACATCGCCTTCTACGGTGGGCCAACTGCCTCTTGTAAATTTCATTTTGACCTGTCCGACTGGAGGGGTTAGGGTAATTGAATAAGTGCCATCACTGTTGAGGGTAAGTTTTTTGGTTGGATCGGCTGGAGCCCAATTATTGAAAGTACCAACGGCATATATGGTGGATCCCGCAGGGGTATTGTTTGGGATAGATGTGACCTTAATGGTCAATTGTGCAAAGCCAAACTGTATTTGGGCAGATAGACAGCAAAGCGCAATGAAATTTTTTAAATTAAGCATAAATTTTTAGGATGGATTAAAGTTTAGGTGTTATAAAAATGCGGCGCAAAGGTACTGCTTTTTACGAAATTTTGGCTATGTTTAAGGAATGTTAGGAAAAGTTTTGCCTAAAATATGCGCACATCCTTGTATTTTTTGACGGTTACTCTTTAGTGTCAAAAACCTGCTGTTCTACTCAAATACTGGAAATGCTGATCAATATATTGGACAAAGGAGGTTTAATCGAATATCTAAAAAAGCATGGGGATTATGGACACCATGAAAGTTAATGTTGAGAAAAAATATTGAATTGCATTTTAATTTTGTAAAAATTCTAAAGTTAGCGTATTTTCGCCGTTGAAATTTTTTACTTTTTTTAATAGTAGCCCGTGAAGCCAACTTACTTTTCATGTGTTACTCAACCGTCTTTTTTCATGAAAAAATCAACTTTTCTCCTTTGTTTGGGGCTTTTTGCCGCATTCAATGGCTGCCGCAAACAAGAGACAGCCAACCTTGCTATCGAACGCATCGAAGCACCTGATCCAACGGCCTTGGATCAATTCATTCAAAACAAACTCATGGATGAGGGCGAATTCCTTTGGTCTTGGGCAACCAATGATCAAGTATGGACGGCACTTGCCAATGCCGATTTTGTGCTTTCGGTGGGCTACAAACCCGCCCATGAACAAAATGTGGAAGACCGCTTGAATCAAATAGATATACACGCACAGGGGTGGAAAGATGCCCGTCAGGCAGTGTTACAAATGATCTTGGATTCGGAGCGAAAAGTACAACCTGCCTTGCAATTGGATGCTTTGATGGCCTTTCCAGCCAATACAACATTGCCATTCATGGAAGTGTATGTGAAAAACCCTGAAACAATAGCCTTGCTGCGCAAATCCAACCTGATTCGTTATGCCGAACCTATTGGTTATGAGCCATTTATGACCAAGGCCGCAGAGCGGTCGGGATCTGGATGTGATGGCAACGATGCCACGGCAGGACTCATAGCAGGACAAGACTATACCAATATAGCACCCGGTTGTAAGCAATCGTGGAATCACTCTTACCACAATATCAGCCAAGCATGGAACAATAGTGATGGTTCGGGTGTCAAAGTATTGGTAGTGGACTCCGGAGCCAGCGACGATCAAGAAAACCTTGATTATGATTTCAACCAAGGTTATTCTTCAGGCCGTACGGTCGAAAAATATGTAACCTTATCAGGTGCGGGCGAAACGCCCAACGACTTGTGTGGGCACGGTACTTCTATGATAGGTGCTTGCGCCGCACCACGCGGCACCGATGGAGCCAACGCTGGTATTGCTTATAATTGTGATCTTGTCTCCATCCGAGCCGCAGAAGATGTTTATTTGGACGGTAGCAATGAGGTCAATGGCGTTTCATCGGCCTTCACTTTTGCTGGCAACTCGCCTGATATTCGTATTGTCAGCATGAGTATGGGACGCTTGACCACTTCCAACCAGATCCGCGATGCTATCATTTACGCACACCAACAAGGCAAAATGATCTTTTGTGCTGCGGGCACTTCTTACTGGTGGACTTCTTGGTTTGTAGGTGTTATTTTTCCGGCTACGATGACCCAAGCGATTGCGGTAACGGGTGTTAAAACCAGCCTTACCGCACGCTGTTCCAATTGTCACAGCGGTAGCAAAGTGGATTTTGTGGTGGTGATGGAAAAAACAACCAATGGCCGCACGCCACTATCTTTGGCCAACAGTGGCGATGTGCCATCCACGGTGGGCGGATCGTCGGTCGCTACAGCATCCACCGCTGGTATTGCAGCCTTGGTTTGGGCAAAATATCCCAATTGGACGCGCCAGCAAGTGTTTGATCGCTTAAAAACAAGCAGCAATTATTACCCTAGTCGAAATGGTAGTTTTGGTTGGGGCCGTATCAATGCACAGACGGCAACTAATTGATGATTTGGAGTGAAATTATTTTTACTTTGGCACTTTAGTTGGATGAATCCTACAGATCGCATCCAACTAAAGTGCCAAAGTAAAGTTTTCGTGTCTTTTATTATTCAATTTGCCTGCAGCAACCATTCATATTTATTCATGTTATATCGCAACTCCTTCATTTTTATTTTAATCCTTATTTGTACTTCTGTCCGAGCACAGATCATCTATAAAGGCGGGCAAACCCTTATTACAGGTACTTGGCAAGGCAATGGCACGCTGGCCGAAACCAATGCCAACCAACCTCACGAAGGCACTCAGCACTATGGGTTCACGTATAATATCACCAACTTTTGGGGAGGATATGGACTCAATATGGATAACTGGTACACAGGCCCAGGAATTAATTTTTCAGGACATTCGCACCTCCGATTGGCTTATCGCGGCTTGAGTAGTGGCCACACATTGTCCATTCGGCTAAGGCAAGGCCAAAATACCAACGGAGCGGATTATCAAATTGGAGGATCAGCATCCGTCTATCAAGTGGTTGATATACCTATGACTGCGCTGACTGGATCATCTGGGATCAACCTAAATGCTATTTCTGAAATTAATATCAGTGTTGATGCTCCTTCGGGCAATGGCACTGGTACTTTGTATATTGATGCTATTGAATTGGTGAATCTTGATCCACCGCCCCCTTCGGTGGCATGGCCGCGTTGCAATACGATAGATTTGGGGCTTAACCTAGCCAATTGGCTGGAAGCATACTGGTTATTGCCATTCGGTACGTATCCTGAAACCAACCGCTACACAAGAGCAGACATGGTTTTTTTCAAGAATGCAGGGTTCAAGACCATTCGGATGCCCGTTATTTTTGAGCGATTGTCGCAAAATGTACCGCCTTACACCCTCAATACCGCCCATCCTGCCTTTACGATCATTGATTCGGTCATTGCTTGGTCCAATGCACTGAACATGAAACTGATCGTGGTCAATCATCACGGCTACGACCTCAACAACAGTAATTATCAGGCTCAAATACCGCGCTTGCAAGCCATTTGGCAGCAAATAATGACAAAATATAATTATTTGAACGCCGACAATGTGTTTTTTGAAATCTTCAATGAACCAACGAACGCTATTTCAAATGCCAATTTTAGAGCCGTGGCAACGTCTATCATTTCGACCATCAGAACCGTCAGTACTGCCCATACCCTAGTGTTGGGAGGCAACAACTGGAACAGTGCCGCAGGGCTAACCGGTATCACGCCCTACAATGATCCTAACATCATCTACACGTTCCATAATTATGATCCTTATTTTTTTACCCACCAAGGGCTTTCTTTTTCAGGGTTGCCCGCAGGGGTTTCCTTTCCCCAAGGGAGTGATCTGGCAGATTTAGACGACACTTACCAATCCGTTAAAGACTGGTCAGATCAGTATAACATGCCCGTTTTCTTAGGCGAATATGCTTGCAGCAGTGTGGCTGACCCGGTCAGCCGTTGCAATTGGATCAGTGCTGTATCAGGTCATATAGATGAGCATGATTTCCCACATGCTTACTGGGCTCCCAAGTTTTTTACGGATGATTTTGGGTTTTTCAACGGTGGCAACCTCACCGCCAACGATGCCATACCTTGTTTTGTAACGGCCATGCACCTCAACCTAACGGCTTTACCCGTTGACTTTTTAGCAGCCTATACGCGCTGTGAAGACCGGATCAACGAAATTGCTTGGTCGGCCCACGTGACGGATCTTCAAACCACTTTTGAGGTGGAGCGGAGCCAAGATGGGATTCGTTGGGAGACGGCCGGTACGGTTGGTTCTTTGTGGGGAACCAACGATTATCGGTTTGAAGACCTGAATGCCAATGGCGATGGTTTTTATCGGTTGGTGTACCTTGACGCTGATGGCGATTATACTTATTCGCCCATTGTGAAGTCGCGGTGTGATCAAAACACATCCTTGCAGGTGTTCCCCAATCCTACGGCTGACTACGTTGTATTGACATTATTGGGAGATACCACAGAAACCGGACAAATCAATATTTTTGATGCGCAAGGGTGTACTGTGCGTACAGAATCAGTTTCTTTAAATTTAGGAATCAATACCCTCCGTTTTGAATTGGAGGATTTGCCTAAAGGCTTTTACAGTGTGGTGTGGCAAGATGAAAAAGGGCAGATCGTAGAGGCTGGAAAGTTGTTGAAACAGTAGGAAAGCCCTTGCATTAATCTAAAAAGCGAGCCTTCCATTCGGGCTTGGGCAACATGCACGCGTCGCGTTTTCCAAACCAACGGTATCGGTTGCGCGCGATCCAATTATAAATGGCATTGCGCAGAAACCTTGGCACGATTATACATACATAGGCCAATTGCCAAAACCCTCCGATGCGTCGCAGCACTTCCAGCGGTGCATCGGAGTGGGTCCAGACCTTATTTTCGTCCATTAAGACCACCGAATTCAGGCTTCCGGGTTCTAATCCCCGTGCTTTAACCAAGGCCATGCCTAGGTCAGATTGCAAGGAAGCAAAAGAAAAAACAGCGTTGTTATCGTGTGAAATTACCCATTGTACGGAGTTATTGCAGAGGTTGCAGACCCCGTCAAAAAGAATAACTGGAAATTTAACTTTTGATGTCATTATTTTTTCGCTCTTTTGTGCTTCTGTTTTAAATTATTGGCTTTAATAATGCCATTTGTTGCTTTGATTTGTTGCAAAATTAAGACATGTATTCATTATTCACAATTCCTTCTCCATTCAATGCCTACAGCGATCACTATTGTTTTTGTTGGTTGTACCATATTCTTATCCCATTGGTTTTCCAGCCTATTTTCCCGCACCAAAATACCTGATGTATTGTGGTTGTTCACCATTGGTATATTATTGGGGCCCGTTAGTGGTTGGGTATCAGTAGATAAATTCGGCGCCGTAGGGCCCGTTTTTACCACGATTACCTTGGTTTTCATTCTTTTTGAGAGCGGTATTGACCAACGCCTAGAGCCGCTCATCAACTCGCTGGGTGGCACGGCCAAGATTACCTTCTATAACTTCGTTGGCACTTGTTTGGTTGCAGGATCCATTGCTTATTTTAATACAGATTTGGGTCTATTGCGTTCATTGATGCTTGGAAGTATCGTAGGCGGTACCTCGTCGGCAGTAGTGACCACATTGGTGAAACAGTTCCCTATGAGCGAGCGTACGAGCACTATCTTGGTATTGGAATCGGCTTTTTCTGATGTATTTACCTTGGCCGTACCCTTGACTTTGCTCACGGCCTACAAAATTGGCAAAGTAGATTTTGCCTTTGTGACGGGGCAAATGATCGCAGCCTTCATATTGGCTGCCATGTTGGGCATAGCCGGAGCCTTCATCTGGAGTATTTTGCTCAATCGGATGCGTACCCTTCAAAATACTATTTTCACGACCCCCGCTTTTGTATTTATCATTTATGGGTTTGTGGAAATACTGAACTACTCCGGCCCCATTGCGGCACTTGCATTTGGTATTACTTTGGGCAATATTGACGTACTGGGACCACCCATTATGAAGAATGTTATTTCTAAAAAACCTATTTCACTCACTGATAATGAAAGGGCTTTTTTCTCGGAGGCCGTATTTCTACTCCGTACTTTTTTCTTTGTTTACATTGGTATTTCGGTCAAGTTGCAAGACTGGTGGATGATGTCGCTGGGAGCCATCATCACGGGTTGTTTGTTTTTGGCTCGTATCCCCATCGTTCGGATATCGGTGTCTAAAACAACCACGCCCAAAGATGCTACTTACATGGCCACGATGATCCCCAAAGGGCTTGGAGCGGCAGTATTGGCTTCTTTGCCCGTGCAACAAGGCATTCTCGGCGGTGAAATTATTCAATCGGTGGTTTTCTCTATTATTCTTTGCTCTACTTTAATGACAACGGTGCTTACTTTTTTGGTGGATAAAACTTGGCTTGCCAATGTTTATTGTTGGATATTTAAGATTATGGGGCTAAAGCCTAAGGTAATGGAGGTAATGGAACCAGTAGAACCGGTAGTGTTAATAGAACCGGTAATGCCTATTGAACCCAAAGAGGGTAATGATTTGAAAAACGATGTATAGTAAATCCAACGCCACTATTTTATTTGGTATCGTGCCTAGATTTCGGAAGTTCTAAAAACTTCCGAAATCAGATGACTCAAAACCATCAATAAAATTTGGCGACTATGGATTTTTAGTCATCAGATGACTAACTGAGTAGCCCATGAGTAGTGTAGGGGGGGGGGGGGTAAACACCCCACAATGAAAAAAACAATTAAAACAAAGGGCCAAAATTTAGCAAAAAAAAAAAGAAATTTAAAAAAATTAATTT
>JANMMZ010000099.1:0-12969 GCA_031373665.1 Saprospiraceae bacterium | reverse complement strand
TTTAAAGTAGGGTGTTCCATTATCTTTTTATTTTAGACGATACAAAGACGGAACACCTTTTTTATTACTTTGTTCTTTTAAAGATCACTGGTTATCAAGTTATTACAAATTGTTAATTCCTAAACCTGATACGCATGGGGGTTGGGGGATGAATGTGTACGCTAGAGTGCCAAAGTAGAATTAGGAACGGTGCTGGAATAAAGGTACAAATTGATGCACATCTTTTGCCCCCATATTCCCTCTTTTTTGACTTAAATAGCTGTGCGTATGCTTCGCAAGTTCACGCCCGAAAAGCAAGGTTTACTTGCTTCTCGTCTGCTCATGCCCAAAAAACAGGAAATCTAAGGCCAAAACCTGAAGCCTGAATCTGTACCTTTATTCCAGCACCGTTCCTTACCAAGAAGGCAAAAGCAACATAATTTTTGATTTTCAGTTAGTTTGGCTTGTGTAGTTGTCTCCGTTTCTCTCCGACATGACAGATCGAGGGTAAATGGTGGGTTCAACACCGTTAAAGTGCCAAAGTAAAATTAACTTAACAACTATGGAGAGGGGGGACGACTTATCCCTTCATTTTTTTTGATTCAACATACAATATATCGTCCGTGATACCAACAGATACCAGTCCGCCAGACCCACACAAAGAAACCCTCCGAGGTCTTGAATTCAATATGCGTCATATCGAAGGCGGCATCTTCCGCATGGGCAGTAAAAAAGAAGATAAAGATTCCTATGAAGAGGAGCAGCCCGATCACGACGTACAGGTGGCCGATTTTTACATGGCCAATTATCCCGTCACACAAGCACTTTGGCGCGCCATGGTAGAATGGGCAAAAAAAGAAAACCCAGATATTGCACTTGACCCAAGCCCTTCTTTTTTCACGGGCGATGATCGGCCTGTAGAGCGGGTATCTTGGGACGATGCAAAGTTATTTATAGAATACTTGAACAAATGGACGGCCAACACCCCCATGCGGCAATCTGGATACACCTATCGCCTCCCCAGTGAGGCCGAGTGGGAATACGCCGCCCGAGGTGGTGCACGCAGCCAAGGCTACCAATACGCAGGCAGCGACCTACTCATAGAAGTGGGTTGGTACGATGAGAACAGCCACAGCGAAACCAAGGCTGTGGGTCTCAAAGCCCCGAACGAACTGGGCTTGTATGATATGAGCGGCAACGTATGGGAATGGTGCGATGACTACTGGCATTTTGATTATAAGGCAAAAACACAAAAAGACAGCCAACCTTGGATAGATGCGCCCGAAAGGGGCGCGTACCGCGTCAATCGCGGCGGTGGCTGGCTCTACGCCGCACGGTACTGCCGCCCGGCGTACCGCAGCCGCTGGATCCCAGCCGCTCGCGGCCACGGCGTGGGCTTCCGCCTGGTCTTTGCCCTGCAGTCAGTTGGATAGTTATTCGGCCATTTCTGTGAGCAAAGGAAGGACGAACCCTTCGAGACAGTGCACGCGAGGGAGGGAGGGACGACTGACCTGCGTGTACTGCCTCGAAGGGGAGGGTCAGTTTTTTTTCATTGGGGGCTTTGCCCCCGAAATTTTTTTTTGCAGGTCTAATTTTACTTTGAGACGTTTCCTTGGGAGAAGTGGCCTCAGAGTCTTGCGGGTCATTTACGGTCAATTTTTTAGTGATTTGCGACTCGACCGTGCTTGGGCAAAGCATTTGGGCGACGACGCGTATTACACCCGACAGCATTTGCACCCCTCCCAACTCCAACTGGTCAGGCGCAGAGGTGGTGGTGGATGGGTATTGCGGGGGCGATTCGTTGCGGTTGGTGATCCGAAATATTGGTACGGGCGATATGACCTCCGATCAAGAATTTGTGATTATTGAAGACCTTTTGATTGATATAGAGCCAATGACCCCGATTGATTACCAAATCCGCTTCCAAAATACAGGTACTGATACGGCATTCACGGTAGTGATCCGGGATACTTTATCATCTTGGTTGGATGTAGAAAGTTTCAAAGTGGGTATTTCTGACCACACTTTTCGCACGGACTTTGAAGGCTCTAATATTCTGAAATTCACCTTCGATCACATTCTTTTGCCCGATAGCAACGTGAATGAAGCCGCTTTTATTTCAAAAAAGGCAAAATTGGCAGTCGAATACGGGAAATTCGATGAAAGTTTTAACGCAGTACAAAATAAAATTTGACCGCATCGCGCAATCAGTACCCCGTCGCAACAAGTCTATTTATAAAATATCTATCTCCGTCTCCAAGCGAGTCGAAAAAAAATGGGACAAAAGGTAAGGTTTTTACGCCAGCAACGATATATAAACTGAAAAGCATTGCCTAGGCCACGTGCGTTGGGTAAGCGCCTATTTAGAGAATGCATCTGGTTCAATGATACTCAAAGTAGAACAGTGCATGAAATAATTATTTTTTTAATGTTTTAATGTTTATTGGTGATGAAAAAAATATTTTTTCTCAGTTTTTTACTGTTTCCATGTATGTTTGTCCACGCACAGAATACAGTTCCCAACCCAACCCGCATCACGTATGAAGTAGAAGATTTTCAAAGTGGTGATTTGGTGAATTCCAACCAAACCTACCAATACCTCGATGCCAATGGGAATGTTGAAGCAAGCAGAGAGGATCATTGGAACATGAGTACCAATACTTGGGATCGCTCTACCCGGACGGTTTTTATATTGAACACATCTGGCAAACCAACTTCCGCTATAAGTGAAAATATAGATCCGCTTGGCGACTGGAATCTCAGCGGAAGAAATACGTACACTTATGATGCGAATCTTTCGATCCTGAGCCTACTGAGTGAATCATGGGATGCTGTCACTGGTGGTTGGATGCCACAGGGTTTAAATGCCTTCACCTATTATCCTTCTGGAAAAATTCAAAGTTTTAAGATTCAAAATTCGGTACAAGGTGTGCTCAAAGATAATCTGGGCGTGGATTATTTTTATGATTCCGCAGCCCGCCTTGATTCTATTGTCGTGCATTCAGTCTTTAACAACACCCAAACCTATCAGTATCAGTCATCAACGAAGTATTTATATACGGGAGGAAACTCAGCGTCTTCCAGTGAGTTGAATTACAATTGGGATGCTACTGCCAATAACTGGATATTGGGCACCCGTATCAGTTACACAACCATACCGACTGGGAACGGAACGCAACGCATCGGATTGTCCGAATCTTGGACAGGCAGCGGTTGGGAGACCTTTTTAAGGAGAACGCAAGATTTTGACCTCAAGGACAATCTGACTAGAACCATGACCGAATTGTGGACTGGGCAAGCATATAAACCGAATTTCCTAAATGAAACGTCCTACAATGCGGACAATTCCATCAACGTCAATTCGTTTTCCGACTTTGATGACAGCATCAACAACTGGGACTATATTTCCCGTCAAACGTATGATTATTCGACTTTTGTCGCCACGCATGCGCCCGTCGAGCCGCGAATTCAGGTGTTCCCAAATCCGGTTATTGACCGGGTTCAGGTTTTGTTTGAGGATGGTGACAGCGATCTGACAAGCCTTGTCAGCCTGATGGACGCTCAAGGTAAAATGGTGAAACAGATGCAATTTTTCGGCCTTATTCTGGATTTACCGATGACAGAACTGCCTGCAGGAACCTACTTTTTGCGCGTAGAGCGCGGAGGTGCAGTGGTGGTGAAAACAGTGATGAAGCCGTAAAATAGCAACAAATTTCGGTTTTAGGAGCGGTGAAAAAATAACAGTTATTATTTCACCGCTCTTAGATTTTGCGCGCTTGGTGACATCCTCGACAACAGAAGCATTTTCCTAAATTGGCAACTACTTTTGCTTCAAATGCTACGAATGCCTGATCCGATGGAATTTGGTGGCGAGGACGCCAACAACTCTAGTGCAATCTCCATTCCACAGCCTAATTCAAAACCACCACTTTCGTAATAATCGCATCCGGATTGTCAAAAGCAACCGCACTGGTAGCATACACCAAATAAACACCCGAAGCGGCCCGACGGCCTTGGTAGTCGCGGCCATTCCAAACGGCTTGTCCGCCCAGTGATTTGCCTTCATAAACAAGATTGCCAGCCACATCCGTTATTTTTATATTGGAATCGCGGGCCAATCCATATATTGCGATGGGTCCATCATAGTCGGGCTTAACGGGGTTGGGATAAGCGTAAGGTGCTAGGCTGTGGGCTTTCCCGCCCGTGGTGGCTTCCGCCCTCAACGAAGTGATGCCCTTTTCTGTACCAATCCAAACCTCGCCATTGCGCTGATTGATGGCAATATCAGTGATATTGTTGTCAAATAATGGACTATTGGTACTCGTGAATTGTGCCACTTGGGTAAGTGCATCGGGCGACTGGACAAAAACACCATTGGTTGTGCCAAACCACTTTCGGTTAGCTCCATCTATCGCGATACTGCGCACGTCCTCTGTTTCTAGCAAATAAGCATTGAATCCATCTACATTCACGATGCGGCGCCGACCTTTGCAGTCAGCGTCAAATACATTGGTGCCGCACTCAAATGTAACAACTCCTTGTTGAGTACCCACCCATACATCTCCATCCAAGTCAACGGCTACACTACTCACCGTATTGGTTGGCAAGTTACTGTTTGCGGTATTGAGTATCCGATATCGGTCATCGGCAGGGCTGTTTATGTCTGCCCCAGAGTCATAGACCAACACTCCGCCATTGAAGCCGACTACAAACCACTTGTATCCATTTTGATCTATGGCAATTTGGATCAAGTTGTTGGCGGGAGTACCGCTAAAATTTTTAAAATTACCGTCTGCTTTTAATACGGCTATGGGAGCCGTGGAAGCATAATTAATGATCCAAAGGTTATTGTCTTTATCAAATGCCATACCGCCGATGGCCGTACGGTCTTGGCCCGCTGCTCCAGCCGATTGGAGGACTGAATTGGCTTTGGTATAACATTTTACATTGGTCAGATCGTCGTTGACTTCTACCAATCCGCCGTCAAAACTACCCACGTAAAATTTTTCCATGGTTGGGTGTCCTGTCACGCGCCACATATCTTTATTACAATTGAATGGTACTAATTCTGGGTTGCTAAATCCTGAAAATTGTTTCCATTGTCCCGATTCAAAAACATACATACCCGTTTGAAAAACTCCTTGTGGCTTCAAATCAGACTTGGCTCCCGGGGTAGCGACATACACTTTATCGCGTACGATAGAAATCTCGGTAGAGTGTTGTGTATAAGGAGAATTGTATTTGAATCGCTCGCATTGATCCGTACTGCGGTCGTAATAACGGAATTGATCGTCGTAATCTGCTATCCAAAACTTTTTATTGCCATCTTCGATGGCAAATCTAGGTCTTTGCGCATCGCAGGTCCAGTGTATTTCGTCGCGGAAAGTGGATCCACTGCTAATATACTCAATATTTCCTCCAAACCCTACACGCCACCCGATGGTCAGTCCGGCACCTTCTTGGGTCATGTAAACAACCTTGCGGTCAGGGTGGGTTGTGATCAATTCTGAATTAGAACCATCAAACCGATACAGCGATTTGCCAATGCCCAACCAAATTTTAGTGTCAAAAACCTCTATGGCTGTCACGTCGGCATCATCGGGCAGCCCTTGAGCCGTACCCAACGATTCCCACCGTCCAAAATCTTCAGGATTTGGATCGTTTTCTGGTATCCTAAACAGACCATCGTCGGTGCCGATATAAATGAAACCACCAAAAAGAGCCGCACCGCGCACATCCCTTTGGGTAAATACTGTAAAACTTGCCTCGGCTCTGTTCAGATTCATTTTTAATAGACCAAATCCACAAGAAATATAAGCAAAATTTCCACTATTCAGTACATGATTGATGGTTTTATCGCCTGTCAGGTTGATGTTTTTTCTAATAAATGGTAGGTTGGTGATGGCCCCTGTGGAAGGTTCGTACAGATCCAAATTACTATTAGTATAAGCGATCAAGAGTTTTTTTGTTTCCGGATTGTATTTAGCCAACGACATACCCACATCACTCAATCCTTCTACTTTGCTCAAAAACTTTGTAGAGCGGTCAGTCTTATCTACCTCCACAACCGACCATTCCGTGCAAAACCACACTTTTTCGGTGCTTTGGGTCACGTACTGAGCCCTTTGCCAAGGCAAATGCTGTTGCCAGTCTCCAATTCGGAGGGTAGAAAGAGAATCAAGGCTGGTTTGCGCCAAAATAGTAGAAACAAAAAACAGGCAAATTGGCAACAATATAGAAAAGCGAGACATAAGTATATGAATGATAGACATCGTTAAAGTACTAGAAGTATATGGCTAAAGGTGCGAATACTTGAGCAAGGGTTGCCTTGAAACCATTCTAAATGATGATATTGGCAAAACAAAAGAACCTTAGGAATGCCAGACTTTTTATATCTTTGCCATCATATTAAAATAAATATGGATACTCCACACCGTTACAACTATTTAACCCATTTTGGGCGATACCTGATCATGATGAAGCAGGCCATGGGTCGGCCAGAAAAATTTCACATGTACTGGAAGGAAACCCTGCGTCAAATGAATGACATTGGGGTAGGTTCTGTCATCATTGTATGCCTGATCTCTATTTTTATTGGTGCGGTAGCGGCTATCCAGTTTGCCTATCAGTTGGATGGGCAGTTGATACCACAGTATTACATAGGCTATATCGTGCGTGATTTGGCCTTGATCGAATTGTCGCCAACCATCACCTGCTTAGTGCTGGCTGGCAAAGTAGGCTCCAATATGGCCGCCGAAATAGGTGGTATGCGCCAAAAGGAACACATAGATGCTATGGAGGTCATGGGGGTGAATACAGCAGCCTATTTGGTGATGCCCAAATTGATTGCAGCCCTTTTTGTTATCCCTATTTTGGTCACATTTTCTGCTTTTGTTGCGATTATTGGCGGTTATTTGTCGAGTGTACCAACGGGTTTGATTACCGACGACGATTATATCAGGGGTGTACGCTCCTTTTTCTTGCCCTATAATGTCGTGATGATGTACGTCAAATCCTTTGTATTTGCTTATATTCTGACCTCAGTATCTTGTTATCAAGGGTATTTCGTAAAAGGCGGCAGTATCGAATTGGGTCAAGCCAGTACCCGTGCCGTTGTTTATAGCGATATTTTAATCTTATTGGCAGATTATTTAATTGCCGTCATGCTTACAAGTTAAGTAACGGCGAAAGAATAACTGTTTACTAAATTGGACAACCAGTAACTATACCTTACACATGAGTAAAACAATTTTACACACCAACACCCACAGCCTGAAATCGTTTATGTTTTGGCTCTGCCTCTTAGGCCCTGTATTGGCCTTTGCACAACCAACCAACGATGAGTGCGCTTCTGCCATCGAACTCGGTGTCATACCTTTTTGCTCTACCCCCGCCCAATATACCAGTGTGGGAGCCACGGCATCAGTCATTGATCCCGACCCTACGCTCAATACCCCTTCTTGTTTCAGCGAAACCCCCACCCGCGATGTTTGGTTTAGTTTTGTGGTACCAACAGATGGTAGCATCACAGATGTACACATTAGTCTTTGGGGTAATATAAATGGTAATGGTACTATGAAAATGCCTCAAGTGGCATTGTATCGGGGCGATTGCTCGGTAGGAGGATTGGCCGAATTGCTTTGCGCACAAGCGGCCGTGAATATCAATGAAGTGTTCCTTGATGCACTCGGTCTAACCCCCGGATTGACCTACTATTTGAGGATCAATGATTATTCTGCTACTGCGGGTTCTAATGCCGGCACTTTCAAATTGTGTGTTGAAAAATTCATACCCTCCGTCAATATGGGCGACGCACTAGGGGCTAATACTTGTACTGGCACACTCTACGATTCGGGTGGCCCTACTGGCCCTTATTTTCAGGGCGAAAACCTAACATTTGATATTTGCCCCGGCGATCCCCACCAATGCATCTACTTAACCGTAGAAAACTATAATACTGATCCCGGACAAGATATTATTCGCATTTTGCAAGGCACTGCTGCCAATCCGATTGGCCTTATTTCAAAACTCTCGGGAACTGGCCAAAATTTAGCCTTCCAAATACCCACCGATTGTGTCACTATTTCATTTCAATCGGACTTCTTTAGTCAGCAAGATGGATTTCAAATAGGTTGGTATTGCACAACCGATGCTTGCCCAGACCCAACGCCGTTGATCGAAATACCAGACAACTGCAACACTGCTTTCAATATTGCTAATCCATCCGATTATTGTTCTGGTGTAGGAGAGTTTGAAAATACGGATGCTACTTTAAGCAATACCCCCTTGCCTTCTTGTTGGGGCTTTTCAAACAATGATGTTTGGTTCTCTTTTACCGCCTTGGATGAAAAAGCGATCATCAATGTCAATGGATCGGGTAATGGCCCTGTTTTTGGAGGTACTATGTTTGCCCCTTTTGCTGCACTATATGGTGGTACCTGCACTGGTTTGACAGAGTTGGATTGTACCAATAACCAAAATTTTAATGGGAACACCAAAATGTCATTCAGCAACCTAACTATTGGGGAAACCTATTATGTTCGGGTAACTGGCTTTGGCACTGGCAGTTTTCAGTTATGTATCACGAACAACGGGATTACTGTTCCAGGCGATGATTGTGACAATGCTATTTCGATACCTGACCCTTCCGATTTTTGTTCGGATGAAGCATCAGAAGACAACACCAATGCTTATAACAGCAGTGTACCACTACCTAGTTGTTGGGCTACTGGTAGTGGCGATATGTGGTATTCATTCACTGCCGTAGCCTCTAAGGCTTTCGTAACCATAAACGGTGCCAATTTCAATAGCCCTAACACCATGAGCAACCCGCAAGTGGCTATCTATGGTGGCACTTGTGCGAGTTTGACTGAACTTGGATGCAGTAATGCTTCTAACAATGGCACTGCATCAGCATTGGCTAATAATTTAGTCGTTGGTCAGACTTATTATATTAGGGTGGACGGCAGCACTGGCGGCACGTTTGATTATTGTATTATCAACACAGATCAGGCCGCCCCCGGCGACGAATGCGATGATCCCATACTAGTATTAGACCCTTCAGACTATTGCTCAGACGCGGAAGCCGTGAATACTATTTTTGCGACTGCCAGCGATGTGCCAGTGCCATCTTGTTGGCCTCCAGATACTGGCACACAAGATGTTTGGATTCAGTTCACAGCCGTGGCAAGTACAGCAGTTATTACCGTCAATGGAGCCACATTTGGAGTGCCAGGCGGCACCATGACAGGACCACAAATAGCCGTCTATGGCGGTATGTGTCCCGCTGGACTCGCAGAATTGGCCTGTACCAGTCCATTTGGTGCTATTGGGGAGGTCTTAGTGGATGAGTTGATTCCTGGCCAAACCTATTATATCCGTGTTGATGGACTCACTCCAGGTTCTTTCCAATATTGTATCCGCAACTTCTTTTCTGAAGGTCTTACCTCTGGCGACTGCCCTACGGCAGTAGTGCTTTGCGATAAATCGTCTTTCAATGTAATAGCAGTAGTTGGCCCCGGTAATGATCCTACTGAAATGGATAATGCTGCCTGTTTTGCACCGTTTGTAAACGGGATAGAAACGACTTCAACTTGGTATGTCTGGACGTGTGAACAGTCGGGGCCTTTAACCTTTACTCTGACTCCCAACAATCCAGATGATGACCTTGACTTTATAGTGTATAGATTGCCCAATGGCCCTGGTGACTGTAGTAATAAGATTTTGGAGCGTTGTATGGCTTCGGGCGACTTTACAGGAGCCAGCCCCTGCATGGGGCCTACTGGCCTCGAATTGGGCGATCCAGATATTGCTGAAGATCCGGGCTGCCAACAGCCTGATGATGACGCATTTTTGAAAGAACTCAATATGATCGCAGGTCGAACCTATGCTTTGGTGATCAATAACTTTACATCTACCAGTAATGGTTTCCAAATGGACCTTGGAGGACTTGGAACCATTGTCGGGGCTAGGGCCATCATAGCCCTCCAACCTCAGGATACTGCTGCCTGTTTAAACCAGCCTATTATCTTCTCTGATAGTTCCATGTTGTCTAGTGGTGCTATCACCGATTGGCAGTGGACATTTAGTACTGGGGGAACCCTTGCTACGGCCAATACTCAAGGCCCACACACGGTTACATTTACAGAACCTGGTACTAAAATCGTGACCCTGACCATTGAAACTGCCGATGGATGTACCGTTAGTACTACCAGAACCCTCACGGTAGCCCAATGCTGCGCACTCTCGGCCGATGTCATTACCATGCCCGGTTGCCCGGGTGATTTGGGGGCGATTGGAGAATCAGTCGTTGATATCGGGATACCCCCATATACCTATAATTGGAGCAATGGTGGTACCAATGCCACCACGGGCGGTTTGCAACTTGGGGAACAATATTTAGTTGTTACCGACTCTACTGGTTGCCAAGACTCCATTCCATTTATTGTGACAGAACTGCTCTATATTGATACCATTTTTAGTTCAGCGAGTGTTGATACTATTTTCCCTGGCGATCCAGTTGTTTTGACTGGAGGGCTTACTGTTCCGGGCGGTATTATTCGGTTCATCAATGATAAAGATACCTTGTTAGGTCCTGTTACTACCGTCAAGCCAGCCCTGACTACT
The DNA here is from genome assembly GCA_031373665.1 of Saprospiraceae bacterium. Lineage (GTDB taxonomy): Bacteria > Bacteroidota > Bacteroidia > Chitinophagales > Saprospiraceae > M3007. The sequence continues at coordinate 2,364 of JANMMZ010000099.1, read as the reverse complement.
ACCTATATTGTACAAGGTGCTACTTTGGATGGCTGTATTTTGACCGATACCATTGTCATCTTTGTTAAAGAACCTAGGGTTGAATTTCCTAATATTTTTTCACCCAATAACGATGGGGTCAATGAGGTCTTTTACCCAGTCGTAGAAGGATCACAAATATTGGAAATGCAGATATTTAACCGATGGGGTAAGAAAGTCTGGACTGGCCTATCCGTTGGGTGGGATGGTAAAATAGACGGAGAGCCCGCACCTACCGACACTTATGTTTATTTCTGTAGATACATACGGGGTGTGGATCCTGAAAAATTTGTTAAAGGTGATGTGACGCTTATTAGGTAAACAAACGGTTCATCATTCCTAAGTTAAAAATGCCAAACAGGGTTTCCTCTGTTTGGTATTTTTATTGATATTCGAGTAATGTATATTTATTTGTTGCGCATTTCAATACAATAACCCGCTTCATCTTCCTGACTTTTGCACTAGGAACGGTACTGGGATAAAGGCACAGATTGAGGCTTCAGGTTTTGGCCTTAGATTTCCTGTTTTTTGGCGCAAATAGCCCAGCTATTTAAGTCAAAAAAGAGGGAATATGGGGTCAAAAGATGTGTCTCAATTTGTACCTTTATTTCGGAACCGTTCCTTAGGAAACGGTTTCTACTTTTTATTTCTCACTACATGAAATACCGACCTGAATGGGCTTCATTTGGGGATATATTTTCATGCAAAAATTGATACATTATGCAAAAGTCAGTATTGTTACTCATCATCTTCCTTGCCACCACAAGTCTGTCATTGGCACAAGATCCAAACACGGCGTTACGCTCCAAAGTAGCAGTCTTACACATTGATTCCAAAGGATTTATCTTAGATCCCATTCAAATGGGCAATATGGTGCGCTTAGAACTGGATAAAATCGGACAGTTTGAAGTCTTAGACAAGTATGATGTGGATTATTTGGCTGAAAAAGAAAAACTAAACCTGACCAACTGTTACGGAAAAATATGCCTCGTAGAAACAGGCCGAAAATTGAGGGCCGATAAAATGCTCACCGGATCGGTGGAGTTGCTTGGAGAACAGATCGTGATCTCTTTGCGCCTCATTGATGTCGGGACAGAAACCGTAGAAAAAAGTCAAGTCATGCAATTCTTGAACCTACGCAACCAAGTACAACTGATGGTCGAATTGACCATTCGTAAACTCTTAGGGCTCGAAACCGATGCCAATGTGGTGAGCAAATTGACTCAAAAAAATGATTATGCCAGTTCAGTGAATCTGCCTGATATCGCCAAACTAAACCTGAGTGGCCCGCGTATGGGGTTGACGGTCTTTACGGGGGCGGTAGCCAAGCGTTTTTCGGCGCCTCGATCCCAAGGAGGACTTGATGCCAATCCGGTCATGTTCCAATTTGGATACCAATTTGAAACGACTTACTTGAATCAAGGTGGGTTACAAGCCCTGTTTGAGTTTATTCCCATCATTACGGGGCTTGATCAGTCGCAAATAATACCCAGCATCACTGTAATGCATGGGATACGCAGCAACCGCAATGGCATTGAGTTTGCATTTGGCCCCTCGCTGGTGGTGACTAAAGAAGCCGAAGGGCTTTATATCAATGACACTTGGAATCTCCTCACCGATTGGCGAATCGCCAACCCTGATCTCGCTGCACCAAACGACACAGAAGTGCTTTTTGATCGTCGTGGTGAAACCAAACTGAACTCTTCCTTTGTATTCGCGCTCGGAAAATCATTCAAATCAGGGCGACTTAACATTCCCGTCAATGCCTTTTTTATCCCTAATCGGGGTGGACATCGGTTTGGTATTTCAGTAGGTTTTAATGGGCGTGGGTGAGGTTGTATATCCTAACGTTCACAACTTAGCCGTCAGAAACTGATGTTTTTTTCCTCCATCATTGTTGGCGAAAAGGCTGTTAAGTACTTGAACGGATTATATCCATTCAAGTACTTAACATTTACCCTACTTGTAAACGCACACTAATAAAATTTATCGTCCTTCCAGTTCTCAGAGTTGGTTATAATATAATCCGATATGCGTTGGTATTCCGCATCGTTCCGGATGATGTGGTCGTGAAAACGGATTTGCCAACCATTTTCTAATCCTAATCGGTTGGCATGTTTGGTTACGGCCGATTTGTAGGATCCAATAATGGAGGAAACCGTGTTTTTGCCAATGTTTTGAAATCGTTTTTGTCCGATTGTTTGGGTGTCGGGGTTGGTGGTGATTGGTGGTTGGGATGGTGGTTGGGATGGTGGTTGGGATGGTGATTGGGATGGTGATTGGGATGGTGATTGGGATGGTGATTGGGATGGTAGAGACAGGGCATGCCCTGTCTCTACCATCCCA
>JANMMZ010000098.1:0-32794 GCA_031373665.1 Saprospiraceae bacterium | reverse complement strand
GCCTGCTCAAAATTAATAGGTGGTGACACAACCTGAAACAAAACCCTATTCACAAATTGGGCTGCCTGCGGATTGGGTAAAACTTACTAAGGTACAACTATATTTTGAGACCGCCAAATCCTTAATTTAATGGGTTTGATCCGTTGATAGCGGCTTTTATAGTTTATGTTTGGCGACATAATATCCCGCACCACCTACAATCAATCCGTCCTTGATGGCTTCGGAAATTTTTATACTTCCAGAAAGTTGCAAGGATGTTGTTTGTATTTCGTAAGTTAAAACTCCTTCTGATGCATTAAAGGTAAAGGCTTTGCTTTCTCCAATGCTTGCCTTAATTGCCTTCTTTATTTCCTTTTCAAGCACCTTTGCAGAACGGATTTGCTGTACTTCCAAATTTACAAAGACATCATCAACAACATTGATGAATTGTTGGCGATACATATTTTGGGCGTACATTTGCAAGTAAATTTCGCTTGTGTTGTTCAATGTCGAAATTGCTTGCCCAGATGAGTTAAGCACTTTAAGTTCTATGCTTGAAGGCGTAACAACGCTCTTCGCAGTAGAAGACCCAGATGTTTCTGCAAAAATGCCACCATTGGGGACAATTGGCGGTTTCAATCCCAGTCGCTGCGCTCTCAATATATCATCGGTAGAATTTAGTCCAGTCCTACCAGCATTCCTCAAAATGTCGTCGGTAGAATTGGCTGCTGTTCTCGTTGCGCCTCGTCCAACGGCATTGCAGCCTAATTTTGCAATTCCTCCACAAGACATAAGCGAGAACAAACAAAACATCAAGAAATAATTTGAAAATTTCATATGCGGGGAGTTTAAAAGTGAGAAATAATGGTTAACTACTTTGACATCCTAAAAGGAGTTGGTCTGCAATATCAAAACCTAATTCTTTTACTTTCCTCCAATCTCTGCACGCAAGGTCTAATTTCCCTTCTTGGAAATATGCAATTCCTCGATTATAGTATGGTATTGGATTTTCATTTTGATACTTAATGGCTATTGAGAAATCTTGAATGGCATCCTCATAATTTTCAAGAGCAAGTAATGATGCGCCTCTTTCAATATACGCCTCTATCATGTTCAAATTTTCAACAATCACTTTGTCAAAATAAATTTTTGCAGAGGCAAAGTCACCTTCTATTTGTCTTGCCCTGCCAAAATCGAAGTACAACGTACTTTTATTGAAACCATTTTCTTTCGGCAAAAGTTCCAGTAGGGCTAAACAAATTCGTGTATTTGTTATGTTGTAGTCTTCTAAACTTTTTATTCCTATATTAAATTGATTTTTATTTTCACTAATCCTTCCCTTTATTAATATAAGACTATTAATTTCATCTGCACTTGAAACAACTTGCCTCATCTTCTCAATGGCATCAAGAAGGCGTACATTTTCAATGTCTATTTTTATATTATTTTTTATATTATTCATTTTTTGTTTTTGCCGCTATCTATTGCACTACCGCAACTGACGACTAAGTAAAACACGCATTGCGCGTTTCACTTAGTCGTCAGTTGCGTCTATGCTGGCTATACGCGCGAAGCCCTGTCAGCCCCTCAAAGAGGAGACTGACAGGGCTTCGCGTATCATACAGGTATTGTTTTCGCATTTTGGACTGCTTTGTTTTTGATTTCGACTGCAAGATATGTGGCTACTTTTGAATTCACCAAATATTATGGAATATTTTTAAAAAATATTTTTATACGGCTTGATTTATCCAATCAAATCATCAATCGGACTCTTTATTTTGTCCCACCCTTTATGCGTAATATGAGTATATATTTCGGTCGTTTTGCTGCTTTCATGCCCAAGTAATTCTTGTATATATCGTAAATCAACGCCTTTTTCAAGCAAATGAGTGGCAAAAGAATGGCGCAAGGTGTGTACCGTAGCATTCGGATTGATATTTGATCGTATTTTGGCACGAGTAAATATTTCCTGCACACTACGATCACTATATTTACCGCCAGTAGCACCTTCAAAAACCCATTCCAATGGCTTGTACACATTGAGATACTCTTGGAGCCGCTCCCAAACTTTGGGCGAAAGTATTGTACAACGGTCTTTTTGGCCTTTCCCGCCCCTTACAAATAACCGGTTACGCTCTGGTTGGAATTCGTTTAGACGTAGGTTAACCACCTCTCCTAGGCGCAATCCTGCTGAATATATTAGCATAAGGATGCATCGGTGTTTAGGGTTGTCCACCGCATTAAGTAGTGCTGTTACTTCCTCTTCCAGTAGTACTTGTGGTAATTTTTGGGGAGGTTTAGGCTGAAATAGCCCTTCTACTATCTCTGGTTGTTGGGCCACTGCAATATAAAACATTTTGATGGCACTCATGATTTGGCTTTGATGCGACACACTTATATTTCGCTCCGTAATCATCGTCTTTAGATAGCCATTTATTTGCTGTCTGGTAATCTGCCGTGGCTTTATATCGTCATAATGTTTAATGAACTGCCGGAAGCAGTTTTTATAACTCTTTATCGTTTTCCAACTATACCGTTTGAGTAATAGACATTCCTCCAAGGCCACCACCGCAGCCTCATAACGCGCCAGAATCACCTCTTTTTTCGGGCTAGTCTTCCAAGTTGGCGCAGCCTCGTCCATTCGCTCTGGTCGGTCAGGTGCTGGCTTAAAATGCCAATACAACTCAGATTTTTTCAAGTATTTCTCCAAAAACCGCAATGTAAGTTGCGTGTAAGGAACGGTGCTGGAATAAAGGTACAGATTCAGGCTTCAGATTTTGGCCTTAGATTTTCTGTTTTTTGGCGCGAATAGCACAGCTATTTAAGTCAAAAAACAGGGAATATAGGGTCAAAAGATGTGTCTCAATTTGTGCTTTTATTTCGGAACCGTTCCTAAAGTATTTCCCAGACGCCCTCTGTCGGATTCCAACGACGGCCATGTATGTTTTTTACCGTGGGCAAGTGGGTTTCTAACATACTTTTGGGCAGATACAGCAACAAATAATCGGATTGATTGGGGTGCAAAGCGACCTCCAATCGGGTCTCGCCTGTGGCTGGCTCTGATATCGGAGCAGTGGATTCCCTTTTTGTATTTCCCTGCTGTGTATTGTCAGGAATCCCTGCGTCCGAAATATATTTTATGATTTCATAACCTTCAAAAACGGATTTAAATGATGCCCAGGCATCTGTGGTATAAGGTATATGCCAACAAGCATGAGGCTTGTGCCAATAAGCACCAGGCACCTGCTTCATCATACTTGGAAACGCAGGATCGAAGACCTTATTTTGAACACCAATCTTGGTAGTGTTCTGGATCACCAAGGACTGTATCATTATTTTCATACCCATTATTGATTCAATTTACGAAATACGGTTGCAAATGTCTGCCATTTTATAAATCATAAACAACTAAAAATCAATATTTTATGAAACATAAGTGTTTTAATCGTTTAGTATCGGATAGTAAACGATTATAAACGTTTATAAGCGTTTATAAACGATTAAAAAAAATCAAACACTTAATATCATAATTTTTCATTGGGACCGTTCCCTAGTGGTAGAGGCACTAAGTTCTGGGTAATATAAAATTTTTCAAAGCAACTCCTTTTCAAATCAAACGGATAGAATTTCAGAATCCTTCCTTACCTTCGCCCCATGTTTTCAACTACAAAAAAAATAGGAATACTTGGCGGTGGCCAATTGGGCAAAATGCTTTGTTTGGCGGCCTCCAACTGGGATTTCAAAACCTATATCTTGGATACTTCTGCCGATTTTCCAGCGGGTCAGGTATGTACTGGTTTTACGGAAGGGGATTTCAAAAACTACGATGACGTGGTGGCTTTTGGACAAGATAAAGACATCATCACCATCGAAATAGAGCATGTCAATACTGATGCCCTAAAAGCATTGGTGGCGCAGGGCAAGGTCGTTCACCCTTCGCCAGAGAGCCTAGACCTGATTAAAGATAAAGGTTTGCAAAAGCAATTTTACTTGGATCGGGGTATTCCTACGGCTCATTTTGAACTATTTGACTCAGAAATAGCCTTGAAACAGGCCGTTTTAGAGGGGAAATGGAAACTCCCATTGGTTCAGAAAACCCGCACCGCTGGCTACGATGGCAAAGGCGTGACGGTGTTGCGCACCTTGGATGATCTGGAACACAAAATCCTCGCTGGGCCTTGCCTTGCGGAAGTATTAGTTCCTATTGTTACCGAAATAGCCGTGATTGCCGCCCGCAATGAGCGCGATGAAGTGACGGTGTTCCCAACAGTCGAAATGGAATTTCATCCCGAAGCCAATTTAGTTGAATACCTACGTTGCCCAGCAAGGGTTTCGCCTTTGGTATCGGCCAGTGCCGAATCCATCGCCGAATCGGTGATCCGAGCGTTCGATATTTGTGGATTATTGGCGGTAGAAATGTTTTTGACCGAAGATGGCCAAATACTCATCAACGAAGTAGCACCCAGACCCCATAATAGTGGCCACCACACCATAGATAGCGCAGTAACCAGCCAATACCAACAGCACCTGAGGGCTATTTGCAACCTGCCCTTGGGCAATACAGATCAAGTGCGCCCAGCCATCATGCTCAACCTCTTAGGTGAGCCCAACCACAAAGGGCCAGCGCATTATGAAGGTGCAGAGGCCTGTTTGGCACTGGAGGGCGTGTATATTCACCTGTATGGAAAAGCCATGACTTCCCCGTTTCGGAAAATGGGACATGTCACCATCACTGCCGATACGATGGAGTCAGCGCAAGAAAAAGCCGAATTTGTGAAGAAAAATTTAAAGGTAGTTAGTCGTCCTTAACTCCTAACCTGACCATTGATGGCCTCAACACCCCGTATTTCGGGTATTTTATTCATAACCGCCTCTTGGATACCAGCCCTCAAAGTCATAGCCGACATAGAGCATGATTCGCACATGCCCATCCAGCGTATTTTCAAATGCATGTCGTCAGTCACTTCTACCACCTCCACATCGCCACCATCTACCCGCAGGTGCGGCCTGACGGTATTGAGTGCTTCTTCTATCCGTACTAATAAATCCTGATGCTGCGCTGTTGCGGTCATGTTAAAAATTTGTGCAAAGGTAATCTTTTTTACGCAGTATCCAACTTTCCTTTGCGGATAGTCTCTATAAGTATCTCTGTTTCAGCCGATGGTTTGGCCTGAAATTCGGATTCCATCATCCTCGCGCAACAGGCATACTGCATTTCTACTTGATTCATTTTACCCAACTTTGCAAAACAACGCATGGCACGGCGGTGTATGGCTTCCATGCGCGGGTCGCGTTCCAATATCTCCCGACACACACTGCCTGCCTCCCAGTATTTGCCTTCCGTATAGAGTTGGTCACTGCGCAAATCGGCAATCTGCTCAAATACAGAACTCAGGTGCTGTCGTTCCACTTCCACCCAATTGTAGGCATCGGCAGGAAAATCTTCCAAAAAATTACCGGAATATATCTTGATCGCCTCAGCCATCCAATCGTAAGTAGCAGATTGACCATTGCGGTGCGTAATACTAATATCTTGGTACAGTGATTTGAAAGAAGTCACATCGCTCAATACAGGAATCCCGATGTCTAGCCGATAAAAATTCTTATCAAACGTAATGATTTTGCGTTCATACCCCGTCTGGTCTGCGATTGCCTTTCGGATCCGAGTAATTTCAACATTAAGGCTTTGAATGGCACTATCCGGTTTGTAATCGTATTTTTCAGGCCAAATTACTTTAGCCAAATGATCTTTGGAAAATGCTTTGGAATGGTTGTATGCCATATAAGCAAACAGTAACTTTGACTGCTTGGAAAGCATAAATGCTTTTCCGTATAGTTTTGCTTTGAATGCCCCAAAGAAATTGACTTCCAATCCATTATAGACACACTCCGTATGTTGAACAATTGGCTCTTTTTCCTGGTATTGGGTGGGCAACGTAGCGTTGTTTTGGATACTAGCACCCATCATAATTATGCCTGGGGCTACTGCGGTCATCAAAGTATGTCCTACGGCACTCTGGTTGGTTGCTTTTTTGCCTTTCTTGGCCACCAACCCAAATCCCGGCAAATAAGCCTCATAGCAAGCCCTTATTTCTTGGGCATCGGCACCGATTGGCAGTACGTCCTCCACCCCCGATTTCATGAGTAACCGAGTGGCTTGCCCCGAAAATTCGGTCGTTACCGCCACAATAGGCATCAGCGGTTGCACGCGCTTGATGTTGCGAACCGTAGTAGTACCATCTTCCACGGGTGGGTGGTGAAATACTACGACCATGCCCACATCGAGCATTTCTGAATCCAAAATTTGAGAAAAAGAGCCTGAAAACGACTCAACTTGATAAGAATGGCCTGCGGTTTTGCGGAGCAAGCCTAATAGTGAAGGGTGTTGACCGAAGAGTAAAATTCTTTGGACAGCCATTTTTTTGGTTTTGGGGGTTCAACTGGTTTTTATACGAACAAAGAAAACGTGAATTCCCCTTTGTTTGCATATCTAACGCAAATGTAAGGATATTATTCGGTTCATCAATGATTTTAAATGAAAAAAAGTTCCAATGTATGAAAATTAGAGGAAAATGACGTAGTTATTACACAAATCAAGACCACCCAGTGTCCCAAACCCGCCAAGGAACATTGCTATATTTTGACGGTTTCTAAAGTGCTGCTTTTATGGTTTAGAAAATCCCACAGGATAGGACAGGCGGTATTACCCCCATACCTTCACCTCAATTTGTCATGTCGTAGAGAAACGGAGACAACTACACAAGATGCCCAACTGATAATCAAGTATTTGTGTTGCATTATCAGTTGGGCATCTTGTGTAGATGTCTTCACTACGTTGCGACATGACAAATTGAGGGAAGGAAACGGTAGCACAATCAACGAAACTTAGCAATTAACCAAATGTGGAATTGCAGGCATTATTCAAAGAAGAATTAGGAATGGTACTTTATTTCGGTGCCGTTCGAATAATACGCACTTACTTTATCTTATTAATCTTCCCCTCTTCCCCATACCGATCCCTAGAAATTTTATTATAAGCCAAGGCTGCTTCTTCTGCAGTATCAAACATACCGATGTGTACCGATTTCCCTTCTATCGAAATAACGGCCCTATATCGGTTGTGTTCCAAATACACGCCTGAAAAACCGGTATTGCTCGAACTCTTACGTTGTCGGCTCGCCACAGACCTAGAACGATAGGTTAGGTTTTCTACCCGACAATCAAATTTGTCACCATTCTTTACGCTGACCAAATTCTTGTCGCCCTCTTTCAAATTGTTTAGGTATTTCTCTGCAATGATTTTATGCAGATATATTGTTTCTATCTTGTATTCCTTGGTTGCTTTGCGCCAACTTTTTTGAAATACAACACAACCACTGGAATGCCTGCGCAGGTGATTGATGAAATCAATCCCTTTAAGGTATGGATCACTGATAAGCCATTCATAGACATAGTCATCTATATGAACCATGTCTTCACTATTCGACATTTTAATTTTATAAATCACGACGGAAAGATTGTTTGTAGAAGATTGATTGCCCTAGTAATTTTTCTGTGCTTGTTTCACCCAGTAAAACGATGTTTTCTGATTTCTATTTTAAAAAATAACGTAAAATAGGTATTAACTGAAAACATCGAACTATTTTCGCACCGCAAAAGTCGTTTCATATTCTGGATTAATAACAATTAAGTTTGTTAATATCTGACAATTATACACATTTTTAGATAAAATACAGTGTTAGAGCCTTTATCAGCCTATTCCAGAATGATGCCCACCGATGTACTACCGGTATCCGTCATTGATCTTGTGACCATGCTTGAGTCCCATTGGGGCGACTCATTGTATCAGGCTTTTGACCCAAATGAGTCTATAACAAGTCCTTTGCACGGAAATCAGGATACTGTTTGGATGAAAAGAGCCAATACGGTTGGGATCAACGTTAGGACTATCCAAAATTTTTGGAATATTATCCCATATGCGCTGACTTTGCCTGCTGCCCAAGATACGATACACATATTACCCATCTGGGAATGTGGTGTTGTGGCCTCTCTGTACGGCCCTGCCAGTTGGAATATTAACCCCGAGTTTTATTGTGCCGAACTGGCAGAAGCCTTTCCACACCTCAATACGGTGGAGCGCCAATTAAAAGTAGTGATCAATATTTTGCACTTAATGGGCAAGCGCGTAGGCATGGATGTGGTGCCGCACACGGATCGGTATTCAGAAATGGCGATTGCCAACCCGTCTTATTTTGAATGGTTGCAACGGCGTGATCTAACAATAGTGCGCCACCACAGCGATCTGTATCGGGAGGTGGAGGCCATTATATACGAATATACCAAAGACCGAGGCGCGGCCGATCTACACATTCCCTTTCCGAATCAAGAAACTGATTTTTTTGAAAATATCAAAGAGCGCGAACGCTTGCGCCTGCTATTTGGAGATAAGAGCGACTATGAAGGGCGGCTGTCACGGCGGAAAGAATACGTGGAACTCTTATACCAAATGGGGTATGAGACAGTACCAGCCACGATGGGGCCACCGTACAGAGGCATAGAAGTAGATCCTGATCCGTCAGCCCTGACCACCGATGAAGAGGGCAGGGTGTGGCGCGATTATCGGATCATCAAACCTCAAAAGTTTTCACGCGCTTTTGGCCCTTTGGCTCGTTACAAACTTTATGGTGCGCTTGATAACAATACCCATTGGGATTTAGATTTTTCAAAACCCAACGTTCCGGCTTGGGAATACGTGTGTGAAAGATATGCAGAGATACAACGGTATTTCAATTTTGATTTCATGCGCGGTGACATGTCGCACGTACAAATGAGGCCAGCAGGAGTACCACTAGAAAGGGATGCATTTTATGATTTGTTGGGTGCTGTCAAACAATACGTGCTTCCAGAAAAGCCTTATTTCGCTTATTTTGCAGAGAGTTTTTTGGCTCCTCCCAATGAAATGGCTTACGGTGATGAGTGCGATCATTTGGAAGCCTCTTTTGCGGATTCTACTTTGGGTGATTTGCAGTCGGAACCCATCGGAACCACCCAATTTGTCAAACTGTTTGCACAGTACAACGTTTGGTTGGAAACCCGTAAGTTTGCCCCCAACTTTACCATCATGACTGCTGATAAAGATGATCCACGGTTCGACGCATTTTATTTGAAAGGCAATGAAACTAGGTATTTTATCGCCTTGTTTTTGACGGACATGCCTTCGTACATGGGATTGGGTTTTGAGTGCAGAGACCCACACCCAAGTCCTGCGCCAAATGAACACTATACTAAATTATATGTTTTTCAAGTGAACGAGGGTACGAAATCAACCAAAGGCCGTTATATATGGGGAACGAACCGAAAACTGTACGCTGGGTTGCAACGTCAAAAGGAAATAGCCAACGAGATATGGCCTCTTATAAAGGATGCCGATACGCAATGGTTGATTCCTCCCGATGCCACTGGGCAAAATAAGGTGATTGCTTGGACTCAAAAGGACAACCCTAGTTTTGTATTTATCGTCAACCTTGATACCGAACATGCTGTTACATCATTAACGATAGACATAGAGGGGAGTAAGGAATGGAGGGGTGCTTTTTCAACAATTCAGGAGGATTTTGCCACAGTTCCGTCAAAAAAAATCAATTTGGAACAATTATTGCCTAGTGAAGGAATCATATTCAGCCTAATACAAAGCGCATGATACCCAATTTTATTTGGATTAAATGTTAATTTTAGTATAAATTCCAAAGATTATCCTTTTTTGTTTTAAAAAGCCATTACTTTTGCACTGAATTTTGAAAACAATAACAACGACTGATTGTCGTTAATACGATTAATTATCACAAGTCAAAATTAATAAATATGAAAAACTGGAAAAAATTTCTGCCATTTGCGATTGCTGCACTACTTGTAGTACTTGAATCTTGTCACAGAGGAACAGGCTGTCCGGGCGCAGATTTCTAAATCTAATTTCAAGTATTCGCAAACAAATTATGCAAAAATTACTTTGGAAACCGCTTTCTACGGAACAGCAGGTCAATTCCATTATAGAACGTTCTCATGAGGTGCCATGTTTGATTTTCAAACACAGCACCCGTTGTGAGATCAGTTCCATTGCTAAGTACCGCCTTGAAGATGATTGGGCTTTCACTGACCAACAGATAGAAGCCTATTATTTAGATTTGATTAATTTCAGATCTATCTCTCAGCATATTACTGAGACCTTTGAGGTTCACCATGAGTCTCCCCAAGTGCTGTTGATCAGCCAAGGTGCGTGCATCTATGATGCCTCTCACCTTGACATCACTGTACCCGAATTGGCCGAGGCCCTCCCGCTCGTTGGCACCAATTAAATTTCCGTTGGCAACGCTCGAATCAAGCACTATTATCGAGGCTTTCCGGCTCATGGCTACCGCAAAAGCCATGACTGACATCTATGAAGATAACTTCAAGTTTGTCAGTAAATACGTGCATGCCACCTCCCGTGGGCACGAGGCCATACAAATTGCCCTTGGGTTGCAATTATTGCCCCAAGACTATGTGTATCCTTATTACCGCGACGATAGTATCTTGCTTTCCATTGGCCTTCAGCCTTACGACCTTATGTTGCAACTCATGGCTAAGCGCGACGACCCGTTTTCGGGAGGTCGCACTTATTATTGCCATCCGAGCCTGCGCGATGCTGACAAACCCAAGATACCACACCAAAGCAGTGCCACTGGTATGCAAGCCATACCTGCTACGGGGGCAGCCATGGGATTTTGGTACAAAGAGCAGGTCAATCTACATGATCCCAATCAAGAGCCGCCATTAGTGGTCTGTTCTTTGGGTGATGCCTCTGTTACCGAAGGAGAAATATCAGAAGCCTTCCAAATGGCGGTGCTAAAGCAGTTGCCAATCCTTTATTTGGTTCAAGACAATGGTTGGGACATTTCGGCCAATGCCGCAGAAACTCGAGTGGCCAATGCTGCTGAATACGCTAAAGGGTTTCCAGGCATGGAAATACTCAGCATTGAAGGCAATGACTTTGAATCCTGTTGGGAGGCCATCACCAAAGCCTTTCATATCATCAGGACGGAGCGTCGCCCAGTATTGTTGCATGCCAAAGTCCCTCTGCTCAATCATCATACTTCTGGCGTGCGTAAAGAGTGGTATCGCGACGATCTGGAAGAGCATCAGAGCCGCGACCCTTATCCATTGTTGGTGGCTTTACTTCAAAAAAAGGGGATTGACGATCAAGCAATTGCCGAGATTGAACGCCTTGCAAAAACACTGGTTGCTACCGATTTTTTACGCGCCAAAAAGGCTGAAGACCCTAGGCCTGAAGACCTTTACACCCACGATTTTGCGCCTACTCCGGTACTCATAGAGTCTGGTACGCGGCATCCCCAAAGCCGCGAGCCCAAAGTAATGGTGGATTGCGCCCTTTATGCGATAGAAGAACTCATGCACCAATACCCCGAATGTCTGCTATACGGCCAAGATGTAGGGCATCGGTTGGGAGGTGTATTTAGGGAAGCCGCTACCTTGGCTCAAAAATTTGGGCAGTACCGCGTATTCAACACACCCATTCAAGAGGCATTTATAGTGGGCAGTACCGTTGGGATGAGTGCCGTAGGGCTCAAGCCCATTGTAGAAGTACAGTTTGCCGATTATATTTTTCCGGGATTGAATCAGTTATTCACCGAAGTGGCTCGGAGTTGCTATCTTTCCAATGGCAAATGGCCCGTCAGTTGCATCATCAGAGTACCCATCGGTGCTTATGGCAGCGGAGGCCCTTACCACAGCAGTAGCGTAGAAAGTATATTGACCAATATAAGGGGCATTAAAATTGTTTATCCAAGCAACGGAGCCGATCTTAAAGGTTTGTTCAAGTCTGCTTATCAAGATCCCAATCCAGTAGTTATATTGGAGCATAAAGGGTTGTACTGGTCGAAAGTGCGCGGCACAGAGGCCGCCAAAACGGTAGAACCCGCCGAAGATTACGTCATTCCATTTGGATTGGCCAATACTGTTTTGGAGTCAGATCCTCAGCAAATAGCATCAGGAACATCCGTGTTGGTGGTGACTTATGGTATGGGCGTGCATTGGGCTCTGAATGCCGCAGCAGATTGGCTGGGTCGAGTTACGGTGTTGGATCTGCGCACCTTATACCCGCTCGACGAAAATGCCATATATACGGCAGCCCATCGCCACGGCCGTGTGTTGGTGGTGACCGAAGAACAAGTCAATAATAGTTTTGCCCAGAGTATAGCAGCCCGCATACAGGAACACTGTTTCCAATATTTAGATGCGCCGGTGCGTACCATCGGTGCGGCCAATATGCCGGCAGTGCCGCTCAATACTATCTTAGAGCAAGAAATGATCCCTTCCATCGAAAAGGTTTCTGCTGCTATTGGGAGTATTTTGGGGTATTAGTATTTGGAAAGGGTAGCCTTTGCCCTTATGGTAGGATGGTGAAACGGATGAAACGGATTTTTTTTGATGCCAGTGTATTAAAAATCGAAACGAGAAAAAAATCCGTTATATCCGCGTTTCGTAGATCCGCGTCATCCGCGACCCATCCCACGCCTTGGCGTAACAAACCTAAAAAAATAAACCCAATAAAATTTGGTGATATGAGAAACCTCATCGTACCTTTGCGCCTCGAAATGCCCGACGCTATTTTAGATAGGTAATCGGGCGAGTCATTTTCTCATAAAATTTTCAATATTTCAAGATGTCAGTCAAAATTCGTCTGCAACGCCACGGCCGTAAAGCCTCTCCATTTTACCACATCGTTATCGCGAACAGCCGCTCACCACGTGATGGCCGTTTTATCGAAAAGATCGGTACATACAATCCACTTACTATTCCTGCAACCATCGAACTTAACCGCGACAAAGCGTATGAGTGGTTAAAAAATGGTGCGCAGCCAACAGATACTGTATTAGCAATCCTTCGTTTCAAGGGCGTTATGTTGCGTAAGCACCTTGAGCGTGGTGTATCAAAAGGATCTATGACCCAAGAAGAAGCCGAAAGCAAATTGGTTACTTGGATCGAAGAGAAAGAAGGCCGTGTAGCAAAACGCCGTGAGGTAACTGCCGATGCTAAAGCAAAATTTGTGAAAGCAGTAGATGGTGTTGCCAAAGTAAAGGTTAAGCCTGTCGTAATAGAAGAGGTTCCAGTGGTAGAAGAAGAAGCAGAAGCCGCAGCGGAAGAAGTGGTAGCAGCAGTAGCCGCTCCAATAGAAGCGGTGGTTGAAGCAGCAGCTCCAGTTGAAGCAGCCGTAGAAGCGGTGGTTGAAGCAGTAGAGGCTCCCGTAGAAGCAGTAGTTGAAGTAGCAGAGGCTCCAGTTGAAGCAGCAGCAGAAGTAGTAGAGGCAGTTGCCGAAGTTACAGAAGCACCAGCAGAAGAGGCAGCCGCACCAGCCGCTGACGAAACAACAGAAGCATAATCTGTCAGAAAAAAAATAAATATTGCCACAAATGTGTTGGTCAATTAATTATTGGCTTACATTTGCAGCGAAGGTGAATTATTATTTAGACCTGGTAAAGCTCTTAGTGGCTTTATCAGGTCTTTGTTTAACAACTAAGTAAATAGAATACAGTATTCATGCAACCATTAGACGATAAATATTACGACCAATTGAACGAATTGGCGGCGGCTATACAAGATTCCCCCGTATTGGCTCTTTACCTCGACGAAGAGGAAGATGAGCAGTACAACGAACTACGCCAGGAATTTGAGCCAAAGATTTCGGAACTGCACCATCGGGTGGCTTCTGAATCGCCTTTGCAACTGGTGACTTTTGAAAAATATTTGCTAGAACCGCCTTTTGAAGGACTGTATTTGCCTAGGGTGCTTGGTTTTGCGGTGTTGCGCGGCGAAATCAGTGATCAATTCCGCTATGTACGCCCCAACGATCATTTCAAAGATATTTTGATCGCTATTTGTCGCAGCCCACAGTTTGAGCAGTTGAAAAAGCGAATTGGCCAAACCATTACGGTTGGTTTTGCTTTGAGCAGCGATATTTGGATCACCAACCTAATGAGCCTTGTAGAGAATAGGCGCATCTGTTATTTCCTCCAACAGCAAAAAAATGATCGTTTTCGTGACCTAAAAGACCGCGAAGAAATTTATGGTCGCTATTCTAAGCAATTTAAGAACGAGCAGTACCACTCTGCTGATTTTCCGGCTACTTTGGCCGAGATGAAGCCTAATTTTTCGGCCCTGCGTCAGTTTTTGCTAAAGCGGTTTGGCGCAGGTGGCGACAATGCCAGCCTTAAAGACAAGATTGCAGGTTTTCTGAACAATAAAGAGTTGCAGGCTACTGACGAATATTTGGAAGTGTTGGCAATGGCCGGCAATTTCATTGACCTTGATCCAGCCGAAAGACTTGCTTTTGCTACCCATTTTGAACGCGAACGCCGCTCTTATCCAGAGTTTGATATTCGGTATTTAGCATTCTTGCGCTCTATTTATAAAACCCCAGGTATCACGATCGTCAATGACCAGCGCATGAGTTCGATTATTGATAAAAAGTGGACGGATAAAATTTCTGATTATTACAAGATCGGTGATACGGTTCATAGCCTTGGGTATGTACATCCTGATTCTATTGAAGCCGTTCAGAATTTCTACAATGACCACCAAGGGCTATCTGTAGAAAGTGATTGCTTACGCCAATTGGTCTTAAACTATTTTACCAAACTAATGGGTGCACTGACTGTTCGTGAATATGCGGACTACTTTGAGTTGAATAAGATATTCAGTGTTTATATCAAAATATTTGGGAATCAGGAGTTTAACCAAGACATAGAGAAGTTATCTATGACTTATGTCCAAAAATTGCTCAACGTCTTTACCGACAAACGCGCAAAGGATTACCAAGATGTGAAACGATTTGTGGCTACACAGTTTGTAGATCTCCAGTTTCTGACTGATAAAGAAGTGGTGGAGATGTTCAAAACCAGAAGGGCACGGAAGAAATAACCGAACAAGTGGTCGGAATAATTTATATATTTGTCGAAGTATGGGCGGGTGTACTGTGAATATCAGTACCTTCGCCCTTGCTTTTTAACTATACAAAATACATATGTCAATTCTCATTTTCCTGATTATACTCTATATATTGCTCGGCTTGAGCATGATGAAATTGTTTGAGAAAGCGGGTGTGCCGGGCTGGAAAGCCTTGGTGCCGGGCTTGGCAGCTGTAGAATGGTGCAGAATAGTGGGCCGAAAGCCACAATACGCCTTGTGGTTACTGTTTCCGATCGTGAACCTATTCATCTATGCTGCATTGGCTATTGATATGGTTCGTTCTTTTGGTCGCCACAGTTATTGGCAATCGGTGATCGCTGTGCTCTTCGCCCCGATCCCATTCTTCATGATAGGCCGCGACGAAAATGCCAAATACGAAGGCCCTATTTTAGAAAAAGAGCGCGACTACTTCCGCCAGATGCACGAGTCTATGGCGAGTAAGGATAAATTAAAACTCAAAAAACTAGAGGCTCAATACCCACAATTTCGCAAATCACAATTGCGGGAATGGTCAGAAGCCATTATTTTTGCGGTGTTTGCGGCGGCGTTCATCCGTATGTTTTTGATAGAAGCCTACGTGATCCCGACCTCTTCGATGGAAGGAAGCCTTAAAGTAGGCGACTTTTTATTTGTAAGTAAGGCACATTATGGCATTCGTACGCCTAGCACTGTGGCGCAGATTCCTTTGCTTCACAATACGATTCCTTACGGCTTAGGAGAATCTTACCTTGAAAGTCCAAAACTACCCTATTTCAGGCTACCTGCCCTTGAGAAAATAGACCGAAACGAACCAGTGGTATTCAACTGGCCAGTAGGTGACAGTGTGGTGTTGTTGCCAGAGCGCAGTTATGATATTGGACAGTGGCAACGCTATGGGTTGAGCCGACGCTACGGAAACCGCCCTATTATTACCCGACCATTCGACAAAAAAGACCACTATATCAAGCGCTGTGTAGGTTTGCCGGGCGATAGTTTGGAGGTCAAAAGCCGTCAAATATTCATCAATGGACAAGCGGCTCAAAATCCGAACCACATGCAGTTTGCCTACAATATACAAGGGAACATTAACCCCAAAAAGTTAGATGAATTGGGTGTTAACCTTGAAGATGTTATTCAAGTAGAAGACCGCAATGGCAAAGCAGTCAATTACTTTAATATGGATGCTGAGCAGGTGGAAAAAGTACGTGCATTGGGGGTAAAAGTAGAGGTTTGGCAACGGGAAGCGGCCAAGGGATCCTTGTTTCCTAATGACCCAAATCGCTACACGACATGGACAGTGGATGATTACGGCCCTATTTGGATACCAAAGCAAGGGGCTACTACCCAATTGACAATAGACAATATTTGTTTTTACTGGCGGATCATCAAAGTCTATGAAGGCAATGAATTGGCAGTAAAAGATGGCAAAATATACATCAATAACCAAGAGGCTACTTCTTATACCTTCAAGCAAAATTACTACTGGATGATGGGCGATAACCGCCACAATTCAGAGGATGCCCGTGTTTGGGGTTATGTGCCTGAAGATCATATTGTGGGCAAGCCCCTCTTTATATGGTTCTCTACTAAAAATGCTAATTTTAGAAAAGGCATTAACTGGAATCGGATTTTTACTTCGGCTAGTAAGTTGTAATAATCAATTTTTGCACCGCCTCCATTCTTCCCCTAATTTCCACAAAGTAGCACCCATTTCGCAATCCTGATACATCAAATCAGTAGGTATCGCCACTGTTTTGAAGATCTTTGCCGTCGTCATCGCGGGTTTCAATGGCATAAGGTGTTTGAGGCATTCCGCTGGAAGATGCCCCCCTTATTTCGATACCGATGGCACCCTCGTATTCATTGGCGGGGTCGGTCAAGTGGTTTATTTGCCCGAGTCCGTTGAAAATAATCCGCATGTTTGCTGATATTTTAGGCTCGTTGGGTATAGTTTGGCCATTGGTTTCGATCAGCACAATGGGCAAATTGGAGGCGGTGAATGTTTGAGCCCACAAGGGTAGGTTTAAGCAACAAACCAGTAAAGGTAAAAAAATACGGATCATAATAGTCATGAATGATAGTTCCTGCCTTATAATTGGTACAATGATTGCCCCAAAGATAAGTCACGGTTTCTCAATTTTAATAATTTCGTCAACAACCCACAATTTGTCACATCCAACAAACGAATCTTTAGACGGCGAAGGCCAAAAAATACTCCGTTCTTTCCGTTTATCGCGTTTGATACTACCTGTGTTATTGGGTTTGAGTGCAGTGGCTTTTCTATTTTACAAACAGTTTGACCTAGCACAATTCAAACAAATACAGTGGACAACCAAGGCTTTTTTATGGATCGGTTTATCGTTTGTTCTCCTCATACTTAGGCATTTTTCTTATGCCTTCCGTCTCCGAACCATTACCAAAGGTGCGCTAACATGGCGAAAATGCCTTGAAATGATTGTTTTTTGGGAGTTTAGCAGTGCCGTTACACCCACCAGTAAAGGAGGACCGTTGGTGATGTTGTTTGTACTCACTAAAGAAAAACTGAGTGCGGGGCAAACAGCGGCAGCTGTGTTTTATACCACCATTTGCGATTCCGGCTTTTTTGTGCTTTCGCTCCCGTTTTTCTTGATGTTTTATGGGCCGCCCATGCTCTATCCAGGTATGACTAGTTTTGATGATGTTACTTTGGCCAGCAGTGTATTTTTTGCCTCTTACACCATGATGGTCACGTATTGGTTGGCATTGGTGTTCATTATGCTTATAAATCCAGCATCAGCCAAAAAACTACTGCATTGGCTAGGATCGGTGTCCATCCTCAAGCGTTTTTCAGGGCGTATTACTCGATTGGCCGACGAGTTTGAGGCCGCCGCCCTTGAAATCAGGCGGCAGCCATGGCCTTATCATTTCCGCATTATTTTGGGTACATTGGGGGCATGGACTTGCAAGTTTTTTATGATTAATTGCCTCATTATTGCCATTGTACCAACGACTCCCTTGGATGGCGCTACCCAAGCCTTTATATATGCCCGTTTGATAGCCATGTTTGTCATTATGGCCTTTAGCCCTACGCCAGGTGGGGCTGGTTTGGCGGAGATTGCTTTGGCTGGTTTTATTTCGGATTATGTGCCTACGGGCATTGGCTTGGTGGTCGCCTTGTTATGGCGCGGTATGGCATACTACGGTTATTTGATACTGGGTGCCATCATCATTCCGATATGGGTTCGTGCCAAATTTGGGAAGCCCATAGCATGAAGTCGATGACAACCACCATCTTGGTCAATTACCGCTTCTTTTAAATACCAGCCATTAATGGCCTGATTTTTGCCGTATTCTCATAAATTATTATATTTCCAAGGGAAATGTAGGTTTTTGCTGTATCCATTACCTATTTACAACATCTATGAGACTAATATTACTATTTGTATTGCTGATTTTTTGCTATGCAGGGAATATTTCCGCACAAGGCATTTTTTGGAATTCTAGTTGTGAAAACCGTAGTATTTGCCTCAATCCCAACTCTTGTACTCAAAGCAATGTATTCATTGTGCCGGAGGCCGTAGCCAATTGCATCACTCCTGATTTGACCTACACTTATAAAATTGATTTCAACAACAACAGTTCGGTAGATATTCAGGTAATGAACGATACTTTGAATGAGGTATTCCCCAAAGGTACGCATAAGGTAACGTGGAAAGTCACTGACCAATGTGGGCATCTTTCCAATTGTACGTATCTGGTTACTGTTGAAGATTGTCAGCCACCACAGTTGATCTGTTCTAATGTATTGACCCAGCAAGTGAATCAACCCAGTTGTTCCTTGGTTTTTACGGCTCAACAATTTATATCAGTACTATCTGATAATTGCACGCCTAACAACCTGATTGACATCGGTATAAGGATCAAAAATCCCAATAATATGGGATTTCCTACCACAGATACCCTTTCGTTTGGCACCTGCGATGAAGGTGAAAACTTTGTCGAAATATTGGTCAGAGACGAAGTTGGCCTGATTACCCAATGCAATTCTCGCGTGATTGTGCAAGACCTCAACAATGATTGTAATTGTAATCTAAATGCTGATGTTGCCATAGCAGGTTGTATCAAAAGTTCTTTCAATAAGCGCGTAAATAACTGTAAAGTAGTAGCGAATATTCAGTCCACCGCAGGCGTAAATCCACCCATCAATATCAATTACAATCAAGTAACCTCGGATTCTTGTTTCAATAAAACTTTGGCGACTCAGTTGCCGCTCAATGCGGCCTATTTGGCCAATGTGAAAATGGAACGTACCGATGATCCGCTCAATGGAGTCACTACCTTTGATCTAGTACTTATGAGCAAGCATATATTGGGCATAGAATCATTTACTTCTTTTTATCAGGTGTTGGCAGCCGATGTCAATAATAGTGCTTCAGTCACCACTTTTGATATTGTAGAGATCCGCAAAATGGTCTTGGGGATTTATCCCAGCCTGCCCTCGGCTCCATCTTGGCGGTTTATAAGGCCTATTGCGAACATAGCCAATTTGAATAATTTTGCAGCCGTCAAAGATACTTATCAACTGACCATCCCTATGATAACCGATGATCTGAATTGGTTTGGCCTGAACTTCATTGGTATTAAATCTGGCGATATCAATGGATCGGCTATGGGCTTGACCAGTGGATCCAGCGATGGCTCTTACTACCATCCACCGCTTGGTGTTAGGATGATTACTGATGACTGGGCTGAATCAGGAGAAGAACGCAGAATACCAATGGTGTTAGAAGAAGCCCAATCGCTTATAGGGTGGCAAATGAGCCTAAAGGCAGATCATAGATTGGCTGAAATAATCAAGGTTGAAGGCATTCCTACTGAAAATTATCACTTAAAAAAGGAGACCTTGCGCGCACTTTGGTACGACGTTGATTCTAAGCAATTTGACGCTGAACGTCCATTGATCTATGTGACAATAAAGGTATTACAGTCTGGAAGAATATCAGATATGATTGGTTTGGAAACCAGCGGTTTGTCGCCAGAAGCGTATCATAGCGATGGCACTACTCGATCATTGGTCCTTAAGCCGCTCAAAGAGGTTACTCTGATCCCCGTAAGCCTCCACAATGCCCATCAATCGGTACCCGCACTTCGTTAGTACCCGATTGGATTTAGTGTTGTCAGGATCGGTATAGGCCACTGTTTTACTAGCCCCGTGGTGCTTGTAAGCATGTTGGGTTAATGTTCGGGTGACCTCCGTTGCGATCCCTTTGCCTGCGTAGGCAGCGGAGATGACGTAACCGACTTCTATTTCGTTGTCGGGATTAAAGTCGTAATGTCGTAGGGCGGCATAACCAATGGCTTTATATGCTTCCTCCCTGTATTCTAGAATAAAAATGCCTAGACCGGGATTTTGGGCATTGTATATTGTAAAAGATTCTATTCGTAACCTTACGACCTCCAAATCCGTTTCGGCTGTTCTAATATAGCGCATCAATGCTGGATCACTTTGTAATAGAAATACAAAATCAAGGTCTTGTGCCGTTACAAATCTGAATCGCAATCTTGATGATTCGGGCAGGGGAATAGGGTGCATGAAAAGGACTTTAAAAACTTGTATAAATGTTCTAGGTCAGCCCTACCACATGTCCATCGCCGAACTCAAAATAACCTGAGCCATTTTGTCCAATTGCCCCCAAGTGAAGCCACAGGTGTTGCACTGATAATAGGACATAATATTTCCGAGATCTGGATTGTAGTATTCTCCATTAGCATCTACTTTTTCGTTGATGAACCGGCAATCTACTACATAATCAGTCATCTCCGCCCCTGCTTCAAAAGGATCGGCGGGGGTGTCGCAGATTCCATCTCCAGCCGTCAGGCAATTAGATCCATCCACCAGTTCATCGCCATTTCCTAAGAAGGTATGAGCCAAACTACAAAAGTGTCCCATTTCATGGGAAAAAACCCCAGCAGTGATCCCGCTTGCTTTGTCAATAAAAATACCAGAACCAAATGGGTCGCCGATCCCTCCAGAAGCCAGTCCTGCTTCCGTACCATTGAGTTTGGATAGAAAATAAAAATTGATGCGGTAGTCGGCGTGGTATTTTTGTTTGATGATATCAAACTCTGGTTCACCATTGATGGTGTCGTGCTCAAAATTGGGGTGCTTGCGGTAGTCACAGAGTTCAAAAGACACCATAATTGGTGCAAAAAAGTTGTTCATACCTTGGATAGCCGCTTCGATAGAAGACTGGGTGGCATCGTAATTGCCGAGGCTATCGGCGAATACATGCGCTACAATCGAAAACTTTTTTTTGACACAAGGCAGCGTTTCATGCTGGTAAGTGTAACTTTGTGAGTAGCAAACAGGACTGATGCTGAGCAGTATGAAAATTACTGCGGGAAACAAGAATTTTATCATTATATTTGCGGTCGTTATTTTACTCGTTCTAATGAGCTACAAATTTAGACTAAAAAATTCAAATTCAAAGAAAAACATGAACCTGAGACTGTATTTTTTTATTAGGACAACCTTTGTTGTCTTTTCGCTGCTTTTCAGTGCTACTATTTTTGCCCAAACTGCTGACGTGGTGAAGGGTTGTTCTCCATTGGCGGTCAATTTTACTGCTCCGGCTGGATCAGTTGGTTGGTTTTGGGATTTTAAAGACGGTGGCAGTTCTAATATTCAGAATCCATCGAATATTTTCACCACTCCGGGCAGTTACCAAGTCGAATTTAGAAATACGCCCAACGGTCCAGTGGTCGGTACGGTACTTATTACCGTCTGGGCCAAGCCTGATATTGCTTTGGCGGCTACGCCGACTACAGGTTGCGCCCCATTGCTGGTACAATTTCAAGATAATTCTACCTTCAACCCTGATATACAAATCCTCAACCGATCTTGGGTATTTGGCGACGGAGGTAGTGCTGGAAACCTAATTAATCCTACCCATACCTATGTGGTAGGGGCTAATTTTACGGTTTCCTTGGAGTTGACCACTAATTACCCCAGTTGCAACATCACCGAGGTATTTCCTAGTTTGGTCAAAACGTCCATTCCTCCCGTGGTATCTTTCATTACTTTCCCCAATCCACCCCAGTCATGCACTATACCATTTGATCTGACGGTCGCGAATACCACCGTCGGAACAGGGGTGCTCACTTATGCGTGGAATTATGGAAATGGCAATACATCAACGCTGCAAAATCCTCCCGTACAAACCTATACTCAATTAGGGGTTTTTCCTCTGACATTAACGGTTACCGATGCCTTGGGTTGTTCTGGTACGGCACAGGCCACGGTGAATGTTGGAAATCCTGGTGCTAATTTCAGTACACCCGATACCATTTGTATCGGTGAAAAAATTACCCTTCAAAACCAATCTCCACCGGGGAGTTTTGTTTGGTCTTTTGGGCCTAATGGAGTCCCGGCTACCTCTTCCCAGCCTAATCCTATGGTAAAGTTTAATAGCCCTGGTAATCAGACCATTTCCCTGACGGTTACTACAACTACTGGATGTACTGGTACGGTCACTAAAACGATTTATGTGGATCAAGCCGATGCCAATTTTACACTGAATCCTGCTTATTCTTGTAACGAACCTGTTATTTTTAATGTTGGTAGTACCTCTTCGGTGGCTAATGAGTGGGCGTGGCTTTTTCCTGATTCTAGTTTTGCTTCCACTAAATTATCAAGTTATACTTGGACAAATCCTGATACAACAGGGTATCATTCCTTGGGTCAATTTTTGGATAGTATTCGATTGATTGTTGAAAACCCATCTGGATGTCGCGACACCTTCAAAAGAGCGGTAGAAGTATGGCTGCCCAATGCGAGGTTTGTACCAAATGTACAACATGGTTGCGCCCCTTTGATGGTGGCTTTTGCGGATAGTAGTTTTTCAAACGAGCCCATCACTCAATGGACTTGGATATTTGATGATGGTACACCCAATGTGGTTCAAACCAGTGGCGGCGGCGTCGCCCATACTTTTACCCAGCCAGGTGAGTATGATGTGCAGTTAATCATCAGAAACAGTGCTGGATGTATTGATACTTCGTATAAATTTACCATAGAAGTAGGCGTACCTATCACTGGCGATTTTACGGCTTCGCCTCTGGCAATTTGCCCCGGTGGCTCTGTTCAGTTTACCAACTTAACCAATGACCCTCGGATAGATGCTTGGCATTTTTACTCCGATAATGACCAGTCTTGGCATTGTTATCAAAACCAGAACCCATCATGGACTCATAACTCGCAAGCAGGGCCCTTGGATGTGTCTTTGATGCTGGAGTACAACGGGTGCTTTAATACGGTTACTAAAGCCGATTATATTACCCTAAAAGGCCCTATTGCAAGGTTGCATTACAAAACCACCTGCGATAATACCTTGTTGTTTGATTTTCAAGATGAAAGTACGGGTGCTACGTCTATCAAATGGACATTAGGAGATGGAGACAGTAGCGTGTTGAGTCAATTTACTCATCTGTATGATACTGCCGGTACTTATACCGTCATATTGACTGCCGTCAATGATACCAGCGGTTGCCCTGCTTCCGTGGATTCCACAAAAGTGTATGCTACTCAATTGAAATCTGAATTTGAACTGCCTTTTTATATCTGTGCTGGTAAAGAATATCAACTCGATGGAGGCGATGCGACGGGTGTGAATGCGAGTTGTTACAAGGGATATACTTGGTATTTTACCTTTCAACGACCTATTCGTACCGATATGGCTACGATTCCCTTCATGTTTACTGATAACGGCCCTCATACTGTTTGGTTGGAAGTACAAGACATCAATGGATGTCTTGATACCATCGGCCAAGATGTTAGGGTATATCAACAATACCCAAAGTTTGAAATGAGCGACTCCCTCATCTGCCTTCCCGGCACTGTTCAGTTTTCTGATATGAGTACGGCAGACACTACACTGCAAAAATGGGTTTGGGATTTTGGAGATAATACGCCAGCAGTGTCGGGTCTTCAACCCTCTCATACCTATACCACGCCCCCTCCTGGAGGGCTTGATTTTTACATTGTTACCTTGATTATCACTGATACCCTTGGTTGTAGCAATGCCATCACTCGAAATATTAGGTACTACAAACCGACCAGTCTTATTTTTGCCACGCCCACACCTGATATATGTGAGGGTGATACGCCAACCTTGATTGCCACCCAATATACAGGGGGGGGCTCTTCCCTTAGTTGGAGTTGGAATTTTGGAGATGGAAGCCCCACGGCCGTTGGTCAGGTGGTTACCCATACTTATTTGCAAGATGGTACTTATACCGTTACCATGAATTTTACGGAGAATGGATCTGGGTGTACTGATTTCAGGACGACTCAAATCAACGTCCAGAAACCGCCAGAAGCCAGTTTTTCTACGAATGTGGATTCCATAGATATTATTTGCTACCCGCAAAATATACAACTGCTGAATACCAGCACGTCTAATTATCCTTTAAGCATTATATGGGATCTTGGAAATGGACAAACCCCAGTAGGCAATACAGCGGCTACGGTATTCCCTAAAGGCACTTTTACGGTTCAAATGGTTGCTATTACGCCTTTTGGCTGCCCGGATACTACGTGGCGTTCCTTTACGGTTGTTGGCCCGGAGGGTAATTTTGAAATGGATAAAAATTTCATTTGTAAAGGCGATGAAATTACGTTCAACCTCAAAGATACTTTGGATATTTCTTCGTTCTCTTGGTCGTTTGGTGATGGCACCACTGCTGATGATGTGAATCCAATTACCCATTCATACGATTTTCTCCCGCCATCGGGTGCAACGGTAGCCAAGTTGATCTTGCGTGGTGAAGACGATGCTTGTGCGTTTACAGTGAGCCTGCCCGTCAATTTTTCATTGGTAGATGCTAACTTTTCAGCACTGCAAGACCCTCTTTGCCTTGGCCTAGAGCACGCGTTTGTGAATGCTTCTTTAGAAGATGATACTTGGGCTTGGTCTTTTGGCGATAATACCAGTTCTAATCTGGAAAATCCGACCCATGAATATGACACCGAAGGCACTTACACGGTTTCATTGATTGTCACTGATACGCCTTTGGGCTGTATGGATACCCTTGTCCAATCCGTTACAGTGTCGGGATTACCCAATTTTGAGGCCATTGGAGACTTTATTTGCGCAGGCGATACGGCTAAAATAGGTCTACTTGCTCCAGTGCAAGGGGCTACTTATACATGGACTCCGTCTAATACGGTATTGAATCCTAAAGATAAATTTTCTGTAAGTGTAAATCCTACGGAGACAACCATTTACACGGTTTCTGTGGTGGTGGACAGTACGGGTTGTATGGATTCTGATACGGCCTTGGTATTCGTACCGGGGCTTTATGATGGTGCTCAAAACCTGGATACTTTGGTCGAAAAAGGCCAACCAGTGACCCTACCCTTTGTAACCAATCCGCTATATACGTTCACGTGGTCGCCCAATGTTCCGAATGGTACGCCTCCTGTGGTTACCCCACAAGATAGTACCCTCCATTACATTTTGATCGTGAAAGATCAATTTGGGTGTTATGAAAGTAAATTTGATTATTTTATAAGGGTCTTTCCTCAAAACATAAAGACTCCCAATATCTTTTCGCCGCAAAATGATGGGGATAATGATGTGTTCCAACTGATTCCAGATGGAGAGCCTGGTTTTATCACCGTCAATTATTTGCGGATATTTAATCGGTGGGGGCAAAAAGTATTTGAAGGATCAGGTACTGATGCAACCGTGGCTTGGAATGGATTACATGATGGCAAACTTGCCCCCGTGGATGTATATGTATGGCAGGCTTCGGTTACTTATGTAACGGGTCGTTCGGAAACACTTACTGGGGAGTTGACGTTGATTCGGTAGTGGTTTTTAGGGTAAATCGAGACTTTTTTAGCGAAAAAAGTGACAAAAGTAAGAAGGTATGCAGTAGTTTTGGCTTGTGAGTACTATTTGGCCTATTTTATACTCAGTTATGACGATCTCACGCTGGCGCGAAGTTCCCACTTCGTGCCAGCGGTGTGGCAACCGAAAGTAAAAAGTCTCCACAATCTTGGATTTATTGAAATTTGACTTATATTTTTGGCATCAAAATCGAAACCATTTGCTGAAATTAAATCAATATCAGTGAGAAATACGTCAGGTAATTTGATGCTGCGAACTAAAAATTAGATTCAACCGTTACTGATATGCATACATTTAGCAAATAACCCAAAGCCATAGTGAAGACCCATGCATGGCTAAATTCCTAAATTTCTAAATTTTAAAGTATGGTTTTAGAAAGAACTGCTCATGAAGTTATCATAAGACTTCCCGCTAATATCAATTGGGAAGACTTGGAACTGATGATCCGTTTCATCAAGTACAAACAAAACGTCTCGAAAAGCAGTGCCACACAAGAAGAAATTGACCAATTGGCACGCGATGTCAATAAGCAATGGTGGGAGGAGAATAAGCAGCGATTCTTGAAGCAACCATGAAAATTGTAGTTGATACCAATATTGTTTTTAGTGCTATGTTGAATCCCTCGGCTACAGTTGGACAGGTTATTATCTATGGCCAACGGCATCAGCAATTTGAGTTTTTTGCGCCAAATCTACTCAAAGAGGAGATAAAAAGGCATCGAAATAAGATCATTGAGGCATCCAAATCCAATGATAATACCACTTTTGAGGATATTCGTGACGAAATGTTCAGGTGCATCAATTTCATTTCCGAAGAACAGATACCGTATGAATTTTGGCATGATGCCATTCCATTAGTTCGAGACGTGGATATGGATGACATTGCATTTGTTGTGTTGGCGGAGTATTTAGATGCTAAACTCTGGACTGGAGATAAAAAATTATTATCTGGGCTTGAGCGACTTGGTTTTACTCGCATTATCACAACGGAGGAAATTTATAATATAAAATTCACTGATTTATAAAAACTACGCTGCCTGCAATCGCTTCCACAAAATATTTCCTATACGTAGCAATTCGGGAGGCGAAACGCTCAATATTACTTACATATAAATAATTTAAATTAAAAGTTGTAGTTTGAATATAAAATTAAATTTGGTAAAAAAAATTTAATTCCCACCAAACACCCTTTTTACAAAACCCGCCCGACCAGCGGCACAAGGTTGGAACCTTGCGCCAGCGGGAGAAATAATAACTTTTTTAAAAAAAATATGCCTTTTTCCTTGGTGTGGCACACAGCATCTTAGTAACGATCAAAAAAGGTCAAATCTTAGGTTCACTTTGCCGCTTTTGGGAAGCTATGCAGCGCATTGCCTCCCAAAAGCAGGCTTATTGGACAAAAAAACACCTGCTTTTTTATTTTTTTTCTGTGATGAAGTCAGATTTTTCATATTTGTTATGAATCAATAATATCGAAACCCCAAATAGAACAGCCACAATAATTAGAATAAGGTTCAAAATGCCTTCGGCATTAAACGAAAGTTTAATTAAAATAGTAGAAATAATGAATCCCGAATTTCTAATGATCTTATGAAATTCATCTGTGTGTAAAAGAGAAAAGAGCAGCAAAAGAACATCAATCAAAATAAGTATCGTGAAAAAGTCATTAAAAAATATCTTATTGACATTTTTCATATTATCGACTAAAAGGTTAACCGAAAGGAAACTGTCTGCCAACCAGGTTCCAAAACTATAAAATGATAAGACTAAAAAAACAGGAATTAACGATGCGGCCACTATTTTCTTAATTTGGATAAACCGTAATATTTTTGGTGACGTTTCGGTTTGAAGTACCCCTTTTTTTTGTTGTGTATGGCTTAGGGAATAAAAAACAAAGATCAGAAAAAATAATAAAAGTGTTGTTATTAAATCGAGTAATAGTTGCGTATCTCTTGAATTATTTACCCAATCTTTTGTAATTTCTAAGTTTGATAAATCCTTGAATACTCGCCTGATGATGATCAGTGTAATAATTTCATACTGTTTGGCAATATAAATTGTAGTTGATTTTGGCAGATAATAAACCAGTAGATACACCTCGTAAATGATGATAAACGAAAAAGGCGTATATATGGCTGCGATCGGGCTGTCTAATAAGTAACTATGGCCATTATCCATTATGATTTTGAAACGAACAAGTGCAATTAATAGCAAGTGTACTATAAATCCCAATATAGCAACATATATGATGGTCGATTCCACCTTGTTTCTCATTTTTTCCGAAAAAATATTTTCAAAAAATCTGTCCAACTTTTTTATCATTCAACTCTAACATTTTTGACGAAAAATAGTTTTTTTGCCCTATACCTGTGTAACCCTTCGTTTCAACAAGGGGACGTCGATGCTCCCCACTATCCAATATTTATCATCTTTTCAAAGCATCCGCATCCAAATGGGATGTTTTTGAAAAGAAGATAGATGTGCTGGTGGTTTTTCCCAACCCACCGATTAAAATCGGCGGTTACAAGATGATAGATGTGCTTCCAGTTTATTCTATGGGTAATCAAAAGACCTCGGGTAAATAGAGCACACTATTTGAACGAAAATTCAGCGATGTGGCAATTTTGTAGATTTTAATAGCCTTTGATCACGCTTTAGGTCGTGATCAAAGGCTATTCCTAACAAAGTGTTATAGTTTATCTTACCGCAGTATCGTCACATCGCCCCGATACCGCTCTGTTGTACCATCCACCAGTTCCAATTCCATTATCCACGGATACACGCCCGGGGCTACTTGCCGCCCTTGGAAACGCCCATCCCAATACTGAGAATGATCACGTGACAGTGCATCTTTTACCTGATGTACCATGTTACCCCACCGGTCATACACTTGAAATAAACGGATTTTAGAGACAGATGGCCCAAAATCAAGGCTTAGGGTCGTGTTGATATCGTTGGTAGCATTGGGCGAAAAAACATTCGGTACAAATGCACCAATGATCCGCTGAACGGTGATGTCAATGCCATCTTCGGCCTTACATCCATTTTTATCAAAAATGGTGAGCGAATATCTGAAACTAACAAATGGCGTGGCGATAGGTTCTGGACAACTGGCACAACTCAAATAAATACTATCGTTCCAAATATACCTAAATGGCCCATAACCGCTGGTCAAAACCTGCAAATTGAAGGAATCGCCAAGGTTGATGGTGGCATCGGGTGGGAGCGAGACAATAAATTCGGGCGGTTGACCCACTGAAAGCATGGCCGTATCTATACAACCATAACTATCTTGAACATAAATGGTGTAGTCGCCTATGCCCAAATTTTTGTATTCAAGCCTTTGGGTATATTGCCCCCCGTCGAGGCTATAAGTTAAGGTCTCATCGGGCGATTCTATACTGATGGCGCCATTGGATTCCCCATAGCACCGCACTGAATCGGGCAGGGCTTCAAATATGATGGACGGATAGGAGGTGACCGCGCCCATGGCAGTTTCGGTACAATCATTCGCATCTGTGACCGTCACGGTGTAGTCGCCAGCGGGCAGGTCTTCCACGGTGGCAGTATTGGCGCCTAAAATATCCCATTGAAAATTGAAGGGAGGAGCATTGCCCGTTGCGGATACTGAAATGATCCCCGTAGGCTCGTTGACGCAGGCGGGGGTAGCATCTAAACTCAAAACAATAGGATCTAAAACCGTCAAATAGACCGTATGGGTGGAATCGCAACCGTTTTTAGCAGCAAATAATTTTTGAAACACCCCCGTTTGCCCTTGGATATTGCCAAAAATAGTGGAGGTATCGCCATTACAGAGTATTAGAGTATCCACTGTATAAAAGGTATCTTTTGGGGCTACCAAAACTAATACGGTGCTATCACAGCCTGTAAAGGCACTCAAATTGTATATTTTTTGGTCGCCGGGGTTTAGGTTGAAGCCCAAATAGGGCAAAGTAGAACCTAAGCAGACCGCAGTATCTACAGTAATATTGTAAGTGCCAATGGTAGTGCCAATTACCCTAACCAATACCGTCGAGTCGCAGCCATGTATGGTATTGAGTGCGAATGTATATTGTTCATCAGTACCAATATTGACACCATTCCAAGTCACATCGCGCCCATAACAAACAATGGTATCCACGATATAATTGAAGGTGTCATAGACCGTGATATAAACCGAATCGCGGTTGACGCACCCATTGGCAAAACCGGCTTGCAGCACCACAAAACCCGAGGCGGCAGGGGTGGCAGTCACCAGTGGACAATTGTTACAATTCAAGACATTGGCTGGAGTCCAATTGTAATATTCAAACCCCGATTCATTGAGGGTGGTGACCTCTCCTTCGCAAATAAATTTATCGGCTCCCAGCGATACGACGGTGGCACTATCAATGGTGACTACAATGGCATCCGTCTGGGTATTGCCGCAAATATCGGTGACCGTGACACTGTAATTGCCTGGGCCGGGTGCGGTGAAAGTAGATAATGCGGTCGTGTTTTGCCACTCCCAACCCACCAGATCCATACCAGCGGCCGTTAAAGCAAGGATTCCATTGTCGCAGATAGCCGTATCTTTCCCTAAATTGACCATGTCGGGCTGGTATCGGTAAATAAAGGAGACCATATTGTTCGTAAATCGGCATTCGCCGATGGACGTGATGGGAAAATCATTGCTCAAACTATAAGGCAAAGCCGTAGAGTGGTTGTCATTCAAGACTAGAAAAACTGAATCATTGGCTATTCGTGGCACCCGAATCTTGAATTCATAACAACTATCTGGCTTGACCACATAACCCAAGGGAATGGCTCCAACCCAAGCGGCATTGGTGGTCTGTGGATTGCTTTGATAAGCCGAAATGGGTGTGTTGGCTGGCAATAGGTTGTCGCCAATATTGCAGACCGTCAAGGAAAGTTCTAACGAGTCTTTATCACAAAATACATTTTGGATGGTAAATACGCCATCGGGTGATGGGAAAGTGGGGTTAAAATATTGATTCAAGAAGCCATTCAGTTTTAAGCCGTCGCCCACGAGGTGTGGGTTTTGCTGATAACGCGGTACACTCAAATCATCATTGATATTGGTATTGAAATAAGCATGTTGGTTCCAAACCTTCCGCGAAGCAATGCCTGGGGTACCCACTGCTTCGTAGGCCACAACCGTGCCGGGGTAGGGGGCTTGACCCGTAAAAGTACCACATTGTACCACTATTTCAGTTTGTCCATCGGCATCCACATCCAAGATTAAGGGATTTTCGATATGGGTTTCAGAAAAGCAATTGTCTTGCCATTTTACAATACCTGTAGCACCTTCCAGCACTTGGAGTGCGCTAGATCCACGATAAACCACGTCGGCAGATCCATCGCCACAAAAGTCAAATACGCTGGAGCAGGTAATCGAAGACGGATCATTGGCTGTCCTTTGCCACATGAGGCTGAAGTTATTGTCCAAAGCATAGAGGCGCGGGTGGCCTACAAAACTGATTTCCAGTTGTCCATCTCCATCCAAATCTGCTACATTCGCCCTAGAGGCTCCATCAAAGTAATTATTGATGAGTTTGTATTCTCGCATGATCGTGGAGGTTTCCATTTCCCAGCAATAAATCGTGTTTTGGCCATTTTTACGGCCTTGCACAATGGCATCTAAATCGCCATCGCGGTCAAAATCTGCTATACTAGTAAAACCATCAGAGAAAGCAGCGGGAGCCGTCACTACGGCAGTCACTACACCCGTGACTAAATTGACGGATAATACTTGATTGCCAGCGACGATCTCCAATCCTGCACAATCAGGGCAAAAAGCATCGGGGAGGGCATCTATGGCTACGGTGGAGTTGAAAGAAAATCCATTAAGTTTCCTTGCAGGGTGTTCGCCCGCCGAAACCAGTACGCCGCCTTGCGCCAGCAAGGCACCATTTTGACCATTGAATACTTGGTTTCCAATATTTATTTCGGCTTGACCATCGTGGTCAAAGTCTGCTATATTGGGTACAGAATATTGGTACCGCTGGTCGTAACCTACCTGAATGGCACTGGTAAAATTCAACGTGCCATCATGGTTCCAACACCTCAAATATCGGTCTTGACCGACCAATATCAACTCTCCAAAACCATCTTTATCTAAATCGGCGATGGCTGGGGCAGTTCCTCCCGGATATACGGTTGGGCCATTTATTTGCACCTTGATAGCACCAGTTTTGCCATCTATGATGAATATTTCTGTACCCTCTACTCGATAGGTCACAATATCCGGAATCCCATCTTTGTCCATATCACCAGCCATTAGGGTGGAGTAGGTGCCGGTTTGGGCAGTACTGGTCCATTGGATACCCAATGAAATCTGATCGCAAGGCGGGGCATAGTAGCAGTCGGCGTTGCAAGTGGTGTAGTAAAAATCCTCGCATGGCCCGGTGCAGGTACAATCTTGATCGTAGCAGTCTATGAGCCCATCGCCGTCATCATCTATACCATTGGTACAGTTTTCGGTTTGAGCAGATAAAGATATACTGAAAAAAAATAATACAAAAAAGCAGCCAAGGGTGCGGCTTAAACTCACAAAGGATTGGTAGTTTTGACTCATGAAATAGGTATAATTTGATACAAGGTTGTGCGAGTGCATTAACGCAACACTGCCCTATATTCTTGCATCGGGCAAAACAGATTAACGAAATGTTGTGAACTTAGAGATTACGGCAGGAAATAGCCGTTTAACGGTGGGATTAAAATAAAAATTTGAAATGCAAAGATGGGTGTTTTTTTATTAATGGGTGGAATTATTTATTAATTTAGGCTCAATTATGATTTCAAGTTGCTATCAAAAGGGTGAGTAAACCAGTGAGCGCACTACCCCCTCTTTTTCTGATATTATGAAGGAATTCAAAAAATCCCAGATAAAAAGGCAATCGTTCTTGTGAAATGCCTCGGTGT
>JANMMZ010000088.1:0-50213 GCA_031373665.1 Saprospiraceae bacterium | reverse complement strand
CATTTTATGTATCTTTGTGTGGGCGTTTTTGTAGGTGCGTCTATCCATGAGCAACGATAAAACGAAATTCCCAACTGACAGAAATCATCAACTTCTACAATCAATATCACAAAGATAAAGTGGACAGATTTAAACAGTTTTTAAAAAATATTTCGACCATCACGGATGACGAGTTTGCAGACACAATTTCTTGTTTTTCGGAACAAAATATGCAGAAAGGCGACTTTTTTGTGAAGCAAGGCAAGACTTGCCGCCATATTGCATTTATCTTGAAAGGAACGGTGAGAACTTACTACATCAATGACAAAGCCGAAGAAATCACCTCTTGCTTTTGCACCGAAAACAATCTGACCACTTCTTATAAAAGTTTCATACTTCAAGAACCTTCAAATTTGATTTTACAGGCTATTGAGGACACTCAATTATTGGTAATTGATTACGAAAACTTACAAAAACTTTACGCAAAAAGTGTAGTTTGGCAAACCATTGGCAGAGCCGTTGCCGAAAGAGAATATATTGTAATGGAGCAATATGCTTCAGTACTAAATAACGAAACCGCGAAAGAAAAATATTTACGCCTTTTAAAAGAGCAACCAAACGTTTTGCTCAAAGCCAATATTGAAGATATTGCTTCCTATTTAGGCGTCACCAGAAGAACATTGTCAAGAATTCGCCAAGAAATTTCCAAATAATCATTTGAGGACATTTGTCCTTTCAAGCCCTTGAAAGATGCCTCACCTTTGCATTATTATTCATAGTTAAATAATGTAAAATGGTCAACGAACAAATTCAAAAAAATGTAAAAAGTGGATATGCTGACATTGTAAAGCGTAGCACTAAAAAATCTTTTCTACCCCATTTTTTTCAATGTTGCGACCCCAAAAAAATGGCAACAGACATTGGAAAAAAGATTGGATACAGCGATGAAGAACTTAAAAATGTACCCGAAGATGCTAATCTAGGAATTGGCTGTGGAAACCCAACTGCTTTGGCTTCTATCAAAAAAGGCGAAACCATTTTAGACCTTGGTTCTGGTGCAGGATTTGATTGCTTTTTAGCATCAAGAGAAACAGGTGAAACAGGGAAAGTAATTGGGGTGGATATCACACCTGAAATGGTTGCACAAGCCCAAAAAAACGCTGAAAAAGGCAACTACAAAAATGTAGAATTCAAAATTGGTGAAATTGAAAATTTGCCTATTGAAGACAATAGTATTGACCTAGTCATTTCGAATTGTGTCATCAATTTATCAAACCGAAAAGAACAAGTTTTTAGAGAAGCATTTCGAGTAGTAAAACCAAGCGGTAGAATCATGATTTCTGATATTATACTACTAAATGACTTACCCGATTATGTAAAAAACTCGGTTGAAGGGCACATTGCTTGTTTGGCAGGAGCCGTTAGAAAAGAAGACTATATAACTGCCATTACAAAAGCAGGGTTTACTGAAATCAGTATTGACAAACAAGGATCCTTTCCAATTGAATTGATGCTGAATGACCCAATTGCGGAGAAGATCGTTAGAGAAAATAACCTCGCTGAAAAAGAGATTTCAGCAATAGTAAATTCCATTGCAAGTATTTCAATAAGTGCTAAAAAATCATAATGATGAAAACAAATTATAAAAAATCATTTTTAGGAAGTGTGTTGGCTTTCATTTTAGGTACAAGTTGTTGCTGGTTAACTTCGTTGGCTGTCTGGCTTGGTGGTGCTTCTATCTTGACAGCGTTTGCAACTTTTGTTGGACGCTTCAACACAGCAATAATTATTTTCGCAACTTTACTTTTTGGCCTTGGTATCATCCAACTTTGGACGCATAGACGAAAGTTTAAAAGGGTGAATTATCTACCCAAAAAGCACAGCAGGTAACGTCGGTTTGGCAAAAGCAGGACTGAGGTAATAAATTGAGCATTTGTACAACATTATAAAACCATGACACCTAAATCCTCGTATATATGGCTCTAATAGTTCACCAACTTCAAAATGATGTCCTAGAAATAACATTTTATGATAAAAACAACCTTGGTGTTAGTAAATTAGATTGATTTTGGGTTACTTTGCGCTTTGAAACAGCGTTCATTTACAAAATACAGATTTTACATGAATCAAAAAATACTACTCATTTGCTCCTTTTCGGTGTTTGCCATGCATTTTATGGCAGCACAAATAACTTCTGCTGCCTTGACTGGCAAAATTCAATCTACTAGTTCTGAACCGATTGTCGGTGCCATCGCCATAACTGTCCACGCGCCTACTGGGACTATTTATAGAGCCATTACTGATGAAAACGGCGTTTTTCAAGTTCAAAACATGATTATTGGAGGGCCATACAAGGTATCAGTATCTTATATTGGATACAAAGATGTGATGGAGGAGGGCTTGTTTTTGGGATTAGGAAAGACGACACATATAGATCTGTTTATGGAGGCTAGTGCCAATGAACTGGCTACAGTGGAGGTAAAAGCCTCCAAAAATGACTTGATTGATAGCCGCCGAACGGGGGCTTCGACCAATATAAGCCGCGATCAACTCAATACGTTGCCTACTTTAAACCGCAGTTTGCAAGATGCTACCAGACTTACCCCACAGGCAAGCGGAAACTCTTTTGGGGGTACTAATTTTAGGTACAATAACTTGGCAATAGATGGTGCAGTGGCCAACGATGCTTTCAGTTTCGTGGAGTCATCGGGCGGTGCCAGTGGATCGTCAGCCTCTGGAGTGCCGGGCAATTTGGCGCGGTCACAACCTATCTCTTTGGATGCTATTGAGGAAGTACAAGTAAATGTAGCACCTTTTGACGTGTCTCAAGGCAATTTTACGGGGGGAAGTCTCAATGCTGTGACCCGACGAGGAACCAATAAAGCAGCGCATTCGGTGTATGCTTATGGCAGAAATGGATATTTAACTCGGAGCGATCAGGCAGAAGGTGTCAAAAAAATACCCAAATACCAAGATTTTCAGATGGGTGGCCGTACGGGAGGTGCGATCAAAAAAAATAAGGTTTTCTATTTTCTCAATGCAGAACGTGCTGTGTTAACAGAGCCCATTGGGTACAAACCCGGCTCTTCTGAGTC
This sequence comes from Saprospiraceae bacterium, assembly GCA_031373665.1. Classification (GTDB taxonomy): domain Bacteria; phylum Bacteroidota; class Bacteroidia; order Chitinophagales; family Saprospiraceae; genus M3007. The sequence continues at coordinate 47,139 of JANMMZ010000088.1, read as the reverse complement.
CGCTATTCCTTATGCAGTGGCCAAGCAGATTGCGGATACGTTATTGGGACGTTTTGGAATCAATACTGGTGGATATGGTGACCTCGAACTCCGCTCAAATAGTACCAAAGTCTTTGGTCGCCTTGATTTTAACCTCACAGAAAGGCATCAATTGACATTGCGCCATAATTTTGTGGATGCGACCGCCGAGCATTTGAATAGATCCAATAGTATTCTCAACTACGAATCGCAGGGCTTTACCCACCACAATCAAAGCAACGTGAGCGTAGCCCAGTTGAAATCAAGGCTGGGATCCAATAAATTCAACGACTTGCTCATTGGATATTCAAGTATTTTAGACAATCGAACGCCTTTTGGTGATCAAATTTTACCTCATATTGAGATCATATACAACACGACCAATCAAATTTTTGCGGGGACTTTTCGGGAAGCGGCTATTTTCAAAATAGATCAAAAAGCCTTGGAATTGACTGATAATTTTAATTTTTATAAGAAAAATCACGCTTTTTTGATTGGTACTCACCACGAATTTTACAACATAAATTATCATTTTGTGACCCCTTTCAATGGGCGTTGGGCTTATTCCAGTTTGGATAATTTTTTAGCCAACAAACCATCTCGAATCCGGGCGACCTATAGTTTTGACAATGCAGATCGCGATGTCAACTACAATCGTCCTTCGGCTGCCTTTCGGATGTTGTTGAGTTCAGTGTATGCCCAAGATCGGATTACGATCGGCACTAAATTGAATGTCACGGCGGGGATTCGACTTGACCTACCTATTTTTCTGGATCGAAAAGATGCCATAGCGGAGATTGGTTCCAATCCGGCGTATGCTGGCTATTCCAACGACTATGGTGGCCAAATGTCTTTTTCTCCAAGGGTAGCCTTCAATTATCAACCCAAGCAGAATCTCCAAATAAGGGGTGGATCGGGTGTTTTTGTGGGTCGTATCCCTTTGGCTTGGTTGGCTTACACAAAGATATATAGCGGAAATCAATTCTATAATATTGACGTACGACCTACTACGGTGGTGCCAATTATTACCGACTTTTCAAAGCATAATACCTTGACTACCAAGGTGCAACGCGAAATTAATTTGGTTCAAGATGGGTTTAAATTACCAGCCGTATTGCGCGGTACACTTGGTGCAGATTACAAAAACAAGGTGGGTTCTGTTTTTTCAATTGACCTAATTGGGACAAAGACCCTTCGCGATGTTATGTTTAAAACCCTCAACCTTAAAGATAGCACGGTGGCATTGAAAGGCGGCGATGGCCGCGACGTGTATTTAGGTAGTGGGGACCAACAAAAATATACAGGTGCTTACACCTCCGTATTTGGATTGGCCAATACGGATAAGGGATATCGGTACTCAATTACTGGCAGTTGGCAGCAGAAAATAGCACGATGGTTTACAGGATCTTTTGCCTATACTTATGGAGTTTCAAAAGATATTGCAAATGGGGTTCGGGTAAGCCCGCAGGCCAATTGGGAGTGGAATCAGACCTTGAACCCAAATGGCCCATCATTGAGTTTTTCTAATTTTGACACTCGACACCGAGTGGTGTCTTATATTGGGATGGAAAGAAAACTATTTAAAATCGGTGCTTCCAGCATTGGTATCGTCCTTCTGAATACCTCCGGAAATCCATTCACCTATACATACGCGGGTGACCTCAATCGCGATGGATCTCCGATGAATGACTTGATATTTATACCCAATACCCGCGATCAAATCAACCTAGTGGATATAAAAAACAGTGCTGGGGTGGTCACGGTAAGTGCGGATCAGCAATGGGATCAACTCAATACCTATATCGAGGGTGATGCATATTTGAGTCAACACCGTGGTAAACATGCGCAACGCAATGGTGGCCGCACGCCTTGGAACAGTCAGATAGATCTTCATTTTTCACAAGATTTTCAAATTGGTAAAACCCAGGTTCAACTCAGCATAGATCTTATCAATGCTGGTAATTTGGTTAATAAAACATGGGGGCAGCAAACCTTTGTTGCCAATACCCTCAATTCAGGCTATCAATTGATCAGTGTGGCCTCTGTTACCAACGATGTCGCCACTTTTCGGTTCAATAATCCCAGTGGAAAGCCTTACCAAATAGATCCAATTGCCTCAAAATGGCAGGGTCAATTGGGGTTGCGGTTTAGTTTTTAGGGGTCTAATCGCTACTACCGCTCAATATCCACCACTTTACCCCCATTCCTGCCGTACAAGGTCGGAAAATACATCTGTTCCGCACGGGCAGGATTGAGGGTGAATCGGCCACTGAATCGGGGTTCTAATGCGATGGCAAAAAAATACTTACCCACCGAGAGCCGTTCACAGAATATGACCGTTCGATCTTTAAAGTACTCGCGGTGTACCTCAGGATTGCCATAAGGCCGACCCTTTTGTGATTTTTCACCATACCCACAGCCAGCAGGTATGGGTACTTCGATCATCACATAATCGGCACCTTCTTTTACCTCCACCTTCACGACCAGTTGGCAGCCCTCCCCACGGCGTAACTTGTCCACCACCCGATCATCGTATTTAAGCGAGGTACTGATATCAAATAAGTCCGTTTTGGGGTTAGGTATGGGATTGTGAAAGGTCTGCGATATACTGATAAACAAAGGTAAATCCCCCGTTTTTTTGACTTGAAGAGCCTCTTGCCCCATGGGAACAATGCTGATCTTTTTCGGAAAAACATCCATGTCTTCTTGTCCCACTATGAGGCGGGTAGTTTTTCTTGAAATCACTTTGCCAGTACTGTCTTTCCTCATGAGGTGGGGCAACAACCGCACCAACACCTGCGCAGTCTCTATGGTGTTGCGATACTGGGATTGGCTTCGTTGGCTAAGCCAATAACGCCTGATGCCCTTGGTAATATCGGCCCAACCCGCCTTATCGGCAATATCGTAAGCCAATAAAGTAGTGGTGGCATTGGAATTATACCAGTGCCACTCATTGAACGCACAGGATAGACCGCCCTTACTGTGGGGCTGTAAATATCGCATCAGGCTGTCTTTGGGCACTGGTTTTTCACACAACTGGGCTATCCGCCACTTCGAGAGCGCGGTATAAACGTCGTAGGGTTGTCTTTGATTGGGTCGTTCCGCGTACTGTGGTTTAATCCAAGTAGTGCAATCTACGTTTACGCCCAGTTCTCTCAATGTGATGAGTGCGTAACGCTGGTCGTGGATCGAAGCGGCAGGCGCATATAATCGGAGCCAAATGATACCCTTATCCAAGGCAGTAACAGTGTATCCTGCCACCTTGGCTTCATTCAGAGCCTTCAAAACGTAGGCCGTCATCCAAGTATTCTGAACTCCATTGGCCCACCAGCCCCAAGCCCCTTCTGGCCTTTGGTTTTCTTGGAGACGTGCTATACATTGGCGCACCAGTTTGTCATCTGTAAAGGGTTGGCCGCTCAAGGTTTTAACTTTTTTGAGCAGCAACAACGCTATTAGACGGCTAGATGTCTGTTCATTGCAGCCGTAGGGATATGATTTGAGGTATTCTACATCTTTGAGCATCACGTCCAAAGCGTTGTCTTCGGCATAAGCTGTCACAGTACCCAATCCTGGGTTAATCGGCACTACGAAGGAAGTATCGCTTTCTAAATACCAAAAATCACCGACACTTTCTTTAGTACCTACTGGCAACACTGGCACTTTCCGCTCTTCTCCATCGGTATTGAGGACACTGCGCATTTCGTAACCAAGGGTCATAGAGTCTAAATCGGCGGGTGTGAGTACAGAAGCAAATTCGCCAAATCCCGCCCCAATACGCTGGCTATTTTGCTGAACGATTTGCCCCTGCTGTTTGAAGGCCGTTTTCACCTCCAAAGAGTCGCCACTGCGATTATTGGTCAGGCCAGCCATGTCAAATCGGTCGCCAGCCACGGCAAACCTTGGCACAGATAGTTGAGCACTTACTTTTTTAAATGCCTTAGTCGTCATGGTGGCTATGCCCCCGCGCCCTTTGCCATCCATGGCTAATATAAAAGTATTCCAAGCGGTGATATCATCAGGGAAAACAGTGCGAAAAGTGGCTTCACCTTGGCTGTTGGTGGTGAGATGGGGTTGGAAATAAGCGTAATCTCTAAATGTACTGCGTACTTGCACTTGCAACACATCCAAATCAATCAAAGGTGGCGGAGCCCCAGATACCCTTACCCCGTCTATGTAGTAATTCGTTGAATTGGCACGACTGCCTTTAATTTTCACCTCATCCCCGTCTATACTGGTCGTGCCCGCGGTAGTGGCTACTATGGCATTCACGCTGCGGGTGGGGAGGTTTCTTATTTGGGCGGAGGTGAGTGATTGGCCGCTGCTGGTTGCATCCTGTTGAATGAGTGGGACTTTATAAGATATAATCTGTACCTCCTGTAGGGTTGCATATTCATTTAAGACGTGGTCAAGCGTATTGATTTTGTCTTGTTGTATATACACATTGGTTACTCTGTGTGTTTGATAGCCTGTGTAGGTTACCTCTACATCATAATTGCCTGGCGGTACTTGCATCCTATAATAGCCATCAAAATCGGAGATACAACCACGTATCAATACTGTGCCTTGCATCAATTTGACCGTCACACCTATCAATCCTTCGCCGCTTTCATCTCGAATGATACCAGAGAGGAGTGTGTTACCATTCCAAGCCATTATTTGTGAAAACTGGCTAGTGCCATTAGGTTTCGGATCTATGAAGATGGACGTAAATATGGAGTCCATGTTGCTGGATGTCCCGGCTTTTTGAAAGTTGAGATGGTGTAGTCGTTTAAAAGTCAATTCGTCGCGGCGCACGACAAAAGGCACTGTGGCGACTTCTTTTTGTTCATTGTAAATCATCAAAGTGTGATTGCCAGGAGTCAATCCATCAATCCTACGAATACTATTATTGAAGGGGCCTTTAATGGTATCTTGCTTCATGGCAAATGCCATTGGGTATAGGTCTTGGGGCAATTCAAATTGAATACTGCCAGTCCCTCTTTGGTCACTACCGGAGTATATATAGTTTAGTTGTTTGGGTAAAGGTTGATATACTTGATGAATACCCCAAGCCAATTGTTTCAACCTTGGGATAGATAAGGTTTTGGATAAAGGATACTTAGTCGTAAATGCCTTGGACGCATAAAGTCGCTCTCTTCCTTCCGAGATCACGTATTCAAACCCCGGCTCAAAGTTGAACCTAGAAAATAATTTGCCTTGGGTCAACATTTGAATGTCTTGGTAAGGTTGGAATGGCCCCAGCATTGTAGCATGAGCATAGTTGTTACAAATGCGGTGTACGTTTTTCTGAGATGACCAGATTGCTGCTTGGTAAAGCGGTTGACCAGCCTTTAGAATAAACATAGAATTGCGCAATAGATCGCGCTCAAAACGCAACAAAGAATCTGGTTTAGAAACACTTTTCATGCTGACTTTGCCCACTTTAGTACAGGATTCATTGAAGGCAATCTGGTATTTTTTACCAGATTCCATCCAAACGCTGTCCAAAGTATATTCGGCATCGTGGGTGCGTACCATGAGTTTGTTCCAACCGGGATTGGCATAAAAACTATACGGTTGTTGGTCGGTATTTCCGGAGAAGTAGAGCAATTGACCATTTGCGTAAATTAGGTGAGCGGGTATGACTTTGTGGTCTCGTACGACCCAAGGTGCAAATTGAGGCCAAGTAAGGTACAGTGGTTCTAATGATCTATTTATATCACTTATTCGTTGTTTTAAGGAAGTATCTTGATTGGCTGGGAGTGGTATATCCGTAATTTCTTGATGAAAACAGCCACTGTATCGCAAGCGATAATACATAGAATCTTTTAAGTTGAACCGATTGACCCAGTCTTCGGTCAGGGCAGTCTTGTAAGTGGCCGAATTATGGATATCGCCTTCAAAATTGTCATATTTCCGATGACTTGACCTTCTTTTGATCCGAATATTTGGTGATTGGTAAGGTGTAATCTGCGATCCAAACTGGCTATTGTAGGCTCCCGTAGTTAGGTGTACTCCTTCTACAGGTTCGTTTTTTACATCGGTGACCTTTATTGTTACATTCATAGCATCGCCCGGGCTTATGGTTTCTGGCTGATCGGTTGTTAGGTTTAGGAGCCCATCGTAGTATAAAATCTCTATACTACCGCTCTGCTGTTCGCCTGCCCAAATATAGGAATAATGCACTTCATACAAATAGACCCCAGCCTTGGGTTGAATCCATACAAATGATGCTGTTTTATGGTTGCCTTCGGCTATGATTGCTTTGTCACGACTGATCCAGTAATGGAGATCTAATAGGTTCGGATTAGAAAATCGGACAACTAAACTATCATTTTCACGAACGTGATAGACATTGACCCTCGATGGCTGGTTTTGTGGAGAATATGAATAATTTTGGTCATTATATGCTATGTTGTAGTAAGTCGTTAGCGGATCCAGCGGCGTTTGCAATGGTAGGATCACGGTATCAAAACGGGAACTTTGGTTTCCATAACTGCGGGTCATAATAGCCTTATCTGGTGCTTTGGTGGAATCTCGAAAACTTGCCTTAAACATACCATTGATCACACACATTTCGACGACGGGGGCGAGTGCATGAACCATAAATGTAGCCGTTTTTTCTTGCATTTCTCCAGCAGTATTCGTAAAATAAGCCTTGGCCAAAATGCTTATAGTTGCCTTCGGCAATACAGAATCTGGAAGCATAACCGAAAAAGTATTCGTGGGCGGCATCATCGTGCGATGCTGCCAAAGGGTGTCTTTTACATACACTTCATTGGCTTCAAAACTATGGATTATCTTGGCTAAGAACACCATTTTTACGTCTATATCAGGTGCTGGCTGGCCGTTTGGGTCTTTGGCGCTGAGGTTGAGTTCTGCATTTTCGCCCCGAAAATAACTGGGTTTAGTAGCCCCTACACTGTAACTCATAGCATCCAATTGGTAGTCTTCATATTTGAAAGACTGGGTCATTCGATACAGAAAATCCCTTTTTTTAGGGAATAACTTACCCGTTTTGTGTCGCTTTTGAGCGGTCAGGTTGACATCGTAATTCCGATCCAATTTGAGCGAATCGGACAAAGGGAAGACCCACGTGAATTCACCCGGCTTTTCGGGATTTAGGATTCTTTTGATCTGTTTATCGCCACCATCAATGGTCAATTCCACGGGTTGGTTGATTGGTTTATGATACCGATCGGTCAGGTAAGCACTGAGTCTAAGCGTATCTCCCGGTTGGTACTTGGGTTGATTGAGGGCTGTGTAACCCTCGAAATCTATATAAAATATTGCTTTTTTCTGTTTTCTTTTATTGCGACGATAATCATCGTAATAGCCCTCTTTGATGGCTCTGATTTTCCACTTTGTCCTCGTCGTGAGGCGATGTGGATACCCCAAGATTCGGTGTTGTTTCCATTTTTGCTGCTTTCCTCTATAACCATATTCATTTCTTATATCCATTAATACGGCTTGGTCATTGGCATACACCTTCAATAATCCCCCTTTTTTTCGTTTTTTTAAGAAATAACACCCCAGTTTCGTATCGTATGGTACTTTTTTACCTTTTAACATGACCTTAGCATTGGTGATAGGTTGCGAATTTTCGTCCATCACCACACAGGCAAAACCACGCTGGGTATTCAGTAGATTTACACTGATGCCTGGGTTGTCATAATATTCTGCAATCAGGTTTTCATCTTCTACCCTCACCAATAAATAATGACCGAAATCAAGGCCTTTGGGCATAAAAGCGGGCGACCAAATCGTATCTACAAGGGTATGTAACCAAGTTGAGTCAAATTTTGCCCCATCGTGAAGGCATGCTGCTGCCTCAACTGGTGTCAGTCTGTAAATAAAGGAAAAACTGCTTTTGCCCGATACAGCTGGGTAATCACACGCGAATTGGGCGCGAAGCGTCAGCGTCAATAAACTACTGATCACGAAACAGCAAACCAGAAAGATTTGCTTAGAATAGGGGGTTGTGGGTATCATATTATTATTTTATAGTATAATTAATTTTCACTACTACTAAACCGTAAATATACCACGATTTCTACTACTACACAATAGATAACGCGTGAAAGATACTTTTAATTGATTGGAATAAATGTATGAATGTGTAAAATGGTTGTATATTAGCGGCTTAAAAATATCAATTATGATGAAATATCTTCTCCTGACCATTACCATGGTCATTTCGATGCAGACCTACGCTCAAAATGTCGTGAGCGTTACCCTTCTTGGTACTAAAACCAAAGCGCAATTGTTAGCACAGTACCAAATACCCTTTATCCAGTTTGGGGTAAATTATTACCGTGTAAAATACGAAACACCCGATGTACACGGCGTAAAAGATACCGCTTCGGGGCTTTTGGTCGTACCTGACAACCTGAATAAAGTCTATCCACGTTTGGTGTATCAGCATGGTACGGTGTCTTCCAAGACCGATGTACCATCTATCAATGTGACCACTGGAGGTGAAGGCCAATTGGGCTTTTTATTTGGTGGATTGGGTTATGTGGCACTTTTGCCCGATTTTTTAGGGCTTGGTTCGGCCCGTGGATTCCATCCATACGTCCACGCAGCCAGCGAAGCCTCGGCTTCTGAAGATATGTTGCGTGCTGTGGCCACTTGGAGCAGCACCCACCAAGTGGTGACCAACGATCAGTTATTTATCACAGGGTATTCGCAGGGCGGTCACGCGGCGATGGCTTTGCACCGCAATATCGAGAAAAACCTCAGTGCTGAATTTAATGTCACCGCTGCTGCACCCATGTCGGGGCCATACAGCATTGGCGAAGTCATGCGTGGTGTCATCTTGAATGATGCCATTTATTTTTATCCTGCTTATATCCCCAATACCGTATTGGGTTACGAAACGGCTTATGGCAATATATACAATGAGTTGTCTGATGTATTCAAGCCCATCTATGTACCCAAAATACAACAATACTACAATGGTCAGATTACGCTGACGGCACTCAATACAAGTTTGATCTCACTTTTGGTTCAAAATGAAGGTTCTAGTCGCCCGTTTCGTATGATCCAAGACAGCATTATACAGGCCATTACGAATGATCCAAACCACTCTATGAACGTGGCCTTGAAAGACAACAATACCTATACCAATTGGACGCCCCAAGCACCTACACGCTTGTTTTATTGCACCGCTGACGATCAAGTGCCATACACCAATTCCCTTTTGGCCAAAGATTCTCTTTTGGCACAAAATGCCGTTGATCTACAGATTCAAGATGTACTAACCACAGGTAACCACGGGCAATGTGTCACGCCTGCCCTGACTGCTACCATCTTGTTTTTTGCATCTTTGCAGCAAGTGGGTTCTGTAAATGCTAATGAAGCCGATGAGGCATTGTCATTCAGTATGGCACCCAATCCAGTAACCGATGCACTGTTTATCCAAGATTTGGCCACGGAGTGTCAGGTGAATATCTTTAGCCTCAATGGCGCACTTCAATATACAAAACTACTTGCTCCAGGCAGCCACCGCATTGAAACTGCCGATTTTGCCAAAGGCATTCACTATTTGCAGGTACAATCGGGTACGCGGTCGAGGGTTTTGAAGTTCTTGGTGCATTAGAATGGTGAACGTTAATTGTTTAGTTAAATAAAATCCTGGCTGTAACATAATCGTTTATGGAAAGTACTTCTTGTGCAAGAAACAACACAATTAAGCATTTTTCATTTTATTCACTGGTCAACTTTCTGACCAAAAACTACGATTCATGTTACCATTACTAAGAAAGATTTCGATTTTCACCATTTTTGGTGCAGCTTTAACGCTGGCTATTAGTTCTTGTAAAAAGGATGATACCACCACATCTCCAGAGGTGCAAGCCACCTTGGATAAAGTAACCCAAATGATGCAAACCAATAATAGTTTGGTGCGCAGTTCTGTCCTCACTGGTCAAGGAAACCAAGAGAAAGCAGGCGGATTCACAGACAATGGCGTGGATGATCGTTGCGGATCTATCACTTCCATGCCCGCTGATCCATTTGCTTTTCCGAAAGTACTTACCTTCGATTACGGTACCGGATGCACCGATGTACTTGGAATACAGAGATCTGGCAGTTATGTCGTAAACCTAGGAAAACTCTGGGAACCCGGCACTGCTACTTCTGTAGAATACGCCAATTATACTGAAAATGGCATTAAAATGAACGGAAGCCTCGCTTTTGCAAATACCAGCACCCCAACGGGCTTTGGTTTTGGACTCACGGCTACCAATCTAAAACGCACAGAGGCTACAGGTGCTGAATCAGTGGTTCAGTCTGCGCTCAGTTTTACCCAAACCCAGGGTTATATCTCTTTTTGGGATTGGACGGACGATGTGTATGAGGTGACTGGCTCTTCTCAATACACTTTGTCTAATGGCGAAACAGGTGCGTTCTCCATCACCGTACCACTAAACAAAGCCAATAATTGTGCTTGGTTTAATAAAGGTTCTGGTACGATCGCTTTCAATGGTCAGGTTCTGAGTATTGATTTCGGTACTGGTATCTGCGATAACGAAGCCACGGTCACCATTGGCGGTGTAAGTTATACTATCTATTTGTAAGTACAAGTAAAACATTGTTTCTTGTATCAATGGCTCATCGAAGTATTTCGGTGGGCCATTGGTTTTTTGGGGTTCTTTTTTGCCGCTGTTGGCATCCCGCCAACAGCAAATGGTGAAGCGAAATAACTAGATAAAAGTACTCAATCAATGACTTTTGCGATTGCAAGAATTAGAGTCATCAGATGACTAACTGAGCAGCCTGTCACTAATAAATAATTCGCTAAGTTGACGACATTGCCCACCGAGGCGGGGAAAAGATGGGCATTTTGGCTTAAATAGTACACTATTCTCGCAAAAAGATAGTTATTTGAGCAAAAATTAATCTACTTAAGAAGAACAGTTATTATTTCACCGTTACTAATTCGCGACATTTAAACATTTAATTCGCTAATTTTTTACATATGATGTTTTAGGGCTTGCGCTCCGCGCACAGTGACCGTACCTTTGTGTCACAAGGGAAATAGATACCCTTTAAATTAATTAACCTAACACCTAACCTATTATGACAATCCGACTTTTCAGTTCCCTCGCTATTTTTTTATTTTTTACCTTGGATGGCCTTTGGGCCAATGGTGTAGCCATCGTCAATGCCGATGATGCCAAGTACTTTACCCTCATTCGATCAGAAGTGGCAGTACGCGTAGAAAATCAAGTTGCTATTACTACCACTACGCAATGGTTTCGCAATTTGACCGATATGAATACTAAATTTAAATATGGGTTCCCCATGCCTTCGGGTGCTAGTGCCACGGCTTTAAGTTGGCAAATAGACAACGTTTGGTACGATGCCGATTTTCAGTCTTCTCCTCAAGATCCATCTCTTCCTGGTGGTGGACAAGGCGGCGGTACGACCAATGTCAATTTGCAAAATTATCTTGGCTTGTTTCCGTTGTTCTTTTCCATTAATGATGAGATAGCCGCTGGCCAAATGGTCGCAGTAAAATTGATCTATGTCGAACTATTGCCCTATAAGTTTGGCATAGTCACTTACAAATGTCCCAATGACTATGATTTGATACAAAGCACACCTTTAGAATCTCAAGGGATTAGTTGGGAATTGTCTAGTTCTAGGTTGATTACTAGTTTGACCATGCCCGGATTTCCGGGTGCAATGATTACAAACGCTGCCTATGTAGGCAATGTGGTAGATCAATCAACCAATTTGCCAGCCACCAAGGATTACGAGATCAAATATGAATTAAGTGCAACTGATTTGGGGCTTTTTGCGTTTTCAAATTACTTTCAAGATTCCATTACTTGCGACGATTATGGAAAAGGCTTTTGCGCCTTTATTGCAGAACCAGCCCCCAATCCTGATGCAGATGTTATTGCTAAAGTCTTTACTTTAATCATTGATAGGAGCGGTAGTATGGATGGGAATAAAATGACACAAGCCAAAGATGCCGCCAAGTTTATCATGCAAAATCTCAATGAGGGAGATAAGTTTAATCTCATAGAGTTTGATGACCAAATCACTGCTTTCAAGCCAAACCACGTCTCGCTCACGGCTACCAACCTTACCGATGCCCTCAGTTTTATAGATGCTTTATATGCTAGGGGAGCGACAAATATCTCTGGAGCATTTGGGGCGGCCATCCCTCAGTTTGCTGATGACCAAGGTAGTACCTACAATGTGATTATCTTTTTGACCGATGGTGAAGCCACCGCAGGATTGACTGGAACCCAACAAATATTAGATTTTGTACACGAAAAAATAGTGTTTCATGAAGTCCAAGCCAGTATTTTTTGTTTTGGAATCGGCAACAATGTCAATGAGCAATTACTGACCTTGCTTTCTACCACGAATAATGGAATTTCTACTTTTGTTGAAAACAATGAATTGGAAGCCACCGTCACCGAGTTCTACCTAACCCTTCGCAATCCAGTATTACTGAATACGACGATGTCTTTTACGCCAGCCTTGGTCACCGAAACCTACCCTAACCCTTTGCCTAACCTTTTTAAGGGAATCCAAATGCTGGTAGTCGGTAGGTACGAAACGCCGGGTATTACAGAGGTCAAGTTTGCTGGTGAAGCATTTGGTGCTCCTGTTACCTACAATTATCCGATGCCATTGGTAGAAACAGACAGCCAAAAATATCATTTTCTACCTAAATTATGGGCAAAGCAAAAAACAGAGAAATTGTTGCAGGATTATTATGCTAGTTCAAATCAAGCATTATCTGAGATTATCAAAGCACAAATAGTGAGTCTTAGCCTTTGTTATGGCGTAATTACGCCATTTACCAGTTTCAATGACAACGGCGGCGGTCAGATCTCGACTGAAGAAGCATCTGGAAGTACCGATCAAGATAAACCCATCTCGATGTTGAGTATTACGCCCAATCCGGCTCGCAGTACTGCTCGCATTACTTGGTCGGTCAAGCCAGACTTACACGAAAAAGCACAAGTCCAGATATTTGATATTAGAGGGATCAAAGTAACTGACTTGACTTTTGATATCAGCGGCAGTGGCGAATATTCAATTACGTGGAATCTGCTTGACCATTCAGGGAAACCAGTCATCTCAGGTGCATACTGGGTATTGCTCCAAACTTCGGCTGGTTCGGTCATTGGAAAACTAATGGTTCAATAGGCCAAGTATCATATTGCTGGTTCCTATCAATGGCTCACTGAAGTATTTCGGTGGGCCATTGTTTTTTTGTCAATCTGATGCACATTTTACAAAACATCCGATGGTACTGACTCAAAGTATTTCTTTTGCACCATGAAAAAAATACTCACGCTAATATTAGTAGCCGTGGCTTGCCACCTAGAAGCCCAAAATCTTAGTGGCCCCGAAAGTATGGATTGCGATACCCTGACCAATACTTGGTATGTCGGCAATACTGTCAGTCATCAGATACTGCGCCGCAATCAAAATGAAACCTGGGAATCCTTCATCAGCGGATTGAGCAATGGCCCTCATGGAATAGAAGTGGTGGGCGATCGGCTTTACGCTTGTGCAGGATCTCAAATCAAAGGATATAATCTGTCCGATGGTGCAGCCGTATTCACGGTAACGACCTCCGCTACTTTCTTAAACGGAATCACCCACGATGATAATGGGTATTTATATGCCACCGATTTTAGTTCCAAAAGAATCTATAAAATCAATATCGCAACAGCCACCGCCTCAGTGTTCGTGCCGCCGCTAACCCCCAAGCCCAATGGGATTATTTTTGAAAAAAGTGAAAATCGCTTGGTTTTAGTCACTTGGGGAGCCAATGCCAAAATCATGGCTATTTCACTGGCCGATAGCAGCGTGACGACCTTAAAAACGACTACGTTTAGCAATATTGACGGGATCGCTCAAGACAAGGCAGGCCGTTTTTATGTCGCCCATTGGGGCGGCAATGCCGTACACCGATTCGGTCATGATTTTGTGCAGCCCCCCGTTTCGGTGGTGACTGGATTGAGTTCGCCCGCCGATATTTATTACAACCACCAAACTGATACTTTGGGGATTCCCAATTCAGGCAATAATACGGTGAAATTTGTAAATTTTGCGCCTGTTTCGAGCATAGAAAGCCTTAAAAACATTGAAGAACTAAGCCTTTTTCCTAATCCTGCTACTGATTTCCTTTCGTTTCAATTGGATCAAACTCAATTGACTCAGGTTCAAATCACAGATGCCCTTGGGCGTTCAGTGCCATGTACTGCCCGCCAAAATGGCGATCAATGGGTATTGGATGTAACACTCCTCGACAGTGGGTGGTATCAGGTAGTGGCCCAAGGCGATGGCAAGGTGGCGATGGGGCGGTTTTTGAAAGGGTAAGGAATTTTTTAGTAATCTCGTCCCTTCAATTCAGCCCATTGTAAAAGACTTCGCTGCTTTTGTTTTGATTGTAATAATGGCAAGATGGCGCAGCAATCTATATAAAAGGCTTGAGCATAGTCGGGTACTAAGAGTATAGCGGGTCTGTATATGAGCAAATAACCTTCACTAACTTCTATTTGGGTAGGATGATATGGGGTAAGTAATGACTGAAGTTCGGATACCAGACTTTTCCTAACCGTTGCAATCGTTTCGTTAGCGGGTACTAACCTGCTTGTGTAGTCCATTTCTCGGTTGTTGTTAGGCTTTCTATTGCGACTGATTAATTTGGCTTCATACCAGCGATCATGCCTAAATTGAAAACCAGGTACATCTAATGCTTCTATTCTAGCCACAAAAACAGTTTGCTTGATTGTGGACTTTCTTCTTCCAATGCCTTCACCTTCATAATAACTGTAATCAAATAAAAATACCTCTATGCCCTCTATTTCTCCTGGAATTACATTGGTAATATGATGACTCCAATTAAACAAGTGTGGCCTAAATAGTTTAAAAATCAGTAATTGTTTCCCCAGCCCAAAAGGATCAACTTTGTGAATATCAAGCCCCATTTCGGCGGCCATAGCCGCCATAATGGCATGTCGGTTTTCTTTTTGTACATGGGAGTACCAGATAAACCCAACAAAATAGATAATAAAAATGAGGATGGTTATTGAATTCATTGCTTTAGACTTTAATAAGGGTAATTTTGTTTATCGTTATTAACTAGGTCGCTCTAAGACATCCTGCCCTAGAGCGACCTAGTTAATGTATAAACTCAAATTTGCTTAAAATCTTACCTATTGCTTCACAAATTATTCCTTTTCCCATTCTTTAAAATACAACACCGCATGTTGCTTGAGCAGCAACTCTTGCGATATCATGTTTTGTGGATTAAATTCCCGCATTTGGCGATAATGAGGCCACCCATCTTCATCGCGGCCAATGAATTCAAAATAGCCATCGTGGCTCAATAAGCGGCAAACCGCTATGTGCATCAAATCCTGCTTTTCTTCCTTTGAAAAACCCTTTTTCCAACGCCCCAATTCTTGGATACCAACCAAAAAAAGTACCATATTCAAGTCTGGCAGTGTCTCTTGTTTTAAGGCATCTTTTACAATATGCTGCACGCGCAGCCACTCAAAATCTAATTCCCAATTTTCCATGTATTGTTATTTGCTGATTTTACAGGATTGATACGCCTTGCGCTTTATAAAATTAGTAGCACCCATCGCTCTGATGGCGCAAAAATACAAAACGGGCAAATAATTATGTGGACATAATTATTTACCCGTTCAATAAGTACCTTTAACGCGCTTTTTTAATCAATAATCACTTTTTTAACTCCTTTTGCTTCACTATTTTCAATAGAAAGGGTGTAGAAGCCAGAAGGTAAAGCACTGATATCCATTTGTGTCTGAGTACTGCCTTTGGCCATAATTTGAGATAAGACACTGCGTCCTAACGCATCAGTAATCACCAGACGAGAATCCGAAGTGGAAGTCTCATTTAGGTTTACCCTAATGAGGTCGTTGGCAGGGTTTGGTGAAACATCAAATGCCAATACGCGGAAGGGCTCTTTGGTAGCCACACCGAAAGCGGCTATTTTAAAGATCCCTGTAACCAATCCACCTTCTCCATCAGTGAGGGCAAAGTGAAACTGGTCGCCCTCCAACGTATTATAGTCAAAGTAACGGACATTGCCATTATCGAGGTCGGCTTGGGTGAATGAATCACCTACTTTCAGGATCGTACTTGACCGCTCCAATTGACCTTTGGTTGGTACAGAAACCAATGTAAATGTCAATGATTCTACTGGTGTGTTGGCATCTTCTGCCTTCAAGAGCGTATTCGTAATGGCCGCATTGGTACCAGGTGTCAATTGGAGTAGGTTGTTGATCACCAATAATGGCGGATTGAGTGCCACACTGGAACACAGCTCCAAACTAAAAGCAGCCAATTGTCCACCAGAACTTACAACATTATCTTTTACCCGTAAAATCCAAGCGCCAGTTGCGGTTTGTCCAGTCAAGCCTACGATGGGCTCCGCAGGTTTGAATAAGACACCACTTTGGGAAGGCGGACAGCCCATTGGGCCATTGGCAGCATCGTCAAAGCCGAGGTTAAATGCACCGTTGTAACTACCACATTTATCTTTAAACAGTAATACTTCGCTGCCATTGGGTGCTACCAATCGGACATCTAAATCTTTAAAGTAGGCATGATTGCCTTGTATTTTCTTGACATTGATGTCGCTGATATTACCTCCAGCATTGACCGTTATTTTTGACTCAACAGTAGGCGTTCCATTGGCTGAGATGCTCTTAGGCAGGTCACCTGCGTTGTAAGTAGCACAGTTTTCAACCTTGGTCACAAAGGCAAATGGGATTGGCCAGTTTCCTGAGCCGCATTCATTGTTTGGGCGAACACGCCAGTAACAAGTGAGACCTTCGCTCAAAAAAGTTGGTATTTTAAATGAATCCTTCGTAATACCATACCCTGATGCAAGCAAAGTACCTGGAGCGAAAGAAGGATTGGAGGCTACTTGCACGTCATAGGAGGCCGCATCTGTAATACCATTCCAGTATAGCCAAGGCGACAAACTCACACTGCCTGCTCCGTCCGCTGGGGTTTCCAGTTTGAAATCATTGAAAAAATTACGAACCACTGTCAATTTCAATGGATGCGATGACGTAAGTGCACCGGAAGTACCGTTGATGACAATATCTTGTACGCCCTCTGCTTGAGTATTTGCGTAAGTGATGGTCATAACCGTAGTGCTGCCCGGAGTCACTGGATTCACGGTGAAATTCACACTTGCATCGGTTGGCAATCCGGTTACTGACATAGTGATCGGATCAGCGAAACCCAAAGTGGCGGCTGTATTGATTTCAGTAGTGAAACTATAAGGTGCGCAGTACAAACTGCTGGCTGAACCGGGATTGCAGAACGTGAAACCCGGTGCCGTGGCTTGGGTGATTTTGAAACTGCTGTTTGAAATATCGAAGAAAATATTGTCGGCTGCCTCTATTTTGAGCCTACAGGTATTGGCCACGTTATTCGGGACTTGTATGCAGTAACTACCGGTATTGGGTACATTTGCTGCTACCAAAATGGGAAATTTAGAGCCATTGTTGACACTCAAGTATATATTAACAAGTTTACAATTGACAGGAGCCTTGTCGGTATTCGATACATCCCAAGTGATGGTTTGATACTCTCCAACTTTCCAATTGACAGTGCTGGCATTGGGGAATGTCAATACAAATGGGCCAGCATCGCCAGTAGCCTTAAATGAAAGGGTATCCATTCCGATACCGCCTCCATTAGTCCTGTTATCGCGAGCCACAAACGCAAAGGTAAGGTCGCGTGTATAAGTGGGCAGGAGTTCTGTAATACTGCTGATACCTGAAAGAATACTGGTTAACTTAGGGAATGTACGGCTGCTAGAAGTGTCAGGCAAAACCCACTTAAATATTGGTGCACTGCCTACGGGTGTACCCAATACTGAGGTAGGCCCAAGGTCAATTTCGTCCCAGCAGTAAGTCATAGGGTCGCCATCAGGGTCTATGGCAGAGCCTTTTAGAGTGAATGGCGTTTTGATGGGTATGAAAAAATTATCTGGATGTAAAGCCGTCGCGATGGGGTTATTATTGTCAGTCATTAAGAATGTACCACAGGTATTCCCCTCGCCATTATACACAAAATCACGGATTTCGACAATAGAACAGGCATGGTAGTACAATTCTGTAGTGTTTTGAATATTGTTGCTGCCACAGGCTCCAGCATACGACATGATGGTGCTACCACTGCCGGGTTCGCAAGCAGAGTCATAAGTAAATTGACTGTCTTCACCACACTGATTGAATGTATGCCCGCCTGCCCATTGGTGTCCTACCTCTTGGCCTAATATGGCAAAAAAGGCATCGCCATAGGGAGGGCCATACCAAGCAGAACAACCACGGCCTTTCAATTGACCACAACATTGGCCTCCAGCCACTCCAATCGCATCACCGCCTTGGTAACGAGCCAACACGTGGCCAATATCATATTTTGCCGCTGACCCCAATATGTTAATCATGGCAAGGGTATTTTGATCTAACCATCCAAATACGGTAGTACCCGTGTAAGGATCGGTATTTGGATCAACAAAGATGATGCTCTCTTCTTCCTCAATCAGTTTGAGGCGAATATTCAAATCGCGCTCATAGATAGCATTCAATGCATTAGAAGTGGCTACCACTTTGGCTAAAGTACCAGCTACTGTGCCACCATGATCTACTCCAAATTCGCCAGTTGTGGCACAAGCAAAGCGATACACTTTTAGTTGTACATCGCCTCCTTTTAACTCGGGACTGTCCTGTTGCTTGGTTTCTGGCACATAGGCCGAACCTGATGCCTGCTTCGCGGCCTCTTGATAAGTACCTTCTAGTACTTTGGTTGGCAATGTTGGAAATAAACCTGTTGGAATATCATTGCGGTTATAAGCCATGTAGTACTTGATTTGGCCATCGGCCAATGGCTCTAGGTATTCTACTCCCTTATTTGGCAATAAGATCATCCCTTCAAATCCACGATAGGGAGAAATGGTGATCCTGATTTGTTTGCCAACATTGGTCAATGATGTTCCGGCATAGCAACGGATTTCGCGGCGGTTTGCGTGCAATTTAGGCATCATGGTAGTGACCTCGCTCATGGCAAAAGCCTCCGATGTGCCATCGGCCATTGGGAAGGTAACCACATAATTTTTTTGCTTCGCAGCCGACGTAAACTCCATAGGAGCAGCGTACAGGATCGCCGTGATTTGCTCAAAATCGAGTGCAAACGCCTTGTATTGGAGGGGCTCAAAGGTGCGGCGAGCATTTTCCGGCAATACTAATTCTGATGGCTGAATGGGTTGCCAAGCCCCCAACCCTTTCTGGGCTGATGCCAGATTGGTACAGATTGCCAATAATAGGCAAAAGATAGATAAACGCATGATTTTAAAAGTATATGTGAAGTGAATTATTATCTAGGTTCGTAACATTTAAACAATGAGATTCCCTATTGTTAGGTGTACTTTAGTGCAAAATTCGGGGTTTCGGGGCTAATTTGTTCAGAATAGTAAGGTGTTTGACTAAAATGGACATTTACAGCCGTTTCATTGGGCGTTAAATTAGAAATTTGCCATTTTGGTATATTTTTTCTCCGTCTGCCCAGATCTCACCGCCTCGGGTCATATCAGTAATCATATCCCAATGTACGGCTGATTCGTTTTTTCCGCCAGTCTGTAAGTAACTTTGACCTATCGCCATGTGGATGGTGCCGCCTATCTTTTCATCAAATAAAATATTCTTCGTCATTTGCTGAATATCGTAATTGGTACCAATGGCTGCTTCCCCAAAACGGCGAGTACCGGGCATTGCAAATATTTGATTCAAAAAATCCATGCCCCGCTTGGCTTCCCAACGCTCAATAAATCCATCTTTTACCCAAAGCGTGACATCCTCTACTTCATTTCCTTGATAAATGCAAGGAAACGTGAAATGGATTACGCCTTGCACACTGTCTTCCACCGGGCTGGTATAAACCTCTCCGGATGGCATGTTGGTCTGTCCATCTGAATTCATCCAAGTGCGTCCGTTGGTACTAAACGTAATATCTGTGTTTTCATTGAGGTAGCGTACTGTTTTACAAGCATTTAAATGATCGGTCACTTGTTGTTGGCTGGCTCTTACCCGCAGCCAAGCGGCTTGCGGGTCGGAGTCATACAACTTACACGCTCCAAATACAAAACGTTCATATTCGCTAAGGCTCATACCAGCCTCCTGTGCCGAAGCATCGGTGGGGTATTGGCACAAATTGCGCCGCAATCGCCGATCAGCCGTTCGCTCAAAATAGGCTTTATTGATGGGCTTCATGGTCTCATTGCGCAGGTTGGCCTGCTCAATGGTAGCACCTGAAGTATCCCTCAGATTGTAGGGTGCTCTGATATTGAGGTAACAATCAAAGGTCTCCATGGCGATTTGGGTCAGTAAGGGAGGGGTTTGAAGTGCTTTGTTTGTTGCATTTTCAATGAACAATCGTTCCCGTTCTCTGAATGCCAGATCGCACTCGACCAAGGCCGCCCCAGCCGCATAAGCAGCCTTATACACCTCGCGCACCAGTGGCTCCGCCAATAACGTGGATGCAATAAAAACCCGGTCACCCGGCTTTACCTGTACACAATAGCCCGTCAGGAGTTCGGCATAACGTGTTAAAATGTTGGAATCTATCATTGTGAATGAGCCTTTCGATGACTCGTGGGGGCAAAATTACACAGTCGTACGCTAATATTCACATAGAAGGCTGAACTTGAGCGTAATAAGTAATGGGGAGTCCATTATCTTCTTTATAAGAGGTTGCCTCTAATGGCAGATCTTGCACCTCGCAGAAGGTATTCCCGACAACATATTACCTTTGTTTTTTGCGAAATTCGGAAGGTGTGACGCCTACGATTCGGCGAAAGGCAGTATTGAAAGTATTTTTGGTATTGTAACCAACTTGGTAGGCAACTTCGATAATATTTAAAATATTTGTATCTGATGAAAGGAGCAAATTCTTGGCTTCTTCAATTCTTAAAAGATTGATGTATTCAAAAAAATTTACGCCAAAATTTTGATTGATGACTTGTGATACGTAGTGCCTTTCAACGCCTAGTTTTTGAGCGAGGGTTTCTAATTTCAGTTCACTTTCTCGATATAATTTTTCTCGCTGCATCAAATCACTCAAGGCCTGTGCGACCTCATTTCGGGCATTATCTGTCAAACCTGAGTTTTTGTACTTGACAAACTGGGTTTCATCACTGTTCGTTTCGGCTATTGTTGTGTTTTCGAAGGCTCTTCTTTCAGATAAATAGGTGGAATTCCGTTGAATGGATTCTTTGAGTGTAAGCCCATTAAATATATGCTTTTTACCATAGGAAAAATAAATAATAGCCACTATACTTGCACAAGAACTCAGCGAAACAAACTGGTCGGTTTCAAAGGTGTACCATGGCTGTCTTGAAGCAAGATAATAGAAAATATGAGATAATACATAAAGCCCAAACAATGTATTTAGGAGTATTAACCATCCTTTAATATGCCCTACAAGATGTTTTTTGAATAGTATTGTAAAATTAACCACTACATAAATCATCATGATCACCATGATAAAGTAAGGGATATAACTTATTTTTAGGAGATATTTGTACGTGCGGAACTCAAACAACTGTATGCCAAAAGAATTTAAATAAAAGGGTATTAAAAAGATTAAAACGCCAATGGAAGGGATAAAATGCCAATAATAGTATCGAAATTGCCTGTTTTCAGCGCATACCAAATCAATATACATATATAGCAAAGGCCCTAAAAGCAACAGAATGGGCAGACTGATATTATTGAAAAACGGATATTGGATATAAAGCCCCGACCAGTAAAAGACATACTGAACAATGATCAGTGACTGTATGAACAGAAAGAGCAACATTATACATGTATCCCACTCTTTGTTTCGGATAGCAGCTACCGAAAACACACTGGAATAGACAATGCCTAAAAAAGCGAACCCGTAAAAAAACAATACTGCGATGCTCATACCTTTATTTTAATGTAAGGAATGGTGAAATATTTTATTTAGCCAAAGGCCCTTCCCAAAGCACTTGTTCTATCATCCACTTACCATCGTGTTTTGCCAATAATACATAGTCATAGCCCCACCAAGCCGTTACTTTTGCGGCGGCAATGGTGTTCATAATATCCAGCACCTCTACTTTTTTAGGGCTGCCTTCTTTGGCGAAATTTTTCTTTTTAGCGACGTTTTTTGCAAAATCAAGGGCTTGTGTGAAGGTCATAAAGCCATCTGCTTCATATTTTTCAGTGGTTTTGTTTTTCCAGTAACCAAATTTGTACAAAGTGGGTGTTAAACAATTGATAAGTTTGGTGGTATCACCTTCATAAAAACCCTCAAGATAATCCAGACAGGCACGTTCAATTTGTGGTTTTGCTTCTTGGGCAAAAACCATTTTTGACATCAGACAAAAGATAAGAATGCTTAGCGTTTTTTTCATTGAAAAAAGTTTTATTGATTGAGAAAATTTTTAGTCGGAATAATGTAAAAACCAGAAAAATCTCTGGTAAATAAAAGGAATTTGCCATCGGGTGTTATGTATGGAAAATTTTCGGTTTTATCAGTATTGATAAGGTTTCCAAGGTTTGCAGGAATAGTCCAAATACCGTTTTTATTGAAAGAAATAAACAAGTCTGCACTATTATTAGCACCATTTTTACGGTTTTTTAATGCAGCCGTTAAAATCATATACGTTTTATCGGGTGCAACACATACTTCAAAAAATTGAGTAAGTGTATCTTTTTGCCTAAAAGTATTGACGGGTTCAAACGGTTGAGGTGCGTCATATCCATCTTTACTTTTTCTCATAAAATAAGTATAAGTTCGAGACCAATCGGGCAAATCGCTTGTAAAATAAATCGTTTCATCGGCTGTGACACAGGGTTGTGAGTTATAATTGTAAATAAAGTTTGCCGCCTCAAAAGACATTGGTTTTTGCCATTTCCCCTCTTTCCAATCTGAAAACCAAAAGTTCGCATTGGCCTTTTTAGAGGTATCCGCAGGCACTCGTCTATACGAAGTAAAAAACAAAGCATCACTGTTGGGCACGAAAAAAGGATACACATCAGATTGATTATCACTAAAACCAATCTTTTCAGGTTGTGACCATTTGCCTTTATCAAGTTGTGAGACATAGATTCGATAGTCTTCTTGATTCGGTGTTTCATTTCTGAAAAAATAAAATGTTTGATAATCTTTTGAAAAACTGCCTTTGTAAGTATTGCCTTTAAGAGCTAATTCTGGGGCAAAAACTGCCGCCGAATCCAGTGTTTCAAAAGCCCCGAAATAAGCATTTGTCTTGCTGTCTTCATTCTTACAACTTGTGTAAATGAATACGCTGCTTAATAATATCCAGATGAATTGTTTTTTCATTTTATTGCAAAATTTGCTTTTATTACTAAAATGATTAAAAATACTGAGGGGGTGCTTTTTTATTTTTTTTTCAAAAGATTGTCAAAATTCCCATTTTCATCAATTTTCACTGGTTATCACAGCAATTCCTCCATACTCAAAATCACTACTTTCAACATTATGATAGCAATAGATTTTCTTTCCATCAGCCGTTATTGAAGCTTGCACCAACGCCCCTTTTTTAGCATGGAGCAAAGTAGTGTTTGTTCCATCACTATTCACTTTGTAAAGCTGTGCTTCGTTTGCAAAACCGCCTCTATTTGATGAATAAACCACTTCGCCAATGGGTGTCCATGCGGGCCAGCCATCATAAGCGGCATTGTTCGAAACATTTACTGGATTTGTTCCATCCATATTCATCACAAATACCTCTGAATTCCTTTTGGCGGTCGTCAAATCCCAATTAAAGCCTGGCTCATTTGTAACTCTTCGGAAACAAATCTGTTTACCATCTGGGGAAATTGACGGATAGGTTGATATTGTTTTGAAAGACGTAATCTGTTTAACAGCTGACCCATCCGTTTTCATTGTAAAAATTTCATGCCATTGTTTGCCCCAATCCACTGTCAAATCGGGACTGGTTCGGGCGGAATTGAAAATGATATATTGTCCATCAGGCGAAAATTTTGGATGCGAATCATCGCCAACTTGCTTGGTGAGTTGTCTTTGATTTGTACCATCGGCATTCATAATCCATATATCTGAATCCTCATATTTTTCTGAACAATACACAATTTGGCTACCATCAGGCGACCAATGTGGCGTATTAGCTGTTTCTGAGTTAAAAGTCAGTTGTATTATGTTTTTACCAACTATATCCATTGTGTAAATTTCCATAGTGCCCGTTCGGTTTGACTGAAATACGATTTTTTTATCATCTTTTGAAATGGACGGGTACAAATCTTTTACGCCCGTAAGGCTATTAAACATTGTTTTTTCTTGTGCCTGAACGGACACAAATGATTGGAGAATAATTATGGCAACTACTATTTTTTTCATAACTATTTGATTTTTAATTATTTAAAAAGGCTCAAATACTGAGGGGGTTTTAGAATCACTTTTCCCCCAACTGTTTCAAAAACTTCTCCGAGTTTTCTTTCGTTCCCGGATTTGGGTTCAAAGTCAAGGCTTTTTTAAAACTTTTAATCGCATTGGGCTTATCCGCTTTGGTGGCATAGCCTTCGCCGAGGCTATCCCAAGCATTGGCACTGTCAGGGAAGCGTTGGGTATTGAGCAGAAATATTTCAATGGCTTTATCGGTTTGTCCTGCACCGAGTAATTCGTAGCCATATTGATTTATTTCTGGTTCAGTTGAGCGCGGCAAGGCAATGGCTTCGTTCATGAGTTTTTCTGCCGCTTCGGTTTTACCCGCCTTTTTGAGCAATCCAGATTTAATGGAAAGTGTTCCAAAACCTTTATTTTGGGCAATGGCTTTATCAATCCAGACCATTGCCATGTCTTGATTGATATTGTTTTGTAGGGCGTAATTGGCAGCACTGGAATAGCCTTGCCAGTTGAAACCGATCGTGCTTTTTAGTTCTTCAGTTGCATTTGCCATCACAATTTCGTCCACATTAAATTCAATTTTAACGGGGAATTGTTTGAGTTCCCAATTAAGCACCAATTCGGTTGAGTTTTTAGTGGCATTGATGAAATCGTAGGTCAATAATTCAACATGCGGAATAGTGCGTAGTGTAATTTTTGCTCTTAGCAGATCGTTTTTGGCATCATAAAAAAAACTCCCCCATGAGCGATAATCTTTCGATAAAATGACCTCCCCCGTGTTGTCTTGATTTATCACAAAGAACAAACCATACGACCCTGCGGGAACAGTTTGACCTTCCACTTTTGCTGTATGCGAAAACTCTATGACCGTATTTTCATTGGCACCCGCTCGCCAAGGTGCTTCAACACCTGTACCAAAGGCTTGTTTGTTCCAGCCATAAGGCACTTGTTTGCCCCAAACCTCTCGTTTTTTTACCGCAGGTCTTGAGTATTTGACATTAACAGTAGAAATACCGACGGTCTGTGAAACACTTGCTGCGGGGCTTGCAGTACGAGGCATTGTTATGTTTTGCGGATTTTGACCTTCTACACAAAGGGAAATCAAAAACATAACTAATAAAATGGTTGCTTTTTTCATTTTTATAAAATTTTAAAAAGTTCATGAACATTGGCTATTTAAAGGCCACAAATTTTGATAAATAACCATAAAAAGTAGTAATTCCCGATAATATTTCCCTAAAAAGAGTACTTTATGGAGGAGATACTTCACTCCAATTTCTTCAATTCCTCCTTCGCCCTCGGATTTTCAGGTCTGATTTTCAACGCCTGTTTGTAGCATTTAATCGCTTCTGCTTTATTGTTCAATGCACGATACACATCGCCCATGTCATTCCAAGCCACCACAATATTGGGGAAGGTTTTGGTATAAAACTTATACAGTATCAAGGCTTTTTCCATCTTTTTTTCTTCCATCAGTACTTGGCCAACGTCTAATAAAACCATATCATCGTCCACGCTTAGATTTGCTTTTGTCAATTCTGCACCCAAATCTGTTGTCGAAGGTTTTTCTAAAATGTCATAAACCTGTTTAGACATGGGGTTTTCAAATTTGGATTGCACCATAGCATCTTGTTCAATAACGCCTTTAAAATACAACTGAGTGACATTTGGCAGCACCATATTGGTATTGATTGTGTTTTCATTTGTCACCATATAAAACACCAATCCTTCTTCGGGCAAACGGATTAATCGAGCATGATAGATGCCATTGCTACCGCCATTGTCAATCATTTTGGTATTGCGTCGACTTTTTGAAATATTGCATCCATAACCAAAAGACGATTGTCCATTATAGCCCTCTTCCAAAACATGCGGGGTAAACATCTTTTGAATGGTCGCTTCTTGCAGGATCATGTTATTGGTAAAACTATTTGCCCATAAGAACATATCATTTAAGGATGCTTCCAGACCACCATTGCCTTTCAGATTCCAATAAGGCCCACCATCGGCCATGGTAAAACGCTCTTGGTGTGTTCCCCAAACCTTTCCGTTTTCATAACCAACAGCAATAGTATCGGTTGATTTTTGTGGAAACGCATAACTGATGCGTTTTATCTGGAGGGGGTCAAAAAGGGCAGTTTTCAAGTATTGCTCATAGTCTTGTCCCGATATTAATTCGACAATAATGGCTAAAACGCTCATGCCCACATTGGTATAAACTGCTTTTTCACCGGGTTTGAAAGCCAAAGGCTCTAAAAATGCCCGTTTCAAAAACGCTTCGGTTTCCACCTTCTCATAATCGCCACCATCATTTTTCAAAAACTCATGAAAACCCGAAGAATGGGTGAGCATTTGATGAATGGTGATATTGGCTTTGTCAGCAGGGACGGTTGGAAAGAATTTACTCAATTTATCGTCAACCGATAGTTTGTTTTGCTCTACCAATTTCATAATGGCCGTAGCTGTAAATGCTTTCGTAATACTACCCATAGACGCTAATGTGGTGGGCGAAAAGGGTATTTTCCTATCCTTATCAGCCCAGCCATAACCTTTGCTCATTAGTTGTTTGCCGTCTTTAATGATAAGCAATCCGCCAGAAAAGTTTTGCTCTTTGGCTAATTTTGTGAGATAATTGTCAATTATTTGGCAATTATCATTGGCCATTGTCGTCTTAGAATTGTCTGGCTTTTGGCCCTCTACACAAGCGATTGCCCAATTCATGATGATTAATAGAAAAAGGATATTCTTCATTTTATAAAAAATTAAATTTAATAAACAATTGAAATAAACACTATTTTTTTGATTCCAGAATCCAGTTTTTCACAAAATCCAAATATTCAGAAATCGGCTGTGGTTTTCCTTTGATGAAGGTAAAAAAATTGAAGGTCAGTGATTCAACAGGCTCTTCCACTTTTTGGATTAAATGTCCTGTATTTTTAAAATTTTTGATTTTAAAATTAGTTTTGGTTTTGAGCGAATCGGTCAATTGTGAAATGGATTTTTCTACTGGAATATGAGAATCTTTTTCACCATAAACAAACAAAACTGGCACGTTTACATTTTCCCAAAAAGGCATCGGCTCGAATACACTTTTGCGATAATGGTCGTATTTTGCTGTTTTTAACGTATCTTCTGGCGACAGTTCGGGATTGTATTCAAGTGCTTTAAACCATTTGCGATCTTTATATTTTTGTTTCAATTCAATCACTTTTTGCCTGTTTTTAAGCGTTACCACATATTCAGTTACAGATTGATTATAATGGATAATATCGGCAATATCTGTTACAGAATACCCGTTTTCAGCCAATTCCCTGCCTTTTTGAAACAAATCTGATTGATACGGTGGAACAGAAGGACACGAGGTGCAAACAGTAAAAGCCACACTATCTAAATTTTGCAAAGCAATCGGGACGACCCACGCCGCTTGACTGATACCGAGTACCCCTGCCTTATTTTTGTCAATATCGGTGCGTTTATTTACAAATCGAAAAGCCGCCTGCAAATCGGCAGCTAGCACTTTGAAATCAGCATTTTCATCATAAGTGCCTCCCGAATCGCCCGTGCCTCTTTTATCAAAAATAAAAACAGCCATCCCATTTTTTGAAAAATACTCACCATAAGGTGTGTAATAAAAAGAATTTCTGTCGCCTTTGCCCGACCCATGTGCAAGCACAATAAGGGGATAGGGGGGCGGTGTAAGCGGCTTGTAAAGGGTGCCTGTGAAGGGGGTTTCACCACTATAAAAATGGAGCGTTTCTTTGTGGTATTCTTGGTTGCAGGAAACAAAAACAAAGAATAACATTATAGTAAATGTTGAGATTTTTAGAAAATTATTGCTTTGATTCATCATTTTCTTTATCATAATTATATTTTTTTAGCAATCAAGGTCAAATCAGGCTCTTGAACAGTCAACGACACAATTTTATCTTTCTCAAATTGAAAAGAAATTTCCACCGAAGGGCATCCATTGTACATGAATTTATGGTCGCCAATTTTTAATAATGACCCGCCAAACTTCCCGAGTTTGCCAAATAAAAGTCTTTTTTGGCTGTTTACTTTTACTGAAAAGCCGTCAAATTCACCCTCGCCATACTTATAATCTGCAGCATATTTTTGTTTTTCGGCTTCCTCCAGCATTTGATATTTTGGGCTATCGGCATCGCCCAAAGCGGTTAAATAATCAATTAATTGGATTGAATTTTTTGATTTAGTATCTCCATTTTTGGCGTGCTGCAATAAACTAATGCCATGTGGCCCCAAAGTTCGTTGTAAGCCTGGCATCAACTCAATCATAGATTTAACTGTTTCATACGCTCCCAGCATCGCAAAAGTGAAAATATCGGGTCTTGCACCTTTTGAAAGCAAATACTCAACCATATCTTTTCGACCTACGTGCGAAGCTGCGCCAATGGCCGTTTCCCAGTCGCCAAAGCCCCAATCCCAAGTGGCATGCGCCAGTTCGGGCCTTTTATTGACCAACTCCTTTAACCTGTCCAAATTAAAATGCGACACCCCGACCACTTCGTTTGCAATTTCTTCGGTAATGGCGGGATAGCGTTTGGGTTCTGGTATTGCAAAGAGTTCTGTATCTCCAACTGGTATTATGCTTTTTGCATAAAGGATATTCGGCAAAGGCAAGGCTAAAAGTCCCAAAATGGAACTTTTTACTGCCACTCTTCTTGAAAATGTATTTTGGTGTGTCATTTATTTAAATTTTTAATCGTTTAAAAAAGGATGAAATACTGAGGGGGTGCTTTTACTGTTTTTTAATGACCATTAAACAAGGGTCTAAATTGTTTTTATAATCATCAGAAGTCAACCTAACGGGGATATTGGGGGCGATAGATGTTCTCATATCCTTTGGTGATGCGAATTGCCAAAAAAGAGAGGAGTGAAGAACCATAAGTTTAGAGATCGGCAAATGAAAAACATTGGTCTCCCCAAAATGATTAGGTCCAGCCGCAGTTGGCTCACCTACGAAAATAGCCTTCGTATGATTTTCCAAGTCTGAAGCGAGATTCACTGCCGCAGAAAATGTATTTCGTCCAATTATTACAAACAGTTTTCCTTTCTGATTGACTTTATCACTACGGATTAAAGCATGGATTAACGGTTTATTCAGTGTATTATCGCCACCATTATTCCTTCTGATGTCAATAACCATTTTACGAATTGGCAGAGCATCAATTTTTTGAAACATTTTTTCAACAAATTTTTCAAATGAAATATCCTCCATATCATGTACTTCACTAAAATGAAAATAGAATAACTGAAGTGAATCTATGTAGGTGTACCAATAATTTTTATCTCTATTTTGCTGATACAATGGCATTGGATTTGTAGTATTTATGGCAGAAACCCAAGTAAGATTATCGGTTGATGAAATTGGTTTTAGTAAAACGGTATGCTGTTTTTTCTGCGAATCTTCCAGCAAATAAGGAACAACATCAGGTGATGGTATGGCACCAATATATTGCATTAGTTCTGGAATAATTAGCCTGTCGTCCATAATATCATTTACGGCGCTTGCATTTTCGCCATGTATCAAAGACTGTAGTTTTTTTACAACAGTATCAATGGTGAAAGTACCTATTTTCAAAACTTTCATTCCTGCATATTTACCATAAGGTTCAGCAGCTCGTCTGATAAATATACCGTCTTGGAAAACATAAAGATTTACCGGCAGTTGATGAAAATGATAGGCTGTGTCGAAAGTTATCCCCATCATACTATGTCCATCATGCAGACTGGCAACAAGTTCGGTCATTTTAAATATTCTTTGATTACGGGTATAAGAAGGGTATTTTGCCCTGACTTTTTTATACAGTGAATCAAATTGTTCCCTGGCTTTACCGCCAACTAATTTTGGATGCTTTTGGATAAGGGTTTGATACAGTGTATCTAAATCACTTAGTGGCGGATTAATGTTTTGCGATTGTACCGTTGAAGAGAAAACAACAACAAATAATAATACGGCAAAGGTTACTTTTTTTATTTTTTTCATTTTTATAATTTTTCAAGCATCGTTACCAACTCTTTCGTAATCACCGTAGCCATAGCATCACTATCTGGTCCTTTTTTATCCATTGACCATACGATGATTGTAATTCCATTATCTAGCATATAAATCCTATTATTCATCAACCAATCTTCCCTACCCGCAGCAAACACATTAATGCGTTTTCCTTTTGCCAACGTGGGTATCCAGCCATAACCATAATAAATAGCGGTATCACGCTCATTACGGATAACAGCTTCCTTATATGGCTTAAAAGAAGCGGCAAGGCTTGATTCAGATAAAAGTTTCCTTTCCCGCAAGGCAACCGTCCATTTATATAAATCGGTGCTGGTGCTAAACAAATCTATGATTACACCTCGTATTGGAGTCCCGTTTTTGTATCTTTTTGGGTATGAAGGCATTGATTTTAAAGAATCGTTCATTGGTGCAATTTTCACGAGTACCTCGCTCTCATAAGTGCTGAAACCCGTGTGTACCATGCCTGCTGGTGCTAAAATATTTTCTTTAATATAGTCTTTAAATGACATGCCAGATAATTGTGCAACCATAATTTGCAGTAAAAGATAATTATCATTACGGTAAAGCCATTGCTTTCCAATAGCATTTTCCATCTGTGCGGCAAGCACCGATTGGACAAGTTTTTCTTTATCTGTTTCTCCGTCTGCACATTCACATTCACCTAACCCACTTGTATGTGTTAGAAGGTGATGAATAGTGATTCCTTTTTTATCAAGAGGAACATGCTTAAAAAACTTGCCTAATGAGTCATTGACAGAAATCTTACCCCTTTCCTGCAAATGCATAATGGCCTCAGCTATAAAACTTTTACGGGTTGAAGCAATATAAAAAGCCGTGCTGGTATCCACATGGTCGCCTTTTCCATTATATGCTTTATGAAAAACGATTCCGTTACTATCGGCTATTAATGCCACACCAGAAAAGCCATCATCAACATAAGAGTTGATATAAGTATCAATTTTAGTGAGTAATGAATCTGAAATTCCAGGTTTAATATGTGCAGATTGATTGCTATTTTGCTTACAGGCTACAAAACCCATAAGTAAAATCGGAGCAATTAATTGTAATTTCATCTTATCTATTAGGCTTAAAATTGTAATTTTATTTTTCATAAATTATTAATTTTTAATTGTTAAAAAAGGCAAAATATTGAGGGGGGACTTTTCCAATTCATTTTTCTTTTTTAGGTTTCGGATAACGGCTACCGAAAATACACTTGAATAGACAATGCCTAAGAAAACAAACCCATAAAAAAACAATACTGAGATGCTCATACTTTTATTTTAATACAAAATTACTAATTTTTAATAATTTTTTTAGATACAATGTTTTGATTTTCAATTAATTGAATCGTAAAAACTCCTTTGGGTAATGCTTTCAAATCAAGCATTTTAGCATTTTGACCGCTTTGTATTTGCCAATTTTCATTGAAAACAATATGCCCCGAAATATCTACTATTTGGATTTTCAAGGCGAGGTTTTGTGCTGTTGCTAAGAACAAATTAACGCTTTCTGAAATGGGGTTTGGATAAACTTGAAAAGAAATTCTGTTAGCAAAATCATTTGTTGCACTTTGGGCACTAAAAATCACTTCTTTTTTAGTAGTGTAAACTTTATCATTTTGATTCGTATCATCATTGTTTGATGACAAAATAGCCGCATAAAACGTCACTTTGCCTGCCGATACAGAGGGGGCTTTCCAAGAGATTTGCCATTCCGATTGCATATTGCCAGATGCTTTGTGTGTTACATATTTGCGTTGTGGAAAACTAATACCAGATTTGATTTGGGTTTTATTGGGGACGGTCAAAATCCATTGTCCAACATTTTGATTCATTTCATCTAATGCCAGAATTTCAAACCCGTTTTTCATGGTCAATGGGTCGGTAATTTGCACCTTGATTTTGTGCGTAGAATCCGCAAAATACTGGGTACCAAGGCTATCAACAGTGATAGAAACAATGGAAGTTCCGATATTATTTGGAATATTGTGGCACGGTGCACGTCCGCATGTGAGGTCGCCAGGTGCGCCCGTATTTTCGGGAAATGCACCGGTTTCGTTGCCCAGCCATAAGACCATTGAAGAGAGTAAAAGAAAAAGAGTAAAAGATTTATTCATGACTTTTAATTTTGAATTTGAATAAAATTGTTTACAAATACTGAAAATACGGAGGGGATGCTTTTTCTCTCAACTCCTTTTAAAAATCAACCCACCCTGCCCAACTGCCCACCTGATGGCAACGCCATTACTCGTTGTGGCATATATATCCCCAGAAAACGTGGGCGATTCATCTACCCAAGTCGCGCCGCCATTGGTGGTGATATATATTTTGCCAGTACCTGCCATGATCCCATTATTGGCATCAGCAAAAGAGATGCTGTATAAATCAGAGGACGCAACACCCGTTATTTTTTGCCAACTGATACCACCATCCGTAGTTTTCAAGACCGTACCACCAATGCCTACAACCCAACCAGTATTAGCATCTGTAAAATAAACACTGCGCAAATCGTTGGTTACACCGCTTGTTTGGGCAGTCCAAGTGGTGCCACCATCGGTTGTTTTTAGTATTTTTCCGCTAAAACCAACGGCAAAAGCAGTGTTGACATTGAGCATAAAAAGACCTGCCAACTCTACAATTGTTCCGCTGGTCATTTTCGTCCAATTGGCACCACCATTTACTGTTTTCAGCAATACGCCACCTTGACCGGATACCATTCCGTTGTCTTCATTGATGAAATGGGTATGCACCAAATGCTTAGTCGTGCCACTGGTTTGAGACGCCCAAGTACTGCCATCCAAAGTGCGGATAATCAAGCCGCTTTCGCCTACGGCAGTCCCGATGTTTTCAGAAGAGAAACTAATATCTCTAATGAATTTTGTGATACCTGTGGTTAATGGAGACCAAGTTGTACCACCATTGGTGGTTTTCAACACTTTTCCATTAATACCACAGATATAACCAGTAGTGGCTGTGGGAGAAGAAATACCCAATAATACATCAGTAGTGCCGCTTGTTTGTTTTATCCATTCCGGTGGTGTTACGACAGGTGGTGTTGGGCCGTCATTTTTTTTGCAAGCAAGGGTTATTAATACCAAAAATGATAGGCCGATAACGATTTGTTTTTTCATAATTGTTTGATTTTGAAATATTTAAGTATAATTTTAAAATAGGTGCAAATCAGAAGAGCCTGCTTTATCACTTCCGGATTCATTCCCCCTTAATCTTCTCAATTTGTCGCTTCGCATTATCCCCAATTTGACCATTGGGATCTTTACTCACGGCCATTTCATACGTTTTAATAGCATCCGCTTTTTTACCCAGTTTCCAAAGGCTTTCCGCTTTGCTGTCGTAAGCATTGGCAGATTCTGGATACAATTGCACATTTGTATCAAACAAAATATAGGCTTCTTGAATCTTGTTTTGGTTGATAAGCGCGTAACCTGCCTCATTGATATCCACTTCAAAACGGTCTTCGTAATAGCGATTTTGCGGATTCCTGATAAAGTCTTTGGCAAATTGCAAGGCTTCTTTCGCTTTATTTTGCGCTGCCAATTCCGTGAGTTTTTCTTTGAGCGAAACCGTTTGTTGAGCATTTAGAATCGCGTCTATTGAAGGGTCTTTACCCGCAACGTAATCCGCAAAACTCATGTCGGCGGCGATATGCGGGGCAGTCCATTTTCGTTTGTCGCGGGCATCCAAATTTTGCCACCACATCCAACTCAAGGAAGCCGCAAATTTGCTATTGGGCAGAACTTCCTGTTTGGTATCACCATAAAAATTGACGTTTTCAGCCGTCGGTTCGCCTACAAAAGTGACTTCGGTGTATTTCTCTAATTCATTCACCAGGTTTTGGCAAGCGGAGAAAGTCCTGCGCCCGATGATGCAATAAAATTTGCCTTTTTGATTGATTTTACGAGCCTGAATAATGCTGGTGATGATGGGTTTATTGAGGTAATTATTGCCACCGCCATTCATCCGTACGTCCAAAATAAGTTTTTCAACATCGTTTTTGTCAATAAAATCAAGCATTTCTTTGAAAAATGCAGCAATCGTTTTTTCACGATCATGGAGCGTGACACTGTGGCGTACATATAGCGTTTTGGAATCTTTCAAATAATCCATGGTGCGATATTCATTTCCAGTACGCATCCAAAGCGGTTTTTCCGCGCTGGTATTTGCATCCACCCAGCCATCGGGGATCGTCAAACCTGTCGTGCTAAACCTATCCATAGTTAGGGCTGATCTTTCAAAACGAATGGTTTCTTCTTTGCCATTTTTTTCAATAACTACGGTCAAATAATCAAGTTGATCAATAATTTTAGCCGTTTTCAATACTTCTAAAATAGTCAAATAAAACGGTACATTGCTGATAAACCCTTGCTCATTTTCGTGGGCTACATAGGGGCGAATGGCCTCTAAGGCTTTTTGGGTTTCCAAATTCCCAATTTTCACGACCTTGCCGCCAACAGCCTTTTCATATTTTTTATCTGCTGCTTGGATATAAAACCCATCAGCAAAAGCATAAAATTTGACAGGCACAACTTTGAAGTCAAAACTCGCAGAACCACCGTTATCGTGTTGTCCTCTATGAGGAAAAAGCCACAAATTGGTATGTCCAATGTGAAACATTGCTACGATTTTCGATATTTCAACGGCAATTTCATAGCCTTGAAGGTCTGGAATCCGTTTATCCAGCGTAGCCACTGCTTCATCAAACTGTTTTGCCGTGACGTTGTGAAACAAGTTTGGATACTTTTGATGAACAGTTGTTTTCAAAAACTGTAAATCTTCACGCCATTGATCAGCAGTCAATTGAGCCTTGCAGGAAGGGGCGAAGCAGGCAATGCAAAGGAGAATTAAGCAAATATTTTTCATTATAAAATTATTTTAATTGTTTATTTAAAATGACCATAAAAGGCAATACTGATAATTATAGACAACATGTTTTATCAAGTAGATTCATCCTTGTCAGTTGTTTGCGACCAACGGTTGTAATTAGCGACAAACGACTGATTCTTACATCTAACACTTCAAAATACACACGAGCACGCCCAAAGGCGCACCCGTGCGGGATCAGTCAACCTCATACTATATTTATATCTTCACCAGCGTGGCTACGGCGAGTTTTCCATCTTTCAAAAATACCCTGACAACATAATGGCCTGGTGCCTGCCCTGCTGGAAGCATAAGCGCAGCGGTTTGACCATCTATGGTACTGGTAGCAGCCACAGATCGCCCTGTGATATCTAATACTTCTATTTTTTCTATCGAACTTGGAGCCTTTAATCCGTAGTTAGCGTCAGATGGATTAGGGCTTATTTGCACCGTTATATTTTCGGTTGGCGAGTGGGTCGCACTGACATCCTCTAAGGTATTGCCTTCCTTCAGTTTGTAAAAGCGATTGGCGGCAATATTTGTAAAATACTGAACCAAGCCTGACGGCCACTTCACCTCAACAGAATCCATGGTAGTTGCCTGAGCCAAACCAATATGTTGGCGCAAATCATTTTGGCTTTGAAACGAGTTGTGTGCGCTCACTTCTCTCATTTGCCACACGGACAGCCCATTTATAAGGGCTTTTATCCGCACCTTGGCACCTAGGGCAGAGCGGTTGGTAACTGTTCCCTCTAAGGTCAACTGAACCCAATTTCTATTGGTGGCCAAGGTATCATTCCTAAATAAACCATAACTGGTGGCGGCACCATTGGCAAAAAAATCAAGATCTCCGTCATTGTCATAATCCGAAATAGCCACCCCACTGGCACTGACGGCTACGATACCTGCTAGTTTGCCAAATGCAAAAGATCCATTCCCATTATTTTTAAATATCTGTATTGCTCCAGCATTATCCCTTGTAGAAATCATATCTAAGTCGCCATCATTGTCAAAATCACCCCAACAGTTGGCCAAACGCGTGGCAGCAACAGTGAACGGGGTGTTGAGGCTAACATATACGCCTTGATCATTTCTATAAAATCGCGAAATGGCTTGTGAATAATTGGTCAGACAAATATCCAAATCGCCATCATTGTCATAGTCAATAAAATTATACACTTGCCCGTCTTGTGGCACCATAAATGGAAAAGAATTCAAACGTTGCAAACTAAAACTGCCCGTTTCTTTGAGCATGTTCTTATAGTTGTAATCAGGCAAAGCCCCTGGAGGGCTATACGCAGGGCCAGAGCCAATGAACAAGTCCAAGTCTCCATCCAAGTCATAGTCAGCCCAATTGGGCATTGTGAATGCGCCCAACGAATCCGTAAAGGCATGCCCCGTTTGTCGGGCAAAAGTGCCTCCGGGTTCTTGCAAATAGAAGCGATTGCGCTGCTGGGGGGCTGGGTGAAACACACAACAAGCGTGTACATAAGTCAAATCCAATAGTCCGTCATTGTTTACATCAGCCAAGGCACAATCCCATGCAGTATAATCAGCGAAATCACTGAGCGTATTGGAGGCGTTTAGAAAAGTTTCGTCACCATTATTCATCATTAAAGTAGAAACAAGTCCAGTGGTGATACAATCTAAGTGCCCATCATTATTAATGTCGCCCCAACTAGTCCCAGCCGATTGAGCCAATTGCTGATTGGGAAGGTCGGCCAAACGCAGGAACTGACCTCCTCCAAGGTTCTTGAACCTGAAATATTGGCTGACAAACAAATCAGTGAGGCCATCGTGGTCAAAATCAATCCAAGCCAAGCCTTTGTATTGACCTGCAGTATTGGGGAAATTTGTCACTGGATTGGTAGCATCCACTACTTTTGTGAAGATTTGTGCTTGTAAAAGCGG
The DNA here is from genome assembly GCA_031373665.1 of Saprospiraceae bacterium. Taxonomy (GTDB): domain Bacteria; phylum Bacteroidota; class Bacteroidia; order Chitinophagales; family Saprospiraceae; genus M3007. The sequence continues at coordinate 9,873 of JANMMZ010000088.1, read as the reverse complement.
CGTTGATAAGAATCCAAAGAGTAATATGAAAAAATACTTCATGTGTCTAAAATATTTTATAGTGAATTTATATGAGCCACAATATGGCAGCATATAAAAGGAAAGAGGGTCATTCCCGATAAGAATTGACTTAATAGACAGCAAGTTTTACCTGTTAGATTCACACTTGTATCTTGTTTGCGACCAATGGTGTGGATTAGCGACAAACTACAACAGTGCATACTTTTTAAAAGTCGTATTTTGCAGCAAAATATAGGAAACTATGGGATTTAAAGGCTTGAGTACCTCACGTTATTTCTACCATTATCTGTTTTGGATAATTATTCTGCTGTCTTACTTTGTGGATTCTGCGTTGTTACTGCATTTCAACGCTTCGCTGTTTTTCATAAGTTTTGTCTTGAAAAATGGGTTACTGATAGCCATTGTTTATTTGAATTTAAAGGTTTTAATGCCTTCATATTTAGATAAAAGACGCTATTTTGCGTATTATACGTGGATTCTAATCATACTAATTGTTGGTACATTAGCCATTAATATTCTCGAATTCAATTCATGGGAAGCCTTTCACCAGCGTTTTTTTGCTGCGTCACCGATCCACGAGCACGGGATCCCTTTGCAGGAAAAGGAAGCACCGCAAGCCATTATTGTAGAAGAAAAAGAAGTGAATATCAGTATAAATTTGACTGGAACTCGAAAGTTTATACTTGATTTTTTAACTGTTTGCCGCTATCTGGTGATTTCGGTTTTGTTGAAATTCATTGATGATTTTTTCAATCAGCGAGAGGTTCTAAATAAAATGCAAGTTGATAAAACAACAGCTGAATTGAATTATTTGAAAGCACAAGTCAATCCCCACTTTCTATTTAATACCCTCAACAATTTATATGGTTTAATCATAGAAAAGTCAGAACACGCCGCTGAAATGGCATTGAAATTATCTGACATGATGAAATATATGCTGTCAGACGGCAATGCCGATAAAGTCTTATTAAAAAATGACCTTGAAAACCTTAAAAACTATATCGAAATTGAGCGGATTAGATTGCCAGAGAGTACCAAAAACCAAGTCGTGTTCACGATAGAAGGCAACATTACTAGCCAAACTATTACGCCACTTTTGTTACTGCCATTGATTGAAAATGGGTTTAAACACGGTGTTCATCGCAGTATAGACAAGGCTTTCTTAAATGCTACCTTACTGATACACGACAACCGTTTAGAGTTTAAAATGGTCAATAATAAACCAAACATTGTCAACGTTGCGGAAACTATACCTTCATTTGGCATTGGTATTCAGAATGTGAGAAAGCGTTTAGAACTATTTTATCCAAACAACAATACGCTCGAAGTAACAGAAACGAATACACATTTTAGTGTTCATTTATCGCTTAACTTGATATAGAGTATGCCCTATCATTGCCTTATTATTGATGATGAACCCATTGCCCATCGCATAATGGACACCTATTGCCAACAAATAGGTCAAATTAAAACTGTTTTTCATGCATATAACGCCCCAGAAGCCCGTGTTTTTTTAGACATTGAAAACATTGATATTTTGCTGCTAGATATTCAAATGCCCGAAGAAACAGGTATTCAGTTTTTAACTAATTTGGCAAAACGCCCTATTACGATTTTCACAACCGCTTACTTGGACTACGCTTTGGAAGGTTTTGAATTAGGTGTCATGGATTACCTCATAAAACCCATTCGTTTTGAGCGATTTCAACGTGCCATGGACCGTGCCGTAGAATTTTTGGAATTACAGAACTTGAAATCGAGTATTGAAAAGGCTACGATTGAACCAACCCAAAACGTTGTTATTCAATCGGGCAATAAGCAACTCAATCTTGAAAAAACAAGCATTACGCACATTCAAGGACTTAAAGATTATGCGATTATTCATACTGCACAAAAGCGGTTTGTCGTCCGTGAAACCATGCACGCATTAGAAAAATTATTAATGCCATTGGGGTTTGTGCGTGTTCACAAATCCTTTATTGTCGCTCGTGACAAATTAGCGTACTGTAGTCGCAATAAAATTGAATTTGACGGCTTTCAAATTCCTGTTGGACGGACGTATAAAGATCAAATGAAGGGTTAAAATTTGAATCTCCTAAGAAACCCGAGCCAAAAACTCCTTCCGATACATAGCCCCAATCGGCAATTCCGTTTTACCCAAGTAAACGCGGCCTCCGTCCACCCGGGTGAGGGACTTAATATTAATGATATAGGATTTGTGGATTCTAGCAAAGGATTGGACAGGTAGTTGCGCTTCCAGTTCTTTGGTCGTATGGGCAGTGAGGTGGGTGGTGCCATTTTGAAGGGCCACGCGAACATAATTTCCAAAACTTTGCAAATACATAATGTCTTGAAATACAATGCGGTGCAAACCGGAATCGGTTTTGATCCAAAATGAATCAGCCACAAGCGGTTTAGGTTCTTCTACCGTATTGTAGGTTTCGAGGGCTAGATCCAATAGTTTATTGATGGATTTCATAAACCGAGGAAACGAAATGGGTTTCATCAAGTAATCCAATACACCAAGGTCGTAACTTTGGAGGGCAAACTCCGAATAAGCCGTGGTCAGTATCACTTTGGGCGGACGACTCATAGATTCGAGCAACTCTAATCCCGTCATACGCGGCATATTGATGTCTAAAAACATCAGGTCAATCTTTTCACGGTGCAAGATATTGGTGGCTTCGATGGCATTGAGTGCCGAACCAATGTATTCTAAAGCAGATACCTGCCCTATATAGTTTTTGAGGATGGCGTGGGCGGGTTCTTCGTCATCCACGACAAGGCAGCGCAGCGAAAATTCACGAATTTTATCTGCTGGTTGGGTTGTCGTAGTTTCTTTCATAGTTTTAGGTTTAATTCATATCGCACCGTCAAGTCCACAGAAAACGCTGCATTTACTGACATTATTGCCAACTCATACCGCTGCGGATACAACAACTCCAAGCGTTTTTGTACATTTTCTATACCAATTCGAGTCGAGTTTTTAGGCGTAATATTGCCTTCAGGCAAAGTATTTTGCACATAGAAGTGGATACTCGAAGGGGTGGACTCCAACTTGATCTGTATAATGGCAGGAGTACTACCACCGGTACTATATTTGAAGGCATTTTCAAGAAATGGCAAAAACAATAATGGGGCAATCTCTTGTCCCTTAAAGTCTCCTGTTTTTTCAAGGGTTATCAATGCCTGACGACCCAATCGTCGCTTTTCGACATCTATGTAATTGGTCAAAAAATCCACTTCTTCCCGTAATGGTACACTCTCCCGTTTACTACTAGACAGTTGATACCGCAGCAGTTCCGCCATTTGCAAAATACGTTCCGATACTTTTTCGGGTTCAGTGATACTGGCCGAATAGAGGTTATTGAGCGCGTTGAATAAAAAATGAGGATTCACTTGGTTTTGAAGAAACCGAAGTTCGTTGCGTTTGCTGAGGAGTTCTTGTTCGAGCAATGATTGGCGGCGCATGATTTCGCGATAAGCGGAGTTGATACCAAACCCCACCAATAAAAACATAGAACTGGCCACTAGACTACTTGTCCACGACCACTCAAATCCATCGGGCGGTTTGGGGAGAAATGTTTGTACCAAACTATCTGTAACGGTCATGAAAACCAAAAGCGTGGCCAACGCAAACAAGTATCCCCTCCATTTATGTTTAGGCAATACATCAGGAATCAAGATGATATTATTAATCATACTGGCGCAATAGAGCATGCAAAATGCCATCAAGACCGCCAAAATATCATATCCTGTAACATTATCAGGCGAAGCCTGATAGTTTATGAGTACTAATACGGTATATAAACAAATGTTGCGAAGCCATATATTGGCTAATATATATTTCATAGCGCAAAAGTAGTATGAAATATATGGATGCCAGTAAAAGAAATGACCAACGCGTTGGTCATAAAAATAAGTGCGTTCGTCATAGTTTTTTGGTGTACCTAAGCAAATAGCCACACTTTTGTGGCAAATAAAATTAATACATGAAAAAATACACCATTCATTTACTGATTGCCCTGTTTATAATACCTACATTTACTTCAAGGGTGACAGGGCAAAATTTCACGATTAGCGGAACACTCAAAGATGCCAATTCGGGCGAAGGACTCATCGGCGCAACCGTCCGCATACCCGAATTGCAAGGCGTCGGGGTGACTTGCAATGAGTACGGGTTTTACTCCCTGACCCTCAAAACTGGCACTTATACCCTTAGGGCAAGTTATGTAGGTTACCTTGATTTTGAACAGCAAATCGTACTCACCAAGGATCAAAGACTGGATATCAATCTAAAAGACAATGCCACCCTTCAAGAGGTGGTCGTATCGGCTCGAAAAGAAAACGAAAAAGTAACCCAAGCCCAAATGGGCGTGGAAAAACTAGATGTAGCCGAAATCGCTAAAATACCCGTCATTTTTGGTGAAAAAGACATCCTGAAAACCATCCAATTGCTACCGGGCGTAAAATCGGCTGGTGAAGGCAATTCTGGATTCTATGTGCGCGGCGGAGCAGCCGACCAAAATTTGATCCTGCTCGATGAGGCGCCGGTGTATAATGCTTCGCATTTATTGGGCTTTTTTAGCACTTTCAACAGCGATGCTATCAAGGATGTTACGTTAATAAAAGGCAATAGCCCCGCCCAATATGGTGGCCGATTGGCTTCTGTATTAGACATAAAGATGAATGAAGGCAACGACAAAAACTACCGCGTAAAAGGTGGCATTGGTGTCATCAGTAGCCGTTTGAGCGTAGAGGGCCCTATCCAAAAGGAAAAATCTTCGTTTTTGATTACTGGCCGCCGCACTTATGCCGATGTTTTCTTGAAACTAACCGATGAATTCAAGGATAATAAACTGTATTTTTATGACCTCAATGGCAAGGCCAACTACCGCATCAATGCCAATAACCGTATCTTTTTATCCGGGTATTTTGGACGCGATGTACTGGGTGTAGGCAATGATATTGGCATTGATTGGGGCAACAAAACGGGTACTTTGCGGTGGAATAGCCTAATAGGGCCAAAACTATTCTCCAATACTTCCCTCATTTATAGCGACTACAACTATAATATTCGAGTGAATCAAAGCGGCACCGAATTCAACCTTAATTCAGAAATAAAGGATATTAACCTCAAGCAAGAGTTCCAGTATTTCCCTAATTCTAAAAACTCTTGGCGTTTTGGATTCAATGCCATTCACCACTCCTTGGCTCCAAGCCGATTTAAAAGCAATAACCCCGACATTACTGACCAAAATAAAGAGACCCGTTATGCTTTAGAAAATGCCGCCTATGTCAATAATTCATTCAATGCTACCGATCGGCTCAATGTTGATTATGGATTGCGGCTCTCGTCTTATTCCGTATTGGGAGCCGGCACTTTCAACATATACGATAAGGGTATTCTAAAAAATACGATCAAAATCGGAGACAACAAATTTGGCAAAACTTACTGGAATCTTGAGCCACGGGTATCGGCCAGTCTGACCTTAAATGAAAACAGCAGTATCAAAGCCGGATATAGCCGAAATACTCAAAACCTACACTTACTGAGCAACTCTACTTCGGGCAGCCCAACCGATTCTTGGATCGGAAACAGTTACAATATCAAACCTGAAATAGCAGATCAAGTAAGCCTTGGTTATTTCCGAAATTTTGCGGAAAACAAGTACGAACTTAGTGCCGAAACCTACTATAAAGACATGCAAAATCAGGTGGATTATAAAAATGGGGCCGACATCAATACTGCGCCTGACTTAGAGAGTGAATTGCTGTATGGAAAGGGCCGCGCGTATGGATTGGAGTTGAACCTGAAAAAGAAAACGGGCGCATTCACAGGTTGGATCAGTTATACATTATCCAGAACCGAACGCCAATTGGAAGGCGTAAACAATGGCGATTGGTACAATGCCAAACAAGACCGCACCCACGATGTATCCATAGTGGGTATTTATCAACTTACGCCCAAATGGTCGCTGGCTGGGACTTGGGTTTATTACACTGGCAATGCTGTGACGTTTCCGAGCGGCAAATACGAAGTGAATGGCAATACAGTCCTGTATTACACCGAGCGCAACGGATACCGGATGCCCGCTTATCATCGGATGGATCTGAGCGCCACCTACGAAAGCCAACGCAAGGGTCGTTTCCAAGGTTCTTGGAACTTTAGTTTATACAATGTGTATGGCCGTCAAAATGCTTATTTGATTAACTTCATAGACGACCCTAATGATCCGAGCCGCACGGTGGCCGAGCAAACCTCTCTGTTCCGTTGGATTCCGAGCGTCACGTATAATTTTAAATTTTAAGCACCCTCATTTCTCTATTTTGAAAATCAAAATCCATTCAAATTCAACACACATGCAAAAAATAGCATTATTAATATTAGCCCTAAGTGCATTCATGTCTTGCACCAAAATCATAGATGTAGATCTCAACAGTGCCGATCCACAGGTTATTATAGAAGGCGAAGTGACCGATCAGGTGGGTGGAATCCAAGTAAAAATCACCAAAACTGTCAATTTTAGTGATCCCAACGTGTTTCCTGCCCTCAGATCGGCGGTTGTTACCCTCAGCGATGATACAGGTACCAATACCACACTGACTGAAACCAATCCGGGTATTTACACCCTTGACAGTGTCGTAGGCGTGCCTGGCCGTACCTACACGCTGCAAATCGTGGCCGAAGGCAGAACCTATACCGCTACCAGCAAAATGCCCAATCCCCTCAATTTACAAGGGATCATCATTGAAGAAAGTGCTTTTGGCGGCGGGCCAGGCGGTGGCACTGATAGTACCCAAAGTTACACCGTGCAACCCATATTTGAAGATGCTGCTGGTGAGTCCAACTTTTACCGGTTGATCCAATCTGCCAATGGGAACGTGGACAACTCGTTTTTTAATGTAACCAACGATGACTTCTTCAATGGTCAAGAGTTCCCATTTCCAGTGTTCAATGATGGGTTAAACCTCCGAAGTGGCGACACTGTCCATGTAGCCATGCACAACATTGACAAACCGACATACGATTACTTCTTTTCACTCGGTCAGGTCATCAGTGGCCAAAGTGGCACACCTGCTAATCCGGTGACCAATATCAAAGGTGGAGCATTGGGGTATTTTAGTGCATTCTCGGTGGGTGTGACTAGTGGGGTGGTGCCGTAGTGGGTAACTTTATTAAAATATTTTGGGTTCGGGTTTAAAATAAATACAAACGAGGCTGTCTCATAAGTACCAGTGCTTGGAAATTCACCAAATAAAAGTTTAAAACTTATGCGTTTTTACTGTCGGGGTGACTTTGAGTCACCCCGACAGTACGCTAATCCGAATTTTATTCTTTTAGGCAATGCCCTTTGTTGGACTTATGAGACAGCCTCTTTTTGGCGTTAAGTACTGATGTGCATTACGCCTCAAATAACACATTCATAGACAAGTCATGGTCAATTAATCCAAGGCTTTGTTCAACTGGACTAAGTGTTTTAAGCACAAACTTTCAAAAGCATAGCCCGACCAACTTTTATATAATTGGGTTTGGCTAAGGTGTTGCGAAATTGTTTCTTCTTGGGTTCGTTGATTCTCAATAAAATGAAGATAAAACAGCGAATACTCGTCGGTTAATCGGTAAAGCACCTCTTTTTTCTTTTTGCCGAAAGGATAATAATCCGAAACAAAGCCACAACTGACCAATTCTTCAAGCGTATTGGTAAAACCACCACCGTCGGGCAGTTGTGTTGCAGCAATAAGTTCTGTCCAAGTCATGCCTTTCCATTTTTGGGCTAAGGCGCGCAAAATGATAATGTGATGTTCCGAATGATCAAACAAAGCGGGATAGAGTTTAGAAAATTCATCATTCAGCAAAGGACATTTTCGAACACTACGACAATAAACACAGAGCAACTTAAAAAACGGCATCTATTTTTATACATTATATAACGACAAAGGAGAAACTAAAAGTGGAAAAATTATCAAACACCAGCCTTTAAAGTAGGAAAGCATCATCTCTACTTTGCGGCGTACGAAAAACACATTGGTTTTTATCCCGTTTATGGCTTGACAGAAATAGAAGTTGAAATTTCTAGATACAGAGCGAAAAAGACAAAAGACAGTTTGCATTTCATGCTTCACAAGCCTTTGCCTATTGAATTGATTAAAAAAGTAATAATCCTGAAATCAAAAATTAGTTAGCCGACCCGAAAAAAAGGGATAGCATTTCCCCCCAAAAAATACACAATACAAAGAACAAAGAGCAGCTCCGTTTTCGGGGCTGCTTTTTTATACATTCATGTGTGAATTATGCAATCCATTTGTGAAATTATGTAAGGCTCAACGCAATAACAAGCGGCACCTTTGCATCTTGGAAATTCATTTAAAAATGCATTCATCACTAAAAAAGTAAAATGAGCAATACGGATAATTTGAACAACAAAGAAGCCATTGACAAACTAAAAAGTTTGGTGGAAGACATTATGATTTGTCTTTTCTGTACAAATCTGAAAACTGATGATGGTGCAACTTGCCGACCCATGACAGCCATGAAAGTTTGTGGCCAAGGCAATCTCTGGTTTTACAGTGAAAAGAGCAGCGACAAAAAGGAGCAATAACGGTTTAACTAAAAACAAATTCATCATACCAACGCACAAATAATTTATACGCATAAACAAACAAACAAAATGCAAAAACAATTGCAGTATGCAAGTAGTCAAACAAGACGAAAATTTGTTCAGCAAGCATCCATGGCAGGTGTAGGTGTTTTGCTTGCAAACCCACTACAACTTTTTTCACAAACAAATAAAATGCACAATATGGGTAAGAACATAAATTCAAAAGGTTATACCGGAAAAGATGAACAAGGAAAATTAGTTTCCTGGAATTTCGAACGCAGACCAGTTGGCGATAACGATATTTTAATTGACATTAAGTTTAGCGGAATCTGTCACTCCGACATTCATACGATAAAAGGACATTGGGGAAAACAGCAATATCCACAAGTGCCGGGACACGAAATTGCAGGAACAGTGTCGGCAGTCGGAAAAAATGTGACCAAGTTTAAGGTTGGAGACAATGCGGGGGTGGGTTGCATGGTAAATAGTTGCATGAAATGCGAGAGTTGTAAAAATGGCGAGGAACAACATTGCGAAACCACAGGTATGGTAGGCACTTATGGCACTCCCGAAAAATCATCACCAACAGGAATAACACAAGGCGGATACTCTACCAATATTGTAGTAACAGAGCACTTTGCCATCAAAATCCCCAACAACATAGAATTGCAATTTGCCGCACCCTTGCTTTGCGCAGGCATTACCACTTATTCACCAATGATGAAAGTAAAAGTTGAAAAAGGAGATAAAGTTGGCGTAGTAGGCATTGGAGGCTTAGGACACATGGCAATTAAATTGGCTGTTTCAAAAGGTGCGGAAGTATATGCTTTCACTACTTCTCCTTCAAAAGTAAATGACATCAAAGGTTTCGGTGCGAAAGAAGTAATTGTGGTGAATTCGGGTAAAGATTTAAAACCTTGGAAAGGTAAACTGGACTTCATGATTTCTACAGTGCCTTATGAGTATGAAATGTCAAGTTATATTGATTGTGTAAAACCAAATGGGTATTTCACCCAAGTAGGGCTACCAATTAATGGAGAACTGATGATTAACAATGCCAATATGGTTTCTAACCGGGTAAATTTCAATGGTTCGTTGATTGGTGGCATTTGTACCACCCCCTTAAATAGCCAGACAAAATTACGAAAACAAAACTGTAATTTTGCAACATGGAAAAGAAAAAATTTAACCGGGAGGATAAAATGATGATCCTCAAAGAAGCGGAACGGGAAGGCGTAGAGTTGACGAT